>NZ_JBEOVO010000002.1:0-565293 GCF_040295605.1 Streptomyces sp. NPDC002773
GATCTGCTTGCCGCTGATCTGCGCCATCGGGAAGTGCAGGAACGACCGCGCGATCTGACCGGCGCCGTTGTTGCCGAGCTTGAGCTCCGTCGACGCCGACATGTCCGTCGTGTAGCCCTGCTGCACGAAGGTGTCGAAGCTGGACCCGAGGTTCACCGCCGGGTCCACCGTAACCGGGAACGTTCTGGCCGGGTCGGAGAGGAAGTCCGCGTCCGGGGTGAGGGTCAGATCGACCGCGTCCCCGCGCTGCGTCACCTTCAAGCCCACGTCAGCGCGCCGGGTGTGCTCACCGGACCGTGGGTCGACATACGCGTCCCACATCACGGGAGCCGGCAGGACACCGACCTGCTTGCCGGACTCGACGTCCATGAAGGACACCGACCGGTCCGCGTTCGCCCGGGCACTGATCCCCTTGGCATTCAGCGTCAACGTGACCGAACCATTGGCCGCGATCGCCGAACGGTCCTTCAGCTCCAAGAACTGCTCGAAACCCGTACGGGTCGATTCGATGACCAGGTCCGTCGCCGGCAACGCGTTCGCGTACCGAGCCGTAGTACCCGACAGCGCGGGCTCCGGCAGGACACCCCGCCACGACAGGTTCAACGCCTGGCCGTCACCGTCGTCCAGCGATACCAGCGGAACCGGGGTGGTCCGCGCATCGCCGGCGGCGCCCGACGCCATCACCCGGGCTGCATGCGCGGCCGGCGTCCTACCCCCCAGCTTCAGCCCGAGCGGGTGGTCCCTCGCGATGACCGAACCATCCAGGCCTTTCACCAACGCGACGTCGACGTTGCGCCAAGCACCCGTGGCCTTGTCGCGGAACCGGACCGGGCCCGACGCGGCGTCCGTCGTCACCGTGCCGTCCGGGTTCGCCCAAGTCGTCGTCGACTCCGTGCGCTCCGACAGCGCCTCCACCCGCTTGCCCGACAAGCGGGCCGCAACCGTCGCGGACGGCAGGTCCGCCGCTTCGGTGGGGTACGCCGCGTCATCGACCGCGGGAGGCTGCGAGGGCAGGGCGATCGCCTGCCCAGTGGTCTCCAGCACGATGGCAGCCTCGACGGCCATCAGGGCCGCAGTTGCGAGCGCCACCCTCCGCAAAGCGCGTCTGGGTAGCCACCCTCCGCCTGTCCAATTCGACGGCAATATGCAGTCATTCACGCCTTTGAACCCTCCCCTTGAAGCCACTTATGCGGCTAGCGGAGGATAGTATTCAACTTGAAAAAGTTTCGCGAAGACGGGGTGTCGCGCTTGCGCACCCTCTTGATCATCTACTCACCGAGCACGACTGCCAGCCGGTTTTTCAGCACACGGGCGGGCCGGAAGCGTTCGTCCCCGAGGCGTTCGCCCTCCGGAGTGCCGGCGGACCGCCGCTCGGTCCTGACACGGGCTGACAGCCGGCGGGCAGGGCTGTCAGGTGGCTGGCCGAGGGCTGTCAGGGGGGTTCGGCATCGTCAGGGGCGTCGAGAGACGGCGAGCGGGAACCTGACGAGGAGATGGTGGACATGGCGTATGCGATTCGGGCCGAGGGTCTGGTCAAGAAGTACGGGGACTTCACCGCGCTGGACGGTGTCGATCTGGAGGTGCCGGCCGGGAAGGTCGTCGGGGTGTTGGGGCCCAACGGGGCCGGCAAGACCACCACCGTGCGCATTCTGGCCACGCTGATGCGCCCCGACGGCGGGCACGCCACCATCGGCGGGCACGACATCGTCAAGGACCCGGTCAAGGTGCGGCAGCTGATCGGGCTCACCGGGCAGTACGCCTCCGTGGACGAGACCCTCTCCGGTGCCGAGAACCTGGTGCTCATCGGGCGGCTGCTCGGACTGTCGCGGCGCGACGCGAAGGCGCGGGGGGCCGAGCTCCTGGAGAAGTTCTCCCTCACCGAGGCGGCCCGCAAGCCGATCGCCACCTTCTCCGGCGGTATGCGGCGGCGGCTCGACCTGGCCGCCTCCCTGGTCGGCCGGCCGCAGGTGCTCTTCCTCGACGAGCCCACCACCGGCCTCGACCCGCATGCCCGGCAGGAAGTCTGGGACGTCGTGCGGCAGTTGGTCGCCGACGGCTCCACGGTGCTGCTCACCACCCAGTACCTGGAGGAGGCCGACCAGCTCGCCGACTCCATCACCGTCTTCGACAAGGGCCGCAAGGTCGCCGAAGGCCGGCCCGGTGAGCTCAAGCGCCGCGTCGGCGGCCAGATCCTCCAGGTCCGGCCCACCCTCGCCGCCGATGTGCCGCAGGTCGCCGGGATGCTCGCCGAGCTGACCGGGCACACCCCCGCCCAGGACTCCGGCGTCCTCACCGTGCCCGCCGACGAGCCGCTGATCGTCGCCGCCGTCGCCCGCCGCCTGGACGGCGCCGGTATCACCGCCGACGAACTCGGCCTGCGGCTGCCCAGCCTCGACGAGGTCTTCCTCGCCCTGACCGGACACGCGCCCGCCGTCGCGCCCGCCGACGCCGCTGCGCAGTCCGTGGCCGTCTGAGACCGCTGCCCCCCGCTTCCCCCCAGGACTTTCGAGAGGACCCCGTCATGAGCCACGCCGAGCTTCCCAGCCGTATCAGCCTCGCCCAGACCGCCCAGCACAGCTTCGCCCTCGCCGGCCGCGGCGTCACCAAGTTCATGAAGTCGCCGATCCAACTGGTCGACGTGATCCTCACCCCGATCATCAGCCTCCTGATGTTCGTGTACCTCTTCGGGGAGGCCATGTCCGGCGGCGACACCGACCGCTACCTCCAGCTCGTCACCCCCGGCGTCATGGTCATGGCCGTCTTCCAGGCCAGCGTCGGCATCGGCGCCTCGCTCTGCGCGGACGCCAGCACCGGAATCTTCGACCGGTTCCGCAGCATGCCGATCGCCCGCTCCGGCCCGCTGATCGGCGCCGTCCTCGCCGACATCGTGCGCTACGTCGTCTGCCTGGCCACCCTGGTCGTCCTCGCCCTGGTCATGGGCTACCGCGTCGAGACCGGCCCGGTCGCCTCGCTCGCCGCGCTCGCCCTCCTCGTCGGCTTCGCCCTCAGCTTCTCGTGGATCTCCGTCTACCTCGGCATGCTGATCAAGAACCCCGCCTCCGTGCAGGGCCTCATGACCATCCTGATCCTGCCGCTCACCTTCGCCAGCAACGTCTTCGTCCCCCGCGAGGACATGGCCGGCTGGCTCCAGGCCTGGTCCGACGTCAACCCCGTCTCCCTGGTGGCCGACGCGGTCCGCGGTCTGCTCAACGGCGGCCCCGTCGCCGGCTCCCTGGCCGGCACCTTCGCCTGGATGGCCGGTGTGATCGTGGTCTTCTTCCCGCTGGCCATGCGCGCCTATCGGAAGAACGCGGGATGATCCTCATGTGACACCGAAAGCCGGGCGGGTCCGCACCCTTGGTGCGGGGCCCGCCCGGCTTTCGCGTTCCCCCGCTCCCGTCAGCCCCGCAGCGTCTCCGTCTCCAGCCACCTCAGCGCGTCCGTACGGGAGTACGCGGCCCCCTCGTCGTACGCCTTCCGGAAGCCCTCCTCGCCCAGCACCGCCACGATGCGGTCGACCAGCTCGCGCCACTCCGGCTCGCCCCAGTCGAAGGCGCCGCGCATCACCTGGCTCATGCCCAGCGCCCGCGCGCCCTCCTCCGGGGCGCCCTCCAAGGTCCTCAGTCCGCCGAGGAGTTCCGACACCCAGGCCAGCGCGGCGCCCGCCCCCTGGCCGAACAGGGAGCCGGCCGCCTCGGGCAGCAGCGCCCTGGCCCGCACCGCGTCCCCCTCCGCGAGACGGTTCTCGACGCGGGTGCTGACGATCAGGTCGCGGGCCAGGCCCCGGAGGGAGGGCCGCCGGGCGCTCAGCGCTTCGAGGCGGTCCAGCGTCGCGTCGGACTGCGCCAGGTCACCGGCCCTGCGGTGCACGTTGGCGAGGCCCACCAGGATGTTGGCCTCAAGCCGCAGTTGGCCCTGTTCGCGGGCCTGGCGGTGTGCCGCGTGCAGGTCGCGGAAGGCGCCCGCCAGGTCGCCGCTGCGCCGGCGTTCGCGGGCGAGCCGGGCCTTGCTGAGGTAGAGGTAGTCCTCGGTGCCGAGTTCGGAGCTGAGCACCACCGTCCGTTCGAAGGTGGCGATGGCCTGGGCGTACTCGCCCCGCAGCGAGTGGTCGCGGCCGATCGGGAGCAGGCTCATCACGAGCCCCCAGCGGTCGCCCACCTCCTCGAAGCCGCGCAGGGCCTCGATCCGGGACTCGGCGCCGGTGACCAGGTCGCCCTGTTCGGTGAGCGCGAAGTCCCGTGCCAGATGGGCGCCGGCCCGTACCCAGGGGTCGGGGGAGGTCAGGGGGTCAGCGGCGTCGGTCCGTCCCGAGCCCGCCGGGAGGGAGGACCAGCCCGCCGGGAGGGACGCCTGGGACATCCGTAGGAGCAGGGCCGCCGGGTGGAACTCGCGCGCGGTCGCCGACTCGCCCTCGGCCCCCGGGCCGTCACCGTCACCGCCGCCGTCACCGCCACCGGCCGCCGCCTTCGGCAGATACGTGTCCAGGCGCGTGCTCAGGCCCCTGATCCCCCAGTACCAGAACATCGCCCCGGCGAAGCGCCCGGCCAGGTCCGCTTCCCCCGCGTCGGCGACCGTGCGGAGCGCGTGGACGAGGTTGTCGTGTTCGGCGTCGAAGACCTCGACCGCGCGCAGTTGTTCGCGGGTACGGAGGCGGGGTTCGTACTCCTCCGCGAGCGCCAGGAAGTACGCGGCGTAGCGGCGCGTGACGGCGTCCCCGGGCTCGGCGGTGGCGAGTTGCCGCGCCGCGTACGCGCGTACCGTCTCCAGCATCCGGTAGCGCGGCTCGCCCGCCCCTTCGTCGACGACGCCGACCAGCGACTTCTCCACCAGGGCGTCCAGGACGTACGGGATGTCGTCGGCCGGGAGCGCCGGGTCCGCGCAGACCGCTTCGAGCGCGGGGACGGTCGCGCCGCCCGGGAACACCGACAGTCTGCGGGCGAGGGTCCGCTCGGGTTCGTCCAGGAGGTCCCAGCTCCACTCGACGAGGGCGAGCAGGGTGCGCTGGCGGGGCAGGGCGGTGCGGCTGCCCGAGGCGAGGAGGCGGAAGCGGTCGTCCAGGCGGCGCGCGATCTGCTCGACGCTCATCGAGCGGAGCTTCGCCGCGGCCAGTTCGAGGGCGAGCGGCACCCCGTCGAGCCGGCGGCAGATCTCGACCACGGCGTCGAGGGTCTCGTCGTCGAGTGCGAAGTCCGGCCGGGTTCCGGTGGCCCGGTCGACGAAGAGGCGGACGGCGGGCGACTGCGCCGCTTCGGCGGGCTCCGGTGTTCCCATCGGTACGGCGAGGGGGCCGAGGTGGCACAGCGACTCGCCGGTGATGGCGAGGGCTTCGCGGCTTGTGGTGAGGATACGCAACTCGGGGAGCTGGTCCAGGAGTTCGGCCGTGAGCGCCGCCGCCTCCTCTACGAGGTGCTCGCAGTTGTCGAGCATGAGCAGGGCGTCGCCGCTGCCGAGGAGCCCGGCCATGCGCTCGACCGGGGTGGCCCGCTGCCCCTGGCCGGCGTCGTAGAGGCCGCCGTCGGTGGAGCTGAGGGCGCCGAGTACCGCGTCGGCCAGCTGGTCCGGTGCGCTCACGCCGGCGAGCGGCACGAACCAGACCCGGCCGCGGGCGTGGGCGCGGTCCCTGGTGGCCGCTTCGAGGGAGAGCCGGGTCTTGCCCGCGCCGCCGGGGCCGACGATGGTGACGAGGCGGTTGCGGACCAGCTGACCCGCCAGTCGGTCCAGTTCGGCGTCGCGGCCGACGAAGCTGGTCAGCCTGGCCGGGAGGCGGCTCGGGGCCGCCTGGGCCCGCTCGGTGGGCGTCTCGAGCTCGCCCCGCAGCAGGGACAGGTGGATCTCGCGCAGCTCGGCCGACGGATCGACGCCGAGTTCGTCGCCGAGCCGCTCCCGTACCGCCTCGTACACCGCGAGCGCGTCGGACTGGCGTCCGGCCGCCGCCAGCGCCCTCATCCGCAGTCCCGCGACCCGCTCGCTCAACGGGCGCTCGGATCCGGCCGCTTCGAGGTCGGCAAGGACCGCCCCGTACCGTCCGAGGCGCAGTTCCGCGTCGCAGCGGTCCTCGGCCGCCGCGGTCCGCAGGTCGTCGAGCCGGGTCGCGACGGGCCCGGCGAACGGCGCGTCGAGGACGTCGGCGAGCGCCCCGCCCCGCCAGAGGCCGAGCGCCGTCCCGAGCAGCGCGGAGGCCTCGGCCGCCCGGCCGGCGGCGAGTTCCCGTCTGCCCCGGCCGGTCAGCTCCTCGAAGCGGTGGACGTCCACGTCCTCGGGCCGTACGGGGAGCCGGTAGCCGCCGGACGCGGTCTCGACCGCCGCGGGCCCGCGCAGTGCCCTGCGCAGCCGGGAGACCAGGGCCTGGAGCGCGTTGGCCGCGTCGGCGGGCGGTTCCTCTCCCCACAGGCCGTCGACGAGGGCGTCGGCGGAGACCGTCCGGCCCTCTTCGAGGGCGAGCCGGGCGAGGAGCATCCTCAGCCGGACGCCTCCGACGTCGACCGGCGCCCCCTCGTCGGCGTACACCTGTATCGGTCCCAGCAGCTCTACGCGCACCACGGCGGCCCTCCCCCTGTGGACCGGTCACCCCCGACCGGCCCCGATGATGTTGATCATCATCCCTTCGACGCCGGTCAGCATCACCCACCCGGCGGCCCCGGTAAAGGGATCGCGGCCGACCTAGATCACCGGCGGGCGGCCCAGGCGGGTCATGTGGCGGACCGTGGACCAGCGCATGGGGTGGCGGGGTCCGCCCGAGCGGCGCACGCCCTCCGCGAAGCCGGCGAACCAGGACGCGAGGCCCGGCAGGGAGCGGGTGCGGGCCAGGGTGAGCAGGGTCCACACGCCCAGGTAGACGGGGACGAGCAGGGCGGGCAGGTTGCGCTTGGCCAGCCAGACGCGGTTGCGGGCGGTCATCCGGTGGTAGACGGCGTGCCGGGCCGGGCTGGTCTTCGGGTGCTGGAGGAGCAGCGCGGGCTCGTAGATGACCTTCCAGCCCGCGTCGAGCGCGCGCCAGGCCATGTCGGTCTCCTCGTGGGTGAAGAAGAAGTCCTCCGGCCAGCCGCCGATCTCGTCGAGCATCGCCATCGACAGGCCGTGCCCGCCGCCGAGGAAGGTCGTGACCTCCCCGCCGCGCATCGGGTCCTTCGCGCCGAGGCGCGGGATGTGGCGCCGCTGCGTCTCGCCCGTCTCGTCGGCGATACGGAAGGACACGACGCCCAGGGCCGGGTCCTCCTCGTACAGGTCGGCCAGGCGCCGGAAGACGTCCGTGTCGACGAGCAGGCCGTCGTCGTCCAGGTCCACGAGCACGTCGACGTCGCCGAACGCGCGCAGCGTCTCGATGGCGACGTTCCGGCCGCCCGACACGCCCCGGTTCTCGGGCAGTTCGACTCCGGTGACACCTTCGGGGAGCTCCGGGAGCGTCCCGGTACCGTTGCCGACGACGACGATCCGGGCCGCGGGTTCGTCCTGCCGGGCCACGGCGTCGAGCAGGGCCCGCAGCTCGACCGGTCGCGTGCCCATCGTCAGTACCGCCACACCCACACGAGGTCGTGCCACGACCCACTCCGTTCCACGCTCACCGGCCTGCGCCGGCACTCACTCCGGGCCGCGATGCTAACCGGACGGCGCCATCCTTCGTTCACCCGCATCACAGACCACGTCCATCCGGGCGGGCCGCGGAGGGCGGGATCGCGGCCTCGAAGGGGCCGGCCGCGGGCGTCTGCGCGAGGGCCGCGGCGGGCCCCGGGGGGAGCGCGGCGAAGAGCACGGTCGTACGGCTCTACGCTGGTTCCCTTCCGTCAAGTTGATCGATCGTCGAAAGGGTGGTCTCCAGGTGCTGGTCGCGGACCGATATCGGCTTCACGTGTGTATCGGCCGGGGCGGCATGGGCGAGGTGTGGCAGGCCACCGACGAGGTGCTCGGCCGGTCCGTGGCCGTCAAGCTGATGCTGGCGCAGTCGACGGACCCCTCCGCCGGTGACCGCTTCCGGCTGGAGGCGCAGACCGCCGCCCGGCTCAGCCACCCGCACGTGGTCGGCGTCTTCGACTTCGGTACGTGGGACGGGAAGCTGTTCCTCGTCATGGAGCTGGTGGAGGGCGACAGCCTCGCCGGGAGCCCCTCCGATCCGCTGGTCCTGCCCCCCGAGCGGGTCGCCGTGGTCGCCGCGCACGCCGCCGCCGGGCTCGCCGCCGCGCACCGGCAGGGGGTCGTGCACCGGGACATCAAGCCGGGGAACCTGCTGATCGACGGGGACGGGACGGTGAAGCTGGCCGACTTCGGCATCGCGCGGTTCGTCGACGACCCCTCGGCGGCGCTCACGACGACCGGGCAGATCGTGGGTACGGGGCTCTACCTGGCGCCCGAGCGGGCCCTGGGGCAGCCCGCCTCGTCCGCCTCCGACGTGTACTCGCTCGGCTGCGTGCTCTACCAACTCCTCACCGGCCGCCCCCCGTTCCGCGCGGACACGGCGACGGCGCTGCTGTACCAGCACATCGACACCGCGCCGGTGCCGCCCGCCCACCTCGGGGTGGCGCTGCCGCCCGAGTTCGAGTCGTACCTGCTGAGCCTGCTGGCCAAGCAGCCGGAGCAGCGGCCCTCGGCGCAGGCCATCGCGGACTGGTTCTCCTCCGGCGCCTGGCGCGCCACCTACGCCCCCGGCATCCCGGCGCAGCCCGGGCCGGGCGCGGCACACCACCACGCGGGCCCGCCGCAGGGAGTCGCGGCCACCCGGGGCGCGCCCCTATCCGGGCACATGGCGGGGCAGATGTCGGGGCCCATGTCCGGGCCTATGTCAGGGCCGATGTCAGGGCCGATGTCAGGGCATGCCTCCGGGTCCATGTCCGGGCCCATGCCCGCGCCCGCCGCCATGCCGGCACCCCGTGCCGGGCAGGCCCACAGACCCCCGGCCGGACAGTCCCGCAGACCGGTGTCCGCCGGCGCGCCCACCTCGGCACGGCGGCGTGAACGGCCCGCACCCACGGGCGGCGGGCTCGCGGAACTCTCCCGGCGCCGGCCCCGCAAGACGGCCGCCGTCGCCGGGGCCATCGCCTTCGTCGTCTTCCTGATCATCGGGATGGCCTGGCTCTCCTGACCGGCCGGCCGCACCCCGACCCCGGCCCGCTATCCCTCAGTACGCTCTCGGCGCCATCACCAGCGGCTCCCCGTCCGCCTCCGTGATCAGCAGGCAGTGCGGTACGCCGGGCCCCGGGGTCGCCCGTACGGTCACCGTCGTCGGCGGGTCGGTCGGCAGCTCGACCGGTACCGTGACGGGCCGGTCACCCTGGGTCCTGGCGTATCCGGTCTCCTTGCCGTCGACGAGGACCTCGACGACGGCGGTGTGCCCGGTCTGGACGGTCACGGAGACCGAGTGTCCGAGGTGGTCGGTGTGGAAGTGGTGCCGTCGGCTCATGGGTCACCTCCGTACCTCAAGAGTAGGTACGGAACGCCGCTCGCGCCGCTCCACCGCCCGCCCCACCGCCCGGGCGCGACCGCTACGCCGTCTCCGCCAGGGCGAACAGGCCGATCCTCGCGCCCTCTTCGTACGCCCGGCGCAGCTCCGGGTCGTCGAGCATGTCCCGCAGGGCCGTCTCGCTGCGGTCCCGGGTGGGCACGCAGTACTCCGCCGGCCTGTACGAGGCGTCGAAGACGGACGTCCTCAACAGGTTCACCGCGCCGAGGAGATGGGCGGCCGACGCGGCCCGGCCCGTCATGAGCCGCAGCTGGGCGAGGAGTTCCGCCGCACAGGCCGCTCCGACCGCCGAGCCGAGCGCCAAGTGGCCGCGCAGCGCCCGCCGGGCGTGGTCGGCAGCGCGTTCCCGCTCGCCGTCCCAGGCGAGGAGCTCCGCGCGCGCGTGGTGCGTCCACGCCTCGGCCCACAGGTCGCGCCCCGCCCAGGCCCGCCGCGACGACGGGTCGAGCACGAGCTGGTCCAGGGCCTCCTGGGCGGCCTCCGGGTCGGTGCGGGTGAGGCTGAGCGCGAGCGCGGCCCAGCACAGCTCCCGGGTGGGTCCGAACTCCGGGCAGTCCCCCATCAGGGCGAGCGCGTCCCTGAACTCGGCCGCCGCCGCGCGCGTACGCCCCTGGTAGAGGGCGGTCGCGCCGCGCAGATGGGACAGCAGACCCAGGGTGCGGTCGTCCCGCTCCCGTACGGCGGCCGCCCAGGCCTGGACGAGGAGCGGGTCGGCGTCCTCGGGGCGGCCGGACTCCAGCTCCAGGAAGGCGGCGAGCCACAGGGCGCGGGACGGCGGCTTCCCGGTGTAGAGGGAGAGTGCGTGGCGCAGCCGGGTCCTGCCCTCGCCGACCCGCCCGCAGGCGATCCACAGGAACCACAGGGAGACGGCGATCTCGACGGCCGTGTCGGCCTCGGCGCTCGGCGAGAGGGGCGCGGTCGTCGGGTCCATGGCGGCGGCCAGGTCGGGGAGTTCGCGCAGGGCGAGATCACGGGCGTCCAGCTGCCGGCCGCTCTGCCACCAGTCGGCGGCCCGCCGGGCGAGCTTCACGCACCATCTGCGATGGCGCAGGACGACGGCCCAGCGGTCGCCGCGTGCGGTGAGGCGGCGGGCGCCGACGGCCCGCATGGGGTGCGGCATCCAGTAGCGGGGGCTGTCGTTCTCGCCGTCGAACAGGTCGTCGACGGGGAGGAGGGCGGCGGGGGCCAGCCGGTCGAGGACCGACTGGACGACCGCCGGGGGCAGGGCGTCGGAGGCGCACACCTCACGGACGGCGTCCCCGCCGAAGGCCCCCTCGAAGACGGAGAGCCGTTCCCACAGGAGCTGCTCGGCGAGGCCGCAGCGGGCGTATCCGCGCTCCGCGGCGGCGAGCTGCTCGGGGCTCACCGGCTCGCCCCACAGCAGCTCCGCCCCCGGTTCCGCCCCCGGCGCCGTCCACGGGCCCCTTCCGACGCCCGCCCCCGGCTCGATCCCCGGCTCGATCCCCGGCTCCGCCCCCGCCTCCGTCCACGGGCCTCTTCTGACCTCCGCCCCCTGCCCTCTTCTCGGTTCCGTCCTCGGTCGTCGCCCGCTCACCATGTACCCCCGTCCCCCGTTCGTGCCCGTTCGTTCCTGTTCGTTCCGCGCCGGCATCCGTACCGTGTGGCGGAGTCGATCGCGGTCCATCGCCGTTGCGGCTTGAATGCAGAGGCCCTGGTCAACATCCTGGGGCGCTCCGGGACCCACACCCACGGTTTCCCAGGGATCGGCCAAGGAGGAAAATGCGTACCGGGGAATCCGTCCTGGGAGAAGCGGATCTTTCGCTGATCCACGCACTGCAGATAGCCCCGCGGGCCAGCTGGACCCAGCTCTCGGCCGTGCTCGGGTCGAGCCCGGACACCCTCGCCCGGCGCTGGGAGCACCTCACGGCCGGCGGATACGCCTGGAGTTCGCTGCTCGCCGCCCGCCGCGGCACGGACGCCATGCTCTACGCGTGGATCGAGCTGGAGTGCGTCGCGGGCGACACCGAGGCCACCGCGATCGAGGTCTCGGGCGATCCCTGCACCCTCGGGGTGCACCAGGTGACCGGCGACGCCGATCTGGTCCTGCTCGTGGTCTGCCCCGACCTGTTCGCCCTCGACGCGTACCTCGCCGGGCGGGTGCGGCGGCTGCCCGGGGTGATCCGCTCCCGTACCCAGGTCGTCACCCGGCTGCACAACCGCCCGTACCGGTCGCGGATCGAGCAGCTCACGCCGGGGCAGGTCCAGCTCCTCACGGGGATCACGGGCGGCGACCGGCGGCCACGCGCGCGCGGGGGCAGCGGGCCGAACCTCACGGAGCTCGACCACCGGCTCGTCGCGGAGCTGGCGGGGGACGCCCGCCGCAGCGCCGCCGAGCTGGCCCGGCAGTGCGGTACGAGCGAGTCGACGGTACGGCGGAGGCTGGACGTCCTCGCGGCGGGCGGCGCCCTCCACCACCACTGCCTGCCGGCCCCGAGGTTCTCCGGGCGTCCGGTGTGGGCGATGGTCACGACCGATGTGCCGCCCCTCGAGGTGCCGGCGACGGTGGCGGCGCTCGGCCGGGTGCGGGAGACCCGGCTCGTCACCTCGGTCACGGGCCCGCACAACCTGGCCGTCGCGCTGTGGCTCCGTACGGTCGACGAGCTGCACGACGTGACGGCGGCGCTGGTACGGGCCGCCCCGACGCTGCGGATCGCGGGCACCGCGCTCTCGCTGCGCACCCACAAGATAGGGGCGCAGGTCCTCGGCCCGGACGGGCGCCGCATGCACCACGTACGGCCCGCGTCGGTGTTCTGACACGGCCGTCCGTGGCGCGGAGCATCATGGGTGCCATGACTGAGAGCAAGCCGATCGACACCCCTGTCTGGGAGCAGCGCTTCCGGGCGCCGCGCGTCTCCCTTCCCGAGTGGGCCGAGGAGGCCCCGGACCGCTCCCTCTTCGTGTCCAACGCGACGGGGACGTACGAGCTGTACGCCTGGGACCGGGCGAGCGGGGAGCAGCGGCAGGTCACGGACCGGCCGAACGGCACGACGGACGGCACTCTGTCCCCTGACGGCGCCTGGATCTGGTGGTTCAAGGACACCGACGGGGACGAGTTCGGGGTGTGGATGCGCCAGCCGTTCGGCGGCGGCGCGGACGAGCCGGCCGTGCCCGGCCTCGGCGCCTCCTATCCGGCGGGGCTCGCCATCGGCCGGGAGGGCACGCTCGTGGTGGGCCGCTCCACGGACGAGGAGGGCTCGACGGTCCATCTCGTACGGCCCGGGGCGGGCGACCCCGTCGAGATCTACCGGCACCGGGAGTCGGCCGGGGTCGGGGACCTGTCGTACGACGGGTCGCTGATCGCGATCGAGCACACCGAGCACGGGGACGCGATGCACTCGGCGCTGCGGGTGCTGCGCGCCTCGGACGCGGGCGTGGTCGCCGAGCTCGACGACACCAAGGGCGGTACGGAGGAGCTGGGCCTCGCGGTCCTCGGTTTCGCGCCGGTGGCCGGGGACAGCAGGCTGCTCGTGGGCCACCAGCGGCGCGGCCGCTGGGAGCCGATGCTCTGGGACGTGGCGGCGGGCACGGAGACGGACCTGGCGCTCGACCTGCCGGGCGATGTGTCGGCCGAGTGGTATCCGGACGGCACCGGGCTGCTGATCGTGCACAGCTTCGAGGCCCGCAGCGAGCTGTGGCGGTACGAGATCGCGACGGGCGCCCTGGGGCGGGTGGAGACCCCGGCCGGTTCGGTGTCGAGCGCGACGGCCCGTCCCGACGGCAGCGTGGAGTACCTGTGGTCGTCGGCCGCCGAGCCGCCCGTGGTGCGGTCCACGGACGGCCGGGTCGTCCTCGACCCGCCCGGCCCGAAGGCGCCGCCGTCGGTGCCGGTGGAGGACGTGTGGGTGGAGGGCCCCGGGGGCAGGGTCCACGCGCTCGTGCAGCGCCCGGAGGGCGAGGGCCCGTTCCCGACGGTCTTCGAGGTGCACGGCGGCCCCACCTGGCACGACAGCGACGCCTTCGCCTCGGGCCCGGCGGCCTGGGTGGACCACGGATACGCGGTGGTGCGGGTCAACTACCGGGGTTCGACGGGGTACGGCCGGGAGTGGACGGACGCGCTCAAGCACCGCGTCGGCCTGATCGAGCTGGAGGACGTGGAGGCGGTCCGCGCGTGGGCGGTGGCGAGCGGCCTCGCCGACCCGGCGCGGCTCGTGCTGTCCGGCGGCTCCTGGGGCGGCTATCTGACGCTCCTCGGCCTCGGCACCCAGCCGGACGCCTGGGCGGTGGGGCTCGCGGCGGTCCCGGTCGCGGACTACGTCACGGCGTACGAGGACGAGATGGAGGCGCTCAAGGCGCTGGACCGGACGCTGCTCGGCGGTTCGCCCGATGAGGTGCCCGAGCGGTACGCGGCCTCGTCGCCGCTGACGTACGTGGACGCGGTGAAGGCCCCGGTGCACATCTCGGCGGGCGTCAACGACCCGCGCTGCCCGATCCGGCAGATCGACAACTACGTCGAGCGGCTGAAGGCCCGGGGCGCGGTCCACGAGGTGTACCGGTACGACGCGGGCCACGGCTCGCTGGTGGTGGAGGAGCGGATCAAGCAGGTCGCCCTGGACCTCGCGTTCGCCGCGAAGCACCTGGGGACCCGGCCGGCGGGGGGCTGAGGCGGCTTGCGTACCGTGGGGGGCGTGTACCGGTTCCTGAGAACGCCCCGCTGGTGGGGGATCAACGTCTTCGTCCTGCTCGCGATCCCGTTCTGCGTCTTCATGGGGACCTGGCAGCTGGGCAAGTTCGAGGACCGCGTCGACTCCCATCGGGAGGCCGAGGACCGGCCCGCCGCGAGCTCGCTGAAGGCGGAGCCGCTGGACTCGCTGCTTCCGGTGGACAAGGAGACCTCGGGCCGGTCGGCCGAGGCGCGCGGGCGGTACGGCGAGCAGTTCCTCGTTCCGGACCGCGAGCTGGACGGCCGGACCGGCTCGTACGTCCTGACGATGCTGCGGACGGACGGCGGGCGGTCCCTGCCGGTGGTCAGGGGCTGGCTCCCCACGGGCGCTGAGGCGCCCGCCCCGCCGTCCGGCGAGGTGGCGGTGGTCGGTGCGCTCCAGGCCTCGGAGACCTCGGGCACGAGGGGCGTCCGTGCGGCCGGTGGGTTGCCCGAGGGGCAGCTCGGCATGATCAGCTCGGCGGCCCTGGTGAACGTGGTGACGGACGACGTCTACGACGCGTGGATCACCCTCGCCGACGCCCCCGCCGGCCTGGTCCCGGTCCCGGCGGCGGCCGCGGCGGGCACGGGTCTGGACGTGAAGGCGTTCCAGAACCTCGGCTACACGGCGGAGTGGTTCGTCTTCGCGGGCTTCGTGCTCTTCATGTGGTTCCGCCTGGTCCGCCGCGAGGCGGAGGCGTCCCGCGACGAGGCCCTGGGGCTGTAGCAGCCCTCAGGGCCCTCTCCGGGGCCTCAGGAGGCCAGGACCCCGGTCCGGTAGACGGTGCCCGCGCAGGCGTTGGGGATGCTTGCCGAGGCCGCGGGGCCGCCCGGTTCGGCGACATGGCTGACCAGGACGCTGCCGTCCGCCGGGCCGTCCTCGCGGAGCAGCTGGGGTGCCGTGCCGGCGTCCGCGCCCGAGCCGGCCTCGCCGCCGGTCTCCGGTCCCGTGCCCGTGCCGCCCGCGCCCGAGCCCTCGCTGGGGCTGGGGTCGACGGTGGGGTCGGTCGGCGGGGTGTCCGTCGGGGGCGGTGTGGTCGGCGGTTCGGTCGGCTCGGTCGGCTCCGTCGGGGTGGGCGTGGTCCCGGTCGTCGGGCAGGTCTCGCTCGGCACCCAGACGAACTTCACCTCGTAGGAGCCACTCGGCCCCAGGACCAGCGAGGACGACTCCTGCGAGGGGTCGGGCAGCCCGCTGCCGTCGCCCGAGGTGTGCCGGATCACCGAGATCCGCGAGGGGTCGGCCGCGCCGCGGGCCTCGAAGCTGACGGTTCCGCTGCCGTCCACGACACAGGACTGGCCGGAGACGTTGGCGATGCGGAAGGAGCCGTACACCTTGCCCTCGCCGTCGGGTCCGCCCGCGCCCGCCGAGCTGACGCCGAGCTGGCCGGCTCCGCAGCGCGGCACGGAGCCGGTGTCGGCGCCCTGCGTCTGCCGGGGGCCGCCGCCGGTCACGCCGGGGCCGGGCCGCTGCGGCTTGCCGGAGGAACCTTCCGCCGCGCTCTGGGTCGGGGACACGATGCTCGCGGGGGGCGTCGCGCTCCGGCCGCCCTCGATGCCGGTCTCGGCGCCGGTGCCGCCCTGGGCCTCCTCGCCGTGGCCGGCGTTCACCGGGCTGCCGGCGGCGGAGACGCCACCCGAGGCGGCGACGTGCACGAAGGCGGGTACGGCCGTGCCGATGAGGACCGCGGCGGCCGCCGCGCCGACGATGGCCTGCCGCTTGCGGGCCCGTCGGGCGGGCACGGCGCGGTGGAGGTGTTCGAGCGAGCCCTGGGACGGTTCGAGGCCGGACACGGCGCTCTGGAAGAGCCGCCGCAGCGCCAGTTCCTCGTCGCCGTCGCCCTCGCCGGGCTCGATGTTCACCATGCGCTGTCCAGTCAGGTCGTCATGTTCTTCTTCTCGGGCGTCGTCCTTGTCGCCGAGAGCCTCGCTCATGACGTCGCTCCCATCGCGACGCGCAGCGCCGCGATGCCCCGCGAACCGTACGCCTTCACCGAACCCAGCGATATCCCGAGCGCCTCGGCGACCTGCGCCTCGGTCATGTCGGAGAAGTACCGCAGGGCGAGCACCTCGCGCTGGCGCCGCTGGAGTCCGCGCATGGCCTTGATCAGGTCCTCGCGCTCCAGCAGGTCGTACGCGCCCTCCTCCGCGCTGGCCATGTCCGGCATCGGCTTGGACAGCAGCTTGAGTCCGAGGATGCGGCGCCGCAGCGCGGACCGGGAGAGGTTCACCACGGTCTGGCGCAGGTAGGCGAGCGTCTTCTCGGGCTCGCGCACCCGCTTACGGGCGGAGTGGACGCGGATGAACGCCTCCTGGACGACGTCCTCGCAGGAGGCCGTGTCGTCGAGGAGCAGCGCGGCGAGACCGAGCAGCGACCGGTAGTGGGCGCGGTAGGTCTCGGTGAGGTGGTCGACGGTGGTGCCGGCGGCCGCCACGCTCTCGGCGCTGGCCCGGGGCGACGGGATGCCGTCCACCGAGCCGGCGCGGGATCCGGTGGGCACGGGGGCGATCACCGGCATGCCGCCGAGAGGACGCGGACGGCGATAGGGGCCGACCGCGGTGCCGCGTACGGGGACGACGGCGACGCTCCGCGCGGGGAGCACCGCAGTGCCCGCGCCGCGCAGCGGAGCGATGGTCGCGATGTCGAGTAGCTCTGCCACGCATGTTGGACACGCTTCCCCCCGGCAGGGTTGTACGCGTACGCCACCCTTTTCGACGGCGACTTTTCTGTCCTCATGCGTAACCGTTCTCCCCCGATGCCCCGCCCTCACAGCGTGTCCACTGCCCACGACCGTGGGTGAACGCAGAGACGCCTCCACCCAACTACTGGTTGCAGCAAGGGGGAAGAGCATCGTCGACCACGGCATCAGCGCAGTTCAAGAGGTATCTGACGCCTATTTGCTCACAGGACGTTCACAGATCCTACAAAGCTGGGACAACCGATTCCGCTATCTGGAGGGCGTTGAGCGCCGCACCCTTGCGGAGATTGTCGACACAGACGAAAAAATCCAGCGCCCGCTCGTCGTCCAGGGAGCGCCGCACCCGCCCGACCCAGGCCGGATCGGTGCCGACGACGTCGGCCGGGGTGGGGAAGTCGCCCGCCTCCGGGTCGTCGTACAGCACGACTCCCGGCGAGGTCGCCAGGATCTCGTGCGCCCGGCCGACCGGCACGGGCCGCTCGAAGCGGGCGTGCACGGACACGGAGTGCCCGGTGATGACGGGCACGCGCACACAGGTGGCGGCGACCCGCAGCGCGGGCAGCCCGAGGACCCGGCGGGTCTCGTCCCGTACGCGCTCCTCCTCCGACGAGGCCCCGTCGGCGCCCGCCGTGCCCGACCAGGGCAGGACGTTGGACGCGAGGGGCCCGGGGAAGGGCCCGGTGTGCTCGCCGACGGCCCGCCGTACGTCGCCCGGGTGGGTGCCCAGGTCGCCGTCGGCGGCCACGAGACCGAGCTGCCCCCGGAGCGCGTCGACGCCCGCCTGGCCGGCGCCGGCGCCGCTGGCGGCCTGCTGGGCGGTGACGACCAGTTCGGTGAGCCCGAACTCGGCGTGCAGGGCGCCCACGGCGACGATCAGCGCGAGGGTGGTGCAGCCGGGGCTGGCGACGATGCCCCGGGGCCGTACGCGCGCCGCGTGCGGGTTGGTCTCGGGGACCACGAGGGGGACGTCGGGGTCCGCCCGGAACGCGGCGGAGGTGTCCACGACGACGGCGCCCTTGGTGGCGGCGATCGGCGCCCAGTGCGCGGCCACCGCCTCGGGCACCAGGAAGAGCGCCAGGTCGACGCCGTCGAGGGCCTCCTCGCTCAGCGCGAGGATCTCGCACTCCACCCCGCGCACGGAGGCCTTGCGGCCCGCCGAGCGCGGGGAGGAGAGGAGGCGTATCTCGCCCCAGACGTCCGCGTGGTGCGTGAGCATCTGGAGCATCACCGAGCCGACGGCTCCGGTCGCACCGACGACCGCGAGCGTCGGCTTCGACGTCATCGGCCGGTGCCTCCGTAGACGACGGCCTCGTCCGAGTCGCTGTCCAGACCGAAGGCCGAGTGGACGGCGCGCACGGCCTCGTTGACGTCGTCGGCGCGGGTGACGACGGAGATGCGGATCTCGGACGTCGAGATCAGCTCGATGTTGACGCCCGCGTCGGAGAGCGCGCGGAAGAAGTCCGCGGTGACGCCCGGGTTGGTCTTCATCCCGGCGCCGACCAGGGAGATCTTGCCGATCTGGTCGTCGTAGCGCAGCGAGTCGAAGCCGATCGCGCCCTTCGCCTTCTCCAGGGCGTCGATGGCCTTGCGGCCCTCGGCCTTGGGGAGGGTGAAGGAGATGTCCGTCAGACCGGTCGACGCCGCCGACACGTTCTGCACGATCATGTCGATGTTGATCTCGGCGTCCGCGACGGCCCGGAAGATGGCCGCGGCCTCGCCCGGCTTGTCCGGCACACCGACGACGGTGATCTTCGCCTCGGAGGTGTCGTGGGCGACGCCCGAGATGATGGCCTGCTCCACCTTGGGGCTCTTTTCTTCGGAGTGTGGCTCGTTGCTGACCCACGTGCCCTGCAAGCCCGAGAAGGACGAGCGGACGTGGATCGGGATGTTGTAGCGACGCGCGTACTCGACGCACCGGTGCAGCAGCACCTTGGAGCCGGAGGCGGCGAGTTCCAGCATGTCCTCGAAGGAGATCCAGTCGATCTTCTTCGCCTTCTTCACGACGCGCGGGTCGGCCGTGAACACACCGTCGACGTCGGTGTAGATCTCGCAGACCTCGGCGTCGAGCGCCGCGGCGAGCGCCACGGCGGTGGTGTCGGAACCGCCACGGCCCAGCGTGGTGATGTCCTTCTTGTCCTGGGAGACACCCTGGAAGCCCGCGACGATGGCGATGTTGCCCTCGTCGAGGGCGGTGCGGATCCGGCCCGGCGTGACATCGATGATGCGCGCTTTGTTGTGGACGGAATCGGTGATGACACCGGCCTGGCTGCCCGTGAACGACTGGGCCTCGTGGCCCAGGTTTTTGATCGCCATGGCCAGCAGGGCCATGGAGATCCGCTCTCCGGCGGTCAGCAGCATGTCGAACTCACGCCCGGCAGGGATCGGGGATACCTGCTCGGCGAGATCGATCAACTCGTCCGTCGTGTCGCCCATCGCGGAAACCACGACGACCACCTGGTGGCCGTTCTTCTTGGCGTCCACGATTCGCTTGGCGACGCGCTTGATGCCTTCGGCATCGGCAACGGAGGAGCCTCCGTACTTCTGCACGACAAGGCCCACGTGCGCTCCTCGCTCAGTGTGTGCCGCAGCCGGCGCTGCGATCGGCTCAGTCTAACGAGCGACCCGTGAACGCCCATGTGATCCCGGATGCTGAGACCGGGCGCTCACAGGGTGATCACTGCGGTCCTCCGAGGTCCCCTGTGGTCCTCTGAGGCCCCTGCTGGTCACTTCCTGAGCGGACGCATCCCCAGGGGAGCGCCGATCTCCTCCACCATCACGCGGCCCGCCTCCTCGGCGAGGTCGTCCTCGGTGAGGTCCTCGTCGATGTCGAGGCCGTCCAGGGGCGCGAGCGGCTGGTCGAGGCGGACGTGGGCGACGAGGGACTGGAGGGCGCGGAGGGTGGCCGAGGCCGTGGGGCCCCAGTTGGAGAAGTACGAGAACTGCCACCACCACAGGGCCTCGCTGGTCCGGCCGGCCCGGTAGTGGGCGAGGCCGTGCCGCAGGTCGCTGACGATGTCGGCGAGGTTGTCGGAGATGCGGGCCGGGACCGGCGCCTTGCGGGGCTCGTACGGGTCGAAGACCTCGGAGAAGACGTCGACCGGGTCGAGGAGCACGGCGAACCGCTCGCGCAGGTCGTCCACGTCGGGCTCGGGGCCCGTGTCCGTCTCGTACCGCTCGTCCGGGACGATGTCCTCGTGCGCGCCGAGCCGGCCGCCCGCGAGGAGCAGCTGCGAGATCTCCAGGAGCATGAAGGGGACCGCGCTGTCCGGCTCGTCGCCCTTGGCGACCTCGGTGGTCGCGACGATGAAGCTCTCGATGGAGTCGGCGATCTGGACGGCGAAGTCGTCGGGGTTCTGCGTGATCGCGTGCAGCGTGGGGTCAGACATCGAGGAGCCTCCCTGAGAGCGCGCCGGCCAGGTCGTCATACATCTAGCAGCCTCCGCCCCTCGAAGGCACGGCCGAGGGTCACCTCGTCGGCGTACTCCAGGTCGCCGCCGACCGGGAGGCCGCTGGCGAGCCGGGTGACCTTCAGCCCCATGGGCTTGATCATCCGCGCCAGGTACGTCGCGGTGGCCTCGCCCTCCAGGTTCGGGTCGGTCGCGAGGATCAGCTCGGTGACGGTGCCGTCGGCGAGCCGCGTGAGCAGTTCGCGGATGCGCAGGTCGTCCGGGCCGACGCCCTCGATCGGGCTGATCGCGCCGCCGAGGACGTGGTACCGCCCCCGGAACTCGCGCGTCCGCTCGATCGCCACGACGTCCTTCGGCTCCTCGACCACGCAGATGACGGTCAGGTCGCGGCGCGGGTCCCGGCAGATGTTGCACTGCTCCTGCTGGGCCACGTTGCCGCAGATCGCGCAGAACCTGACCTTCTCCTTGACCTCCAGGAGCGCGTGCGCGAGCCGCCGGACGTCCGTGGGCTCGGCCTGGAGGACGTGGAAGGCGATCCGCTGCGCGCTCTTGGGACCGACGCCGGGCAGCCTGCCCAGTTCGTCGATGAGGTCCTGAACAACGCCTTCGTACACGGAACGCCCTTCCGAGGGAGTGCTTGATTCTTACGGTAGTAGCTGGGGGCGGGCCTTAATAGCCCACGGGAGCCGTAAAGCGGCCCGGGAAGGGCCGGGGCTCAGAAGCCCAGGCCCGGCATGCCGCCCATGCCCTGCGCCAGCGGGCCGAGCTTGGCCTGCTGGAGCTGCTGCGCGTTGTCGTTGGCGGCCTGGACGGCGGCCACGATCAGGTCGGCGAGCGTCTCGGTGTCCTCCGGGTCGACCGCCTTGGGGTCGATCACCAGGCCGCGCAGCTCGCCGGAGCCCGTCACGGTCGCCTTCACCAGGCCGCCGCCCGCCTGGCCGTCGACCTCGGTCGCGGCGAGCTCCTCCTGGGCGCGCGCGAGGTCCTGCTGCATCTTCTGGGCCTGCTGGAGAAGCTGCTGCATGTTGGGCTGACCACCACCGGGAATCACGGTCACTCCTGAGGTTCGGTACGTCCGTATGTCGGTACGCCGAGCCTACGTGGTCCCCGGCCGCCCTGCCCCACCACTCTTTCGAGTGAGAAACTGCGGGCTCCTCTACCTGATCAAGACCCTCTTGCGGGCGGAAATCCCGGGATTCCGGGCCCGTCGCCCACCATTCGGCGGTAGGAAGGGCAGGCACCACGTGCACCGCACGTCACAGCAGGACACGCGCGCTGAGCTGAACAGAGGAGTCCCCCGGTGAGCCAGCAGCCGGAGATGCCGCCACCGGGACCCCCCGGGGGAGACGTCCACCGCGATCTGACCGGTACGCCGTTCCCCCTGGGCGACTGGGGCGAGCCCGCCGAGCGGCTCGACGAGCTGTACCGCTGGGTGGAGTCCAACGCCCTGCGCACCGCCGAGTGGTACCTCTCCGACCGCGACCGGAAGCGCCTCTGCGCGCGCGTGCTGCGGATCGGCACGGCCGCCGGGGTGATCGCCGGTGCCGCGCTGCCCCTGCTCGACCTGACGCGGGTCGCGGAGGGCGCCGCAGGGCTCGGCTACCTCTCGCTGCTGCTCGGTGCCGCCTGCCTGGCCTGCGACCGGTACTTCGGCCTGACGTCCGGCTGGATGAGGGACGTGGCGACCGCCCAGGCCGTGCAGCGCAGACTCCAGGCGTTGCAGTTCGACTGGGCCTCGGAGAGCGTCCGGGAGGTGCTCGGGCCCACGGAGGGCACCGCGAGCGAGGCGGCCGAGCGCTGTCTCGGCGTGCTGCGCCGCTTCTCGGAGGACGTGACGGAGCTCGTACGGGCCGAGACGGCGGACTGGATGGTGGAGTTCCGTTCGGGCCCGGCGCCGCTCGCGCTCCAGTCGGTCGGCGTGGTGCCCGCCCGGGCGGAGAGCTCCCACCCGTCGGGCCGCTTCCCGCTGCCGCCCGGCACCCGGCCCAACATGCCGCGCCAGCGGCCCCCGGAGGCCCGCTAGGACCTGGCCGGGGGCCCGCCCGGCCGGGTTCTCAGCTCAGGATGATCATCGAGCCCTGGGCGAGGCTCCGGGTCACCGCCGCGTGCAGGCCCAACCACACATGGCGCTCCCGCGCGAAGGGGCTCCCGTCCAGCTGGATCGGTACGGCCGGTTCCTCCAGGCTGGTCGGCCGCTCCGGCGGTACGGGGGCGGCCGGCGGGTTCGCCGGGTCGATGCCGATCGAGGGGGCCACGTACTGGAGCTCCCGGAGGAGTCCGTACGAGGAGCCGAGCGGTCCGCCGCCCTCCAGGAGCTCGTCGCTGGCGAGCGGCACCGGGAAGTCGACCGGCACGTACGCGCCCGCGTGGTCGTAGTGCCAGACCAGGTGCGACTGCTGGGCGGTCGCCTCGAACATCTCCAGGAGCTGCTCGTAGTCCCCGCCGAGCTCGCCGACCGGTTCGACCGGCAGTCCGCACATCTGGAGGAGGTAGGCGCGCCGCAGGAAGTGCAGGGCCTCGTAGTCGAAGCCGGCGACCGGGGCGACGTCGCCGGAGAGCCCCGGCATGTACGCGTAGACGGGCACGGTCGGCAGGCCGGACGCGGTGAGCACGGCGTCGTACGCGGCGATCTCTTCGGCGAAGGGGTTGTCGGGGCTGTGGCACAGCACGTCGACGAGGGGGACCAGCCACAGGTCACAGGCCAAGGGAGGCTCGCTCTCCGTCAGTTGCGGGGGACGCTCGCGCGCGTTTGCAGGGACGGCCAGGTTAGTCGGCGTCCCACGGGCGCCGTCCACCCGTTGAGGACCTGCCCCCGGAGCCCCGCCCTCAACCGCCCCGGCGCTCCGCCGGGTCCCGCCGTTCCAGCCGGTCCGCCCACTCCATCGAGTGCGCGTTGTACTCCCGTACGACCGAGACGGCCGCGTCGGCGTCACCGCGCGTGATGGCGTCGACCAGGTCCACGTGGCCGCTCCACAGCCAGCCCAGCATGTCCCGTTCGGAGCGCAGGTACGGCACGGAGAAGACCCAGGCCTGGACGCGGAGGCGGTGCAGGAAGTCGGCGATGTAGTCGTTGGCGGAGACCAGGCGGCCCAGTTCGCGCCAGTAGCGGATGTCGTACCCGATGAGGATGTCGAGGTCCCCGGCGCGGGCCGCGCGGGCGGCGGCCTCGCCGCGGCGCCGTACGGAGACGAGCGCGACCCCGATGCCGAGGTCGGGTCCCTGGGCGGGGGCCGTGGCGGGCGGCGGGGGCATCGCGGGCGCGTGGCGGCGGAAGATGCCGTCGACGACGAGCATCCGGGCCTCGACCATGCCCCGGTAGTCGTCGACCGAGTACTGGTGGACGCGGAAGCCGCGGTGCTGGTCGGAGTCGAGGAGGCCTTGCGCGCAGAGGTCGACGAGCGCTTCCCGTACGGGGGTCGCGGACACGCCGTACTGCTCGGCGATCTGCTTGACGGTGAATTCCTCGCCCGGCTGGAGACGGCCCGCGAGCACTTCGTCACGCAGCGCGTCCGCGATCTGCTGTCGCAAGGTGTTGCGGGTGACAGCTCCGCTCGCGGGCATCTTGGTCGGTCCCTCCGTCCGGCTCCGGACACCCTAGTCCAGACGGAGGGAACGTCCCCGTACTGCGGTTACGCCGTGTGCTCGTCGGCCACCGAGAGGGCCGCGTCGAGGGCCGCGAGGCCCTCCTTGGCCTCGGCCTCGGAGACGTTGCAGGCGGGAACAGCGTGGGTGCGGTTCATGTTGACGAAGGGCCACAGGCCGTTCTTCTTCGCCGCCGCGCCGAAGGCGGCCATCGGCGCGGCGGCCTCGCCGGCCGCGTTGTACGGGACGAGCGGTTCGCGCGTCTCGCGGTTCTTGACCAGGTCGAGCGCCCAGAAGACGCCCAGGCCGCGGACCTCGCCGACGGAGGGGTGGCGCTCGGCGAGCTCGCGCAGGCCGGGGCCGAGGACGGTCTCGCCGATGTGGGCGGCGTTCTCGACGACCTTCTCGTCCTCCATCACCTGGATGGTGGCGACGGCGGCGGCGCAGGCGAGCGGGTGACCGGAGTAGGTCAGTCCGCCCGGATAGGGGCGCTTGTCGAAGGTGGCGGCGATCTCGGCGTTGATGGCGACGCCGCCGAGCGGCACGTAACCGGAGTTGACGCCCTTGGCGAAGGTCATCAGGTCGGGGACGACGTCGAAGTGCTCGGCGGCGAACCACTTGCCGGTGCGGCCGAAGCCCGCCATGACCTCGTCGAGGACGAAGACGATGCCGTACCTGTCGCAGATCTCGCGGACGCCGGCGAGGTAGCCGGGCGGCGGGGTCATGATGCCTGCGGTGCCGGGCACGGTCTCCAGGATGATCGCGGCGATCGTCGCCGGACCCTCGAAGGCGATCGTGTCCTCCAGGTGCTGGAGGGCCCGCGCGCACTCCTCCGCCTCCGTGGTGGCGTAGAAGGGCGAGCGGTAGAGGAAGGGCGACCAGAAGCGGACGACACCGGCGGAGCCGTTGTCGGAGGCCCAGCGGCGCGGGTCGCCGGTGAGGTTGATCGCGGTGGAGGTGGCGCCGTGGTACGAGCGGTAGGCGGAGAGCACCTTCGTACGGCCGGTGTGCAGCCGGGCCATGCGGACGGCGTTCTCGACGGCCTCGGCGCCGCCGTTGGTGAAGAAGATCTTGTCCAGGTCGCCGGGGGTGCGCTCGGCGATGAGGCGTGCGGCCTCGGAGCGGACGTCGACGGCGAAGGCGGGCGCGAAGGTGGCGAGCTTCCCGGCCTGCTCCTGGATGGCGGCGACCACGCGCGGGTGCTGGTAGCCGATGTTCGTGTAGACGAGGCCGCTGGTGAAGTCGAGGTAGCGGTTTCCGTCGTAGTCCCAGAAGTACGAACCCTCGGCGCCGGCGACGGCGAGCGGGTCGATCAGGCCCTGGGCGGACCAGGAGTGGAAGACGTGCGCGCGGTCGGCGGCCTTGACGGCGGCCCCGGCCTGGGGATCGGGTTCGATGACATGAGGGGTCATGGGGTCGAGGGTAAGGAACCGCAGGTGGGGCGGGCCATGGCCATCTTGTCCACCGAGACCGGGGCGGACGCGACACGTTGTTCCACCCCCTCCCCCATTGACAGCTTACTGTCGAGATGACAGTCTTCTGTCATGACAACGGAGACTGAGATCGAGACTGCGACCGAGACTGCGACCGAGACCGGGACCACGACCGTCCACCTCGCCGTCTACGACACCCTCGCGGACTGGGAGACCGGCCACGCCACGGCGTGGCTCGCCCGCGCCGGATACACGGTCAGGACCGTCGGCCCGGTCGCCGGAGAGCCCGTCACGACCCTCGCCGGCATCCGGATCGTCCCCGACCTCGCGCTCGCCGACCTCCGTCCCGAGGACAGCGCGCTGCTGATCCTCCCGGGCGCCGAGAAGTACGACGAGGGCGACGAGCTCGCCCCGTTCACCGCCAAGGCCCGCGCCTTCCTCGCCGCCGGGGTCCCGGTCGCCGCGATCTGCGGGGCCACGGCGGGCCTGGCCAAGGAGGGCCTGCTCGACGACCGCCCGCACACGAGCGCGGTCTCCTTCTACCTGGCCGCCACCGGCTACAAGGGCGGCGACCACTACGTCGACGCGGACGCGGTCCGCGACGGCGACCTGATCACGGCGGGCCCGACCGAGCCGGTCGCGTTCGCCCGCGAGATCTTCGCCCGGCTCGGCGCCTACGAGGGCAAGCGGGACGCCTGGTTCCGCCTCTTCCACGACTCGGACCCGGCGGCCTTCGAGGAACTGAACGCGTGAGCCGCGAGCAGCAGGACGCCCTCTCCCGCACGGCCCTCGGCGTCTTCCGGCTCAACGGCCAGTTCCTCGCCGTCTCGGAGAAGCTGGCCGAACCGGCGGGCCTGACCGCCGCCTGGTGGCAGGTCCTCGGAGCCGTACTCCCCGAGCCCCTGCCGGTCGCCGGGATCGCCCGCGTCATGGGCATCACCCGGCAGAGCGTCCAGCGGATCGCGGACCTGCTCGTACGGGAGGGACTCGCGGCGTACGAGCCGAACCCGGCCCACCGCCGCGCCAAGCTCCTCGCCGCCACGGAGGCGGGCCGGGCGGCGATCGCCCGCATCGAACCGGGCCACGCGGAGCTGGCCGCCCTGCTCCAGCGGGAGTTGGGCGGCCAGGAGGCCTTCGACGAGACCGTACGGGTCCTGGAACGGCTCTCGACGGCCCTGGAGGCGATCAGCGCGAGCGGGCGGGATCCGCAGGGCCAGTGAACCGGGGCCGCGGGACCCGTGAACCGGGGCCGGTCAGCCGAGGATCACGTCCACCGGGCAGCGGATGCCGGACGCGCGGGCGAGCCGGCCGTCCGCGGTGACCAGCGCGCAGCCGTACGCCTCCGCCGCCGCGACGTAGGCCGCGTCGCACGTCGTGAGGTTCCCCCGCAGTTCCCAGATCCGCGGCAGGAGCACACGGGACGACGGAACGACGGGTTCCAGCTGGGCGAGCGCGGCGACGGCGTCCTCGGCGTGCTCCTTGGAGATCTTCCCGGCGAGCAGGTGCCCCCGGATCACCGAGAGCACTTCGATCGTCCAGTGCTCCGGCGCGATCCATCTGCTGTCGGCGGCGAGGGCGGCGCGGCACCGGTCCCCGGTCGCCCCCTCGTCGATCTGCAGAGCAACCACGCATGCACGGTTGCATGCATGGTTGCGGGCCGCGATCGGGGATCAGCGGACGTCAGCTCCCTCGGGGCCCTCGGGGCCCTTCCGCAGCGCCCCCGTCACGTACTCCATCGCGCGGGTGAACTCCGGGTCGGTGAGCCGGCGGGCCGCCTCCTCTTCGGAGACGTCCTCGATGTGGGTCTGGACCCACCAGAGGTTCCCGTACGGGTCGCGGACCCGGCCGACCTTGTCGCCGAAGAACAAGTGGGTCACCTCGGTCACGGAGGTGCCGCCCGCCTCGACCGCCCGCCGGTGCACGGCCTCCGCGTCCTCCACGTACAGCCGTACGAAGGCGGGCGTCGGCTCCCAGCCCGGCGGGCTGTCGAAGGCCATGATGTGTCCGGTGCCGATCCGCAGTTCCGCGTGCCCGATCGTGCCGTCCTCCATGACGAACCGACCCAGCTCCTCGGCGCCGAACGCCCGCTCCAGATAGTCGATGAGCCCTGCCGTGTCGTGTCCGATGACCCAGGGCGTGACGGTGGTGTAGCCGTCCGGGACGGCCTTGATGTCGCTCATGGGACCGAGGCTAGGAAGCCACTAGGTCAGCCCTCGCCCTAGTTGGACCCGGCTCCCCCGAAAAGTTCGGAGACCGCACTCCGCAGGAGCAGCGGATGCACGAAGCGGCCGGGGCCCGTCGGCGGGAAGCGCCAGGCGAGCGGCCAGGTCCGGCCCGTCAGCGCCGGCACCGGTACGAAGCTGACGTGGGCCGGTCCCGCGTTGAACCGGGTCACCCCGCGCGGCCACGACTTCCGCGCCGTCGACCCCGGCGGGACGAGGAAGTAGACCCCGCGCCTGCCGTTCGCCTCGATGACGACCGGGCCCGGGTCCCCACCCGTGAGTACCTCTATCCAGTCCGCGAGCCGCCGCCCCTCCTCGCCGTCGACGCGGACCGCGTCGAATTGCACCCCGGCCTTGCGGAGTTGGAATCCGGAAACAGGAATCCAATCCACGTTTACTTCCCGATTCTCTTCATTCACGAGGACATGTTCCCGCGTCGGCGCTAGCGTTTTCCACGACTGTGGAGGGCGCGTCGACACCCCCTTGACCTGCGTCAACGCCCTTGCCAGCAGTCGAATTCGGCGGGGAGCAGTTGAGACCGGTTGAGATCGGTTGAGTTCGAATGGGGATCGCGATGGCGCGAGCGGAGAACAAGGAAACGGCGGTCGGCCCTGCGGCCCGCATGGCGGCGGCGGTGGCGCGGCGATTGCGGCTGAAGAAGGGCCTGACACAGGACCAGCTCGGCGCCCAGACGGGGTACACGGGCGCGGCGATCAGCGCGATGGAGCGGCTGATCCACCCGGTGAGCGACGAGATGCTCATCCAGCTCGAACGCGTACTCGGCGGCGGCACGGGCATCTTCGAGGAGATGCGGGAGCTCGTACGACTGGAGAAACTCCCGGAGCAGTTCCGTGGGTACGCGCCGATCGAGCAGAAGGCGGTGGCCCTCTGGTTGTACGCGAACCACGTCGTCCACGGGCTGTTCCAGACGGAGGCGTACGCGCGCGCTTTGATCGCGGGCGGGTACCCGGAACCGACGGAGGAGCGGGTGGAGGAGCTGGTGGCCGCCCGGATGGCCCGGAAGGCGCTCTTCGACCGGAAGCCGGTCTGCGAGATCGAGCTGGTACTCGACGAGTCGGTGCTGCGACGGCCGATCGGAAGCGAGGAGATCCTGCGCGAGCAGTTGGTCTACCTGGCGGAGTGCGCGCGGAGGAGGAACGTGAACCTTCAGGTGTTGCCGCTGGACGCGGGGCTGAGCGGGGATTACGCGGGTGACCGAGGAATGATGAACCTCGTCGAGACGCCGACCCACGACCGCGTGGCTTTCCTGGAGATCCAGGGGGAGAGCCTGCTGATCACCGACCGGACGAAGGTCAGTACGTACACACAGCGGTATGCGAAGATCCGAGCACAGGCCCTGGATCCGCGCAGGTCGCTGGGTCTCATCGAGGAGTTGGCGGGAGTACGGAGATGAACGACACCCTGCACTGGTTCAAGTCCAGCTACAGCGACAGCGGTGGCGGGGACTGCGTCGAGGTCGCCTTCGACTGGCACAAGTCCTCCTACAGCGATGACAGCGGCGGCAACTGCGTCGAGGTCGCCGCCTGCCCCCACGCCGTCCACCTCCGCGACTCGAAGGTCAGCGACGGGCCCACGTTCGCCGTGGAGCCCGCCGCCTGGTCCTCGTTCCTCGCCTGGCAGGACTGATCAGCAGTACAGGTTCGCCCCGGTCGGGACGCCCAGGATCTGGGTGAACTGCTGGTACTTGGTGACCCGGCTCTGCACCTGGGCCGGGTTCGCCCCGTTGCACTCCAGGGTGCCGTTGATCGCGCGGATGGTGTGGCCGAAGCCGGCGCCGTTGACCATGGCGTTGTGGGCGGTCATGGTGCCGGGGCCGTTCTGGGTGTTCCAGTACCAGAGGCCCGTCATCATGGCGACGGCCGGCTCGCGTTCGACCCGGTACGGGTTGTTCAGCAGGTCGATGCCGAGGGCGTCGCCGGCGGCCTTGTAGTTGAAGTTCCAGGAGAGCTGGATGGGGCCGCGGCCGTAGTAGGCGGCCTGTCCCGCGGGGCAGCCGTAGGGCTGGTTCCGGTCGCAGTAGTGCGGGTAGTTGGCGGTGTTCTGCTCCACGATGTGGACGAGGCCGCCGGTCTCGTGGGAGACGTTCGCGAGGAAGGCCGCGGCCTCCTGGCGCTTGACCGTCTCGCCGCCCGTGGTGGCGAAGGCGGGGTACGACTTGAGGGCCGCGGTGAGGCCCGCGTACGTGTAGAACGGGTTCCTGTTCGGGAACATCTGGTTGAACTGGGCCTCGGAGACGACGAATCCGGACGGGTCCGGCTGCTCGCCGCCGCCGCCCGTGCCGCAGGTGCCCTCGTCGCGCCAGACGTCCGAGCTGCCGGGGCGCTCGTTCTGCGTCCACCACTTCGCGTACCAGTTGTGGCCGTTGTACGAGGCGGTCATGCCGCCGGTGTAGACGCTGCCGGAGTTCCAGGCGCCCACGCAGGCGGGGGCGGCGCCCGCCGAGGCGGTGGGGAGGAGTACGGCGAGCCCGACGGCCGTACAGAGCGCGGCCAACAGGGTGACCAACTTACGCAGCATGCGTGCTTCCTTCCGGGTGGGGGGGGCCGGGTGGGAAGCACAGCGAAGCGCGATTGGTCTGAACCTGTCAAGGTCTAGACCAGGACTTGTGACAGGACGGAACGGGAGCAGCCGGGGGCCTCAACGGAGCAGGATCGCCAAGGCGTTAGGCTGCCGCTCTTCGGCGAATGGGGGCATCGCATGTGGCAGCGGGGCATACGGATGGTCGGGCTCTGCGCGGCCCTGGTGATCCTCGCCGGCTGCGGTTCCGAGACCGTCGGGGCCGGAGGGACCGTCGGGACCGGCGAGACGGTCGAGACCGTCGAGACCGCCACGACCGCTGAGGAGGCGGCAGGGGCGGCGGGCCTGCGCTGGACCCTCTCCGCTCCGATCCGCATCGACGGGGTCCGTACCGCCGACGGCGGCCGGTCCCTGGTGGTCGCCGCCGAAGTGCCCGCCGGCCCACGCGCGTGCGTGCGCGGCCTGCGCGGTGAAGTCGAGACCGTCGAAAACGGCACGGTCTACGTGAGCGTCACGTACGAGTCCCCTTCCGGGGACCGGGCCTCGGGCTGCACCCGGACGCAGCGGGTCGAAGCCACGGTGAAGCTGCGCGAGCCCCTGCGTTCTCCCCGGGTCATGGTGAACAGCCGGGACGTGTACACCCCCGCCGGTGCCACCCCGCCCGCCCTGCGGAAGTGCGGGGAGAACGGCTGCGACCCCACGCCGCCGCGGTGCACCTCGTCCTCGTACGAGCAGGCGGTCAACGACACGGACGTCCCCCAGCACACGAGCCGGGAGGAACGCGGCTGCGACGACACCTGGCTGGTCCTTGACCTGTCGACCCGGATGGGGCCGGTGTGCGGTGACGCCGACGCCGGCTGCTCCTCAAGCGTCTCCCAGCGCTGGTTCTACCGGGCCGAGGCCTCGGGCTGGCGACCGGTCGCCACGAACGGCGATGCGGGGTGCGCGGGCATCCACAAAGTCCTGCCGGAGTTGCCCGCGCGCCTCTGCGCGTCGCTGCCGCGACTCGACCGCGGCTGACCCGCCGCACAACGGCGGCGGGCGGCTGCCGGAGCGGCCCTGACGCCGGCGCGTGCTGCCCGGTCGACCTGGAACGATCAGAGTCATCCTGGAACGATCAGATCAGCAGCACGATCCGGCCGGGCCGGTGACCCGCCTCCGCCCTGCGGTGCGCCTCCGCGACCGACTCGAGGGGCATGACGTCCGCCACCCGGGTGATCAGCTCCCGCGCCTCCACCTTCTCCAGGGTCTCCTTGAGGCGCGCCGCGTCCGGCCGTGCGCGGACCGCCTCCACGCGGATGTTCCGCTCCCCGGTCGGCACCCGGTCCGGAGCGAGCGCGACGAAGACGCCGCCGTCCTTGACCGCCGGGAGGAGCCCCTCGCCCACGAGCGCCCCGTCGAAGACCCCGTCCACCCGGTACGGATCGCCCTCGATCACCCGCGCGACCACCTCCTCCGGTGTGCCACGCGTGACGACGTGGTCCGCGCCGAGGACCCGCAGCTCCGGCGCGTCGCCCTCGTGGGCGACGGCCACCACGCGCAGCCCCGCCGCATGGGCGTACTGCACCGCGAGCCGGCCCACCACCGCGCTCGCACCGGTCACGAGCAGCGTCGCGCCCGGCTGGAGTCTGAGCCGGTCCAGGCCCTCAAGTGCGGTCGCCGAGGCCAGCGGGACGGACGCGGCCACGGTGAACTCCACGTCGTCCGGGATCGGGGCCAGCCACTCGGGGGCGACCCGTACGACCTCCGCGTACGTGCCCTCGCCCGTCAGCTCCTCGTACCAGGGGATGAAACCGGCCACGCGGGTGCCTTCCGCCATCCCGGGCACGGGGTCGAGCAGCTTGCCCGCGAAGTCCGTACCGATGACGAAGGGGGGCCTGAGGTCGCCGACCGCGTTCGCGTACAGACCGGATCGGATCCGCAGGTCCGCCTGGTTCACACCCGCCGCCTTCAGGCGCACCCGTACCCGCCCGGGGACGTCCCCGGCCTCCGGCTCTGGCCGGCGGGCCATTCTGAGGACCTCGGGTCCGCCGTAGGCGGTCACTTCTACGACACGCATGGGGTACTCCTCAGACGGAAGGCCCCCTCGTCGCCATTACACCCACGCTCCCCACCCCCGGCAACCCCTGTCGGGCCACCTGAACGACCCGTCACCTGAACGAACGGAGAAGTCCAGGTGACCGCCCGCTACGCCACCCCCGCGTTCGTACAGACGTCCGTACCGTCCCGGCCATGGAGTGGATAACCGCCGAGAACGTCATCGCCCTGGCGACGGCGCTCCTCGGTGTCCTCGTCTCGGTCGCGGTCGTCTGGATCGACCGGATCTCGCCGCCGCGCAAGCGGCTCGGCTACCGCGTGCAGCTCAACACCCCGCTCCACCGGGAGGAGAACCGGGACGGCGAGGTCATGACCGTGCGGGAGGGCCAGGTGGTGGGGATCGCCCCGCCCGCCAACGAGTCCACGCTCGTCCTCCTCCGCATCGAGAACGACCGGGACCTCGACATCAGCCTCGACGACTACGGGCCCTCCGCCCAGCCCCACGGGCTGAGGATCACCTTCGGCCGGCGGGACGTCGAAGGTGTCGTCGCGACCGTCCCGGCCGGTTGGGTCTCGATACGGGAGGACCTGGAGCGCGACCCCAAGCTGGGCCGCGACGGCAGCGCGGTCCTCGTCCCCAAGGTGGCCCTGGAGCGCGGGCAGTACTACAAGCTGCTCGTACAGCTCTCCGGCCGGGTCGCCGACAAGGACATCAAGATCGAGGGCACCCTCCAGGGCGGCTCGATCTGGCGCAACAGGAGCACCACCCCCGACGAGAAGGCAGCCAGGTTCAGCCCCACCGCCCGCAACGTCACGGTCATCCTCACCGCCTGCGTGATCGTCCTGGCCACGATCATCGTCCGCGAGCGGACCCCGCCGCCGATCGGCTGCGCCGAGGGGACGCTCACCGTCACCGGCTCGACGGCCTTCGCGCCCGCCCTGCGCAAGGTCGCCACGGCGTACGAGAAGGACTGCGAGGGCTCGACGGTGATCGTCGACGCGCACGGCTCGACCTCCGGGATCCGGAAGCTGGCCGACGCCGGGGCGAAGACGTCCAAGGGCTCCCCCGCCGTGATCGCGCTCTCCGACGGGCGCAAGCCCGGCGGCTACCCGCAGCTGCGCGAGAGCATGGTCGCCGTCTCCCTCTTCACCCTCGTCCTCAACGACGGGATACCCCTCGACGACCTCAGCCTCGACCAGATCCGCCGCCTCTACCGGGGCGACATCACCAACTGGAGCGAGCTCGTCCCCAGCGTCGACCAGCCCGTCCTGCTCGTCAGCCGCGACGCCAACTCCGGTACCCGCGAGGTCTTCCAGCGCCGGGTCCTCGGCCGCAACGAACCGGCCAACTCCTCCCGTGACTGCGAGCACCTCGACGACCCCGAGGCGAAGGTCATCCGCTGCGAACTCGACTCCACCGAACAGGTCCTGTCGACCGTCGCCCGGCTGCCCGGGGCCATCGGCTACACCGAACTCCGCGCCGGCAGCGGCCTGAAGGGCCTGCACCGGGTGGCCGTCGACGGGCGCACGGCCGTCCTCGACGAGATCGGCGAGTCGACCTACCCGTACCGGGAGATCGAGTACGCCTACACCTGGGGCGACCCCCCGGCCGACTCGCTGACCTCCAGCTTCCTCACCTATCTGAGCCGGGGCGGCGGCCAGGACGTCATCCGCACCCACGGCCACCTGCCCTGCGCCACCCCCAAGGGGCTGCGGATCTGCGGAGACGGCTGACGCCGGGTCTGGCATCCTCTTTCGACGTGGAGCCATTGAACGCGGAAGACCCGGTCAGCATCGGCCCGTTCCGTCTGCTCGGCCGCCTCGGGGTCGGCGGGATGGGCCGGGTGTTCCTGGCGCGTTCGGCCGGGGGGCGGACGGTCGCGGTGAAGGTGGTGCACGCCGAGCTGGCCGCCCAGGACGAGTTCCGGCGCCGGTTCGCCCGCGAGGTCGCCGCCCTGGAGCGGGTCGGCGGGACGGGCACGGCGCCCGTACTCGGCTCGGACACCGCCGCCGGGTCGCCGTGGGTCGCCATCGGGTACGTACCGGGGCCTTCGCTGCGGATCGTGGTCGGCGACGAGTACGGGCCGCTGCCGCCCGCGACCGTGAAGGCCCTGGCCGGCGGGCTCGCCCGCGCCCTCGTCCACATCCACACCGCCGGGCTCGTCCACCGCGACCTCAAGCCGTCGAACGTGCTGCTCACCGTCGACGGGCCCCGGATCATCGACTTCGGCATCGCCCGCGCCGTCGACACGGTCGCCGACGGCGGCAACCTCACCACCACCGGGGCGGTCGTCGGCTCGCCCGGCTTCATGTCGCCGGAGCAGGTGCGCGGCGAGCACCTCACCCCGGCCTCGGACATCTTCTGCCTCGGCTCGGTCCTCGCGTACGCGGCGACCGGCCGCTCCCCCTTCGGCACGGCGGACAGCGGCGTCCACGCCACCATGTTCCGCATCGCCCACGACGAGCCCGACCTGACGGACCTCGCGCCCGAGCTGTCCGGCCTGATCCGGGCCTGTCTCGCGAAGGACGCGGCGGCCCGCCCGTCGGCCGCCGAGATCGCGGAGACGCTGCCGGTGCCGGACCCGTGGCTGCCGGCGGACGTGCTCGCGCGGCTGGGGCGGCACGCGGCGCGGCTCCTGGAGGCGGAGACGCGGGCCGAGACGGAAGCGGAGGGTGCGACCGGTGCCACCGGGACGGGGGGCGCCGGCCTCGTCGCCGGTGACCCGACACCGCCCACTCCCCTGCCGTCCACCGCCGCGACCGCGCCGCAGGCCCCGTCTCCCGGCCGCCGCTCCCGCCGTACGGCCCTGATCGCCGGCCTCGCGGCCCTCGCGGTCGCGGCCGCCGCCACCGTCACGTACACCTTCTGGCCCGACCCGGGCACCGGCGGCGACGAGCAGAAGAACAAGGGGAAGGGCGACACGGGCAGCATCTCCGCCCGGCCCGCCGGGATCGTCCCTGCCGCCTTCCTCGGCGCCTGGGAGGGCGTCCTCCAGGGCTCCCCCGACCACCCGAGGGAGACCACCCGGATCGAGATCGCCCAGGGCGCGGCCGGCGCCAAGAACGCCGTCTACGTCCAGGTCAGGGAGAACCAGCTGTGCATGGGCCGCTCCCGGCTCGTCTCGGCCGACGAGGACAAGGTCGTCCTCGGCGAGTCCGACGTCACGACCAGCGTGCCCGCGCAGCGCTGCACGCCCGCCGCGCACCAGACCCTGACCCTGCGCTCGCCCGACGTCCTGGAGTGGACGTCGGGCGCCGCGAAGGCCACCTTCCGCAAGGCCCCCACCGGCACCGAGGTGGTGCCCGCCCGCTTCCTCGGGCACTGGTCGCGCATCCCCGCCCCCGAGATCTACGGCGAGAACGACGACCGCTACACCTCGGAGGTGACGATCACCCAGGGCCCGGTCGGCGCCCCCGTGGTCACCGTCATCGACGGCTATCCGCGCACCATCGACGGCGTGACCACCACGGAGGACTGGTCCTGCGGAACCACGTCCGTCCTCGCGGGCGTCGGGAACATGCTGGTCATCGGCCCGTCCACGCGGGACACCACCGCCTGGGACCGCGAATGCCAGGAGGGCCTCTCCCGCTACCTGGTCGTCGACAAACTGAAGGGCAGGGACCGGCTCCTCGTCTACCCGATGCTCGACGGCGAACCGAACGAGTACTACCGGTCCTGAGGGGCGCCCATCAGGCTCCCAACACCCCTTGCGTACAAGGTGAGTTCAAGACGACTGACGGACACGGCGAAGGGCCCGCCCCCCAGGCGAACCGGGGGGGCGGGCCCTTCGCTGTGTGCCTAGAGGAACGAGTTGATCTCGATCGTCTCGGTGCGGCCGGGGCCGACGCCGATCGCGGAGATCGGCGCGCCCGACATCTCCTCCAGCGCCTTCACGTACGCCTGCGCGTTCTTCGGCAGGTCCGCGAACGTCTTCGCCTTCGTGATGTCCTCGGACCAGCCCGGCAGCATCTCGTAGATCGGCTTCGCGTGGTGGAAGTCGGTCTGCGAGTACGGCAGCTCCTCGACGCGCTTGCCGTCGATCTCGTACGCGACACAGACCGGGATCTGCTCCCAGCCCGTCAGCACGTCGAGCTTGGTGAGGAAGAAGTCGGTCAGACCGTTGACCCGGGTCGCGTACCGCGCGATGACCGCGTCGAACCAGCCGCAGCGGCGGTCACGGCCGGTGGTGACACCCCGCTCGCCGCCGATGCGGCGCAGCGCCTCGCCGTCCTCGTCGAACAGCTCCGTCGGGAACGGGCCGGCGCCGACACGGGTCGTGTACGCCTTGAGGATGCCGATGACCCGGCTGATCTTCGTCGGGCCCACGCCGGCGCCGGTGCAGGCGCCGCCCGCGGTCGGGTTCGAGGAGGTGACGAAGGGGTACGTGCCGTGGTCGACGTCCAGGAGCGTTCCCTGGCCGCCCTCGAAGAGGACGACCTTGTCCTCGTCGAGCGCGTTGTTGAGGATCAGGGTGGTGTCCGCGACGAACGGCTTGATCTGCTCCGCGTACTGGAGCATCTCCTCGACGATCTGCGCGGCGTCGATCGCGCGGCGGTTGTACAGCTTGGCGAGCAGCTGGTTCTTGCCCTCCAGCGCCGCCTCGACCTTCTGCACCAGGATCGACTCGTCGTACAGGTCCTGGACCCGGATGCCGACGCGGTTGATCTTGTCGGCGTACGTCGGACCGATGCCACGGCCCGTGGTGCCGATCTTGCGCTTGCCGAGGAACCGTTCCGTCACCTTGTCGAGGGTGACGTTGTACGGGGTGATCAGATGAGCGTTTCCGCTGATCAGGAGCTTCGACGTGTCGACGCCGCGGTCGTTCAGTCCGCTCAGCTCGGAGAGCAGGACCGCCGGGTCGACGACGACACCGTTTCCGATCACCGGGGTACACCCCGGCGACAGGATTCCGGAAGGGAGAAGATGCAGCGCGTACTTCTGGTCGCCCACGACGACGGTGTGGCCGGCGTTGTTGCCGCCCTGGTAGCGCACTACATAGTCAACGGATCCACCGAGGAGATCGGTGGCCTTTCCCTTGCCCTCGTCACCCCACTGAGCACCGAGCAGCACAAGTGCGGGCACAGGCGTACACCCCTTCCGGGTGGGGCATGTCCAAGGTCAGGGGCATACGCCGCCTCACCGGTGTGCCCCGGAATAGACGAAGCCCCTGGCGCAATAGCGCAAGGGGCTCTTGCACAAAGATGCTACCCGAGGAAGGACCGAGGTGTCGGATCACGACCAGCTGCTGGTCATTGTCGACCCGGTCGCCCGCCGAAGTGACGGCGAGTCCGTACGGATCGCGAAAGATGTCCTGTCCGCCGGCGCGGAAGCGAAGATCTGCCTGCCGGACACGCCGGAGGAATTCTCCCGGGCCCTGGCCAGGCGCGGTTCGCGGCGTCCCGTGGTGCTCGGGGACGACCGCGCGCTGCTGCGTACGGTCGCGCTGCTCCACCGGGACCGGGAGCTCGCCGGGGCCGTGGTCTCCGTCGTCCCGATCGGCCCTCCCGACGCCCTGGAAGTCGCCCACGCGCTCGGCGTGCCGCGCTCCGTCCCGGCGGCGGCCCGGGCGGCCCTCGGCGGGTCGGAGCGGCGCCTGGACCTGCTCGTCGACGACAGTGACGGGGTCGTCCTCGGCGACCTCCGGGTGCCCGCCACCGCGGCTCTTTCCTCGGCGGCCCCGTCCGTCTGGGGCACCTGCCGCTCCCTGGTCCGCACCCTCGTCCGCCCGGCCCCCGGGGCCCTCGCCACCCGCACCCACCGGCTGCGGGTGGAGGCCGACGGGGTGCTGCTCACGGACGTCGACACCCCGCTGGAGAGCCTGACGGTCCGCTCGGTCGCCGGTGCGGCCGAGGTGACCGTCCACCCCGTGTCCGCCCCGCCCCTGCACACCACCGCCGACGTCCTCACGGTCTCCGGCCCGGACTTCCGCTACCGCGCGGACGGCCGCCTGACGGGCCCGGTCCGCCGCCGGACGTGGACGGTCCGGGCGGGGGCGTGGGGGCTGGTTCTGCCGCGGGACTGACGCGGGCGCTCCCGGCCCGGGATGCCCTGGGGCCGCCCCCCATATCCGCCTGGTGCGCGGCACCGCTGGGGGCTACCGTCGCGGGCGGGACAGGTGGGGTTCTCGCCGTGGCGGGGGGATTGTGATGGCACGTGCGCTGGAGCTGGCGGAGACCGCGGGGGCGCTGCGCCGGTACGGGCGGCGAGCGGGCGAGGTGATGGTGATCGGGGGCGTCCTGTTCGCCCTCGCCGCCGGAGTCGCGCTTGTGGCGCCCGGGGAGACGTGGACGGGCGACCTGATCGGCGCGCTCGTCGTCCTGGGCGTCCTCACGTCCGTCACCGGCGCCGGGGCCTGGGCCCTGGCGCGGCGGATGCGGCGCGCCCTCGGCTCCGGGGGCTGGTCGGCCCACGCGGCGGTGTCGGTGCGGAGCATGCGGTCCACCGAGGCCGTCGTCCTGCGGTCCCTGGACGGGGACGGGCTGTGGCCGCTGGAGGCGGTGGCGATGCGGCACCGGTACGAGCTGCTGCGGCCGGGGCCCGACGGGGTGATGTGGTGGTGCGGGGACCCGTCCCGGGGAGGCGTGCTCGCACCGCCCGGCGGCGGGGCGCTGATCTGGGCCAGGCCGGTACGGCACCGGCGGGCCCGGCACCGGATCGTGGAACAGGCCGAACGGTCGGGAGTCCTCGACCGCGCGGCCCTCGCCCAGCCGCCGGGACAGGAACCGAGGGTCGTGCCACCGGCGCCGGTCACGCCGGTGCCGGTGCCTGTCACGCCGGTGCCGGTGCCTGTCACGCCAGTGCCGGTGCCTGTCACGCCAGTGCCGGTGCCTGTCACGCCAGTGCCTGAGCCGGTCCCGGTCCCCGCCCCGCGCCTGAGCCTCGTCAAGCGGCGGTCCGACACCAGCAGCGCGCCGACGTACGCGCGGCTCGCGGCGCACGCCAGGCGGCAGGCCGTTCCGCAGACCCGGACGCGGCGCCCGGAAGCGGACGTCCGCGAGGTGGCGTGGTGGCGGGTGCGGAGCCTGCGGCGGACCGCGGGGTTCGGTCAGGTGGTCCTCCCGCTGGCCGGCTGCGTCGCCCTGGGCGCGGCGGCGTTCGTCCGGCCGGAGGGCGGCGGCCTGATGTACCTGTACGTCGCGGCGATCCTGGCCCTCGGGGCGCTCGTCTACTCCGGCCACCGGTTGCTGACCGCCGGCGTCCCCGCGGTCCGCGTGATGGCCCGGGCCGCCCGCTCCCCCGTACCCGTTCCCCGGCGGTACGCGCTGCTCCACGACCCGCGCGGCGGAGCCCCCGTCCTGGCCCTCTTCCACGCCCACGGCGGGCCGGACGCCCTGCCGGAGGGGCTGCTCGTGCTGCTGTCCCCCGGCACGGCGAAGCACCCGCGGCTCGGGCTGCCGCCGGAGCCCACCGGCACCGTCGAGCTGCGCGGCTGGCGCGATCACTCCGCCGACGGCCGGCCGGTCGTCGTGCCCTGGTTCGACGGGCGCGCGCTGTGGCCGGCGGAGCCGTACATACCGGCGGACGGGGCGGAGAGCGCCGCACTGCTCGCCCGGCTCGCCCCGCCCCTGAGCCCCCGGGTCCGTCAGGAGGAGATCTGGGTGCCCTGAGCCGCCTTGCAGGCGCCTTGTAGGCGCCTTGTAGGCGCCTCCCTCACACCTCCACCAGCAGCTCCTCGAAGCCCCGGATCACGTACCCCGGCTTCCACACCGGTTCGGCCGCGAGCCGCAGTCCCGGCGCCTGCCTCAGCAACTCGCCGAAGACGGCGGCCAGTTCGAGGCGGGCGAGCGGGGCGCCCAGGCAGTAGTGGATGCCGGCGCCGAAGGTGACGTGCGGGTTGTCGGCGCGGCTCAGGTCGAGAGTGTCGGCGGTGGGGCCGAAGCGGGCCGGGTCGCGGTTGGCGGAGCCGAAGAGGAGGGCGACCTCGGAGCCGCGCGGGATCGTCACGCCGCCGAGCTCGATGTCGTCGAGGACCCAGCGCTCGAACATCTGGAGCGGGGTGTCGTACCGCAGAAGTTCATCCACAGCTGTGGACAACTTTTCGGGATCCGGACGGACGCCCTCCTTCAGGAGCGTCCACCAGCCGTTGACCGTGGTGTTCACCGTCGCCTCGTGGCCCGCGTTCAGGAGGAGCACACAGGTGGAGATCATCTCCTGTTCGGTCAGATCCTCCACCGCGATCAGGGACGAGATCAGATCGCCCCCCGGCTCCCGGCGCCGCCGCGCGATCAACTCCCGCAGGTAGTCCGAGAACTCGATCGAGGCCCCGACCGCCCGCCGGGCCGCCTCCTCCGACGGGTTCAGCTCGAACATCCCGCAGATCGCCGCCGACCAGGGCCGCAGCCGCCCCCGCTCCTCGTCCCCCTCCGGCACGCCGAGCATCTCGGCGATCACCGCCACCGGGAGGGGCTCCGCGACCGAGGCGAGCAGATCGCCGCCGCCCGCCGCGACCAGGTCCCCGACGAGACCGGCGGCGAGCCGCCGTACCGTCGGCGCCAGGTCCTCCACCGTCCTCGGCGTGAACGCCTTCGACACGAGCCGCCGGATCCGGGCGTGGTCGGCCGCCTCCAGATCGAGGAGCCCGTGGTCGTTGAGCGTGTGGAACGGCTCGTGCGCGGCGGCCGGCGGCTCCTGCCCGAACTCCTCGTGGGTGAAGCGGTGGGTGTACGTACGCCCGAGCCGCCGGTCCCGCAGGAGCGCCGACACGTCCTCGTGGTGCGGGATCAGCCACTGGCGGGTGGGGGCGAACCAGTGCGCCCGGCCGGTGGCACGGAGCCGGGCGTACGCGGGGTACGGATCGGCGACGAACTCGGCGGACCAGGGGTCGAAGGCGGCGGCGGCCTCGGTGGCGTCCATGGCATCCATGGACGGACGCTACCCCTTGGACAGGCCCTAGCCCCCGACCCGCACCAGACCCGCCTCGTACGCGAACACCGCCGCCTGCGTCCGGTCCCGCAGCGCCAGCTTCACCAGGATCCGGCTCACATGCGTCTTGATCGTGGACTCGGCGACGACGAGATGCTCGGCGATCTCGGCGTTCGACAGGCCCTGGGCGATCAGGACGAGGACCTCCGTCTCCCGCTCCGTCAGCTCCCCGATCCGCGCCATCGCCGGCGGCCGCGGGGAGCTCCCCGGCGCCTTCGCGAACTCGGTGATCAGCCGCCTCGTGACGGTCGGCGCCAGCAGGGCCTCGCCGGCCGCGACGACCCGTACGCCCTCCGCGAGCTGCCGGGCCGAGGCGTCCTTGAGCAGGAAGCCGGAGGCGCCGGCGCGCAGCGCTTGGTACACGTACTCGTCCAGGTCGAAGGTGGTCAGGACGAGCACCTTCGCGTCCGCGTCGGCGGCGACGATCTCCCGGGTGGCGTCGATGCCGTTCAGCTCCGGCATGCGGATGTCCATGAGGACCACGTCCGGGTGGAGGGCCGCGACCTGCGCGACGGCCTCCCGGCCGTTGACGGCCTCCCCGACGACCTCGATGTCCGGCATCGCGCCGAGCAGCACCGAGAAGCCCTCGCGGACCATGATCTGGTCGTCGACGATCAGTACGCGGATCACTGCGCGGTCTCCTCACGGCTCACCGGGATGAACGCAGCCACCTCGTAGCCGCCGTCCCCGGTCTCCTCCGCGGTCATCTCGCCGCCCAGCATCGTCACCCGCTCCCGCATGCCGGTGATGCCGTGCCCGGCGCCCGGCGAGGGCTTCACGAGCCCGCGCGCGGGGCCGTTGGCGATCCGCAACCCGAGACCGCCGAGGACATAGCTGACCTCGACCTTCGCCGCCGCGCCCGGCGCGTGCCGCAGGACGTTCGACAGGGCTTCCTGGACGATCCGGTACGCCGAGAGCTCCACGCCCTGCGGCAGCTCCCGTACCGCGCCGGTGACCGTCTTCTCGACGACGAGCCCGGCCTCGGTGACGTTGCGGACGAGGGTGTCGAGGTCGCCGAGGGTCGGCTGCGGGGCGTCGGGGGCCTCGTAGTCCTCGGCGCGTACGACTCCGAGGATGCGGCGCAGCTCGGTCAGCGCGGCGACGGCGTTCTCGCGGATCGTGAGGAAGGCCTGTTCGAGCTCGGGCGGCGGGTTCTCCACCCGGTAGGGGGCGGCCTCCGCCTGGATCGCGACCACCGACATGTGGTGGGCGACGACGTCGTGCAACTCGCGGGCGATGGTGGTGCGCTCCTCCAGGACGGTCCGCTTGGACCGCTCCTCGGCGGTCACGGACTGCTGCGCGGTCACCTCGCGGGTGGCCTGGCGGCGGACCTGGACCACGGTGACGGCGAGCAGCGCGAGGGCCGCGACGAACAGGAGCGGCATCGAGTCGGAGCCGTGCCCCACGCCGAGGAACATCTCGGCGAAGAGGGCGTAGCCCGCCGTCCCGGCCCACATCCATCCGGCGGTACGGGGGCCGGTGCGGGCGGCGACGACGGTGAGGACGACCACGTGGGCGGCGAACGCGTTGTCCGTCCACGGCCAGCCGCCCCAGTAGCCGCCGAGGAACGCGAGGAAGGGCGTCGAAGCGAGCGAGGCCCAGTAGGCGAAGACGGGCCTGATGAGGGTGGCGAGCACGATCGCGGCCGGGACACAGGCGAACACGAAGGCCGTCAGACCGACGCCGCCGTCGATCCGGTCGGTCCCGATCAGGAAGACCACGAAGGCGCAGAAGGCGACGGTCGCGTGCGGAAGCAGGCCGATGTAGGGGCGTATCCGCTTCGGAAAGCGGCGGCCGACGCCGCCGTTCACGTCCATGCGCGGCAGCGGGCGGTAGGCGAAGGCGTCGTGGAAGAGTTCCTGGCGCAGCCCCCCGAGGGCCACCTGCACCAGGCGGAACTCGGGGCTGCGGCTCGTCTCGGTGGGCTGTGTCTGGGTCACGCCGACCACGGTACGGGGGGTGCGGGGACCCGGTCGTCCCGCTGGATGCGGATCCTTCCGGGTCCCTCTTGAGGACTAGCCGGTCCTCAGGCGACGCTGTTGTAGGCGCTCCGGAGCGCGTACAGGTCCGTCTCCTGCCGGGTGAAGGGGCTGGAGGCCGAGCCCGTCGAGCGGTAGACGTACGTGCCGCCCGGCGCGTACGCGATCATGTCCGGGCGCCCGTCGCCGTCGAGGTCACCGGCGCCGACCAGCTGGGTGAACGCGTTCCAGCCGCCGCCGATCCGCACCCGGGGCGCGAAGCCGCCGCGGCCGTCGCCCTGGTGCAGCCAGAGGATGCCGGCGGTGTCGCGCGCGACCAGGTCCCCGGCGGCCGTACCGGCGATGTTCCCGACGGCGGTGAGCTGGTTGTAGGCCTGCCAGCCGCCGCCGACCCGGACGCGGGTGGCGTACGGCTTCGCGTAGCTGCCGGTGCCCTTGTAGAACCACAGGGAGCCGGCGGCGTCCGCGCCCACCAGGTCGGGACGGCCGTCGCCGTCGAGGTCCGAGCCCCCGGCGGTCTTGTTGTAGGCCTGCCATCCGGAGCCGACGTTCATCCGGGGGGCGAACGTGCCGTCGCCCTTGCCCAGGTAGAGCCACTGCACGCCGGAGCCGTCGACCGCGACCACATCGCCGGTGGCGGCGCCGCCGACGTTGCCGACGGCCTCGATCTGCTTGTACACCCCCCAGCCCCCGCCGATACGGGTGGACTTGGAGGTCACGACCCGGCCTTCGCACGGATGGTTCCGCAGGTCGTCGCGGAACAGCACACCGCCGGCGTCCCGGGCCAGGACGTCGGTGGAGCCGTTGTTGTTGAAGTCGTGCGGGTTGTACGCGCGGACGATGTTCAGGAACGCGCCCTGGTAGGCGGGCTCGCCGGAGCCGTCGCGCAGCGTCGCCTCGGCCTCGACGGCGTACTTGCCGTTCGGCGCGTCCACGGACCGGACCACGCCCGCGGCGTCCACCTCCTCGATGACGCCGTCCCACGTGAAGGAGAACAGGGTGCCGCTCTCGGGGTCCGTCAGGCGCTTCGTGAACTCCGTGCCGGTGGCGATGTGGGTGAGCGTGACGTCCACGGAGGCGTCGGCGCGCGACAGCCTCCAGCCCAGGGTGACGCCGGCGCTCGTCTTACCGAGTTCCGCCACCTCGGGGACGTGCGTCTGGTCGATCTCCAGCGGGATGACCACCTTGCCCGTCTCCGCCACCTTGGTGACCGTCGGGGTGCCGTCCGCGGCGGCCGCGACGCGGAACAGTCCGTCGCCGTCGGCGGCCCTGCTGCCGCTCACCACCGCGCTGCCGTCGCCCGAGCCGGCCGTGCCGGACACGCGGTCGAGGAGGTGGCGGGTCTCGCCTGTGGTCAGGGAGACGGCCCTGAGGGGCGTCTCGGGACCGCCGTACACCACCCAGCCGCCCACGAGTTCGGCGTACCACTCGTCGGAGCGGCTGCCCAGGACGGTCTTCCTCTCCTCACCCGTGCCACGGTCGACGGATGTGACGTACAGCCCGGTGCCGACCGCGTAGTCGAGCCAGGCCACGTGCGAGCCGGAGAACATCAGGCTGGTGAAGTCGTACCCGGACTCGGCGGCGGAGTACGTCTCGGAGACCGTTCCGGCCGCGACGTCGACCAGGGCCCGGCCCCCGGTCCGCGCGGACTCGGAGCCCGTCGCGTACCCCACGAGGACGGAGCCGTCGCGCACCGTCGAGCCGGTGAACTCGGTGGCGTCCGCCGGCAGGCCCGAGACCTTGCGGCTGGTCGTCGTGGTGCCGTTCTTGGTCACGACGTGCAGTTCCGCCGTGCCGTCCTCCTTCGTCAGCTGCGCGAGGACGCTCGTCGGGCTCAGCACGACGACGTAGGTCCCGTTCAGCGCGCCGAGGTCGATGTCCACGACCGGGGCGGACGGGTCGGCCATGTTCCGCAGGGTGAACGACCGTGTCCCGGCGTCCCCGCCGGCCTCACGGATGACGGCCACGTCGCTGCCCACCACGGTGACGCCGCCGCCCTCGGGCGCCTGGAGCCGCGTGGCGGTCCCCCCGTCGAACGGGGTCCAGAGCAGGGTCTTGTTCCCGGACCGGTCGAAAGAGTAGGTGAGGAAACCGGTGGCGCCCACGCCCGCGAGCTGGGAGCCCTCGGGGAAGACGGGAAGGGCGGCGGCGACCTGGTCGGCCGGGGCCGCGGTGGCCGCGAAGGCCACCGGGGCGGTGGCCAGCGTGCCGGCGCCGACGGCCGTGGCCGCGAGGACGGCGGTGACGGCCAGGGCAAGACGGGTGGAGCGGAACTGCAAGGTGAACCCCCACGAAAGGAACCGGGCACGGGAGTGCCGTGCCCGATGAGACCCGTGACCGGTTCGAAGGGTTGTACGGGACGTCCGCCCTCACCAGGCCAGTTGCGTGAGTTCCTCCGCGACGACCGCGCACGCGTCCGCCGACGGGTCGATCAGGGGGAAGTGGCCGACCCCTTCGAGGAGCGTCAGGCCCACCGTCTCGCCCGCGCACGCCGCCGCCTCCGCGTACGCGTCGGCCACGCCGTACGGCACGTCCAGGTCCTCCCGCCCCTGTACGACCGTCGTCGCGATCCCGGTCGGGAGCAGGGCGGAGGGGTCGGTGTACGCGGCCCGCTCCTCGTACGTGGCCGGGCCGCCGAGCAGTTCGGTGACCGCGCCGCCGCAGACGCCCAGTTCGACGGCCCGCCCGAAGTGGGCGATCGGGGCGAGGGCGACGACCCCGCGCAGCGGGGGCGGGGCGGGCAGGCGCCACGGGGAGCCGGGCGGCAGCACGTGCCGGGCGGCGGCCCAGAGGGCGAGCTGGCCGCCCGCCGAGTGCCCGGTGAGCACGATCCGGCCGGTGTCGGCCCCCGGCAGGTGCGCGGCGGCCAGGGCCGGGACCGCGTCGAGCGCGGCGGCCACGTCGTCGAAGGTCTCCGGCCAGCGCCCGGCGGCCGGGGCCGCGCCGCCCCGCCGGGGGATGTCGCTGCCGCGCCGGTATTCGACGTTCGCCACGGCGAAGCCCCGGCGGGCCAGGAAGTCCACGAACGGCGTCAGGTGCCGGCGGTCGTACGGGGCCCGCCAGGCGCCGCCGTGCAGGGCGACGACGAGCGGCGCCCGGGTCGCCCCGCCGCGCGGCGCGTAGAAGTCGATCACCTGGTCCGGGTGCTCGCCGTACGCGGCGGAGGCGTCGGGGGCGACGGCCGGGTGCGAGAACGCGGACGCCTCTTCGGCGGCACCGCGCGCGGCGGGGTCCGGCATGTTGTTCCAACCTCTCGGATACGAGGCCGAATTGGCCTGACCTGCGGGGACCGTACCAGGCGTACGGCCCCCGCCGATCGGGCGATGATCAGACGGTACGACCTCAGGCGGGGAGGTCGGCCAGGACTTCCGCGAGGGTCCGGGCCGCTCGTTCGGCGTCCTCGAACCCGACGTACAGCGGCGTGAAGCCGAACCGCAGCACGTCCGGCCTGCGCAGGTCGCCCACGACTCCGCGCCGGATCAGCTCCGCCATGACGGCCGGCGCGTTCTCACAGCTCAGCGCGGTCTGGCTGCCGCGCTCCTCGTGCGCCTCCGGCGTCACGGAGCGGACGCGGCCCTCCGGTACGTACGCCCGCACGCACTCAAGGAAGAAGTCCGTGAGCGCCAGGGACTTGGCCCGTACGTCCTCGATCGCGACCCCGTCCCAGACGTCGAGCGACGCTTCGAGGGCCAGCAGGGAGAGGATGTCGGGGGTGCCGACCCGGCCCCGTACGGCGCCCGCGGCCGCCTCGTACCCGGGGGTCATGGCGAACGGGTCGGCGTGCGAGTTCCAGCCGGGGAGCGGCGAGTCGAAGGCGCCCTGGTGGCGTTCGGCGACGTACAGGTAGGCCGGCGAACCGGGCCCGCCGTTCAGGTACTTGTACGTGCAGCCGACGGCCAGGTCGACCCCGTGCGCGTCCAGGCCGACGGGCAGGGCGCCCGCGCTGTGGCACAGGTCCCAGACGGCGAGCGCGCCCGCCGCGTGCAGCGCGGCCGTGATGCCGGGCAGGTCCTGGAGGCGGCCGGTGCGGAAGTCGACGTGGTTGACGAGCGCGAGTGCCGTGCGCTCGCTCACCGCGTCCGCCATTCCGGCCGGGTCGCACGCCACGATCCGGTGACCCGTCATCCGGGCGGCCGACTGGGCGATGTACCCGTCCGTGGGAAAGGTCGTCGCGTCGACGAGGATCTCGTCCCGGTGGTCGTCGCTCAGGCGGGCCGCCGCGACGACCGCCTTGAAGACGTTCACGCTGGTCGAGTCGCCGACCACGATCTGCCCGGGGGCCGCGCCGACGATCGGCGCGATCCGGTCGCCGATCCGCTCGGGCGCGGTCCACCAGCCGGACTCGTCCCAGGACCGGATGCGCAGCTCGCCCCACTCACGCGTGATGACGTCGGCCATGCGGGCGGGGACGTGGGCGGGCAGCGCGCCGAGGGAGTTGCCGTCGAGGTAGACGGTCTCCGCGTCGAGGGCGAACTTCTCGCGGTGCCGCGCGAGGCCGTCGGCCGCGTCGAGCGCCAGGGCCTGGTCCTTGAGGCGATCCACGCGGCGGTCCTTGAGCCGGTCCTTGAGACGGTCCTTGAGCCGGCCGTTGAGCCGGCCCTCACTACGGTCGACGAGAGCGTCGTCGAGGCGGTCAGACATGGCTGCGCGCCGTCCACAGCTCGGGGAACACGTTCTTCTGGGCCCGCTTCTCCAGCCAGGCCACACCGGCCGAACCGCCGGTGCCGGTCTTCGCGCCCATCGCCCGGCGGGTCGCCACCAGATGGTCGTTGCGCCAGCGCCAGACCAGTTCTGCGACGTCGCTGAGGGCCTCGCCGAGCCGGACGAGCTCGCCGTTCTGGTCGGCGTCCGTGTAGATCCCGGCCCAGACGGCCTCGACCTCGGGGGACGGCTCGTACCGCTGCGACAGGTCGCGTCCGAGGACCGCGGCCGGCACGGGCAGGCCGCGTCGGCCCAGGAACGCGAGCACCTCGTCGTACAGGCTCGGCTCCTGGAGCGCCTTCTCCAGCTCGGCGTGGACGCGGGGCGCGCCCCGGTGCGGGACGAGCATGGACGCGGACTTCTCGCCGAGCAGGAACTCCATCCGCCGGTACATCGCGGACTGGAAGCCGGAGCCCTCGCCGAGCGCGGACCGGTAGGCGTTGAACTGGGCGGGGGTGAGCTGGGCGAGGGGCCGCCAGGAGTGGTTGAGGGCCTCGAGCTCGCGCACGGAGCGCTTGAGGGCGTCCATCGCGACGGGGACGCGGTCCTCGCGCAGGGCGCGGCTCGCGGTCTCCCACTCGTGGACGATGACCGTGAACCACAGCTCCATGACCTGGGTGGTGACCAGGAAGACCATCTCGCCCGGGTCGTCCGAGCGGAGGTGCTGGAGGTGGGTGAGGACGTCCGCCTGGACGTAGTCCTCGTACGGCGTCGTGCCGGCGAAGTCGAGGTTCGGGTCGTCGGCGACCGAACCGGCTCCGGAATCGGGAGAACCCGGGAAGAGTGACATTGCTGTCTCCTCGGTACGAACTACCGGGTAGCGGTCTGCTCCACCGTGTCCGCGTCGTTCCGTGCGGCACGGGAGCCCCGGTCCCCTCGGGAGGCGCGCTTCGTCGCGTGCCGTCCCAACCGCATCATGACACGATCGGGCCGGTGATGTAGTTCCCGTCTTCGTCATACGGAAAAGCGTTCGATCGACAGCCGTCCAGGCCCTTGATCTGCTGCATCATCGCCGGTGCGAGCTTGCCCGGGCCGCCGCAGCCCATGTGCTGCCGGATGCCTATCTCGTGCCCGACCTCGTGGTTGATGATCAGATGCCGGTACTCGGCGGGCGGCCCGGCGAAGGTGGGCGAGCCGAGCATCCAGCGCTTGAGGTTCACCACGACACCGTCGGTGGTCTCGCAGTTCAGCTCGCCGCGGGTGTTGAGGCCCTGCCGGGCGCAGAGGGCGTCGGCCGTGTCCGGGGTCGCGATCCGGATGACGAAGTCGGCGTTCTCCGAGACCAGCTGGAAGCGGCCCCGGCCGTGCGCGGCCCAGCCGCGCGGATGCGCCAGGATCCGCTGGATCTCGGCGGCCGTCTCGCGCGCCGAGAGGTCGACGCCGTCCTCGACCTGCACCCGGTAGCGGCGCAGGACACCGCTGTCACCGACCGCCTCGCCCGAGGCCTGCGCGGTGGTGAAGGTCCCGGCGCCGGACTGCGGCACCGTGGTCTTCTTCGGGGTGGGCTTCGGCTTCGGCGTCGGCGTCGGCCTGGGCTTCGGCTTCGCCGTCGTGGCCTTGGGGGCCGGGGCGGCCGTCACCGGGGCCGGGGAGCCGGTCGCGGGGGCCGGGGCGGTCGCGGGCGGCGGAGCCGCCGAGTCGTCCGTTCCGGGGCCGTTGAAGTGGGCGAGGGCGACGCCCGCACCGAGCGCGACCGTCATCAGGACCAGGGTCGGCAGCGCGAGCCGGCGCACGGGGCCGCGTCTGTCCCTGCCCCTCCGCCGGCTCGGCGTTCGTCGCCGTCCTGCGGATGCGGCACGTTTGCCCACGACAGACTTCCCCCCGTTGACTACTGCGGTCCCCCAGGGGATCGTACCGACCCGGTCGAACACCCTTTCCCCGCAACGGGGAAAAGAGTGTCCGGCGGGCAGGGGGGAAACGTCAGCCGAGCGTCTCCGCCGCGGTCTCCGAGGAGTCCCGCAGGAAGGTCGTGCAGCGCTCGTACTCGTCCTTCTCACCGATCTCGCCGGCCGCGCGGGCGAGCGAGTGCAGCGCGCGCAGGAAGCCCCGGTTCGGCTCGTGCTCCCACGGCACCGGGCCGTGGCCCTTCCAGCCGTTGCGGCGCAGCGCGTCGAGGCCGCGGTGGTAGCCGGTACGGGCGTAGGCGTACGACTCGACGACCGAGCCGCGCTCGTACGCGTCGTCGGCGAGCTGGGCCCAGGCGAGCGAGGAGGTCGGGTACTTCGCGGCGACGTCCGCCGGAGCCGTACCGTTCGCGAGCAGCTCGCGCGGACCCGGGTCGTCGGGCAGATGGGTGGGGGCGGGTCCCCCCAGGAGGTTCTCATGCATGGCCATGGGCCCCAGTCTGCCTCAGTCGGGAGCCCCCGCACGCGGCTCCCGCTCCCCCGGTTCCAGCGGCGGTGACGTCACCCCGCAGTGCACCTTGCACCCCGGGTGGCAGTCCGCCCGCGCCGCCGGGGTGCGCATCGTCGTCCAGGCGAGCACCGCGCCCGCCACCAGGATCCCCGCGCACATCGGCATCGCCCGCCGGAACGTCTCCCCGAACTCCCCCGCCGAGCGGTACGCCTCCGGGCCCATCCCGGCCAGCATCGGCAGCGCCGCCACCGCGAGCAGCCCGGCCGCCCGCGCCGCCGCGTTGTTGATGCCGCTCGCGAGGCCCGCCCTCGCCACGTCCACCGAGGCGAGCACGGTCGCGGTCAGCGGGGCGACCAGGGCCGTCATACCGAGCCCGAGCACAAGGAGGGCGGGCAGCACATCCCGTACGTACGAGGCGTCCGCACCGACCCGGAGCATCAGGAGCATGCCCGCGGCGCACAGCAGCGGCCCGACCGTCAGCGGGATCCGGGGCCCGATCCGCTCCCCCAGCTCCCCGGACTTCGCCGAGAGCAGCAGCATCAGTACGGTCGTCGGCAGCAGGGCCGTACCGGCGGCGAGGGCCGAGTAGCCGGAGACCACCTGGAGCTGGAGGGCCGCAAGGAAGAAGAAGCCGCCGAACGCCGCGTACACACAGAGGGTGACCAGGTTGACCGCCGTGAAGATCCGCGACGCGAAGATCGACGGCGGCACCATCGCGGACCCTCCGCGCCGCCGCTCCACCACCACGAACCAAGCCCCGACGGCGACCCCGGCCGCCCCCGCCCACCAGGCCGCTCCGATCAGCGCGTACGTCACGAACGCGAGCGCCGCCGCACCCAGGACCGCCCCGAGGACGTCGAACCGGCCGCGCGCGGTCTCGTCCCGCGACTCCGGCACGTGCCGCAGGGCGACCGGTACGCAGAGGACGGCGAGCGGCACGTTCAGCAGGAACACCCACCGCCAGCCGGGCCCGTCCACCAGCCAGCCGCCCACGAACGGCCCGATCGCCGCGCCCACCCCGCCGAAACCCGACCAGAGCCCGACCGCCTTCGCCCGGTCGTCCTCGTGGAAACTGGCCTGGATCAGCGCGAGCGACCCCGGTGTGAGCAGTGCCCCGCCCACGCCCTGGAGGGCGCGGGCGGCGATCAGCACTCCGGCGTTCGGCGCGAGCCCGCACAGCAGCGAGGCGAGCGCGAACCACACCACCCCGATGACGAAGACCCGGCGCCGCCCGTACCGGTCACCGAGCGCCCCGCCGAGCAGGATCAGCCCGGCGAGCGTCAGCATGTAGGCGTTGACCGTCCATTGCAGCGCGCCGAGATCGGCGTCGAGGTCCTCGCCGATGTGCGGCAGGGCGACATTGACGACAGTGGAGTCGAGCAGCGCCATCCCGGACCCGAGGACGGTCGTGAAGACGATCCACCGTCCGGTCCCCGAGCTCATCCGGATGTCCATGCCTGCCATCGTCCTCGCGGGGGCGGCCCCGTGCATCCGTTGCGGGCATTCGCCCCCCCCGGGGGGCCACGCACGAGGGCCCGGCACCTCGGGAGGTGCCGGGCCCTGCGCTGCTCGGTGCCGCTTACTTCAGCTTGGTGCCGGTCGAGCGCAGCGCCGCGCACGCCTCGGTCACGCGGACGGCCATGCCGGCCTCGGCCAGCTTGCCCCAGGTGCGCGGGTCGTAGGTCGACTTGACGCCGACCTCGCCGTCGACCTTCAGGACACCGTCGTAGTTCTTGAACATGTGGTTCGCCACCGGACGCGTGAACGCGTACTGCGTGTCGGTGTCGAGGTTCATCTTCACGACGCCGTTCTCGAGCGCGGTCGCGATCTCCTCGGCCGTGGAGCCCGAGCCGCCGTGGAAGACGAAGTCGAACGGGGAGGCCTTGCCGTACTTCTCGGCCACGCCCGCCTGGAGGTCCTTGAGGAGCTCGGGGCGGAGCACGACGTTGCCCGGCTTGTAGACGCCGTGCACGTTGCCGAACGAGGCGGCGAGCAGGTAGCGGCCCTTCTCGCCCAGGCCGAGCGCCTCGGCGGTGCGGAGGGCGTCGTCGACGGTGGTGTACAGCTCGTCGTTGATCTCGTGGCTGACACCGTCCTCCTCGCCGCCGGTCGGGGTGATCTCGACCTCAAGGATGATCTTGGCGGCGGCGGCCTTGGCGAGCAGCTCCTGGCCGATGGCCAGGTTGTCGGCCAGGGTCTCGGCGGAGCCGTCCCACATGTGCGACTGGAACAGCGGGTCGCGACCGGCCTTGACGCGCTCGGCGGAGACCTCGAGCAGCGGACGGACGTAGCCGTCCAGCTTGTCCTTCGGGCAGTGGTCGGTGTGCAGCGCGACCGTGATGTCGTACTTCGCGGCGACGATGTGCGCGAACTCGGCCAGGGCAACGGCGCCCGTGACCATGTCCTTGTTGTACTGGCCGCCCAGGAACTCGGCTCCGCCGGTCGAGATCTGGATGATGCCGTCGCTCTCGGCCTCCGCGAAGCCGCGCAGAGCAGCGTGCAGGGTCTGGGACGAGGTCACGTTGATGGCCGGGTAGGCGAACTTGCCTGCCTTCGCCCGGTCGAGCATCTCGTTGTAGACCTCGGGGGTTGCGATGGGCATTCGTCCGCTCCTTGTGATGTGCGGGGTGTGTGCGTTGCTGTCCCTGACCTGGGGGCGACGTCATCGTCGACGCCCATCCTTCCAGACTCTTGTCCGGGCTCCCACGGGCATGGCAGACGAAGGGGCGGAGTGTTTCACGTGAAACACTCCGCCCCTCGGCAAAAACGCAGGTCAGGACAGTTACCACCGGAGTCCGGGACCTAGGTCACGACTTCGCGCCGGTTACGCCAGGTCGAGATCGGCCAGCTGGTAGCCGGTGAGGTACGTCAGACCCGCCCCCGCGATGGCGTCGGCGGCGCCCCGGTCGACGATCGTGGCCACGGCGACGACCTCGCCGCCGGCCTCACGGACGGCCTCGACCGCGGTCAGCGGCGAACCGCCGGTGGTCGAGGTGTCCTCGACGACGAGGCAGCGACGGCCCTTGACGTCCGTGCCCTCGATCCGGCGCTGCATCCCGTGTGCCTTCTGCGCCTTCCGTACGACGAAGGCGTCCAGGCGCTGCCCGCGCGCGGCGGAGGCGTGCAGCATCGAGGTCGCGACCGGGTCGGCGCCCAGGGTCAGACCGCCGACACAGTCGAAGTCCAGGTCGGCGGTGAGGTCGAGCATGACCTGGCCCACCATCGGCGCGGCCTCGCCGTCCAGCGTGATCCGGCGCAGGTCGATGTAGTAGTCGGCTTCCAGACCCGAGGAGAGGGTCACCTTGCCGTGCACCACGGCCTTGTCCTTGATCTGCTGGAGCAGCTCAGCGCGTACGTCAGTCATGCCCCTGAGCTTAGAGGGCACTGGTCAGAGGCGCCGCCAGCTCCAGGTGCTCTCGACCTCCAGCGGGTCGATCGGGGTGACCAGGCGCGGGTGGGTGTTGAGGCCGTTCGGCGGGCCGGACTGCGGCTCGACGCAGACGGCTTCCGCGGGCTCGTCGTAGATCACGACCCACTCGGCGCGGCTGGTGACCTTGAGCTCCAGCTCCTCCGGCCAGGTGAGGGTGACGTCGACGCCGTCGGGCATGCCGAAGCAGTCGTCCCAGGGGCCGGGCAGGGGATCGATCCTGCGCCCGGTGGGGAGGTGGTTGTCGCCGCGCTCCTCCTGCCAGGCGGGGGTGAAGCCGATCCGCACGTCCTGACCGCCGCCGCCGAGGTTGCGCAGGAACCAGGGGTGCCAGCCGGCCTGGGCCGGGAAGGAGGCGTCGTAGGTCTCCACCCCGAAGCGCAGGGTGAGGGAGTCCTCGGCCAGCTCGAAGACCTGGGTCACCGTGCCCTTGTACGGCCACGGGTCCCCGAGCTCGCAGGTGAAGACGGCCTCGGTGGCGGAGGTCCTGACGGTCTTCCAGGCGACCTCGCGGACGGTGCCGTGGATGGCGTGCGGACCCGCGTCGACCGGCAGTTCATGGGTGGTCACGCCGTTGCGGAAGCGGCCGTTCTCGGTCCGCCCGCACCAGGGAACCATCGGGAAGCTCCCGTACCGCTCGCCCTGGCGCAGCACCTCGGTGCCGCCGAGGCGCAGGCTCTCGATCCGGCAGCCGTTCTCGGGGCTGATGGTCAACTCGGCGTCGCCCGCCGTCAGTCGCGTCTGCATGCTCACGCTCCGACCCTAATCGTGCGACGCCTCGAACGTGACCGACCCTTGCCGGGCAGGTTTCAGCGGCGCCGGCGCAGTGCCCGGCCGACGACGACGGCGGAGGCGAGCGCGAGGGCCGCGGCCGGCGCGATCCAGCGCAGCGTGGCACCGGCGCTCGACGCCTCGGGGGCGGGCATGGGGGCGTACCGGCCGCGCGGCGGGGCGTGGTCGACCTCCTCGGCGCTCCGCCCGATCATCGTCCGGCGGGCGTGGGCGGCCTCGGCGGCGGGCTGCGGGACGGGGAAGGCGAGGGGGGTGTCGCCGAAGTCCTCGCCCAGGAGGGGGTCGAGGGGGGACGGGGGGGCGGGCCCGTCGAGTCCGGAATCCCGCCGGGGCTCCTCGACCCCGTCGTCGACACCGTCGTCGTCGGTGTCGGGCTCGGAGGCGGGCTCGGCGGTGCCGGAAGGCTCGGAGGCGGCTGGCTCGGAGGCGGGCGAGGCGGCGGGCGAGGCGGCGGGCTCGGAGGCGGGCGGGGCGGCGGGCTTTTCGGGCGCTTCAGGGGTCGGCTCCCCCGGCTCCTCCCCCGGCTCCGGTGCCTCCACCGGCTCCGGCGCCCCCACCGTCTCCGGCCCCGGCTCCTCCACCGCCTCCGGCTGCCCCGCCACGGCGGCCAAGGCCTCCGCGAACCGGTCCAGCAGCCGTGTGCCCGCCGTGGCTCGTGCCTCGTCCGTCGCCTCGGCGAGTCGGCCGGTCGCCGTCAGGGTGCCGGTGAAGCTCAGGCTCGTGCCCTCGGCCAGCGGGGTGAGGACGACGGTCAGGGCCAGTTCCGCCGTGCCCTTGCCCCGGGCCTCGGCACCCTGGCCCTCGTAGGTGAGGGCGCCGTCGCGCTCGACGACCTCCAGGGCGCCCCGGTAGGTGATGGTGTGGCCGCCGACCCGTACCTTGAGCCGGCCCGTGAGGGGGCCCGCCTCCGCGTCGGCGTCGCGCTGGAAGCCGGGTACGCAGCGCACCACCCGGCCCGGGTCCGTGAGCGTCGCGCGCAGAACCTCGGCCGGGACCGGGACGAACACCTCATGCTCCATGGAAACCGAGCCTACTCAGGCCGGGGCGCCCCGTCGCCTCCGTCAGCCGCCGTACCTCGGATGCACCAGGGTCGACGGGGGCAGCTCCGCGACCCGCCCCCGCTCGGCGCGGCGGGCCGCCGCGTCCAGGGTGACCCCGCCGAGCGAGCGCAGCCGGGGCGCGTCGGCGGCGAGGCCGAGGGCCGGCGGGCGGCTGCCCGGGACGGCCAGGAGGAAGCCCCAGTCGTCGGGCCCCCGTCCCGTGTCGCCGGCGCGGTCGGCGCGGTCGGGGCCCGCGGCGAAGCCCGGGGTGCGGCCGCTCGCGCTGTACGGGCGGGTCGCGAAGCCGGCCGCGCGCAGGGTGGCGTCCACGGTCCAGTAGGTACGGGGGCGGTCGGTGACGGACCCGGCGTGGACGGCGAAGCGTCCGGTGCGGGTGAGGACCCGGGCCACGAGGCCGTAGAACTCCTGCGCGTACAACTTGGTGCTGGGGGTGATCCCGGGGTCGGGCAGGTCGGAGATCACCACGTCGTACCGTTCCTGCACAAGCGCGGTGGCGCCCCTGAGCCAGTGGAAGGCGTCCGCGTGGACCACCCGGACGCGGGGGTCGCGGAACGCCTGCGCGTTCAGCCGGGCGAGCGCCGGGTCCGTACGGGCGAGGCGGACGACGCCCGGGTCGAGTTCGACGACGGTGACGGAGCGGGCCCCGGGGTAGCGCAGCACCTCGCGGGCGGCCATGCCGTCCCCGCCGCCGACGATGAGCACGCGCGTGTGCGCGCCGTTCATCGCCGGGTGGACGAGCGCCTCGTGGTAGCGGTACTCGTCCTCCCCGGAGACCCGGAGGCGTCCGTCGAGGAAGAGGTCGGGCGGTCCGTCAAGGCCTCCCGTGACGACCACTTCCTGGAGCTCGGTCTGGACGGCGACCCGGACCCGCTCGCCGTACACGGCCCGGCGCGCCGCCTGTTCGAAGTCGTCGACGAGGACGGTCGCCGTGGCGAGGACGGCGAGGACCGACACGTTCACGGCGACGAGGAGCGCTCGGGAGCGGGTGGTGAGGTCGCGGCGGAACACCCACAGGACGAGGCCGCCGCCCGCCACCGCGTTGACCGCGCCGGTGACGAGGGCGCCGGTGAGCTGGCCGAGCCAGGGCAGCAGCAGGAAGGGGAAGGCGAGGCCGCCGACCAGCGCGCCGACGTAGTCGGCGGCGAAGAGGTCGGCGACCGTCCCGGCGGCGTCGTCCTGCTCACGGGTCGGGGCCTGCCGCCCGGAGCGTCCGGACGGCTGCCCGGCGGACCGCTGTATCAGCGCCATCAGGAGCGGGATCTCCGCGCCGATGAGCACCCCGACGGCGAGCGAGAACGCCACCACCACGTACCGCGATTCGCCGAGCCAGGCGAAGGCCGCGTACAGCACCATCGCCGAGCAGCCGCCGACGAGCGCGAGCCCGGCCTCGACCAGGCCGAAGCCGACGGCGGCGCGGCAGCGCAGCCGCTTGGCGAGGAGCGAGCCCACGCCCATGGCGAAGACCATCACGGAGAGCACGACGGAAGCCTGGGTGACCGAGTCGCCGATCAAGTAGGAGGCGAGCGCGACCAGTTCGAGCTCGTAGACCAGGCCGCAGGCGGCGCAGACGAAGACGACCGCGAGGACCGGGAACCGTACCGCCGCGACCGCACCGGCGGTCCCGCGCGGCGGCTCGGGCCGCCGCACGGGCGCCCGCCGCACCCTCTTGGGTGGCATGGTCACGGTCGGCTCGATCATGGCCGTAACGCTACGTCACGACTCTCACACTCTTTGTCACCCACACGAGTGCACCTGGGGCTCCGGGAGGGCGTATCAGAGCGTTGCGGGCATACGTGCGCCGATACGGGTCCTGGTCACCACCAACTGCCCTTCCTGCGGGTAGGCGTGCCAGGTGCGCCAGCGCACCTGGCCTTCGTGGCGCTGCGCCAGCATCGCCGTGAAGGCGTGCGGGGAGCCGGGGAAGGTCCCCGCGAGTCCGTTGGGATGGTCCGCGACGAGTGCGAGCAACTCCTGCGCACGGCCCGCGAAGGAGCCGTGCGAGAGCGTCTCGACGCGTGCGGCGAATTCGTACTCCCATTCGCCGACGCGCTTGGAGACGCCGAGCGGGAGCGGGGTGCTGCTGCCCGGCATACAGGCGACGGTCTCCGAGCAGCTGCGGCCCTCCTCTTCGAGGAGGACCTGATGGGAGGCGCCGAGCAGCCTCAACTGAAGCTCGGCGCCGTCGAGTTGGATGTCGAGCACGGCGAGGGCGGGCAACGGCTCACGCCCGAGGGCCCAGGCCAGATCGGCCGCGCGCGTGTCGGTGTAGGAGGTGTTCAGGGTGGTGAGCATGGGTCGGCTCCGCAAACACGGTTTGACGGGTGGGCCGGGGGCGCCCCGGAGAGGGTTCAACGGCAGTGGGGAATCGCCGGCTCGGGTCCACACACGGTCCGAGGGCTGTCTCTGTCAGGAGCGAGAGAACCACGGACGCCGAGCGACTCGCAGCGGTTTTACCCAACTTGCTGTGTTTTCCAACCCCTTCGGGGACCCCACAGTTCAATTGTTCAATCAGAATCGATCAAACAGGTCCGCGCGGAGAGCGATGACGTGTGCTCAGCTGCCGCCACCGCAGCCGCCGCCACCTCCCCCGCCGCAGCTCGACCCGCCGGAACCGCAGGAGCTGCTCCCGCCGCCGCAGCCGGCGCCCCCGCCGCCGTCGGCCCAGGTGCTGTGCCTCGACCGGCCACCGCGCGACCGGACGGACCGCGGGTCGCCGCCCTGCGTGCTGTGGACGGCGACGGCCACGCCGATGACGACCATGATCACGAAGAGAGCGATGCCGGTCACGATGAAGAATTCCATCTGTACTACCCCCGTTCTTCTGTGCGAGGGAGATTCCCACTCCGTCCTTGCGTCAAAGCGCACTTGAGCAAGTCCAGAGCTTGGCTCCAGGATGGCCGTCATGACACGACCGCCGCTCAACCGCCGCCTCGCCGAGTTCGGGACGACGATCTTCGCCGAGATGTCCGCGCTCGCCGCCAGGACCGGCGCGATCAACCTCGGCCAGGGCTTCCCCGACACCGACGGCCCCGAGGAGATCCGGGAGGCCGCGGTCCGCGCGCTGCGGGACGGTCGCGGCAACCAGTACCCGCCCGGCCCCGGCGTCCCCGAGCTGCGTGCGGCGATCGCCGACCACCAGCGGGAGCGGTACGGCCTCGACCACGACCCGGGCACGGAGGTGCTCGTCACCGCCGGTGCCACCGAGGCCATCGCGGCGGCGCTGCTCGCGCTCGTCGAGCCGGGTGACGAGGTGATCGCCCTGGAGCCGTACTACGACTCGTACGCCGCCTGCGTGGCGATGGCCGGGGGGACGAGGGTCCCCGTCACCCTCCGCCCGCACGAGGGGTCCTACGTCCTCGACCTGGACGAGCTGCGGGCCGCCGTCACCGACCGGACCCGGCTGATCCTCCTCAACACCCCGCACAACCCGACCGGCACCGTGCTCACCCGGGCCGAACTGACCGCCGTCGCCGAGCTCGCGGTCGAACGCGACCTGCTCGTCGTCACCGACGAGGTGTACGAGCACCTCGTCTTCGACGGCGCAGAGCACGTCCCGATCGCGACCCTCCCCGGCATGCGCGAGCGCACGGTCACCATCGGATCGGCCGGCAAGACCTTCTCGTTCACCGGCTGGAAGGTCGGCTGGATCACCGCGGACCCCGCGCTGACCTCCGCCGTCCGCTCGGCCAAGCAGTTCCTGACGTACGTCTCCTCGGGCCCGTTCCAGTACGCGATCGCCGAGGCGCTCCGGCTCCCGGCCGCGTACTTCGACACCCTCCGCGCCGACCTCCAGGCGAAGCGGGACCTGCTGGGCGAGGGCCTCGCTCAGGCGGGCTTCGAGGTCTACCGGCCGGCGGGCACCTACTTCGTCACCACCGACATCCGCCCGCTCGGCACCGGCGACGGCTTCGCCTTCTGCCGCTCGCTGCCGGAGCGCGCCGGGGTCGTCGCCATCCCCAACGCCGTCTTCTACGACCACCGCGAGGCCGGAGCCCCCTTCGTCCGCTTCGCCTTCTGCAAGAAGACCGAGGTCCTGGAGGAGGCCGTCTCGCGGCTCAAGCGGCTGGGCTGAGGCGCGTACGCGCACCCGGGGACGTACGAGAGCCCGGCCTCCCTCCGAGGGGGCCGGGCTCTCGTGACGATCGGGTGGGCGGGGAGGCTCAGGCCTCCTCGTCGCCCGCCTTCTGCTCGGGGGTCTCCAGACCGAACTGCTCGACGATCCACTTGTCGAACTCGATGGAGGCGCGGACCCAGCTGACCGTGGAGGACACGAAGTGCTCCAGGGCGACGCCGGTGCCGATCAGCATCTGGGCCTCACCGATGAGACGGAGGGTGGCGGAGCCGTCCTCCTCCTCGTGCAGGTGCGTGTAGACCTTCGGCCACAGGGTGCGGCGGTTCCAGTCGTCGATCGCGTCGAGGATCCGCGCGCGGTCGTCGGCGGAGTGCGGGCGGTCGTAGAACGTCCGCACCGAGAAGACCTGCTGCTCGTCCTCACCGCGGAACATGAAGTACGTGCGGAATTCCTCCCACGGCGCCGCGAGGTCACCCTCGTCGTCGACGACGTACTTCAGCTCCATCTGCTCGAGGAGCTGCTTGACGAGGTCCTGGTCGGGGACGACGGGGCCCGCCGGTCCTGCGGCCTGAGGCTGGGGCTGGCCCCCGAAATTCGGAATCGAGGACGGGTCGATGCTCACCGTGTATTTCCCTTCGTACGGATGCTCGCCATCCTCCCCCATGCCGGGCGGGTTGTGGCAACCCCGGGCCGGTCGGATGAGCCGAGCCTGATGGTCAGCGTCCCGCGGGCCCCACGATCAGGCCGTCCTCGAAGCGGTCCACCCGGACCGTGTCGCCGTCCTGGACCTCGCCCGCGAGGATCTCCTTGGCGAGCCGGTCGCCGATCGCCGTCTGGATGAGGCGGCGCAGCGGCCGGGCACCGTACGCCGGGTCGTTGCCCTCCTCGGCGAGCCACTCCAGGGCCTCCGGGGTGACGTCGAGCGTGAGCCGCCGCTCGGCGAGCCGCTTCGCGAGGCGGTCGATCTGGAGCCGCGCGATCCGGCCGAGCTCGGCCCGGTCGAGGGCGGAGAAGACGACCAGGTCGTCGAGCCGGTTGAGGAACTCCGGCTTGAAGCTGGCCCGGACCACGTCCATGACCTGCTGCTTCTTCACGTCCTCCGTGGTCAGCGGGTCGACCAGGTACTGGCTGCCGAGGTTCGACGTCAGGACCAGGATGGTGTTGCGGAAGTCCACCGTCCGGCCCTGGCCGTCGGTGAGCCGCCCGTCGTCCAGGACCTGGAGCAGGACGTCGAAGACCTCCGGGTGCGCCTTCTCCACCTCGTCGAGCAGGACCACGCTGTACGGGCGGCGGCGGACCGCCTCCGTGAGCTGACCGCCCTCCTCGTAGCCGACGTAGCCGGGAGGCGCGCCGACGAGCCGGGCGACGCTGTGCTTCTCGCCGTACTCCGACATGTCGATGCGGATCATGGCCCGCTCGTCGTCGAAGAGGAAGTCGGCGAGCGCCTTCGCCAGCTCGGTCTTGCCGACGCCCGTCGGGCCGAGGAACAGGAAGGAGCCGGTCGGCCGGTCGGGGTCGGCGATGCCGGCGCGGGTGCGGCGCACGGCGTCGGACACCGCCTGGACGGCCTCGGACTGGCCGATGAGCCGCCTGCCGAGCTCGTCCTCCATCCGGAGCAGCTTCTGCGTCTCGCCCTCCAGGAGCCGCCCGGCGGGGATGCCGGTCCAGGCGCCGACGACGTCCGCGATGTCGTCGGGGCCGACCTCCTCCTTGACCATGGTGTCCTTGGACGACTCCTGCTGGGCCTCGGCCTCGCTCGCCTCCTCCAGCTCCCGCTCCAGGGCCGGGATCTCCCCGTACAGCAGCTTGGACGCGGTGTCGAAGTCTCCGTCGCGCTGGGCGCGCTCGGCGCGGCCGCGGGTCTCGTCGAGGCGCTCCTTCAGCTCACCGACCCGGTTGAGGGACTGCTTCTCCTTCTCCCAGCGGGCGGTGAGGCCGCGCAGCTCCTCCTCGCGGTCGGCGAGGTCGCGGCGCAGCTTCTCCAGGCGCTGCTTGCTCGCCGCGTCCGTCTCGTTCTTGAGGGCCAGCTCCTCCATGCGGAGCCGGTCCACGGAGCGCTGGAGCTCGTCGATCTCGACCGGGGACGAGTCGATCTCCATCCGGAGCCGGGAGGCGGCCTCGTCGACGAGGTCGATGGCCTTGTCGGGGAGGAAGCGGGAGGTGATGTACCGGTCGGAGAGGGTCGCGGCTGCCACCAGGGCGGAGTCGTTGATCTGCACCTTGTGGTGGGCCTCGTACCGGCCCTTGAGGCCGCGGAGGATCGCGATGGTGTCCTCGACCGTCGGCTCGGCGACCAGGACCTGCTGGAAGCGGCGCTCCAGGGCGGGGTCCTTCTCGATCCGCTCGCGGTACTCGTCGAGGGTGGTCGCGCCGACCATGCGGAGCTCGCCACGGGCCAGCATGGGCTTCAGCATGTTGCCCGCGTCCATGGCGGAGTCGCCGCCGGCGCCCGCGCCGACGACCGTGTGCAGCTCGTCGATGAAGGTGATGATCTGGCCGTCGCTCGCCTTGATCTCGGAGAGGACGGTCTTCAGTCGCTCCTCGAACTCGCCCCGGTACTTGGCCCCTGCGACCATCGCGCCGAGGTCGAGCGAGACCAGCCGCTTGTTCTTCAGCGACTCGGGCACGTCGCCCTTCACGATCCGCTGGGCGAGGCCCTCGACGACGGCGGTCTTGCCGACGCCGGGCTCACCGATGAGGACCGGGTTGTTCTTGGTGCGGCGGGACAGCACCTGCACGACCCGCCGGATCTCGTGGTCCCGGCCGATGACCGGGTCCAGCTTGCCCTCGCGTGCGGCGGCCGTGAAGTCCGTACCGAACTTCTCCAGCGCCTTGTACTGACCCTCCGGGTCGGGTGTGGTCACCCGGCGTCCTCCCCTGCTCTTCTCGAACGCGTCGAGCAGCTCCGATGCGCTCGCGCCCTGCCGGTCGAGGATCTCACCGGCCTGGCCGCCCTTGGCCGCGAGCGCGATGAGGAGGTGCTCGGTGGACAGGTAGTCGTCGCCGAGCTCCTTCGCCCGCCGGTCGGCGTCGGCGATGACCGCGAGGAGGTCGCGGCTGGGCTGCGGGGGCGCGACCGTGGACCCCGTGACGCTCGGCAGGGCGGCGATCAGCCGCTCCGCGCCGGTACGGACGACCGCCTGGTCGGCCCCGACGGCGGCGAGCAGGTCGGTGATGTTCTCGTTCTCCTGACCCGTGAGCAGCGCCAGGAGAAGGTGGGCCGGTGTCATGTCCGCGTGTCCCTCGGACACGGCGCGGCTGCTGGCCGCGTTGATCGCGTCCCGGCTCCGGTTGGTCAGTTCGGCGTCCACGGTCGGTGCTCCTCCTCGGGGTCGTGGTCACTCTCTCGTTCTATGACCCTTCCAAGGTACACAAAGTTGAGCCTATTCCGCTCAAGGTGTCGGAGGGGGCCGGGGCCCGGGTAGTTTCCGGGCATGGCGACTGATCCGCGGAACCCCTCCGACTCGTACCTCACCTTCTGGCGCGAGTACCACATGTGCACCCTGACCACCCCGCGCCCGGACGGCACCCCGCACGTCGTGGCGGTCGGTGTCACGTACGACCCCGAGAACGGGTACGCGCGGGTCATCACCAACAAGCACAGCCGGAAGGTCGCCAACGTCCTGGCGGCGGGCGCGGACGGCGCGCGGGTCGCGGTCTGCCAGGTCGACAAGGGGCGCTGGGCCACCCTGGAGGGCGTCGCCCGCATCCGTACGGAGGCCGAGGTCGTCGCGGACGCCGTGGACCGCTACGCGGACCGCTACGGGCGCACGCCGACCCCGAACCCGGACCGGGTCGTCATCGAGATCGCCCTCACGCGGGCGATGGGCCGCGCCTGAGATCTCCTGGACGCAGCACAGCGGCGCCATCGCGTTTCAGGTCCGCGATGGCGCCGCTGTGTGGGGGAAGTGCCGGAGCGATCTACAACGACGGGGGAATCGCTCAGGCACTGCGGGGGGTGGCGGTGATGGTCTCGGGCTCGATCAGCTGGTGGTCCCGCTGGTCGAGGTTGACGAAGATCATGCCGTACCGGATGGCACAGCGGATGGGCTGCGGGGCGCCGCGGGGCCGGCGGAGGCAGCGGTAGGCGCGGACGTCCTCGTCCTGCTCCCGTGCCACGACGATCGGCTCTCCGAAGAGGGTGACCTTCAGCGAGTCGCCACGGTGGGGGATGGCCGTGGCGAGGTCGACGAAGTGCCATCCGGATCGGTAGGCCGAAGCCATCTCCCGGCGGAACCTGGGGTCGTCCGGCGGCACGGTCACGCGCCCGCGCCCCGGGGAGGGATCTCCCAGGACGGCTCGTAGGGTGCCGCGAGGACGATGTCCGCGGGAGCGCTCTCCCACGAGGGCTCCTCCGGGGCCGCCACCACGGAGTGCGCCGGAGCGATCTCCCACGAGGGCTCGTCCGACCCCGCCACGGAGTGCGCCGGGGCGACCTCCCACGAGGGCTCGCCGACGGCGAGTGCGCCGAGTGCAGCCGCCGCGACGGCTATGGCGCCAAGTGCACGAACGATCCTGGTCATGACCGATCTCCACCTCTTTTGATCACTACCTCCCCCCCGCGAGTAAGACGATGGCTCACGCACGCCCCCTTTCACCAGCCACGCCGGGCATCATGTTCCTGTAATTCATGACCCTGAGGGGGGTGCAAATGAGGCGAGAATGCGACGAGTCCGGTCATAAGCACAGTCACGGTGACCTATGCGACGTGGGCAAGGAGCTCTATGCGAACGCTCTCCGCACCGGCCGCATAGCCCGCGCCGACGCCGAAGCCGCCCCCTGTCTGAGGGCGCTCTCCCTCCTGCACCCGGACCCGGACGACAGCCAGTGGCTGCGCCCCGTACCGCCGTCGATCGCCCTCAGCCAGCTCGTGCACCCCATCGAGCAGGAGATACAGGCCCGCCGGCAGCACGCCATCGCCCTCGCCGACGCGTTCGAGCCGTTCATGGCCCTCCACACGCAGGATCCTTCCGGCACCCAGGCGATCACCGTCCTCGAAGGCCTCAGTGTCATCAACGCCGCCCTCGACCGCGCCATCAACGAGTGCACCGAGGAACTCCTCACCATCCAGCCCGGCAGCGGCCGCCGCCCCGAGACCCTCGAAGCGGCCCTGCGCCGCATGGAGCCGCTCCTCGACCGCGGTGTCCGGATGCGGACGCTCTACCAGCACACCGCCCGGCACCACCCCGCCACCCTCGCCTACGTCGAACGGGTCGCCCCCTACGGGCTCGAACTGCGCACCCTGGAAGAGATCGTCGACCGGCTGATCATCGTCGACCGCAAGGTCGCCTTCGTGCCCGCCCGCAGCGACCGCCAGGTCGCCCTCGAACTGCGCCACGAAGGCCTCGTCCAGTACCTCGTCGGCGTCTTCGACCAGTTCTGGCTGCACGGCGTGCCCTGGGAGGAGGAGATCCCGTACAGCCCCTCCGTGGACGGCATAGGGGGCGTCCAGCGCTCCATCGCCAAGCTCCTCGTCGAGGGCCACGTCGACGAGGCCATCGCCCGCCGCCTCGGCATGAACGTGCGCACCTGCCGCGCCCACATCGCCAAACTCGCCGCCGCCCTCGGCAGCGGCAGCCGGGCCCAGCTCGGCTACCTCATCGCCCGGTCCGGCATCCTCGACGGGGACAACCGCCCCGCGCGGCACCTGACCGGCATCGGACGGAACGACTGACCACCGTGTACGCACAGATCGACCTCGACGGCCCCGCCGGAACCCTGCGGGTCTCCGGCTACGAGCTGCCCACCGTGGAGCTCGTACGTGCCCCCGGGGCCCGCCCCGACACCCACATCCCCATCGGGACCCGCAGGGCCGCCCTGCTCACCCTCACCGTGGACGGGGCCCCCGCCACCATCCGGCCGGCCCGCGGACGGCTCCTGCGGCGCTCCTACCGGGTCGACGTACGGACCGGCGGCACGCGCTACCGGCTGATCCCCTGCGGGTACGTCGAGAGCCGCCTCCTCCGGGGCAGGCGGCGGATCGGCACACTCCAGAGCTCGGGCGACGGCCGGGTCATCGACACCTGGGAACCCGGCGCGACCCCCCGCGACATCGCCCTCGGCACCGCGCTCGCCGCGGCCTTCGGGACGGGCGCCGCGCCCTGGTGGGAGACGGTGGGCGACATCGTGTCCGAGCTGATCCCCTGACCTGACGCCTGACATGCGGGAGGCCCCCTCCGTCGGAACGGAAGGGGCCTCGGGCGCGTGTCGCGTACTACTCGCCGCGGTTGGGGCGCCACACCACGAGGGCGCTCGCCTGCTGCACGTCCTGGTACGGCACCAGGTCGCGCCGGTACGAGGCGTGCACCTGGGCCTCGCGCTGCCGCATCGCCGCCGCCGCGCCGTCGACCGCGGCCGACAGTTCGGCGATCCGGCTCTGCAGCGCCGCGACCTGGTTCTCCAGCTCGATGATCCGCTTGATTCCGGCCAGGTTGATGCCCTCGTCCTGCGACAGCTGCTGCACCTGGCGGAGCAGCTCGATGTCACGGGCCGAGTAGCGCCTGCCCCGGCCGGCCGTGCGGTCCGGGGAGACCAGGCCGAGCCGGTCGTACTGCCGCAGGGTCTGCGGGTGCAGGCCCGAGAGCTGGGCCGCCACCGAGATGACGTACACCGGCGACTCGTCGGTCAGTTCGTACGCCCTGCTGCCGAATCCCGGCTGTCGTCGGCGCCCGTCCACGGGTCACGCTCCCTTCGCGGCCTGGAACAGCTCCGCCCGCGGGTCCTCGGAGGCGGTCGCCTCGCGGTAGGTCTCCAGGGCGTCACGTGCCTTGTCGTCCAGCTCCTGCGGCACCGCGACCTCGACCGTCACGAGGAGGTCGCCGCGGGTGCCGTCCTTGCGGATCGCGCCCTTGCCGCGGGCGCGCATGGTCCGGCCGTTCGGAGTGCCCGCGGGCAGCTTGAGGGTGACCGCGGGGCCGCCGAGGGTCGGCACCTTGATCTCGCCGCCGAGCGCCGCCTCCGTGAAGGAGACCGGCACGGTGACGGTGAGGTTGTCGTCCTTGCGGCCGAAGACCGGGTGGACGTCGACGTGCACGACGACGTACAGATCGCCGTTCTGCCCGCCGCGCTCGCCCGGCGCTCCCTTGCCGCGCAGCCGGATCTTCTGGTTGTCGCTCACGCCCGCCGGGATGCGGACCTGCATGGTGCGGGAGGACTTGGCCCGGCCGCTGCCCTTGCAGATCTCGCAGGGGTTCTCCGCGATCAGGCCGCGGCCCTTGCAGTCCACGCACGGGTCGGTGAGCGAGAAGCCGCCGCCGCTGCCGCGCGAGACCTGCCCGGTGCCGACGCAGGTCGGGCACACCCGGGGGGTGCCGTTCTTGTCGCCGGTGCCCGAACACGCCGTGCACGGCTGCTGGCTCGACATCCGCAGCGGTACGGTCGCGCCCTCGATGGCCTCGGTGAAGCTGAGCGTGACCTCGGACTCGATGTCCTGGCCGCGCCGCGGCTGGGTACGGGCTCCCGCACCCCCGCCGCGGTTGAAGAGGCCGCCGAAGACGTCCCCGATCCCGCCACCGCCGCCGAAGCCGCCCGCTCCGGCGTGGCCGCCCTGGGCGCCGCCGAAGAGGTCGCCCAGGTCGAAGTTGAACGAGCCGCCGCCGGGGCCGCCGGGTGACCGGAAGCCGCCGTTCCCGAAGAGGGCGCGGGCCTCGTCGTACTCCTTGCGCTTCTTGGGGTCGCCGAGGACGTCGTTCGCCTCGGAGATCTCCTTGAAGCGCGCTTCCGCCTTGCTGTCGCCCTTGTTGGCGTCCGGGTGGTTCTCGCGGGCGAGCTTCCGGTACGCCTTCTTGATCTCGGCGTCGGTGGCGTCCTTGGGGACGCCGAGGACCTTGTAGTAGTCCTTCTCGACGAAGTCCTTCGTGCTCATCGACGTCCCTCCTTCCGGACTGCTCCGGTGTCCGTCACTGCTCCGGTGACCGCCGGGACTCCGGCGGTCACCCCTGCTCCGACGATCGGCGCGTCACCCCTCCTCGGGGGCACCGCTCTCCTCGTCGGCCGACGTGCCGTCCTCCTTGGCCGGGGCCGCGCCCGGCTGGGGCTCGGCGACGGCCACGCGGGCGGGCCTGATGGTCCGCTCGCCGATCCGATACCCGGGCTGCAGGATCGCCACGCAGGTCGTCTCGGTGACGTCCGGCGCGTACGAGTGCATCAGGGCCTCGTGGATCGTCGGGTCGAAGGGCTCGCCCTCCTTGCCGAACTGCTGCAGACCCATCTTGGCGACGACGGTCTCCATCGATTCGGCGACCGACTTGAAGCCGCCCACGAGCTCGCCGTGCTCCCGGGCCCGGCCGACGTCGTCGAGTACGGGGAGGAGCTCGGTCAGGAGGCTCGCGACGGCGATCTCCTTGACCGTGACCCGGTCCCGCTCCACGCGGCGGCGGTAGTTCTGGTACTCGGCCTGGAGCCGCTGGAGGTCCGCGGTGCGCTCGTCGAGCGCGGAACGGACCTGGTCCAGCTGGGCGGTGAGGCCCGCGGTACCGGCCGACTTCTGGCTGCTTGCGTCCCCGGCCGGGGCCGTCGGGTCCTCCTTGGCGGAGGACTCGACGGTCTCGGCGGCGTCGTCAGGGGTGGCGCCGGAGGGGACGTCGGGCTTCTCCTCGAAGCCCGGGGTCTCCTCGGTCACGCCTGACCACCCTTCTTGGGCTCGTCGTCGATGATCTCGGCGTCGACGACGTCGTCGTCGGCCTGGGCCTGGCCCTGACCGGCTTCGCCGCCGGCGGCCTGGGCGCCCTGGGCGTCGGCGTACAGCGCCTGGCCGAGCTTCTGGGAGACGGCCGCGACCTTCTCGGTGGCGGTACGGATCTCCGCGGTGTCCTCGCCCTTGAGCTTCTCCTTCAGCTCGACGAGCGCGGCCTCGACCTCGGCCTTGACGTCACCGGGGACCTTGTCCTCGTTGTCCTTGAGGAACTTCTCCGTCTGGTAGACGAGCTGCTCGCCCTGGTTGCGGGACTCGGCGGCCTCGCGGCGGCGGTGGTCCTCGTCCGCGTACTGCTCGGCCTCCTGGCGCATCCGGTCGACCTCGTCCTTCGGCAGCGAGGAGCCACCGGTGACGGTCATCTTCTGTTCCTTGCCCGTGCCCAGGTCCTTCGCGGTCACGTGCATGATGCCGTTGGCGTCGATGTCGAAGGCGACCTCGATCTGCGGGACGCCACGCGGGGCCGGCGGCAGACCGGTCAGCTCGAACATGCCGAGCTTCTTGTTGTACGCCGCGATCTCGCGCTCGCCCTGGTAGACCTGGATCTGCACGGACGGCTGGTTGTCCTCGGCCGTCGTGAAGATCTCGGACCGCTTGGTCGGGATCGTGGTGTTGCGCTCGATGAGCTTGGTCATGATCCCTCCCTTGGTCTCGATGCCGAGGGACAGCGGGGTCACGTCGAGGAGCAGGACGTCCTTGACCTCACCCTTGAGGACACCGGCCTGGAGCGCGGCGCCGATGGCGACGACCTCGTCCGGGTTGACGCCCTTGTTGGCGTCCTGGCCACCGGTCAGCTCCTTGACGAGCTCGGCGACGGCCGGCATGCGGGTCGAGCCGCCGACGAGGACGACGTGGTCGATCTCGGAGAGCTGGATGCCCGCGTCCTTGATGACGTTGTGGAACGGCACCTTGCAGCGGTCGAGCAGGTCCGAGGTCAGCTGCTGGAACTGGGCGCGCGTGAGCTTCTCGTCCAGGTGCAGCGGGCCCTCGGCGGACGCCGTGATGTAGGGCAGGTTGATCGAGGTCTCGGTCGAGGACGACAGCTCGATCTTCGCCTTCTCCGCGGCCTCGCGGAGACGCTGGAGAGCCATCTTGTCCTTGGCCAGGTCCACGCCGTGGCCGTTCTGGAACTGCGTCACCAGGTAGTCGACGACGCGCTGGTCCCAGTCGTCACCACCGAGGTGGTTGTCACCGTTGGTGGCCTTCACCTCGACGACGCCGTCGCCGATCTCCAGGAGGGACACGTCGAAGGTGCCGCCACCGAGGTCGAAGACGAGGATCGTCTGGTCGTCCTTGTCGAGGCCGTACGCCAGAGCGGCGGCCGTCGGCTCGTTGACGATGCGCAGGACGTTGAGGCCCGCGATCTCACCGGCCTCCTTGGTGGCCTGGCGCTCGGAGTCGTTGAAGTACGCCGGGACGGTGATGACCGCGTCGACGACCTTCTCGCCCAGGTAGGCCTCGGCGTCGCGCTTCAGCTTCTGCAGGATGAAGGCGCTCATCTGCTGCGGGTTGAAGTTCTTGCCGTCGATCTCGATCTTCCAGTCGGTGCCCATGTGGCGCTTGACCGACCGGATGGTCCTGTCGACGTTGGTGACGGCCTGACGCTTGGCCACCTCGCCGACGAGCACTTCGCCGTTCTTCGCGAAGGCGACGACGGACGGCGTGGTCCTGGCACCCTCGGCGTTGGTGATGACGGTGGGCTCGCCGCCTTCCAGAACGCTGACGACGGAGTTAGTCGTGCCCAGGTCGATGCCGACCGCACGTGCCATTTCGGTTCCTCCAGCTGACGTACTTGAGTGGATCTGACTCAAGGATGCATGACGACCCCCATCGCGTCAACAGACCTGAGTGGAGCCGACTCAACTCTTCGCCCGCTGACGCGCTCATGCCGGGCGGGAGCGCAGGTCGGGCGGGCTCGCGCGGGGTCGGGGGCGGGCTCGCGCGGGGTCGGGCGTGCGCGTCGATCCGGGACCGGGCGGGGTGCGGCATGAGAGAGTCCGGGTGCTCCTTGCCGGACAAAGCAGGCATATTCCACGAATATCCCATGATTCTCAGCCATCCCAAGGTCTCAAGGGCCGGTCGACGCCTCGGAAGGGTGTGGGGAATGACGGCCAAGCGCACGTTCGACATCGTGGGCGGGCTCGCCCTCCTGGTCCTGCTCTCCCCGCTGCTCGTCGCCGTCGCCGCGTCCGTCGCCCTCGCCGCCGCACCGCCCGGCCACGGCGTTCTGCGCCGCCGCACGGTCGCGGGCCTCGAGGGGCGCCCCTTCACGATGCTGACCTTCCGCACCCGGAGCCCGCTGGCCGCGCTGCCCCTGCTGCTGCACGTCGTCGGTGGCCGGATGTCGCTGGTCGGGCCGTGCCCGCTGGCCCCGTCCCACCGCGAGTGCGCGGGCGAGGGACGCCGCCGGCTCTCCGTACGCCCCGGCCTCACCGGCCCGTGGCAGATCAGCGGGCGCTCCGACCTGCCGTGGGAGGAGCGCGAGCTGCTCGACCTCCACTATGTGGACCACCACTGGCTGGGGATGGATCTGAGGATCCTGGCGCGTACGCTTCCAGCTGTACGCAGGCGTCGCGCGGCAAGGTTTGCCTGAGCGACACACATCACCGCGAGCGCCGCTACAGCGCGGAGCCGCGACCGGGTAATCTCAGCAGGAACTCGATAAGTTACCGCTTAGTAGGCCCGCCCGAGGAGCCCTTCATGCAACTCGCAGCGATCATCGTGTCGATCGCCATCACGGTGGTGGCCGTCGCGCTGTTCGGCCGCGCCACCGTGCAGATCTACCGCTTCGTGCGGCTCGGTCAGCCGGTGCCCGCCGGCACGCGTACCGGTGACCCCACACAGCGCACCATCACGCTGGTCAAGGAGTTCCTCGGCCACACGCGGATGAACCGCTGGGGCATCGTCGGCTTCGCGCACTGGTTCGTCGCGGTGGGCTTCTTCTCCCTGCTCCTGACGATCGTCAACGCCTTCGGCCAGCTCTTCCAGGCCGACTGGCTGATCCCGATCATCGGCGACTGGCTGCCGTACGAGATCTTCACCGAGTTCCTCGGCCTGATGACGGTCCTCGGCATCGTGACCCTCATCGTGATCCGGCAGCTCAACCGGCCGACCGGAGCGGGCCGCAAGTCCCGCTTCACCGGCTCCAAGACGGGCCAGGCCTACTTCGTCGAGGCCGTCATCCTGATCGTCGGCCTCTGCATCATGACGCTGCGCGCCCTCGAAGGCGTCCAGCACCACGTGACGAGCTGGGAGCCGGGCTTCTTCGCCTCGTACCCGCTGATCGCGCTCCTGGACGGCCTCGACCTGAGCACGATCCAGCACCTCACGTACTTCGTCGCGGCGCTCAAGATCGTCACGTCCTTCACCTGGATGATCACGGTCTCGCTCAACACGAACATGGGTGTCGCCTGGCACCGCTTCCTCGGCTTCCCGAACATCTGGTTCAAGCGCGAGGCCGACGGCTCCACCGCCCTCGGCGCGCTCCAGCCGATGACCACGGCCGGCAAGGAGATCGACTGGGAGGACCCGGCCGAGGACGCCGTCTTCGGTGTCTCCCAGGTCGAGCAGTTCTCCTGGAAGGGCATCCTCGACTTCTCCACCTGCACCGAGTGCGGCCGCTGCCAGTCGCAGTGCCCCGCCTGGAACACGGGCAAGCCGCTCTCCCCGAAGCTCCTCATCATGTCGCTGCGCGACCACGCGCACGCCAAGGCGCCGTACCTGCTGGCCGGCGGCGGCAAGGACATGGAGGGCAACGAGAAGGCGACGCCGGAGCAGCTGGCGAACGTCCCGGCATCGGCGATCGCGGAGGCCGAGCGCCCCCTCATCGGCACCGCCGAGGAGAACGGCGTGATCGACCCGGACGTCCTGTGGTCCTGCACCACCTGCGGCGCCTGCGTCGAGCAGTGCCCGGTGGACATCGAGCACATCGACCACATCGTCGACATGCGCCGCTACCAGGTGATGATCGAGAGCGCGTTCCCGTCCGAGGCGGGCACGATGCTCAAGAACCTGGAGAAGAAGGGCAACCCCTGGGGCCTGGCGAAGAAGCAGCGCGTCGAGTGGACCAAGGAGGTCGACTTCGAGGTCCCGATCGTCGGCAAGGACGTCGAGGACCTCACCGAGGTCGACTACCTCTACTGGGTCGGCTGCGCCGGCGCCCTGGAGGACCGGGCCAAGAAGACGACGAAGGCCTTCGCCGAACTCCTCCACATGGCGGGCGTCAAGTTCGCGATCATGGGCGGCGAGGAGAAGTGCACGGGCGACTCCCCGCGCCGCCTGGGCAACGAGCCGCTGTTCCAGCAGCTGGGCCAGGAGAACGTCGCGATGCTGAACATGGCGTTCGGCGAGGACGACGAGGACGAGTCGACGAAGAAGCCGAAGTCGGCGAAGAAGATCGTCGCGACCTGCCCGCACTGCTTCAACACGATCGCGAACGAGTACCCGCAGCTGGGCGGCGAGTTCGAGGTCATCCACCACACGCAGCTGCTCCAGCACCTCATCGACGAGGGCAAGCTGGTCCCGGTGACCCCGGTCGACGGTCTGATCACGTACCACGACCCCTGCTACCTGGGCCGCCACAACAAGGTCTACACGCCGCCGCGCGAGATCATGTCCGCCGTCCCCGGCCTGCGCCAGCAGGAGATGCACCGCCACAAGGAGCGCGGCTTCTGCTGCGGCGCCGGTGGTGCCCGGATGTGGATGGAGGAGCGCATCGGCAAGCGCATCAACAACGAGCGCGTCGAGGAGGCCCTGTCCCTCAACCCGGACATCGTCTCCACCGCCTGCCCGTTCTGCCTGGTCATGCTGACCGACTCGGTCAACGGCAAGAAGAACGACGGCAAGGCCAAGGAGTCCGTCACGGTCGTGGACGTGGCCCAGCTGCTCCTCGACTCGGTGAAGACCCCGGTGGACCCGGAACCGCAGCCGGCGGAGGAGCCGGAACCGGAGCCGGCGCAGTAGAGCCCGGTAGGTGAGAGAGGGCCGCCCCGCGACGACGCGGGGCGGCCCTTTCCCGTACGCCTCCGTACGCCGTCTCTGTACGCCTCAGGGGGTCGTCCGCCCCCTAGGGGATGTCACAGCTCAGTGGCAAGCATCCGCCGGAGGAGCGCCGGTACGGCGAAAGCGGGTACGTTCGACGACGTGGCTGGATTCAGGAACGGACGCGGCCGGGACAACCGCCCCCCGCAACAACAACCGCAGCAGGCGCCGTACGGGCCGGGCGCGGCCCCGCCGCCGTACCCGCAGCAGCAGTGGCAGCAGCCACCGCAGGGGCAGCAGTACGGGCAGCAGTACGGCCAGCGGGGACAGCAGCAGCCGTACGGGCAGCAGGGGCAGCGGGGACAGCAGCCGTACGGGCAGCAGGGGCAACAGCAGCAGCCGTACGGCGAGCCGGAGTACTTCGGCGACCCGCACCAGCACCACCAGCAGCAGCACGCGGCGACGGCGGCGAACAACCCGGGCCACACCCAGATGTTCAGCGTCGACGACCCGTACGGCCAGGGCGGCCCCGGCGCGGGCCACCAGGCCGCACCGCTCGCCCCCATCGGCCCCCGGCTGCCCTGGAAGGCCCTCCTGAGCGGCATCGTGCTGCGCCCGGCGGACACGTTCCTGCGGATGCGGGACCACGCCGTCTGGGGCCCGGCGCTGGTCGTGACGTTCCTCTACGGGCTGCTCGCGATCTTCGGCTTCGACAAGGCGCGCGAAGAGGCGATCAACGCGACCCTGTCGACGGCGATCCCGTACGTCCTGATGACCGCCCTCGGCTTCGTCGTCGGCGGGCTCATCCTGGGCGCGGTCACGCACACGCTGGCGCGCCAGCTGGGCGGCGACGGGGCCTGGCAGCCGACCGTGGGCCTCTCCATGCTGATCATGTCGATCACGGACGCGCCCCGGCTGATCTTCGCGCTGTTTCTGGGCGGCGAGAACGGCCTCGTGCAGGTGATCGGCTGGCTGACCTGGCTGGCGGCGGGAGCGCTCTTCACCGTCATGGTGAGCCGCTCGCACGACCTGCCGTGGCCGAAGGCGCTGGGCGCGTCGGCGATCCAGCTGGTGGCGCTGCTCAGCCTGATCAAGCTGGGCACGCTGTAGGAAGCGAAGCGAAAGGCCCCCACCGGAGTGCCGGTGGGGGCCTTTCACGTACCGCAGCAACGTTTCTCAGGCGTCGAGAACCTGACCCTCGCGCTTGACGACGGGCGGCTCGACGGACCAGGGGAAGTTGATCCACTCGTCGGTCTTCTTCCACACGTACTCGCACTTCACGAGGGAGTGCGACTTCTCGTAGATGACGGCCGAACGGACCTCGGCGACGTGGTCGACGCAGAAGTCGTGGACGAGCTTGAGGGTCTTGCCGGTGTCGGCGACGTCGTCGGCGATGAGGACCTTCTTGTCGCTGAAGTCGATCGCGTTCGGGACGGGCGCGAGCATGACCGGCATTTCCAGCGTGGTGCCGACGCCGGTGTAGAACTCGACGTTCACCAGGTGGATGTTCTTGCAGTCGAGGGCGTAGGCAAGCCCACCGGCGACGAAGACACCGCCGCGGGCGATGGACAGCACGACGTCGGGCTCGTAACCGTCGTCGGCGACGGTCTGCGCCAGCTCGCGGACGGCACGCCCGAAACCCTCGTACGTCAGGTTCTCGCGTACTTCACTCATGACTGCGACCGCCTCACACCTGGGTCCGATGGAAGTTCAGGAACGACCGGGAGGCCGTCGGCCCCCGCTGGCCCTGGTACCGGGAGCCGTACCGCTCGCTCCCGTACGGGAACTCGGCGGGCGAGCTCAGCCGGAACATGCACAGCTGCCCGATCTTCATGCCCGGCCAGAGCTTGATCGGCAGGGTGGCGAGGTTCGACAGCTCCAGCGTCACGTGCCCGGAGAAGCCGGGGTCGATGAAGCCGGCGGTCGAGTGGGTGACGAGACCGAGCCGCCCGAGGGAACTCTTCCCCTCGAGCCGGGACGCGATGTCGTCCGGGAGGGTGATGACCTCGTAGGTCGAGGCGAGCACGAACTCGCCGGGGTGGAGGATGAACGCCTCGTCGCCCTCGGGCTCGACCTCACGGGTCAGGTCGAGCTGTTCGACGGCGGGGTCGATGTGGGGGTAGCGGTGGTTCTCGAACACCCGGAAGAAGCGGTCAAGCCTCACGTCGATGCTCGAGGGCTGCACCATGAATTCGTCGTACGGGTCGATGCGTACCCGTCCGGCATCGATCTCGGCCCGGATGTCCTTGTCTGAGAGAAGCACGCCCCCACGATACGCAGGGGGCGCGGAGCTGCCGCAATCGGCAGGCATCCGCGCCCCGGCACCCCGTCAGCGCCGCCCGAGCTCCACCGGCACCGCATGCCGCAGCCGCGCACACCGCGGACACCGAATGAGCCGCCCGGGCCCGATCCGCGCAGCCCCGAGCTGCTGCAACGGGAACGAGGCGGTACTGAACACATGCCCTTCGGCACAACGGACGACGGTGCGCTCCATCGAACCCATCAAGTCCCTTCCCCTACACACATGCTGGACGAGCAGCCACATTAGGGGATGAAGGGGGCGGCGCCCCGGACGGCACTCCGTACGCGAAAAGGGGCGAGCTTCGCCTCAAGTGGCGCATGGGGTACAGTGTGCAACGATGCGGCACGGATCACCCGGCCGCTGCGCGGATGTAGTTTAATGGTAGAACATGAGCTTCCCAAGCTTATAGCGCGGGTTCGATTCCCGTCATCCGCTCTTCTACGAAGCCCCAGGTCAACGGCCTGGGGCTTCGTCGTTTTCCAGCCTTTACCCAGGCCCCGCTCCGAGGGACAGAGCCCGCCTCCTAGGGTGAATAGCCGCGCGGGGAAACGTGCGGAGGACAGCGCCACGAACGGGGGCTCAGAATGCAGAACGCCGATCTGGACGTCTCGGAGGACGACCTCACCAGGCTGGCTAACGACCTCGACGAGATGCAACGTCATCTGGAGCAGCAGACCCGCACCATGGACGAGGTCGTCGACAGGATCGCCGCCGGCTGGCAGGGCCCCACCGCCACCGCGTACCGCTCCCTGCACCGCGGCGTCGCCGAGGACGCGGTACGTATCCGCCAAGTGATGGTCCTCCTCGAAACCGCCATGCGCGCCTCGCGCGACGGCTTCACCGAGCAGGAGCTCGACACCCTCGGACGGATCCGGCGCATGCAGGAAGGCGAGGACGTCTCTGCCGCCGCCCGTGCCCTCGCCGTTCCCGACCCGGCGCCCGCGACGCACGCCGAACGGCCGACAAGCCGAATCCTGGGCATCTGAACCACGGGGGATCAGCACCATGCCGAACGAAGACCGGATCACCGTCGACTTCGCCACCCTGCAGCGGCTTTCGGGGGACCTGGAGGACATCCTCCGCGTCCTCAACGAGAAGCTGGACACGCTGTACGGGCGGGCCACCAAGGTCGTCCTCAGCTGGGACGGCGAGGCCCGCGAGGCCTTCATCGACGAGCTGGACAAGTGGAGTCGATCCGCCGACGACCTCAAGGCTTCACAGGCCTGGCTCCACGAAGTCGTCGTCAAGGGGCACCTCAATTACGCCGCGGCCAATCGGTCCGTACTCGAAGGCTGGGGAGGCGCCTGATGGCCGGACCGTCCGCCCCCACCCCGTCAACGGGCGGCAGCGGCGCCATCGACGTCAAGCCGAGCGACCTCTGGTCGGTCTCGGGCCGGGTCGCAGCGCAGCAGGACTTCCTGATGCGCGGAGCCAACAAGCTCCTGGAGGAGCTGCGCGAGTACCCCGACGCCGGAGGCGCCGGCAGCGAGGCTCAGCAGTTCGCCCAGGCGTACAAGAAGATCGGCGACCGCTGGCTGGAGGTCTGGGGCAAGTCCGTACTCAGCGTCGGTGGCGTAGCCGTCGGATTCACCGAGACCGCCAACGCCTACACCCAGGCGGACGCGGCGGCCAACCCCAAGCCGGGGAAGCCGGCCGAGCAGCGCCCGCGCCCCGCGGTCATCGACCAGGCCCCGAAGTTCGGAGGAGTACCTGACATCAAGTGGGGTGATGACGACGGCGGCGACAACATCGAGCGCCGCGTGATGGAAGGCATTCCAGAGATCGTCCGGGCTGTTCTCCAGCCGCTGTTCAAGAATGTGTTCCGGGTCGGGAGAGTGGCGGACGTCTTCCCCTTCCCGCATCAGCACTACCTCAACTCGCTCTGTCACAGCTGGATGAATGTCTCCATCTCCGCGTCGCTGGGAGCGGACCAGCTCACCCAGGCCGTCGGCAGCATCACCAATCACCAGCAGGCCGACTGGGAAGCCGCCATGCGAACGTTCTGCAGCGCGCTGTGGGGCGGGACGGCATGGGGACAGCAGCGGCACGGCTACCAATGGGCACAGACCGCCAACTCCGGGCCGGGCACGCCCCGCCTTCCCACAGGCAGCGAGCCGGTCCTGGCCGTGCTCAAGGACACGGCGGACAACGTCGCCACGATCCTGCGCGAGTACGCGGAAGCCGCCGTCGACCTGAACCGCGATGTCGAGGACGAACTCCACCGCGCCATGTTGCAGGCCGCCAAGGAGGTCATCGAAGACCTGGCCAAGCCCAAGGGTCCGAAGAATCTCCTCGGCGCCGTCACGTCGGTGATCGGCAAGGGCACGGGGCTGATCCTGTCGTTCGACATCAAGACCGTCCTGAACATCGACACGGCCAAGCTGAACCGCATCGTCGGCACGTACACCGGCATCCTGGCGGGTCTGACCACCCGCATGGATGCGCTGAAGGAGCCGCTGGACGAGGCATACCTGAGCGCCCCCAAGTTCGAGGCAGGTGTGGCCCGGGCGCACGGCTTCGGCACACGGGCGCTGGAGGAGTTCAAGGACTCACAGGTGTGGTTGAAGGTCGACTCGAACGGCAACTACGAACTGAACCTCGCGGCCAACGAGTACATGGGGGACGGCCATACCCTGGACAAACACGTCGGCAAGACGGACGAGCAGCTCGCGCAGCGTCTCCGTGACCAGCAGTCGAACGGCCCGACGCAGGCGTGGCCGTACGGCAAGCCGATGCCCAGCGGCTCTTCGGCCTTCCCGAACTACCAGCGTGCGGAGGAACTGACCGAGTACAACCTCAACAAGAGCAAGGCCGATATCGAGGCGTGGATCAAGGGCCCGCCGCCGGCGGAAAGCGGCGATGTCAGGTCGTTCTACTCCACGGCGCCCAACGGCGAGACCAGCGGCCGCAGCGTGAGCAAGCAGCCGGTGGACCCGAACGACCCGCTGTCCGGATACAAACAGGGCGGCATCAACGCCAAGGCGTACGACGTCACAGGCATCGACACGCGGATCCGGTATGACAGTAGCCGCACTCCACCGTTCACCGTCATGACGTCGATGCCCTCCAAGTCCTAGCGCCCCGCCGAGAAAGGCCAGCACCACATGTCCGTCGACCAGGCCTCCTGGGAAGCCGCGGTACGCCACCTGTTCGAGGATGCGTACCCGTACGACGCCACGGGCCCGCGCCGCCACGAGGACTGGGTCCTCGACCTCCTCCCGCTGATGGCCCGGGTCCCGGACCCGCGGTGCTGGGCCGGCCTCGACGACGCGGCGCAGGACCCGGAGCGCGCGGCGTCCCCCACGTACCCCTTCGTCGCCCACCCCCCGGGCTATGTCAGGACGCGCCTCCGTGAGATCGACCGGGACAGCGCCGAGAACCTTCTCCTCGCCCTCACGGACGACGGCTGCACGCTGTCCAACCTGAAGCGCTTCACGGAGAGCGAGGAAGAACTGCGGGCCATGGCACGGACAGTCCTCGCTCGATACGGAGACTCGGCCACTTTCCACACCAACGTGGACCGGCCCGGCGCCGCGCCCGGGACGCTCGACTTCACGACCCCGAACTGGGGGTACAGCCCGCTCAGCGTCTACTCGGAGGACTGCGGCCTGGTCGTCGTCTCGGACACCGAGGTCGGCATGTTCTGGAACTTCTCCGACTACTGAGCCGTACGAGCGCAGCCCTGACCAGGTGCTTTGAGAGGATGCTGCCGTGCTGACCCGTTCCTCTTCCTATCCCGACCGGGAGACCGCCCACTGGGCCACCCAGCAGGTGGTGAACGCCAACGAGCAGGTCGTTCACCGCTGGCTCGCCCAGGGCACACGTGCCCGTCTCACCATCGAGGCCGCCTGGCCCTCCCACGAAGGACCCGTGGGCCGGGTCCAGCTCGAAGGCGACCTCCTGGCCGGGCGCGGCCCCGTCGACGTCCGCGCGGCTCGCGTGGTGCTGCGCCGCGAGCCGACGAGCCCGCACGGTTTCGTCGTCCACACGACCGTCCCGTTCTATCTGTAGGGGCCGCAGGCACATGTCCATGAAACCCCTCGAACACGACCGCCGGTACGGCGAGCTGGACCAGGTGATGCGCGCGTACCTGGGTCAGCCGGCCGACGACACCCCGGAACAGCGCAGTCGCGCGCTGGACGCCTACCTCCGTCACACCTGGCACACCCGCCCCTCAGCCATCGCGGAGGCGGAACGCCAGCTGCGCGAGTACAGCCGCAACCCTCCGGGCCGCATCAGGCAGGACCTGGGCGAGTTCTATGCGATCCCTGACACCGGGATGCCCCAGTCGGAGATCGGCGGCTGGCTGATGGTGCTGGCCGACCACCTGAAGAAGAGCATCGAGGAAGGCGACGTACCAGCACCGTCGTCCCCGCAGACGCACTGGGAGTGGCACGCCCGCTTTCCGGAGACCGGGCAGTTGCTCGGCGGCTGGTTCTCCCAGGACATCGTCGACGAGTTCCCCGACCACGACGCCGCCCTCGCCGACTATGCCTCCACCACCCACCCCCAGCTGGTCGCGCGCGTTGTGGGCGAGCTCCACGAGCTGCTCGCACTCCCCCTGGACGAGGGCGACTACGCCCTCGCCGCCGCCGAACTCGGCATGGAGGTCGGCCCGCCCGAACCGTTCTCCCACGGCGCCTGGCTCCAGTCGCTGGCGACCACTCTGTCCAGCGGCTGATCGCGGGTTGTGAGCAGCCGCCCCGTCTCGTGCCCCAACCGTGCCCTTCCGAGCGGACAACAGCGGTCGACACCGGAGTCCACGAGCCTGCGAGATCAGGCCGACAGGGCATGTTTCCCCAGGTCAGACCTCATATGATCGAGCTGGGCGACGGTGATTCCCAAGCTTATAGCGCGGGTTCGATTCTCGATTCCCGTCATCCGCTCTTCTACGAAGCCCCAGGTCAACGGCCTGGGGCTTCGTTGTTGTCTAGACCTCTCGGGGCTCGCGTGCCATGAGAGGTCGTCTCCGGCCCGAAGCGGCCATCCGTGACGCCATGAGCGTTGTATCTCCGGCTCCGAGCCACTATGTGCCCGAGCAGATCAGCGCGGCCACATCGATCAGCGGGAGGGCGAAGCCGGCCACGTAGCCGTCGCCCCAAGGGATTGTTTCGAGGACACTTGTAGACGGGCCCCGATCCTCCGGAGTGATTCCAGGTCCCTGTGTGCAGGACGTCCGCACGTGGGTGGTGACTCCCCCTCTAGGACAGCCCTACCGTGGAAAGACAGGGAACAGACCGGGGGTGATGACATGCCGGTCAGCCTCGGAGACCCGAACCTGGCCGCCACATCGGCCGGCGTGGCATCGCGGTCCGCAGACAGCGGGCACGTCGGGGACGCCTTCGGACACTGGCTCTGACCCGCGACGCCCATCCCGGCCGACGGCGCGCTGTTCAGTGGGGTCGGCCCATGGAGGTGCCAGATATGGAGCGCAGTCAGGACGGTCCGGCTCGACCCAAGTCGCCGGGGCGGCGTGTGGCCGACAGTCGTGCGGTGGAGGTCGCGTCCAGGGTCGGGCTCAGTGCCCGGGGAGTGATCTACGTACTGGTGGGGATTCTGGCCGTGCGGATCGGCCTCGGCAGCGACAGCGGCCAGGAGGCCGATCGGTCCGGCGCTGTGGGGACCCTCGGCGAGCAGCCGTTCGGCCGGGCTCTGCTGTGGGCTCTGGTGGTGGGGCTGGCGGCAATGGCGCTGTGGCGGCTGTGCGAGGCGGCGTTCGGGCAGACGGTGGAGGGCGGGGAGAAGTGGTCTCGTCGTCTGGGTTCTTTGGGGATGGCGGTGTTCTACGCGGTGATCTGTGTCGGCGTGGTGCAGACGGCGCTGGTCGGCGGATCCGCCGGGGGCCGCCCCGGTGACGAGACGTCGAAGGAGTACACCGCCAGGGTGCTGGACTGGCCGGGCGGCCGGGTGATCGTCGGCGTGTTCGGGGCCGTCCTGATCGTCGTGGGCGTGGTGATCCTGGTGCGCAGCCTGATGCGGAAGTTCGAGAAGAATCTCCGGACGGACGAGATGCGCCCGGCGACGCGGCGGGTCATCGCGGCACTGGGCATCGTCGGCGGCGTGGCGTGCGGCGTGGTCGCGGCCGGGGCCGGTCTGTCCGTCCTGCTGGCCGCCGTGCGGTACGACCCCAACCAGGCCAAGGGCCTGGACGAGACCTTGCGCTCGTTCGCCGCCACGCCCGCAGGGCCCGCCCTGCTGATCGCCGCCGCTGTGGGCCTCCTGCTGTTCGGCCTGTATTCGTTCTGCGAAGCCCGCTGGCGCAAGGCCGCCGAGCACGGCACTCCGGCGGAACAGCCGACCGGGGCTGCGGGCCCGGGGACACGTCCCGGTGCGCCCTAGCAAGAGGAACTCGTCCGGCAGCGTGGGACCGACGATCAGCAGGCAGAACAGTCCTTCGGTGATCGCGCCGCTGATGCCGAGCACGATCGCGGCAATGACGACCGTGCCCCACCCGTGCCCTTCGGAACGGTCAGCAGCGGTCAACACGTGTACCGCCGGATCACCGGGAGGAGCCGCGAGAAGGGGCCTTTCCGCAGGTCAGACACCTTATGATCGGCGTCAGCTTCGGTGATTCCCAAGCTTATAGCGCGGGCTCGATTCCCGTCGTCCGCGGCGGCGGGCCGGCCGCGGGGCGCCCGGTGCTGCGTACGGGCTGGGTCCGGGCCAGTTCGCGCGCCGTGGCCATATCGCTGAAGGGGAGCAGCTTCTCGCCGACGATCTGGTGGGGTTCGCTGCCCTTGCCGGCGATCAGGACCGTGTCGTCGGGGCCCGCTGCGGACAAGGCGAAGGCGATCGCCCGGCGCCGGTCGGTGTAGCGCCGGAAGGGGGTGCCCGTTGCCGTGAGGCCGGGGGCGATCTGGTCCAGGATGGCCTCGGGGTCCTCGTTGCGGGGGTTGTCCGAGGTCAGGACACAGAGGTCGGAACGGGTCCCGGCGATCTGGCCCATCTCGGCTCGTTTGGTGGTGTCGCGGTCACCGCCGCAGCCGAAGACCGTGATCACCCGGCCGCGGGCGAAGCCCCGGATGGCGGCCAGGACCTTGTCCAGGGAGTCCGGCGAGTGGGCGTAGTCCACGATCACCGACGTACCCAGCGGGGTTCGGAAGCGTTCCATCCGGCCCGGGACGGGCAGCATCCGGTCGAGCGCGTCGACCAGCGGCCCCAGCTCGTGCCCCAGCACGTGGCAGGCAGCCACCGCGGCCAGCGCGTTGGCCACCGAGAACCGGCCGGGGACGGGGATCGAGGCCGGGTAGACGCGTCCGTCGTGGTGGAGGGCGAACCGCGTGCCCGAGGCACTCACCACGAGGTCGGTGGCCCGGTAGTCGGCCGGGCGATCAAGGGCGTACGTGGTCACGTCACCCGGCATCATCGACACGATGGACGCGCCCACCGGGTCGTCGGCATTGACCACCGCGCGCCGGCACAGGCCCTGGAAGAGCCGCAGTTTGGCGTCCCTGTAGTCCGCCATCGTCCCGTGGTCGTCCAGATGGTCCTGCGTCAGGTTGGTGAAGACCCCGACGTCGATGAACGTACGGTCCACCCGGTGGGTAAGGAGCGCCATCGACGTGGCCTCCAGCACCACCCCGGCCGCCCCGCGGTCGCGCATGAACCCCAGGAGGTACTGCAGGTCGGGGGATTCCGGCGTGGTCAGCACCGATGGCGGCATGGGGATCGGTTCGTCGCCGATCCTGCTTCCGGCGGTGCCGATCACCCCCACCCTGGCGCCCTCGGCGATCCGCAGGACGGACTCGACCATGTACGAGACGGAGGTCTTCCCGTTGGTGCCGGTGATCGCCACCATCTCCATCTGCCGCCCGGGCTCGCCGAAGTAACGGGAGGTGACCACCGCGGCGGCCGTCCGCGCGTCGGGTACCCGGACGGCGCAGGTGCCCGCGGGCCACACCCCGGCCGGCAGGGCGGGTTCGCTGCTGTCGACGAGCACGGCGGCGGCGCCCCGGGCCAGGGCGGGCGAGACGGAGCCGGGGCCGCCCTCCCGGTGTCCGGGTACGGCGATGAAGAGCGAGCCCGGCTTCACCCGGTCGGCGTCGAAGGTGGTTCCCGCGGTGATCAACGTCGTGTCCGGATCACCCTGGAGAACGTGGTGCTCCTGCCCGGCCAGCAATGCGCTCAGCTTCACAATGATCCCTTCGAGGGGGCTCGGGCCCGGGCGTGCGGCCGTAGCCAGGCGGCAGTGCCGGCGGCATGCCGGGAAGCTGCTGTGGTGATGTGGAGCGGAGGAGCCGGAGGCGCGATGCGCTAGCCGTGGCCGTGCAGGGCGGTACGGCGCGTCCTGGGCGCTGCGGCGAGGGCCGCGCCGGTCGGGTCGACGGCGGTCGGAACCCCGGCGGCCGGGCGCATCTCGGAGGCGGCCTGGTGCAGGCACTGCCTCGAGGAACGTGTGCGACCCATGGGCCGAGTGTACGGCCCGCCCAGCGACCCGATGACCGCCTCTGCCTGCACGTGAAGGCCACCGGTCCGTCACGGCGGCGGCCGGCCGAAACCCTCTCCAGCCACCCCGGCCGGTATGGAGTGCTGCCTCCTCGGTCGGTGGGGGCTCAGCGACGCGGGCAGGCTGCCGGGGGGAACTGGGCGAAGGCGGGGAGGGCCAGTCCGAGGGTGCCCCAGCCGAGGAGGGTCGTGAAGGCCGCCGAAACGGCTGACCAGTGTGCCGGCACCGTGCTCCTCGTGTTCGTCTTCGTGCTGTTCCTCTTCGTGGGCCTGGCGGTGACCGCCCTCGGCCTGGTGATCATCGGCGGCCCGAAGGCCGGACTCCGCAACGTGAGGGAGCTGGAGAAGACCGGCGTCGAGGTCCCTGCGACCCTGCTCTCGCTGAAGCCCTACAAGACCTGCCCGGACGTCGTCTACGAGTACACGACCGCGGACGGTTCCCGGGCCCGCCACAACTCGTCCGCCGGCCGCAACCCCCTGCACGCCGTGGCGGTGACGGGCCTGGACCTCCTCCCCTGACTCACGTTCGCGCGCGAGGCACGCCGTCACGACGGCTCGAGCGCACCGTGCAGCAGGTGTTCAGCGAGTTCGGCCCGGAGTCGGCCGAGTGCCGAGGCGTACGAGGCATGCGCCTCGGCAATCCGGCTGAGTTCACCGAGGGTCTCCGCACGCCGTCGCTGCTGCTCGATGGGCGGAAGACGTACGGGAAGGTGGGCGAGAGCCGGAGAACTGAGGGAAGGGGCCGCCGTGGCTGCGGCACGGTGGGACATCCACTCCCTCGCATGCTGGAGCCCGAGATAGGTGTGGAGGTACAGAGGATCGATCTGGGCGTTCGGCCGCACCCGCAGACGCGTCACGTTCGAGCTGAGCAGCCAGCCGGCCTGCCGGCCCGAGACCAGCGCGGGTTGCTGCTGCACGCCCGTCCGCACACAGATGATGTCGTCCTGCTGCACCGCGTACTTCTTGAGACGATCGGCCGTCCTCCGTGACACTCGATGACGCGGCTCGTCCGTGATCTTCCCTGCGCCGAGATCCTGCGGAAAGACGAGGGGGACATCGCCGTCCTCCGTGCGGGCTGCCGCTGGAAGCTGGCTGTACGAGGGGCCCGCCTGAATCTCACACAGGTCTCCGAGGACTACCTGCGCCCACTCGCCCGGTCCCGAGCCGGCACGCCAGCCGGTCCCCGTTCCCTCCACCCGCCGCTCCAGCAGAAGCAGCTCGTTCCGAGCTCTTTCGGCCTCGTCACTGGCTTCGCGCAGCTGTGCGGCGAGGGGAACGGCCCCGTACGGTCCACCACCCACGTAATCAGCGGGCCGCAGCGAATACTCGTCGCCGACGATCTCCGCGTGTGCCACCACGGCAGCCGAGAAGCCCCGATCCGCGGCACGCCGTGCGCACTCCGCGCCGTCCAGGGACTCCTCCCCGTCGATCCACGGACGGACGACCGCCGTGATCGCGTCCCGATCCGCATCCCGCAACACTCGCCGACGCCGGTGCTTCTCCCCCAACCCCTGAGCGTCGACGAACAGGACACCTTCGCGCACCGGGTGTTCGACCCGCCGCAGCAGCCACAGGGCGACCGGCACGGGGGTCGCTGAGAACAGGTGGGGCGGCAGCGCGATGACGCATTCCACAGCTCCCCTGCGGACGAGGGCATGCCGGATCTCCCGCTCGGCGGAATTCACCGAGTTGCCCGCCTTCACGGGCATGACCACCGCTGCCCGACCGCCGGGGGCCAATGCCTTGAGGATGTGCTGCACCCAGGCGAAGTTGTCGTTGCCCCGTGGTGGTGCTCCGTACGGCCAGTCGCCCGTTCGCCGCCCCGGGCCAGGCGCGTCGCTCATGTTGAACGGGGGATTCGTCAGCACGACATCGACAGCATGCTCCCGCTCCGGCGGCCATCGATCGGACCGGGTACTGCCCACCTTCGGCCGCACACCGAGGTGGAGGAGGTACAGACTCGCGACAGCCTGCAGGCGACCGTCGAGAGTCTCGCCGTGCACGGTCCCGTCCGTGTTCCCCATGTGCCGGTACGCGGCCGCCAGCATCTCTCCGCCCCTCATGTAGGGGTCCAGCACCGTCGCTTTCTGCCCTGGGGACAACACCAGCGCCGCAGACAGCGACGCCAGGCCCACCGGGCTGCAGAACTCCGAGCTCTGCAGCTTTTCCCGGGCGCTGAACGACTCCCAGACGAGCTGGAACGCGCCCACGCCCGCACCGGCCGCCGTCCGTACGGCCTGGGTGAGATCGTTCCAGCTCCGCGGTTCGAGTTGGAGCAAGCTGCTGCGCAGGTCGGTGTGCACGCCGTTGCGGCGCAGCGTGTGCTGGGCCGCGTCACCAAGGGAACGCAGCAGGCTTTGCGCGTCCCGGGCACCTCGCCCCTCCGCCATGGCGTTCTCGATCCGACGCCACTGCTCCGGCTCCGCGTGCCGCACGTACATCACGATGAGGCAGAGATTCACGAAATCCGCCATGGCCGCCGGACCCCGTACGCGCTCCGCGAGCCGCATGAGCTGGTCGACGGCTCTGCTGTCCTCGGCTCCGGCCTGCGGGGACGCGCGCCTCGCGGTGTTCCGTTCCGCCTCCGGCTGCTTCGCGTCGGTCCGGCCGAAGCGTTCGGCGTAGGTGGTGCCCGGCTGCTCCCCGTCAAGCAACTGCCCGCGCGGAATGGTGCGGCCCACCAGCCACCGCGCGATCTCCGCCTCCCGGAAGAGCTCCATGTCGCCTGAGCGCACCGGGGTGGGGAAGTCCTGGTGGCGCCGGGCCCAGTTCGACACCGCCGGACGCTTGACGCCCACGCGGTCCGCGATCTGAGTCCGGGTGATCAGACCGATCTGTTCGTCGTGCGACGACTCCATCGTGGCTCCTCTAGGTCTGGGTGTTTGATCTTCCGATGTGAGGACCGTACGAGAGGAAGCACGCGTCAACCAAGTGCGCATGCACAGTGCTCAAGCAGCCATGCAGAGCGCATCAGAACCCCCTGACCCCGGATGTGTCACCATTTCAGCCCAGAAGAAGAAGAGATGCCTGGTCAGCTGTACGGCCCCGACTGCGCCAGATCCTCGATTCCCTCATTACAGGGGTTAACAAAAATTCAGAGGGCTGAAACCACCGCGCCCCCAGGACACAGGTCCTGGGGGCGCGGTGTCGCGGGGGTGGGTCAGAACAGCGTCTTGTACATCTGCCAGCCGCCGCCGATCGTCACCCGCGTGGAGAACGTGCCCGCGCCGGTGCCGTTGTAGCGCCACAGCACTCCAGCCGCATCTCGCGCGACCAGGTCCGCCCTGCCGTCGCCGGTGATGTCACCGACGCCCGCGAGCGCGTTGTAGGCCTGCCAGCCGGGGCCGACCTTCACGCGGCCGCCCAGCGCGCCCTTGCCGTTGCCGTAGTAACGCCACAGGACACCGGCGGCGTCGCGGGCCAGCAGGTCACCGGCCTTGTCGCCGTTCAGATCGCCGGTGCCGACGAGCGAGTTGTAGACCTGCCAGCCGGCACCGAGCGCCCCCGACCTGTCCGCCGTGCCCGAACTGATCGGCGGGGCGTTCTCCGTGGCGCTCGTCGCCCTCGCACAGGCCGCCGGGATCTCGCCGTCCATGCCGAACCCCGACGGCTCGCGCTCCGACGTCAACGGCGACTTCCGCTCCCAGGGGTACGCGAACCTCCTCGGCGGCCTGTTCCAGGCGCTGCCCTCCGGCGGCTCGATGTCCCGCACCGGAGTCGCCGTCTCCGCCGGGGCCCGCACCCGTTGGGCCGGGGTGATCTCCGGCGTCTCCCTCGCCCTCGTCGTCCTGCTGTGCGGGTCGCTCGCCGAACGCATCCCCATGCCCGTCATCGGCGGCCTGATCCTCGTCGTCGGCGGCGAGCTGATCTGGGGCAAGCGCCACGACATCCGCCTCGTGCTCCGGACCTCCCGGATGTCGTCGGCCGCGATGGTCCTCACCTTCCTCGCCACCACCCAGCTCCCCCTCCAGCGGGCCATCGTCCTCGGCGCCGTCCTGTCTCTGCTGCTGTACTGCGCCCAGGCCGCCCGCCAGGCCAAGGTCCTCGCCCTCGACCGGGACGATGACGGGGCCTGGCGTACCGCCGACCCGCCCGAGCGGCTGCCGCCCGGCGAGGTCACCGTCCTCGACTACGCCGGCGTGTCCTTCTTCGCCGAGCTCCCCCGCATCGAGGCCCAGCTGCCCGACCCGTCCGGAGCCCGCGACGCCGTCCTCGTACTCGTCGTACGGACCGTGCCGGACGTGCCGTCCTCGGCCGTGATCAAGCTCCTCGACCGGTACGCCCGGACGCTCTCCGACGCCGGAGGCCGGCTCGTCCTGGCCGGGGCCCAACCCCCGCTCGTACGAGCCCTGGAGGCATCCGGGCTGAGCGAGCGGCTCGGCGAGGGAGGAGTCGTACCGGCACGTCCCGAGCTGTTCGGGGCCCTGCACACGGCGGTCGCCGAAGGGCACGCCTGGATCGCCGCGCGGCGGCACGCGGGCACCGGTCCTGGTACCGCCCCTGACAGCGAGCCGACCTGACATTCGTAACAAAGTGCACATACCGCCATCCGGTGTTGAGATGGACCGGACCGCACCGCCGCAGAACGGAGCAAGAGATGAGCGCCCTCCCCTTCGAGGACACCACCGACTTCGAGAACGCCGACCGCGGTTTCATCGGCGCGCTGATCCCCGGCGTGATCGAGTCGGCGGACGGCCGCGTGGTGTGGGACAACGACGCCTACGACTTCCTCAAGGGCGAGTGCCCCGACACGGCGAACCCCAGCCTGTGGCGGCAGGCCCAACTCGCCTCGAAGCAGGGGCTGTACGAGGTCACCGAGGGCATCTACCAGGTCCGCGGCCTCGACCTCTCCAACATGACGCTCGTCGAGGGCGAGCGCGGTGTGGTCGTCATCGACCCGCTCATCTCCGCCGAGACCGCCGCCGCCGCGCTCGCCCTCTACCGCGAGCACCGGGGCGACCGCCCGGTCACCGGCCTGATCTACACCCACTCGCACGGGGACCACTTCGGCGGCGCCCGCGGGGTGCTGCCCCGCGGCACCGAGGAGGGCGTGCCGATCCTCGCCCCGGCCGGCTTCCTGGAGCACGCGGTCAGCGAGAACGTCTACGCCGGCAACGCGATGACCCGCCGCGCGGTCTTCATGTACGGCGACCGGCTGCCCAAGGCGCCCGACGGCCAGATCGGCGCCGGTCTCGGCATGACCACCTCCACCGGCACCATCACGCTCATCCCGCCCACCGTGGACATCACGGAGACCGGTCAGGAGGAGACGGTCGACGGCGTACGGATCGTCTTCCAGCTCACCCCCGGCACCGAGGCCCCGTCCGAGATGAACTTCCTCTTCCCGGATCACCGCGCGCTGTGCCTGGCGGAGAACGCCACGCACAACATGCACAACATCCTGACCCTGCGCGGCGCCGTCGTCCGCGACTCCCGCATCTGGTCCCGCTACCTCGACGAGGCCATCGACCTCTTCGACGGGCAGTACGACGTCGCCTTCGCCTCCCACCACTGGCCCACCTGGGGCCACGACCACGTCGTGCGCTACCTCTCCGAGCAGCGCGACCTCTACGCGTACATGCACGACCAGACCCTGCGCCTGCTCAACAGCGGCCTGACCGGCCCGGAGATCGCCGAGGAGATCCAGCTCCCGCCCGCCCTGGAGAACTCCTGGCACGCACGCGGCTACTACGGCTCCCTGAACCACAACGTCAAGGCGATCTACCAGCGATACCTCGGCTGGTTCAACGGCAACGTCGCCACCCTCTGGGAGCACCCGCCCGTCGAACTCGCCAAGCGGTACGTCGACCTCGCCGGCGGCCCCCGACAGGCCCTCGCCAAGGCGCGCGACTACATCGAGCGGGGCGACCTCCGCTTCGCCGCCACCCTCCTCAACCACCTCATCTTCGCCGATGCCGGCGACTCCGAGGCCAAGGAGACCCTCGCGGGGGTCTACGACCGGCTCGGCCACGGCGCCGAGAACGGCACCTGGCGCAACTTCTACCTCACCTCCGCCATGGAACTGCGCCACGGCGAGAACGCGGCCCTGCTCGACGCCGCCAACCCCGAGATGGTCATGGCGCTGACCACCGGCATGCTCCTCGACTCGATCGCCGTCCGCATCGACGGCCCGCGCGCCTGGCACGAGGACCTCACCCTCGACCTCGTCCTCACCGACGAGGACACCCGCCACCGCCTCACCCTCCACAACGGCGCCCTCACCCACCGCACCCTCCGCCGCGAACCCCGCACCCCCGCCGGCCTCACCCTCACCCTCACCAAGCCCCAGCTCCTCGGCGTCCTCGCGGGCAAGGGCCTCGACGGCATCACCACCGACGGCGACCCGGCCCTGCTGACCCGCCTCTTCTCCTACGTCACCCAGCCCGACCCGGGCTTCCCGATCGTCACCCCCTGAACCCCACGCCCCCGTGAAAGGACGCCCCATGGCCACGCTCACCGCCTGGAAGTTCCCCACCCCCGACGGCGCCGCCCAGGTCGAGGAGACCCTCCTCTCCCTCCAGAAGCAGGGCCTCGTCCGGGTCCACGACGCGGCCGTCGTCACCTGGCCGGAGGACCGCAAGCAGCCCAAGACCAAGCAGCTGCACAACCTCACCTCCGCCGGCGCCCTCTCCGGCACCTTCTGGGGCATGCTGTTCGGCCTGATCTTCTTCGTCCCGCTCCTCGGCGCGGCCCTCGGCGCCCTCGGTGGCGCGCTCGGCGGCTCCCTCGCCGATGTCGGCATCGACGACGACTTCATCGAAGGCGTCCGGGGCGAGGTGAAGCCGGGCACCTCCGCCCTCTTCCTCCTCACCTCCGACGCCGTCCTCGACCGCGTCCACGAGGCCCTCCCGGCCGGCAGCGCCGAGCTGATCCGCAGCAACCTCTCGAAGAACGACGAGGCCAAACTCCGGGAAGTCTTCGACGCCTGACGCCCCATGGCTTCCGGGCTCGAGTACCGGGTGATTCCCAAGCTTCTAGCCCGGGTTCGATTCCCGTCATCCGTTCGTGAACGAAGGCCCCGGTCAGAGACCGGGGCCTTCGCCGTTTTCCCGGCTTCTCTCCCTCCAACCAGGCCGGGTCTGATCGAGTGAGAAAGTAGGCGTGTCGGAAGGAGAGTGAGCGCCGAGTGGACGACACCAGCCGCATAGCCCTGCTCATCGGCTCGGGTGAGAATCCGGAAGCGGAGCATTCGCTTCCCTCCCTGGCAGCAACGGTCGCCGCGGATCTGCACGTGTTGGGCGCCGCGCTGGAAGGCAGCGGCTACGCGGTGGAGACACTGTTGAACCCCACTCGGAACGCGATCGCCGAACGTATCTCCACGCTGTCCTCGACCGCACCGCGCGGCAGCACTCTGCTGCTCTACTTCACCGGCCACGGCGTCCGCATCGGGACCACCGACTACTTGGTGCCGTCCGACGCGCGTGCCCCTGCCGGCACCGACGACGACGCGGACGGGTGGGAGCAGCCCCACGTGCGGGAGTCGCTCCTGGAAGCCGACATCAGCCGCTATCTGTCCGCGTGCAGGGCCGGCACCGTGCTGTGGCTGATCGACGCCTGCCGCTGGGGGAAGGAGGGGCCGGCCTTCGGCAGCAACGTCGTCAAAGGTCCGCCCCACAGCGGGTTCGCCATGATGACGGGCTGCGGACCCGGCGAGTCCAGTGGCTTCGCGGAGAGAGGCAGCTTCTTCACGGCGGCTCTCGCCCATGCCTTCGACCCGCTGACCGAGGCCACCACCGTGGAGGAGGTGTACGAGCAAGCCAGACGCGACACCCGGACCTCTTCGATGCGCGCGCAGGCGGGCCCGCAGCAGGTCCTGATCCACTACGGCACCGACCTTGCGGAGCAGACCCGGTCTCTCCAGGTCGCCGAGGGCAGAAGGCTGCTGGAGCCCTGGCAGGACGTCGTCCGCACGCCTGCCCTTTGGGAGCGGGTCCCCGAGGGTGACGCGGAGATCGTCGCCCACTTCCAGGAGTGCCTGTCCTCCTTGGCCGCACAGGCCGCTCGGCATGTCCAGCGTGCTCAGAAACGGCTGCCCGATCCGTGGGCGGACGACGAGTTCCCGGTCCGGCTGCTGACCGATCGCCTGCCCAAGCTCCTGCCCAAGGACGCCGAGCTGTCGGCGCTGGAGGTCACCGCGCTCATCGCCGGCGTGCTGTTGCACGAGATGTCCTGGGCCGAGCGGCTGAGCCAGGCCGCCGAGCTGTCCCCCCGGCTCACACGGCGACGGACCACGGCGGACGAACAACGGCGGCACTACGAGCAGATCACCGAGCACTACCCCCAGATCACCGAGAAGCTCAAAGACGCGTACCTGTGGCTGACCAACCCTGCGGACGACCGCCACGCCGTCACGCTGTGGCTGGTCCACCGCTGGATCGAGGAGCGGTTCGCGACCGACGAGGAGGCCGTACCCGCCGCCCCGGCCGACGACTTCGTCGCCCGGCTCCTCGACCTACCGCCGCAGACGACGGGCGAGCAGCTCGGCGGCCGGGCAGCGGCACTGTCCACGGTGCTGCGCGCGGTCGCCGCGGGCCCCGTCATCGGGGCGCCTCCGGACGATCAGCTGCTGCCACCCGGCCGTCACGTCGTCCGCAGAATGCCGTGGCGCCTGCGCGTGCGTCCCCTCGCGGCGCTGCTGCGGCTGGCGGGACTGCTCGCCTTCGACGCCCGATGCCTGCCGGAAGTCCTCGCTGAGCACCTTGCCGTATCCGATCCAGTGGTGCCGGGCGAGGTGCTCTCCGTGCTCCGGGACGCGTTCTGGGATCTCGACCAGGACGCGAGCGCCTCGTCGTATCTCCATCTCGACGCGGTCTGCCCGCACCCGGCGATTCACGCAGCACTCGCCACGGTCGTCGAGGACGCCGACGACCTCGGGCACCTGCTGCGCGAGTCGGCACGTCACCTTCCGCAGGACGAGGCAGCGCTGCTCAGCGGCCTCCCCGTACGTCTCTCCGACCAGCGGCTCCGGGCGGACCGCCGGCACGGTGTGGACGCCTACGACGTCCCGCTCTCCCAGTTCTCACTCGCGCAGACGGAGATCCGCCGGCTCTTGATGGGCGAGAAGCTGTACGAGGGCGAGCCCCAGCTCGCCCTCCGAGAGCTGTACCAGAACGCCATGGACGCCTGCCGGTACCGGGAGATGCGCTACCGGTACCTTCGGGGTCTGGGTCGGGAACAGGGGGCGTGGGCGGGCCGGATCCGCATCGAGATGGGTGAGGACAGCCGCGGCCCGTACGTCGAGTGCGTGGACAACGGCGTCGGCATGACGGCCGACCAGCTCAAGAGCACCTTCACCCGGGCCGGCCGCCGCTTCGACCAGTCCCATGCCTTCCGGCGGGAGCAGGCCGCGTGGCTCCGCCACGACAGTTCCCTGCGGCTGTACCCCAACAGCCGTTTCGGCATCGGTGTCTTCAGCTATTTCATGCTGGCCGACGAGATGACGATCGTGACCCGGCCGGTCGGCCCGGACGGGCGTCCCGCCGCGCGGGCACTGCGCGTCGAGATCCCGGTCAGCGGCAGCCTCTTCCGGGTTCGCGAGGAGGACGAGCGCCAAGGCGCGGCGCTGCCCGAGGGCGGCACGCGCGTCCGGCTGCATCTGCGCGAGGCAGGGGCGCTGGACGCGAACTCCGTCGTGGCGCTGCTGCGTTCGATGGTTCTGATCAGCGAGTTCCGGCTTGAGGTGCGTGACCTCGACGGCGCGGAGGAGATCTGGCTGCCCGGACAGCTGAAAACCGGCCGGGAGAAAGGCTCGTTCTCCGCCAGGTTCGCCATCGAGGCGGTGCCAGGCACCTTGTGGTGGGTCTCGGGCGATGGAGCGATCGTGTGCGACGGGATCGCCACAGACAAGCGGACGTTCGGGTACGTGCTCAATCTGTCGGGTCCGCACGCCGGGGAGCTCAGCGCCAACCGGAAGAAGCTGGAGTCCTACGACATCGGGTGGGCGGCCGAGCAGCACGAGCGGGGCGCGCGCGTGCTGGCGGAAAGCCCCGAGCTGCGCCTCCCGTGGCTCTGGGACATGGAATCCCGGGAGCGTTCCATCGCCCGCATCCTCTGGAAGGCGCTGCGAGGTCGAGGCGTGGTCGCGTCGGACGACCTCGGTCGGCGGGTGAATCTCGACGAGGTGGGCTGGTTCCGGATGGACGCCAACTTGGGGGACCCGCGTAGGGCGCATAAGGAAATGGGGCCCAAGGGGGCGGTCCGGCCCTGGCGGCGGGCTGCCCTCAGTCCCGGGTTCCGCAGCTCGAAGGAAGCGGTTCCGTTGTCCCTCTCCGGCCACCCGGTTCCGCAGCCGGGCTGGTCGGATATCGCGACGAAGGTCGGGGACGACTGGCGTGGCGCGGTTCAAGTGGCCCTCGAGCAGGACACCACCGTGGCGGAGGTTCTCCGCGCAACCCGCGGCCTGCGCATCGCCCATCCTCGGCTGGCGGGGCCTGCGGTTGTCGGCGACGGTGACCTGGACTGGAACCCGGGTTTCACCGACTGGCTCGTCATGAATGGGCTGTTGGGCAGCGAACGCGACCCGATGAGCAGCCTCCAGGTCACCGTCTGGGGCCAGCCTCTGCCGCGGGAGCGCCGGGCCTCCCTTGAGATCTTCTACCGACACCCACCCGACGATCTGTCCGGCATCGTCCGGGCCTCCGCACATGCTCGGCAGCCGCTCGGCGAGCTGGCCGAGGCGTGCGACCGGTACGCGCCGTTCGTGGGCAAGCCCCTGGGCGCCGTCCCGGATCACCACCAAGACCACGTTTGCACAGACGCCGAACTGAGGCTTCTGTACCTTCAGGAGGACGAGCACCACTGGCGTCCCGCCATGCATCCCTGGGACGTTCCCTTGGTGGCAGCCGCGACCGGCCTGGACGTGGGGGAGGCGCAGCGCCGCATGGCCGCGTTCGCGTGGCTGGGCCGCCCCGCGCCCGATCCGGTCCTGGCCGTCCGGTGGGCCGAGGTCCCGTCGGAGATCTCCGACGTCATGCGCCACTACATCGTCCCCGGCTCCGGAGGCCGGCCGGAGCTCCTCTGGGGCGCCGCCATCGAGCTGGCCGCAGAGTGCGAACTGAGCGTGTGGGAAGCCGAGCGGGCCCTCGCCCGCGCGGCAGAGGGCGTCGGAGTGGTCCACCGCCGTCGTTACACCAAGCGCTCCCCCGGCAGGGACACCATTCCCTCGCTCGAAACCGGCCGTCTCGCGCGATGGCTCCACGGGGAGGGCATCCGTCTGGAGGGCGGCGTGTCGCTCCGGGACCTCTCGTTCGTCCGCTCGCATGAGATGTCGTTCGACGACCTCGCCTGTTACCTCGAAGACCTGAGGGAGGCCGAGGTTGACCTCCCGGACGCGGCGAACCTACTGCGTGCCTGGGACGAACTGCCCACGCCCAGCAGATACGCGTTCTCCGGCGAGGACCCGAGCTGGTCCGGTGCCGACTACCCCGTGCCGGCGAGCTCGGCCGTGCTGTTCACCGGAAGTCAGCGGCTTCGCCAGAAGCTGTCCGTCCTGTGGGACATCGCGCGGCGGGAGGCCCGCGACCTGGGACTGAACGCGGCCTTCGTGGCCCCGGAGCCGCCCGACGGACTCAGGAATTTCGTCCCGACGTGGGACGAGATCGCCGCGCTGGTCGACGTCGGTCCGGACGAGGACAGTGACGGCGAGTGGTTCGAGACCCCTCATTGGGTCCCGGTCACGGCGCAGAGACTGATGGACTACGCCCGTGCCCGTACCATCGGCGCCCGGACGGCTTACCAGGCTCTCGCTCCCTTACGGGTCATCGGCGCCCTCGTACCGGAGCTGACCGCCGATGCCGAGGCAGCTCTGCCGGAAGAGGTGCCCAGCGCCCACGACGCCGTGGCAGTCGACCCGGCATACCGCGTCTCCGAGCCCGGCACCGGCCTGCTGCCCCTTGATCTGGTCAGCATCGCGGGCCGTCTGGGTGAGTCCGTACTACACACCTGGCAGCGGCGCGTCACGCCGTATCTCGGGCTGGAGCAGGCACCGCCGTCGATCACCGACGTACCCGACGTGGTACCCCTGTGGCAGGACCTGGCGATCCTCTCCGAACGCCACGACGGGAAACTTCCGGCGCTTACCGGTCATGTCGGGCAGGACCGTCTGGAGCGCTGCGCCCTGGCGGTGGAGGAGACGCCCGAGTGGGTGCGACGTCGCCTGGAGATCTACGCGGGGATGTTCGCCGTCCGGCTGGAGGGCACCGCCGACAGAGGAGACAGGCCATGACGACCACCGCCCGGCACGATCACGGTGTGCCGTACGCCGACGAGGATCTGGGCGAGATCGACGCCGCTCTGTTCACTCAGGAACCGGCCACGGGCGGAGAGGGCGTGGTCGTCGCGGGGGCGTGCCCTCGCTGTCACGGCACGACCAGAACGCTGTTCCCGTGGGGACGGCCAGGCGTGGGCACAAAGGGGGCACTCAGCCTGCTCTTCGGAAGAGGGGCCACCCGGAAGGCCGAGGACGCACCCGAACCGCTGCTTGCGGAGGTGCACTTCTGCGAGTGCGGCCATCCCCATCCGCAAGGCCCGCCGGACACGTCATTCCTCGGCTGTGGCGCAGTCTGGAGACTCCGCCGATGAGTGTCCGTTCTGAGCGCCGCTGGGCCGAACTCGCTCGTGACCTGGAGTTCACCAGGCTTCCGGAACTACGCAGACAGGCGGAGGGGTGGCGCACCGGTCTCACGGGATTGACAGCCCTACTCGCGGTCCTCGTGCTGCTGAAGGGCCGCGACAATCTCGTAGACCTGCCGACGGCGGCTCGCGCGATCGCCACGGGGCTCCTGATCACAGCCTTCGTGTCCTTGGTCGTGGGCTCGCTCCTGGCGGCGCGAGCGGCGCACGGCGCCCCGGAGCGTGAAATCCTCCTGGGCGGTCAGGCCCTACGCCACTGGACCGGACAGGAAGTGGCCCGGGTGACACGGGCGCTGGCCTGGGCCTATCTGCTCTGCGTCCTCGGAGTGGTCCTGGTAGTCGGAGCACTCGTCATCGCGTGGCTGACCACACCGGATTCCGGTACGAAGCCGGTCATGGTGCGGACGACCACCGGCGTGCTGTGCGGGGATCTGATCCGCGCCGACCAGCAGCACGTGGAGATCAGGACCAAGGCGGACGACAAGCTCACCTTGCCGTGGGCGGCGGTGGTGAGCGTCAAGCCGGCCAAGACCTGCGATTGAGCACTCCCAGGACCGTGGGGGCGTGGGGCGGGGAGTGCCACGTGGCCGAACTGGGCTTCGGGGTTGTCGGGTGGCGGGTCAGCCCTCGTCGATGGTGCAGGCGAGGTAGAGGTCGACAAGGTCGCGCGGGCGGTCGAGGGGTCACGGCCGGTCAGGTGCTGGATACGGCCGATGCGGTAGTGGAGGGCGGTGGCGATCCTGCGCCAGGCGCTGTTGTGGTCCGGGCAGGCGGTCAGGGTGCGGACCAGGTCGACGTCGTGCTCGGCGTCGTACTCCTGGAGGGGGCCCACGAGGCGGCGGTAGGAGGCGGCGGCTGTCGGCAGCACGCCGGCGAGGAGCAGGAGGTGGGAGTCGAGGGCTCGGACGGTGACCAGGGCCAGGCGGGCGGGGCGGAGGGCGGCTGGGCGGGGTTCCTCCACAGCGCGGGCCAGGCCGAAGGCGATGCGGCCGCCCTCGGCGGCCGGCTGGGCTGGCGTGCCAGTTCCGTGCCACCGCTGCGTCTGGTTGGTCGGCGAGGGGGGATTTTGACCTCTGGGTCAAGAACGCTGCTACGGTGGGGCCATGGGCAGGCCGAAGCAGTTCGATCCGGACGTCGCGGTGGAGCGCGCGATGGGTGTGTTTTGGCGTAAGGGGTACGCGGCGACGACGCCTCAGGACCTCGTGGACGAGATCGGCATCGGCAAGGGCAGCCTGTACAACGCCTTCGGCAGCAAGCACGCGTTGTTCGAGCTGGCCCTGGCGCGGTACCGCGATTCTCAGGCCGCGTGGCTGGAGGCGCTTCTCGATCACCCCGGTTCGGCGAAGGACCGGCTGCGGGGAGCCCTGGAGGCCCTGATCCACCTCGACCTGGGCGATCCGGACCGGCGCGGCTGCATGGCGGTGAACACCGCCGCCGAGCTGGGCACATCGGACGCCGGGACCGCTGACACGGTGCGCAAGATGTTCGCGCGCACCGAGAGCGCGTTCAGGGCCACCGTCGAGGAAGGCCAGCGGGCCGGCGAGATCGCCGGCGACCGCGACGCGGCGGCGGTAGCCGGCTGGTTGCTCGCGACAGTCATCGGAATGCGCGTGCTGGCGAGAACCGCCGAGGACGCCACACAGTTGAGGCGCGTCGCGGACGCGGCGATGAGGTCGCTGTAGTCGGCGCCGGCGACGGCAGCCCTATGTTTTCGGGCTCATTTTGTACCTCTGATTCAAGAATATGTGGGGAGTGGGACATGGAACTCGATCTCGCCGGCAAGACCGCGGTCGTCACGGGGGCCAGCCGGGGTGTCGGCCTCGCGATCGCCCGGCAGCTCGTCGCCGAGGGCGTCCGGGTGGTCGGGGCAGCCCGGACGATCACGCCCGAGCTGAAGGAGATCGGCGCCCACCCGGTCGCGGCCGACCTGAGTACGCCGGAAGGTGCCGAGGAGTTGGGGGCACAGGCGCTGGCCGCACTGGGTGGTGTGGACGTTCTGGTCAACAACCTCGGTGGTGGCGACGAGTTCACCCTGAACGGGTTCCTCGCGACCAGCGACGCCCTGTGGGCGCAGAGCTTCGAGGTCAATCTGTTCGGCACGGTCCGGGTCACCCGCAGGCTGCTGCCGAGCATTCTGGAACGCCGCGGCTCGGTGGTGAACGTCTCGTCGATGAGCGCGCGCCTGCCCGGCACGGGCCCCATCGAGTACGGCGCCGCGAAGGCGGCTCTCAACGCGTTCGGCAAGGCACTGTCCGAGGAGTTCGGACCGCGGGGCGTACGCGTGAACACCGTCTCCCCCGGACCGACGCGCACCGGCATGTGGGAAGACACCGACGGCTTCGGGGCCCGGCTGGCGCAGGCCAGCGGCGTCGACCACCGCGACTTCCTGGCCGCGGTGCCCGCGGCGATGGGCATGAGCACCGGGCGCATGGTCGAACCCGACGAAGTCGCGGCCGTCGTCGCGTTCCTCGCCTCGGACCGCGCGGCAAGCGTGACCGGCGCCGACTACGTGGTCGAGGGAGGCGGCATCAAGACGGTGTGAGACGAACTGCCCGGTGCCAGCAGGGGCTTGAGGAGCCGGTCAGAACTCCAGTACCTCGCGGTCGAGCGGATAGCGCGCGTGGTGAGGGCCCTCGTGCGGCGAGGGTGTGATCGGGAGGACGCCGGTCGGCTGGGTGCCCAGGTTGTCGTCCCAGAGGCGGGGTTCGACCTGTCCGACGACGCGGAACTTCCGGAAGGTGAACGGCGGGCTGTCGGTCGGGAAGAACTCGGGCGTGGTCATCACCTGGAAGTGCAGGTGCGGCGTGGTCGAGTTGCCGCTGTTGCCGATCAGCCCGAGGACCCGGCCGGGTTCGACGCGGTCGCCTTCCCGGACCTTGAGCGAGCCGGGCGCCAGGTGGGCGTAGAGCAGGTAGCGGCCGGGCGCGACCTCCACGGTGACGTGGTTGCCGACGGTCTGCTCGATCGGCGGGACCGGCGGCGTGACGGGCGGTGTGTTGTCCGGGATCCCGTCCTGGACCTCCACCACCCTGCCGCCCGCCGCCGCCACGACGGGCTGCCGGTAGCTCAGGTAGCTGGTGAGCCGCGCGGGGTCGCCCTCCCAGGTCTGTCCCTGCTCGCCGACCCGGTACCAGTCGATCGCGAAGCGCTGCGGTACGTAGAAGCGGCCGTTGATCGGGCCGAGGCCGCGCCGGTGGTGGGTGTTGCCGCAGCACGACTCGCTGGAGTACCAGGTGCCGGGACGGACCGGCGCGTCCAGGTTCAGCGGCTCGGTGCGGTCGGTCGGGGTGATCTGGACCGTCTCCTCGAACGGGGAGGAACCGGAGGCGGTGAGGACGGCACCGGAGAGGTGGTGTTCGAGGACCTTGGGCACCCGCTGACCTCGGTCGAGGGCCAGGTCGAGCCAGACGACCCACTGCTGGGAGCCCGGGATAACGGTCGGCGTCGGCCCCGGCGGCGCCGGTGTGTACCCGTCCGCACCCGGCAGGGGGTCGCCCACCGGGTTGGCGGCATCGGCCAGCGCCTGGCCGCTCAGCGAGCCCACCACCCGGTGCGTGCGGGCGTCCCGGACCTCGACCCGGTCCAGCCGCACCCGCGCGGTGCTGGGCAGCGCGTTCGTGGTGAGCAGTTCGTACGAGAGGTGCGTCTTGCCGTCCGTGGCCCGGAACGGCGCCGGTTCGGTCAACACGGCCGCCGTCAACGGCGTGAACTGCGGGCCGGGCGCCGGCGTGGTCGGGCCGGTCCCGTATCCGGGTGCCGTCGAAGCCGTCAGCATGCCGACCGCGAGCACGGCGGCGGCGAGCCCGCGCCGTAGCGTGCTGCGGCCGGTGCGGTTGCGAGGGTGGCTCTCTGCCATGGCGCTCTTCCAGCCGTCGGGTCCGGGACCGTGAAGGGCACCGGCACGCCTCACGCCGAGGCGCAGGCCCATGTAATCCGGCCAAGCGTCGCTCCCGGCGGACGGCGCCGGAGTCAGACGCGAACTACACCCGTCCAGCCGCACCGGCCCGCCGAGCGGGGGCGGGCACTTGCCCAACCGTGCCCTCCAGGGCGTTGGACAGCGGTCACCACGGGAGTGAGCAGAGCCTCCCGGAAGGACCCACGAATACACTTTTCCGCAGGTCAGAGGCCGTATGGACGGCCAGAGCAGCGGTGACTCCCAAGCTGATGGCGCGGGTTCGACTCCCGTCATCCGTTCGGATCCGTTCGCGAACGAAGCCCCAGGCTCAGACCCCAGTAGGCCCGGTCTTCTCTCGGGGAGCGGTTTTCGTCGCCAGGAGGGTCGCTGCGAACGAGCATCCGCTGAGGGCGAGGAACAGGCCGCCGTAACCGCCGAGCAGGCCGGCGAGGGCGACTCCGGCCCAAGGGGCGAGGGCGGCGGCGATGGTGGCCGGGGCCGTGAGGAGGGCGGAGAGTCGGCCGTAGTGGGTGGTCCCCCAGCGGTCGGTGACGGCGGTGGCCTGGAGCAGCGTGAGGTTTCCCCGTACGACTCCGGCGAGGACGGAGAACAGGACGAGGAGGGGAATCGGGCCTGGAACCAGCGCGAGGGCGGCCGTGGTGGCGCCACCGAGGGCGATCAGGACGGTGGTTCGGCTGGTGACGGTCACGCGGGTGGCGAGGGTGGAGTAGAGGGTGCGGCCGAGTGTCTGCCCGACGCCGCCGAGACCGAGTGCCCACGCAGCGGTGGTCGAACTCGCTCCGCGCTCTTCGAGGAGCGGTACGAGCCCGATGACGACCGCGTACATGGCGAAGCCGGACAGCGTGAACGCCGTGGCGAGCAGGGCGAAGGGCCCACTTCGCGCCGTCTGGTCGGCCCCTGTCGGCTGTTCGGAGATCTGGGGCTGCGGGGCGGGTGGCCAGGGAGCCCGCAGGGCGAGGGCATGGGCGGGGAGGGTGATCGCGGCGAGCACGCCCGCGAGCACCAGGTAGGTGGCGCGCCAGTCGAGGTGCTCCGCGAGGACGGCGGTGAGCGGGGCGAAGACGGTGGAGGCGAGGCCGCCGGCGAGGGTGACGACGGTGAGGGCGCGTACGTGGTCGGGAGCCCACCACCGGGTGAGAGCCGCGAAGGCGGGTTGGTAGAAGGTGGCGGCCATCGCGATGCCGGTCAGCGCCCAGGCAGCGTAGAAGACGAGGAGGTTCGGGGCGGCTGCTGCGGCCAGCACGCCGGTGACCGCCAGGGCAGAGCCCCCCGTCATGATCAAGTGCGGGCCGCGCCGGTCCAGGACGCGGCCGATGGGTACGCCCGCCGCTGCGGAGACGAGAAGTGCCAGGGAGAACGCGCCCGTCGTGGCACCCGACGACCAGCCGGTATCGGCCGTGATGCGGGAGAGCAGGACGGGGAAGGCGTAGTAGACGATCCCCCAGCTGGTGATCTGCGTCGCGCACAGCGCGGGCAGGACGGCGCGGGGCCGCGACCGGACCCCCGTCCCGGTCGCGGCCCCGGCCGTCGGGGTGTTGGAGTCGGTCACGAGCCGCAGGAGGGCGCCGGGCTGGCGGTGCCGAGCTGGATCAGCGCCGGGGCCGGGGCGCAGCAGCCGCCCGCTGCCGACTGCTCGATGCCGGGCCGGTCGATGCCGGGCTGGTCGATGCCGGGCTGGTCGATGCCGGGCTGGTCGATGCCGGGCTGGTCGGCGTCGGGCTGGTCGGTGCCGGGCTGGTCGAAGAGGCCGGCGCCGCCGCATACGCCCGTCTCCGGGAGGACGAGTTCGACGCGCTCGGCGGATTCGCGGTCGCCCGCGATCGCGGCGGCTACGGAGCGGACCTGTTCGTAGCCGGTGAGGGCGAGGAACGTCGGGGCGCGGCCGTAGGACTTCATGCCCACCAGGTACACGCCCTCTTCGGGGTGGGAGAGCTCGTTCACGCCGTGCGGGTAGACCGTGCCGCAGGAGTGCTGGTTCGGGTCGATGAGCGGCGCGAGGGCGACGGGGGCCTGGAGCCGGTCGTCGAGGCCGAGGCGCAGTTCGTCGAGGAACGTCAGGTCGGGGCGGAAGCCGGTCAGGACGATCACCTCGTCGACGGGGTCGAGCCGGCGGCCGTCCTCGGCGACCAGGACCAGGCGCTCGCCGTCGCGTTCGATCGTGTCCGTACGGAAGCCGGTGACGGCGTCCGCGTGGCCCTCGTCGACCGCCGCCTTGGCGGCGAGGCCGAGGGCGCCGCGGGCGGGGAGCTGGTCGGCGGTGCCGCCGCCGAAGGTGGAGCCGGAGATGCCGCGGCGCAGGATCCACACGGCCTTGGTCCCCTCGCCGCCCTCGGACCTGGCCAGGTCCGCGAGCGAGGCGAGCGCGGTGAAGGCGGAGGCGCCCGAGCCGATGACGGCGGTGCGCCGGCCCACGTAACGGGCCCGTACGGCGGGGTCCTTGAGGTCGGGGACGCGGTAGGCGAGGCGGTCGGCCGCGGCCTTCTCACCGAGGGCCGGCAGACCGGAGGCGCCGGCCGGGCTCGGGGTGGACCAGGTGCCGGAGGCGTCGATCACGGCGCGGGCGAGGATGCGCTCCTCCCGGCCGTCCGCGTGGGCGACGTGGACGACGAAGGGCTGGGTCTCGCGGTCGGCGTCGACGATCCGGTCCCGGCCGGAGCGGGAGATGCCGGAGACCCGGGCGCCGAAGCGGACCTTGTCTCCCAGGATTTCGGCGAGCGGGCGGAGGTACTTCTCGGCCCAGTCGCCGCCGGTGGGGTACGTCTTCGGGTCGGGCTTCACCCAGCCGGTCGGAGCGAGGAGCTTCTCGGCGACCGGGTCGGTGACCTCGCCCCACGTGGAGAACAGCCGCACGTGCGCCCACTCGCGCACCGCCGCGCCCGCCTGCGGGCCGACCTCGAGGACCAGCGGCTCCAGGCCCCGGTCGACGAGGTGGGCGGCGGCGGCCAGACCGGCGGGGCCGGCTCCGATCACGAGGACGGGCAGCTGGTCGGTGGCGGTGACGTTCATGACGAACCCCTTGTGTTTCGACGTCTGTCGATCTCTTGTGCTCTCAGCATGCACTGTATATCGATAGACGTCAACATAGACATTCATCGAAACGGAGTGGTCCCCATGGAACATGCCGGCGTCGGCGTCGACGTCATCGGGGGCGGCCAGTCCGGCCTCGCCGCAGCGCACAGCCTCCTGCGCGAAGGGCCGCTCGGCAGCTGCGTCGCCCGTAGGCCCTTGCCTCTGGTTCGACATGTGTCAACATAGACGTATGTCGAATGCAAGGGTGCTGCCGCTGCTCCAGCCCGAGGTCGAGCCGTGCTGCCCGCCGCTGACCGAACGCCCGCTCACCGCGGACGAGGCCGAGCGGACGGCGAAGATGTTCAAGGCGCTCGGTGACCCCGTACGCCTGCGACTGTTCTCGGCGGTCGCCTCGCACGAGGCCGGGGAGGCATGTGTCTGCGACATCTCCGACGTCGGCGTCTCCCAGCCCACCGTGTCCCACCACCTGAAGAAGCTCAAGGAAGCCGGGCTGCTCTCCTCCGAGCGGCGCGGCACCTGGGTCTACTACCGCGTCGAGCCCGCCGTGCTCGCCGCCATGGGACAGCTGCTGACCACGGCAGCCGCGTGACCGCCTCCCCCCTGGTCGTCCCGCTCACCGCCGTACACGCCGTCGAAGTAATCGCGATCTACCAGGCCGGCATCGACGAGGGCAACGCCACCTTCGAGACCACCGCCCCCACGTGGGAGCAGTTCGACGCGTCCAAGCTGCCGGAACACCGCTTCGCCGCCGTCGACGAGACCGGCCGCCTCCTCGGCTGGGTCGCCGCCACGAAGGTCTCCGACCGCTGCGCGTACGTCGGCGTGGTCGAGCACTCCGTCTACGTCCACCCCGACGCCCGTGGCCGAGGCGTCGCCTCCTTGCTGCTCAAGGCGCTCATCGACTCCACCGAGGCGGCCGGGATCTGGACCATCCAGTCCGGCATCTTCCCGGAGAACGCCGCGAGCCTGACCGTCCACGAGCGGGTCGGCTTCCGTGTGATCGGCACCCGGGAACGCATCGGCCGACACCACGGCCGTTGGCGCGACACCGTCCTGGTCGAGCGTCGAAGCGCCGTCATCTCCTGACACCCGCCCTGTCGGACGGCTTCCGGTGTCCCGCCCGGCCCCCAGGCGGGCTGCTCTTCAGCAGCAGCCAGTCCAACAGCGACCCCAGCACGACATGGGGAGTCTCAACGCAGCAGATCCGCGATCTGCCGTGCTGCCTCGCGTGCCGGGCGGCCGACGCCGATGAGGGTGGCGGAGGCCGGGCCGGTCCAGTCGCCGTAGCCGAGGAGGTGGAGGCGGGGTTCGCCGAGGGCCCGGGTGCCGGTGGTGGGGATGTGGCCTCGGGGGCCGCGCAGGCCGAGTGGGGCGAGGTGGGAGAGGCCGGGGCGGAAGCCGGTGCACCAGATGATCGCGTCCGCCTCGGCGGTCGTGCCGTCGGCCCAGGCGACCCCGGTCGCGGTGACGCGGTCGAACATCGGCTGGGCCTTGAGGAGTCCGGCGTCGCGGGCCTCCCGTACGGGCGGGACGGCGACGATGTCGCCGAGGGAGGCGACGCCTCCGCTGTCGGTGCGCCCCTCGTCGAGGGCGCGGCGGCGGGCCGTGGCGTGGTCGAAGAGTGCGCGGCCGTCGATGTCGTCGGCGAGGTAGCGCGGTTCGCGCGGGGTGACCCAGGTCAGGGCGGCGGCAGGCACGAGGTCGGCGGCGATCTGGGCGCCGGAGTTGCCGCCGCCGACCACGATCACCGTCTGTCCCGCGAGGTCGACGGGGCTGCGGTACTCGACCGTGTGGAGCTGGACGCCCCGGAACTTCGTACGGCCGGGCACGGCGGGGACGAAGGGCCGCGACCACGTCCCGGTCGCGCTGATGACCGCCCGGGCCCGCCACGACCCCGAGTCGGTCTCCACGTGCAGGAGTTCTCCGTCGCGGTGGACGCCGGCCACGCGTACGGGGCGGTGGACGGGGAGCTCGTACCGCTGCTCGTAGTCGGTGAGGTAGGCGACGACGTGGGCGGCGTCCGGGTACGTCTCGCCGGGTTGGGGCGGCATGAGGCGGCCCGGCAGCGAAGAGTACGCGGCCGGGGAGAAGAGGTGGAGGGAGTCCCAGGTGTGCTGCCACGCCCCGCCCGGCGTCGGCTGGGCGTCGAGGACGGCGAAGTCGAGGCCGAGACGCCGCAGGTGGTAGCCGGCGGCGAGACCGGCCTGGCCTCCGCCGATCACGACGACGTCGAGCGGAGCGGGCATGGCGGACTCCTTTCGTGCGACGTTCCGTACGACTTTCCGTACGACTTCCCGTACGGCTTTCCCTACGACGTTCCGTACGACTTTCCGTACGACTTCCCGTACGGCTTTCCCTACGACGTTCCGTACGACCTTCCGTACGACGGTGCCCCGCACCAGGGCGGGGCACCGTTCGATGACGCGGTCGCTCTACTGCTGGGCGGGGGCGAACTTCCTGCGCCAGGCGAGCGAGACGTACACGAGCGCGACCAGGACGGGGACCTCGATCAGCGGGCCGACGACACCGGACAGGGCCTGGCCGGAGGTGACGCCGAAGGTGGCGATGGCGACGGCGATGGCGAGTTCGAAGTTGTTGCCCGCGGCGGTGAACGCGAGCGTGGCCGTCCGGTCGTAGTTCAGGCCGATCGCCTTGCCGAGCAGGAAGGTGCCGAACCACATGACCGCGAAGTAGACCAGCAGCGGCAGCGCGATCCGGGCGACATCCAGCGGCTGGGACGTGATGGTCTTCCCCTGGAGGGCGAAGAGGATGACGATCGTGAAGAGCAGGCCGTAGAGCGCCCACGGGCCGATCTTCGGCAGGAACGCCGTCTCGTACGACTCCCGGCCCATCTTCTTCTCACCGATCCGGCGGGTCAGGAAACCGGCCACCAGCGGAACGCCGAGGAAGATGACGACGTTGAGCGCGATCTTCCACATGGAGATGTCGAGGTGCTCGCCCTCGCCGAGGCCCAGCCAGCCGGGCAGCAGGTCGAGGTAGAACCAGCCCAGGACACCGAACGCGATCACCTGGAAGACCGAGTTCAGCGCGACCAGGACGGCCGCGGCCTCACGGTCGCCGCAGGCGAGGTCGTTCCAGATGATCACCATGGCGATGCAGCGGGCCAGACCGACGATGATCAGGCCGGTGCGGTACTCGGGCAGGTCCGGCAGGAAGATCCACGCCAGGGCGAACATGAGCGCCGGGCCGAGGACCCAGTTGATGACCAGCGAGGAGATCATCAGCTTCCGGTCGCCGGTGACGGCGTCCAGCTTGTCGTACCGGACCTTCGCGAGCACCGGGTACATCATGATCAGCAGGCCGACGGCGATCGGGAGGGAGATCCCGCCGATCTCGACCTTGGCGAGCGCGTCGTTCAGGCCGGGGATCAGCCGTCCGAGCCCCAGGCCGAGGCCCATGGCGAGCAGGATCCAGACGGCGAGGAAGCGGTCGAGCGTCGACAGCTTCGCGACGACCGAGGGCTCCTCGGTGGGCGCGGGAGCGGTGGGGGTCAAGGACAGGCCCTCTTGTTCTCGGCAGCGGTACGAGCGGACTCGGCCAGGTCAGCGAACTGGCCGGCAACGGAGGCGATGACGTCCGGGCGGAGCTTGTAGTAGGTGAACCGTCCGCACGGCTCGGTCTCGACGACACCGGCCTCACGCAGCACTCTCAGATGGTTGGAGAGGTTGGTCTGCTTGGCCCCCGTCTCCTCCACGAGGTGGGTGGTGCACAGGGTCTCGCGGGCGAGCAGGGTCACGATCCGGAGCCGCAGGGGGTCGCCCAGGACTCGGATCAGCTCAGTGTCGACTGACGTCATCATGGACTGATACTGTCACATCATCCCGCACTGATACCAGCTGGGGCTGATCTCTTTCAGCCCGCCGAAGGGGGTTCTCCTGCCGTGACCGCGTTCTCAGGCCCGGTCCTGCCCGACGGCCGCCTCGCGCCTCCTCCGCCGGGACCGGTCCGTCCGCGGCCGGGTCGACCCGCACGTCAACCAGGTCCTCACGCGCCGAGGCCGGCGTCCCACTGGACACCCTGCCCGGTGTCTGAGAACCCCGCCCCACACTGATCCGATCGATTGAGGAAGAACCCATGACCGCTCCGCTCGCCTCCGTGCTCTTCGTCTGCGTCCACAACGCCGGCCGCTCCCAGATGGCCGCCGGCTTCCTGCGGCACCTGGCCGGCGACCGCGTCGAGGTCCGCTCCGCAGGCTCCATCCCGGGCGACCAGGTCAACCCCTCCGCCGTCGCGGCCATGGCCGAGCTCGGCATCGACATCGCCGACCAGAAGCCCAAGGTGCTCACCACCGAGGCCGTGCAGGCGTCCGACTACGTCATCACCATGGGCTGCGGCGACGCCTGCCCGATCTTCCCCGGCAAGAAGTACCTCGACTGGGCCCTCGAGGACCCGGCCGGCCAGGGCGTCGAGGCCGTCCGCCCCATCCGTGACGAGATCAAGCTCCTCATCGAGGGCCTCATCGCCGAGATCGAGGCGAAGCACGAGGCGTGACCTCCGCGACCGATCCCCTCACCTCTGGTGACGACGTCCGCGAGGTCATGGACACCATGCGGGCCCAGGCCGAGCGGTTCGGCGCCGAGGGGCTTCTGCTTCTCGGCGAGACTCGTCTCAGCTCCATCACGCTGCGGACGTGAACGGGCGTAGCGGATACGTGCGGGCGCATACTGGCAGCAATGACAAAGTCGAGTGCACCGAAGCGCTTTCTGCCCACCAGCCCCTTCAAAGCCCCGGTCGCGCTGCCTCCCAAGCAGTTCGCCGTAGGCGACCAGGTCACACACGACGTGCACGGCCTCGGCCGGGTCGTCGGCATCGAGGACGGGATCGCGACAGTCGTGGATTTCGGCTCGGCGCAACAGCGGATCCTGAGTCCGTACGCCAAGATGAGCAAGCTGTAGGACCGCCGTGCCCGGTCACGGCACACCAGATCCGTTCACGGACCCGCAAGGAAGAGGACCCCTCTCATCGACCTGACCTCGCCGTTCTCCGCTCCGGAAGGGGCGTCCCCCTCCGCCGCCGCAGCAGCGCCGCATCCCACCACGCATCCCTTCCAGGCGGCCGACTTCGGGGAGATCGAAACCTTCCCGTTCGACGAGGACGCGCCAGCGTCGGCCTCTGGCACGAGTGCGGCTCGACGCGAGGCAGGCTAGCTCCCGCTCATGATCGAGACGGGGTCGTGATTCCCAAGCTGACAGCGCGGGTTCGATTCCCCTCACCGTTCGCGGACGAAGCCCCAGGTCAGTGACCTGGGGCTTCTCTGTTGTCCAGACCTCTCCGGGTCAGGTGTCTCGTGGGCTCTCGGGGACCACCCGAGACATTTTCTTGACCCGTCGGGAGGGCGGCGGCCTATCGTCGGTGGCCGGTGGTGACCAGAACGGGGAAGGCTCGTGTCAGTGGGGGGAGTGCGACAGGTAACCGTTCTGGACGGCTCGCATTCCGGCCTGGAATCGGCTGCGGGCGCCCAGGTGGGCGAGCAGTCCGGTGATCACCCGGCCCACGGTGCGCGTCGAGACGCCCAGGCTGTTGGCGATGGATTCGTCCGTACGCCCCTCCGCCATGAGCTGCAGTACCGCGGCCTGCTGCCGGGTGAGGAAGTCGGGCTCGCAGGGCGCTGCCGCCTGTCCCAGCGGGGTCGCGGTCTCCCACATGTGGTCGAAGAGCGTGACCAGCACGGAGACGAGACCGGGGCTGGTGACCAGAGCGGCCGCGGCCGCGGTGTTCGTCGCGTCGACGGCCACCAGGGCGCTGCGGCGGTCCACGATGGTGAGGCGGTTGGGCAGGACCGGTCTGGTGCGGACGTGGGCCCCGGCGCTCTCCAGCCAGGTCGCGTACTCCCGGGCGTGGCTGTCGTGACGGATGCTGTCGAGGTAGATGGTCCGCATCACGATGCCCTGCTCGATGTTGCGCAGGCTCAGCGGGCGGGCCGCCTCGATGCTCGCCTGCGACATCTGCGAGTCGGGCGCGAACGTCAGCACTTCGAAGCGGGTCTCCGCGGACAGGAGCTCGATCTGGTCCCGAATCGCGTCGATGCCGTCCAGGTACCGGACTCCGGCCTTGGAGGATTCCTGCGACGAGGAGTCGGCGATTTCGGCCATCAGGCCGACGACGGCGGCCCGAGTCGCCTCCATGCGCTGCTGCTGGGCGGCGAGTTCGGCCTGCTGGCGGGCCTGGAGGAGCTGGAGGGCCAGCTGCGGATCAATGGCGCGGCCCTGCCCGTCGGCACCGCCGCCGCGCAGCAGCGCCATCTCGCTGAGCAGGGTCAGTGAGTGGCGTACGTCGTCCGGGGTCAGCCCCAGACGCTGGGCCATCTCCAGAACACCGTCCTGCGGATAGGCCAGTTTGCTTCGGTAGACCGATGCGGTCACGTCGTCAAGTTCACGCCGATCGAACACAGCCGCCCACTCCCCCATGGAAGACCTGCATGTTGCCGCAGCTCAAAGGCCCTGCGCACGAGCGTCAGGCTAGCTTGCCCGGCGGCTTGATCGAAGAGCAGGCGATACGGAATCGGGCGGAGTTTTCCGGCCGATCCGACGAACGCGGCGACGACAGGGCGCCGGTTTGTCCCACCTCTCCGCACGTGTGGGCTTCCGTCCCGCGGGTGAGGACTCATGTGTTGAGGGCACGACAGTTACCCAGGAGGGTTCATGTATCTGGTCCACCTGCACCTGAACGCCCCCCAGGGGGCGGGCGACCTGCCGCACGGTGTGGAGGCCGCCCTTGCCGAGGCCCAGCCCGCGGTCGAACTGGCCGTCCGCCACGTGCGTGCGGAGGCCGACCCGGTGGTCGCCCTCTACATGCGGGCCCCTGATCTGCACACCGCCGAGTACTGGGCCGCGGCGGCCTGGCGCCTCGCCGCGCGCCGGACCCTCGGGGCCGGCGCGTGGTCGCTGCTGAAGGCCGAGGTACCGCTGCTGGTCGTCGACGAACTGGCCTGACGGACACCCCCATCGCACGCTCCCGAGCGCACGCTGTCGTGTGTAGGACATGTCGGGTGCAGGACAAGCAAAACTCTGGATCACCCCTCTCACCTGCGGCAACCTTGAACACGTCAGCAGGAAACGCCGCACCGCTCGGGGGACTCCGATCATGCTCAGCCGTCTCAAGGCCGCCACGCTCGTTGCCGTCACCGCCACCACGCTCCTCGCGGGAGCCGTCACCGGCGCCGTCTCGCAATCCACCGGTTCGGACGGTGTGACGTACCAGGCCGACTGGCGCTGGGACTCCGCCCCGCTGACCGCTGACGGAGCGGACAGTTGACCGCCGGCCTCCGGTCCGGCGCGAACAGGGCCCATGAGGCGCTGATGATGACCGCACCGGCCCGCCGGGGAGCGCTTCACCGGACCACCGGCCGATTCGCGTGGCTGTCACCGATGGTCCTCTGGCCGCTCGCGCGGCACCTGCTCACCACCGGTACGGCCCGACCCCAGGGGGGCGGGACCCGCAGGGCGGACGAGGAGGCCGTGTTCGCCGCGGTCCTGTACGTCCTGGTGAGCGGCGAGTCCTGGCGCGCACTGCCGAAGTCCTTTCCCGTCTCCTGGCAGAACGCCCACCGGCGGTTCGGCCAGTGGTGCGACGAAGACCTGTGGAACCGGATGGCGGACACCGCCCGGGCCACGCCCCAGATCTCCCCATCGGTACGCGACTGGGCCGAACGCCTCGCCGAGGCGGCGCGATCCCGCCGAACGGACCGAACCGGTCTTCCCGATGGACTCGACCTCCCCGGTCTCCCCGATCGCAGGGACCTGCGGGACCGGACGGTCCGAGCGGACCTCCCGGCCCGGGTTGCCTGACCGCGCCTGACCGCGCCCCCACCCCCACCCCCGCTCCCACCCCATCCCCTCACCTGCCGTGCCCGTGGCACAGCCATGCCCGTAGGCAGAGCCCTGCCCGCAAGCACCGGCGCAGACTTCCCCACCTTCCCGATTTCCCTCTGAAAGGCTTAGCGTGCGTAGATCCGCGCTCCCCATCGTGGCCGCCATGTCCATGGCCATGCTGCTCCCGCAGCAGTTCTCGGCCTCCGCCGAAGAGGCGCCCAGCGCGCCCCTCGCCGCGGGCGAGATCCAGAACATCGGCCCCGGCATGTACCAGTCCGCGACCGACAGTTACCAGGTCTCCGAGAACGACGTCCCGATCGGCCTCATGGGCCGTACGCACACCGTCGCCGGCCAGGCGCAGGGGATCTCGCAGGCCCAGGACGCACCCGAGACCCGCTCCGACATCGGAGTCTTCGGTCCCAGCTGGGAAGCCGAGTTCGTCGGCGGCCAGCTGAACCGCAAGCTGGTCCAGGACTCGGAGTCGATCACCACCACCGACCTGGACAGCAGCGCGTCCACCCGCTACGACCTCACCGAGTCCATGGACGGTCCGGGCGGCGGCAGCATCAACACCTATACGGCGTCCGACGGTTCGACCCTGGTCGAGCACGCGGTGTGGGACGACCTCGCCGGTGAGATGAAGTCGACCATCACCGAGACGCTGAACATCGACCTGGCCACCGCGGTCGAGGGCGACGACGCCCCCGTCGACGCGAACGGCAACCCCATCCCGGCGGCCGATCTCAAGCCCACGTACACCTGGAAGCAGGCGTCCGGCACCGGTGACACCTGGCGCGTCACGAGCGTCGGCAACAAGGCGTACAAGCCCACCGCCGTCTCCTACGACGCCCAGGGCCGCGTCGCCACCATCACCGAGCCCGCCGCCGGTGAGACCCCCGCGCAGTCCATCGCCGTGACCTACGCCACCGCGACCACCGCGACGGGCACGACCCTCGGTGACGTGGCCGGCCAGGTCAAGGCCATCACGGTCACCACCGGCGAGACCGTCCAGACCCTCGCCCGCTACACCTACGAGGCCTCCGGTCTGCTCCGCGAGGTCACCAACCCTGCCGAGGGCAGCGAGCTCAGCTCGTACACCTACGACGGCGACGACCGCCTCTCGACGCTGACGAGCGGCGCCGGCGGCGACTGGGAGCTGACGTTCAGCGGCGACGCCGCCGCCCCGCAGGCCGTCGAGACCAGCGGTGTCATCCCCGACGCCGGCTCCATCGCGCCCGGCCAGGAACAGCCCGACGGGGTCAGCCCGCCCTCCGAGAACTTCATCGGCGGGGACATCACCGACCCGCAGGCCAACCCGCGCGCCTGCGGCTCCCCGGAGTCGTGGATCCGGTGGTGGGGCAACTGCACCACCGCAGTCGCCCATTACGGCTGGAGGTGGCCGTCCTGGAAGCAGACGCCCACCGGCTACTGGGTCCGCGGTGTCTTCTACGACCACTGCACCGACTCGTACGACCGGCCCCTCGGCTTCGACTTCCGCGCCGCGTGCGACGCGCACGACTACGCCTACGGAACCATCGGCAACACCTACAAGGGCTACAGCTACTACCTGGACCGCAACAAGGCCTTCGCCGCCGACGCCGCGTTCTACAACCTGATGCGCTACAACACCTGCCCGGCCTATGCCTGGTGGAAGCAGGCCTCCTGCAAGAGCCTGGCCTACAACTACTACCGCGGAGTCGTCCTCTTCGGGCACCCGAAGACCGGTGCCATGGCCACCCGTTGATCCGTCCGACGGACACCTCTGACGGACCCGTTCGACGGACCGTTCGACGGACCGTTCGACGGAGACCGTAGGGCCGGGCGCCCGACATCTTCGGCCGCCCGGCCCTCCCGCTTCACCCGCGCCTTCACCCGCGCCTTCGGCTTCGCCGCGCTGTCGCCCCCGCGCCCGATGGCCGCCCCCCTCCCCCGTTCCCCCCTCCCCTTCCATGGAGACACGAAGTGAAGAGATCCACGCGGGTCGCGCTCGCCGCCTCGGCGGCAGCCGTGGTGCTGACCGCGATACCGGTCGTCGCCAACCCCCTGACCGGTTCCAGCCCGGCGTTCGCCGAGGAGAACGGCCCGGTCGACCCGCCGCTGTTCGACGAGACCCAGGACGGCGGCACCGTCCGCGTCAACGTTCTCCTCGACGGTGTCTCGGAACTCTCCTCGGCCTCCGAAGCGGGTGAGGTCCTCGTCTCCTACGACACCCTGCCGCTGGTCACCCTGCGCGTGGACCGGGCCGGCCTGGATTCGCTGAGCAGCATGCCGGGGGTCGTCAGCGTCAGCGAGGACATCCCGGTCGCACCGACGCTGAACGAGTCCACCGCCAAGATCGGCAGCGCCGCGGCCGTCGCCGCCGGGAAGACCGGCGCCGGCAGCGCGATCGCGATCCTCGACACCGGCGTCGCGACCGGGCACCCGTTCCTGGCCGGCCGGGTCAAGGCCGAGGCGTGCTTCTCCGTCACCGACGCCGCCTACGGCGCCACCAGCCTGTGCCCGGACGGCACGGCCGAACAGGAGGGCCCCGGCAGCGCCGACGCCGGCAGCGGCCCGTGCACCACCGTGGGTACCGCCTGCTCCCACGGCACCCACGTCGCCGGCATCGCCGCGGGCAACGGAGCCGGCGTGACCGGAGCTCCGGCCCGCGGTGTCGCCCCCGGCGCGGACATCATCGCCATGCAGGTGTTCTCCAAGTTCACCTCCGACTCCTACTGCGGGCCGGGAGCCAGCCCCTGCGTCCTCAGCTTCACCAGCTCGCAGATCAAGGCGCTGGAGAAGGTCGCGGCGCTGAAGAACGCCGGCACCAACGTCATCGCCGCGAACATGTCCCTGGGCGGCGGCCGCTGGACCGCCGCGTGTGCGGCGGACCCCCGCAAGCCGATCATCGACACCCTGTTCAACCAGGGCGTCGCCACCGTCGTCGCGGCCGGCAACAACGGCTACGCGAACGCGGTCAACGCCCCCGGATGCGTGTCCTCCGCCCTCACCGTGGGCTCCACCACGGATGACGACCAGCTCTCCACCTTCAGCAACCGCGGCCCGCTCCTCGACCTGCTCGCACCCGGGACCGGCATCGTCTCCTCCGTCCCCGGCGGCGGGTACGCCTCCAAGAACGGCACCTCGATGGCCGCACCCCACGTGGCCGGCGCCCTCGCGATCCTCCGCCAGGCCCACCCCGGCAAGACCCTCGCCGAGCTGGAGGCCCTGCTGAAGGACAGCGGGACGCCCATCACGTACACCGGCGCGGTCACCCCCCGGCTCCGCATCGACCTCCCGCAGCCGCCGCCGCGCCCCCGCTTCACCGACCTCAACTGCGACGCCATCGAGGACACCGTCGTCGGTGACCCCAAGGCGACCGTCGGCGGTGACGCCGACGCCGGCGTGGTCCGCGTGATCTACGGCGGCGGCAAGGGCACCGCCGAGCTCCACCAGGACCTCCCCGCCGTCCCGGGCGACGCCGAACCCGGCGACTCCTTCGGCGAGAACCTGGCCACGTTCGACCACGACGAGGACGGTTGCAGCGACCTCGTCGTGGGCATCCCGAGCGAGGACGTCGGCGCCGAGGCCGACGCCGGCGCCGTCCACGTCTTCTACGGCGCCGCAGGCGGCCTGTCCACCGGCAAGGCCGCCCTCAACCTGGTCCAGGGCACGGGCGACGGCGCCATCAAGTCCTCGGCGCCCGAGGCCGGGGACCGCTTCGGCCACGCCGTCGCCGCCGGCCACACCAGCCAGGGCCAGCCCTACCTGGTGATCGGCGTACCCGGCGAGGAGGTCGGCACCGTCACGGACGCCGGCATCGCCTACTACCTGCGCGGTACCACCAACGTGGCCACCGACCAGAACAAGCCCGGCATGGACGGCGACAGCGAGGCCGGCGACCGGTTCGGCACGACCATCGCCGCCTCCGCGAACCACATCGTCATCGGCTCCCCGAACGAAGCCGTCGGCACCGCGACCGACGCCGGCAACATCCAGGTGCTCAACCACGAGTTGAACGCCGGCGGCCTGCCGACCCCCCTCGCGGGTCTCAACCAGAACGACCCCCTGGTCAGCAGCCTGGCCGAGGCCGGGGACCTGTTCGGAGGCTCCCTCGCCGCCACCGCCTACACCCCGGCCGGCGCGAGCGCCGCGACCGACACCGTCCTCGCGGTCGGCGTGCCCGGCGAGGGCCTGACGGTCGCTTCGGCCCCCGTCGACCACGCCGGCCAGGCCTACACCTTCCGCATCACCGGGGCGGGCGCCATCACGAAGGTCGCCTCCATCACCGCCGAGGTCGCCGGCGTGGCCGGCACGGCCGCGGCGGGTGACCGGCTCGGTCAGAGCGTGTCCCTGGTCAACCTCGCCCCCGACGCACCGGCCACCGCGTCGACCCTCGTCCTCGCGGTCGGCATTCCGGGCAAGGACATCGGCGGCGTCGTGGACGCGGGCGCGGTGCAGACCTTCGACCCGCTCGGCGTCCCCGGGGACACCGACCAGTGGATCCAGGCGGGCGACGCCTCCGGCCTTGGCGGCACTCCGACGGCCGGCCACGCCGTAGGCGCCCACCTGGCGGCCACCACGTCGGCACTCCACGTCGGCGTGGCCGACGCCACCCCCTTCGGCGCCGTCCACTCCCTCCCGTGGGGCAACACGACGGCCGGCCGCACCGGCCCCGCCGGCACGGTCACCACCCACCAGCCGGGCCAGAACGGCCTCCCGGCCGCCGGCGGCGCCTTCGGCTGGTCCATCGCCTGACCCCAGCCCCCAAGCGGCGCGGGTTCGATTCCTTTCTCCCGCTCGTGAGCGAAGTCCCAGGTCAGCGACCTGGGACTTCGTCGTTGTCCAGGGGCCCGAACCCCCTGGCGATCAACCACCCGGCCAGTCCCAACTCCCAGGCGAACACCGGGAGTGCGGCGGCCGCCCCCGCCACCGAGAGCTGGGCGTAGGCCCCGAACATCACGGCGACGGCCGAGGCGCAGATCAGTGGTCCGCCGACCAGTCCGAGCACGGCGAGGAAGCGGGGTACGAGCCGGGCGCGGTACGCCAGGTACGCGAGCAGGACGGTGTTCAGGCCGAGGGCGATGTTGGGCCCGAGCAGGAACGTCCACTCGTGCACGGCCACCAGCGCGGCGTCGGCGCCGTCCGCCGCCCCCGCGTCCCGCCGCAGGGTGACGAGCGCCAGGACGGCGACGATCCCGAGGGCGATGACGGCCGCCTCAAGGAGCCGCCCGAAGGCGTACCCGAGTGCGAGCCCCTCGCCGTGGCGACGCAGGACGGGGAACAGCGCCGCGCCGGTACCGGCCACCGCCGCCACCAGCACCATCTCGCAGAGCGCCCCGAGCAGTGCCCGCGTGTCGGCGCCCTGCGCGAGCCGGCCGTCCGCGGCGCCCAGGAGGGGGCGGTACAGGATCGCCCCGGCTATCGCGGCGGCCTCGGTCAACAGGAACAGCGACCCGGTGGCCACCGCGGTTCTCCGGTCCGGACTCATCTTCTCTCGTACCCCTCGCTCGATGGTGGTGTACGCCGTACACCTGACGGCGACCATAGGTGTACGACGTACACTCGTCAAGGAGAAGGCCGTCGCGGAGAAGGCCGTCGCGGAGAAGGCCGTCGCAGAGAAGGCCGTCGAGGAGGGAAGGGACCGAACCGGAATGACCCCGCAGGAAGCCACCCGCACGCAACGGATCCCCCTGAACAGGGACCGCGTCCTGCGCGCCGCCGTCGCGCTCGCCGACGCCACCGGCATCGACGCGCTCAGCATGCGCAGGCTCGCGCAGGAGCTGGGCGTCGTACCGATGGCCCTCTACAAGCACGTGGCCAACAAGGAGGAGCTGCTCGACGGCATGGTCGACGCCGTCGTCGGCGAGATCGACCCGCCGGCCGCGGGCCCCGACTGGCAGCCCGTGGTCCGGGGGCGGATCCTCTCGGCCCGGCGGGCCCTGCTGCGCCACCCCTGGGCGGTACGGGTCATCGAGTCGCGGACCGGCCCCACCCCGGCCGTGCTCGCGTACCTGGACTCGATGGCCGGGTGCTTCCGGGAGGGTGGCCTCTCCGCCGACCTCACGCACCACGTCATGCACGCGATGGGCAGCCGCCTCCTCGGCTTCAGCCAGGAACTGTTCGACACCTCGGGCCCCTCCGGCCCACCGGACCCCGGCCTTGCGGCGCGCTACCCGAACATCGCGGAACTGGCCGCGACGGCCGCCCACGACGGGGGCTCCGCGGTCGGTGGCGGCTGCGACGACCAGTTCGAGTTCGAATTCGCCCTGGACCTCCTCCTGGACGGCTTCGAGAACCTCCGCCGCCAGGGCTGGACGTCCGCGCGGAAGGCGTAGCGGGTGCGGAGGGGCTCCAGGCCGAAGTCCAGACGAAGCACGAAGCCCCAGGTCAGTGACCTGGGGCTTCGCGCTTGGCCGAACCGTGCCGCCCTGCGGCGGCGGTGCGTCAGTTCTGGGCGGGGTCGGCGGTCGTCTGCTCCGCGGCCTCGGCTGCGTTCGCCTTCTCGCGCATCTTGCGCACCAGCTCCGCCTTCTGGTCGGCCGCGCCCTGGCGGTCGAGGTTGCGGTGCGGGCCGTTGTTCTGCCGTTCGGCGCGGGACAGCCTCTTGCGCTGGCCGCCGCTCTGGCCCACGGGGTTGTTGATGTTCTTGCTGACGGTCACGGGTTCTCCCGGGGGTGATGTGAGGTGTTCTACGCATTCATCGGTGCTGGAAGAACATGGCAACGACGTTACCCGGCTCCACCGCCTCGCAAGGGATCGGGAGGGCCACCGGCAGCCGGGCCGGCGGCCGGGCCGGTGCGGTGCGGGCCGGGGGTCGCGCGGTGGCGGCCCGGCTGTTCATTCGCGGTGAATGAATACCTGTGCCCGCGGCCTGAGAATTTAGCCGCCCCCGCTCGGAGAGTTCTTGTCGGCAACACGCAGGGCCAAATATTCCACGCCCGCGGACGACGGCAACGTGCTACTGTCGAAAGCAGTTGCAGTTGTGGTACCCAAAGACTTCAGCGCCTCCGGTCGGCCGTACGCCGCACGGAAGCGCTTTGTATTTCCGGTCATTTCCGGGCAGGGCATCATCGCGGCGACACGGGCATCCGTACAGTACGGATGCCGGCGTACTGCCCCAAGGAGATATGACATGGCTGCTGGCACCGTGAAGTGGTTCAACGCGGAAAAGGGCTTCGGCTTCATCGAGCAGGACGGTGGCGGCCCCGACGTGTTCGCCCACTTCTCGAACATCGCCGCCCAGGGCTTCCGTGAGCTTCAGGAGGGCCAGAAGGTGACCTTCGACATCGCGCAGGGCCAGAAGGGCCCGACGGCCGAGAACATCGTCTCCGCCTGACGCTGACGCGTAATCGTAGCTGGGGCCCGCATCCCTCGGGGTGCGGGCCTCAGCTGCATGCACATTTCGCAGGTGCAGGATTTTCATGTGCACCTGCGTCTTTCGTATTTCTTCGCTCGCCCGCTCGCCCAATCTCACGCTCTCACGCTTCTTGCGCTCCTTGCGCTCCTCGCGTCGACCGTTTCTTTTCTGAGGCGAGCTGCCTGCTTTCGTATTTCATTCGGCCCGTGCCTGTGATTCCCAGCGCTGTACATCCGCTGCCGGAATTCCTCGATACGCGCCGTATCAAGGAAGGTTCTGAATGAACCCCACACGCACCAACAGCCGCTCCTCCCGTACCCGCCGCTCCGGCGGCCACGCGTACGACTCCTCCGCCGGAGCAAGCCGTGGCGGTCGCCCCGGTTCGTCCGCCGCGGGCCGGTCCGGCGGATACGGCCGGCGTCCCGCCGCCGTCCAGGGCGAGTTCGCCCCGCCGAAGACGATCACTCCGGCGCTGCCCGCCGTCGAGGCGTTCGCCGACCTCGACATGCCGAAGGTCCTCCTGGCCGCCCTCACCGCGCAGGGCGTGACCGTCCCGTTCCCCATCCAGGGCGCGACGTTGCCGAACTCCCTGGCGGGCCGTGACGTCCTGGGCCGCGGCCGGACCGGCTCCGGCAAGACCCTCGCCTTCGGCCTGGCCCTGCTGGCCCGTACCGCAGGGCAGCTCGCCGAGCCCCGCCAGCCGCTGGCGCTGGTCCTGGTCCCCACCCGGGAACTCGCCCAGCAGGTCACCGACGCGCTCACCCCCTACGCCCGCGCCGTGAAGCTGCGCCTGGCCACCGTCGTCGGCGGCATGCCGATCGGCCGCCAGGCGAACGCACTGCGCAGCGGCGCCGAGGTCGTCGTGGCCACCCCCGGCCGCCTCAAGGACCTCATCGACCGCGGCGACTGCCGGCTGAACCAGGTCGCCATCACCGTCCTCGACGAGGCCGACCAGATGGCCGACATGGGGTTCATGCCCCAGGTCACCGCGCTCCTGAACCAGGTCCGCCCCGAGGGCCAGCGCATGCTGTTCTCCGCGACCCTGGACCGCAACGTCGACCTCCTGGTCCGCCGCTACCTCACCGACCCCGTCGTCCACTCCGTGGACCCCTCCCAGGGCGCGGTCACCACCATGGAGCACCACGTCCTGCACGTGCACGGCGCCGACAAGCAGCGGTTGACCACCGAGATCGCCGCGCGCGACGGCCGGGTCATCATGTTCCTGGACACCAAGCACGCCGTGGACCGCCTCACCGAGGACCTCCTCAACTCCGGTGTCCGCGCCGCCGCCCTGCACGGCGGGAAGACGCAGCCGCAGCGCACCCGTACCCTCGCCCGGTTCAAGACCGGACACGTGACCGTCCTCGTCGCGACCAACGTCGCGGCGCGCGGCATCCACGTCGACAACCTCGACCTCGTCGTCAACGTGGATCCGCCGACCGACCACAAGGACTACCTCCACCGCGGCGGCCGTACCGCCCGGGCCGGTGAGTCCGGCAGCGTCGTCACCCTGGTCACGTCCAACCAGCGCCGCGACATGACCCGCCTCATGGCGACCGCCGGCATCGTGCCCCAGACCACCCAGGTCCGCTCCGGCGAGGAGGCGCTCGCCCGGATCACCGGCGCGCGGACCCCCTCCGGCATCCCCGTGACGATCACCGCGCCGCCCACCGAGCAGCGCAAGCGCGGCACGACCTCCCGCGGTCGGCGCGGCCCCGCCTCGGCCGCCCGGCGGGCCGGACGACGCCCCGCGACCGACGCGGCGGCCTGAGCCGTACGTGCACCCATCTCCCTTCTCTCCCTGTGAGGCATCGTGCGCTGTGTCATCGCCCGCTTTCCCTTCGACCTCACCAAGAGCGGCGTCCTGGACTCCATGAAGGGCGTCAAGCCCGAGGAAGTCATCGGTGAGTCCGTGATCATCGGCCGCCGGACCTACCCCGTGATGCAGGTCGGTCAGGTCGTCACCCGCCAGGACCGCCGCGACTTCAGCGCCGGCGAGGTGCTCCGCGCCATGACCAAGCTCGGCTTCACCTGCCGCGGCCTTCCGCAGGACACCGCGCCCGTCCGCGCCCTCAACCCCCTCCAGCACGCCTCCGCGATGCTCGGCGCCCCGGCGGGCCTGACCGCGGCCCCCGCCATCGTGGGCTGACACTCGGGCAGCGACAGCCAAGAGGGCCCGACCGGCACCCGCCGGTCGGGCCCTTTCGCGTATCCGTGGGCGGGTCTCCCCGTGAGCGGTACCCCGCAGTAGTGGTGTAGTAGTTCCTTCGGGGCCCTGGTGCCGTACGGCGCCAGGGCCCCTCCACGCGTTCCACAAAGAGGTGCAAATGACAGCAGATGACTCGTACGGCCGTCTCGACGACGACGACTACCCCGCCTACACCATGGGTCGGGCCGCCGAGATGCTCGGCACCACCCAGGGCTTCCTCCGCGCCATCGGCGAAGCCCGCCTCATCACCCCGCTCCGCTCGGCGGGCGGCCACCGCCGCTACTCCCGCTACCAGCTCCGCATCGCCGCCCGCGCCCGCGAACTCGTCGACCAGGGCACGCCCATCGAGGCCGCCTGCCGGATCATCGTCCTGGAAGACCAGCTCGAAGAAGCCCAGCGGATCAACGCCGAATACCGCCGCGCCGCCGCGTCCGACGCGCCGCCGGCCTCGGCTTGAGGCCGGTCCGCCCGCCGTCGCCGAGCCGGGCAGGCACCGCACGGGTGCCCAGCCCCTCCCCCCTGGACGCGTGACGGCCCGCCGGGGTGAGCCGGCGGGCCGTCACAAAACGATGGTGCAGAGGGCCCTCAGGCCGGTCCGTGCGTCAGCACCTCCGGTGCCACGCGGTGAGCGCCGTGGCGTGCGGGAACGGCGCCATGACGACGTAGGCGAAGATCTTGACGCACGTGTTCCTCTTCAATCTCGGCACACCACCGCCCTGCGCGCCCACCCCCTCGTACGGGGCGAGGTCCTGTCGGCTCTCGAACGGGAACAGACGGCGGCACCTCAGGGGCTCCGGCTCGCGCCGACCGGTCGCTCGCTGAGCTGAACTCCCGGGCCCGGCCCGGAAGAGACGGTCGGAGGGGGCGGCTCTTCGCGTCCGTAATCCAGGTGTCGCCCTCCGGGCGCTCCGGTAGCGTGCGCCCGCATGACATCGCAACTGGAACGGCCCCCACTCCGAGCGGACGAGCGCACCGCGATCATCGGCTGGTTGGAGCTCCAGCGGAAGATCCTGCGCTGGAAGTGCGAGGGGCTGAGGGACGAGGACGCGCACCGCTCGGTCCTTCCGGACTCGCCCGCCATGACGATGGCCGGTCTCGTCTCCCATATGCGCTGGACCGAACACGCCTGGCTGGAGATCGCGTTCCTCGGCGGCGACCCGAAGTCGAACCCGGCGTTCGACGAGTCGAGCGAGGACGCCGACTGGGACACCGGCGGCCGTCCGCTCGCCGAGCTCCTCGCGGAGTACGAGGCCCAGTGCGCCCGCAGTGACGAGATCGTCGCCGCGGCCTCCCTGGACGACGTCGGCCGCAACTCCGACTTCTACGCCGGCGGCGCCAACCTCCGCTGGATGCTGATCCATCTCGTCGAGGAGACCGGGCGCCACGCGGGCCACGCGGACATCGTCCGCGAGCTGCTCGACGGCGTGAAGGGCTACTACTAAGCCGCCCCCCGTCAGTACCCACCCGTCTGGAGCAGGGTCATCAGGGCGCGGGCCGCCGGGCTGGTCGTGTCCGGGGGCGGGAGCAGGGCCACCGTCTCGTAGACCGCCTGGCCCGTGCCCTTCAGGGGGATGGCGCTCAGGGCCTCGCGCTTGTGGCGGAAGTGGTGGGGGACGGCGGCGACGCCTAGGTTCTCGTCGATCAGGTCAAGGAGGCTGTGCACGTCGTTCACCTCCAGGGCGACCGTGCGGCGTACACCCGCCGCGGCGAACGCCGTGTCCGTGGCCTGGCGCGGCCCCCAGTCCGGGTGGAAGTCGACGAAGACCTCGCCTGCGACGTCCTCCGGCGAGAGCGCGGGGCCGGCCGTCGCGAGCGGGTGCTCGGGGTGGCACAGCAGGGTCATCGGCTCGGCCGCGAGCGACACCGAACGCAGCTGGTCGGAGTCGGCCCGGGTGCGGTACGCGAACGCCAGGTCGAGTCGGCCGGCCACGACCTCCTCGGCCAGGTCGGGCGAGCCCGACTGCCGCAGCCGGATCTCCACGTCCGGGTGCCTCCGCCGGAACGCCGCGAGCAGCCCGGGGGTACGCACCCCCGCGATGCACTGCTCGGTACCGAGCGCGAGCGTGCCGCGCAGCACGCCCTGCACGGCGGCCACCGCCTCGTGCGCCGCCCGCACCTGCGCCAGGATCCGCTCCGCCTCGACCAGCAGCGCACGCCCGGCCTCCGTCAGCGTCACCCGGCGGGTGGTCCGTACGAACAGCGGCGCCCGCAGCTCACGCTCCAGGGCCCTGATCGACGCCGAAAGGCCCGACTGGGACACCATGAGCCGCTCGGCGGCCCGGGTGAAGTGCCGGTCCTCGGCGACGGCGACGAAGTGCTGGAGATGTCGGAGTTCCACGATTCAGAAGCCTAGACGCTGAATACGATCGGATTCTCCTGTTGGACGCATGGCCCCAGGTCGGAGGAGATTGGACACCGCCTCCCCTCCTCCCTCCCCTGGAGTCGCGTTGTACGCCGCACACCCCGACCGCTACGCCGCCATGCCCTACCGGCGCACCGGACGCAGTGGCCTGAAGCTCCCCGCGCTGTCCCTCGGCCTCTGGCACAACTTCGGGCCCGACCGCCCCGCCGAGACCCAGCTCGCCATCCTGCGCCGCGCCTTCGACCTCGGCATCACCCACTTCGACCTGGCCAACAACTACGGGCCGCCGCCCGGCGCCGCCGAGTCCGCCCTCGGCGACGCCCTGCGGACGGACCTCGCGCCCTACCGCGACGAGCTGGTCATCTCCACCAAGGCCGGTTACCTGATGTGGCCCGGCCCGTACGGCGAATGGGGCTCCCGCAAGTACCTGCTCGGCTCGCTCGACCAGAGCCTGACCCGGCTCGGGCTCGACCACGTCGACGTCTTCTACTCGCACCGCTTCGACCCGGAGACTCCGCTGGAGGAGACGATGGGCGCCCTGCACTCCGCCGTCCAGCAGGGCAAGGCCCTCTACGTCGGCGTCTCCAACTACTCCGCCGAGCAGACCCGCGAGGCCGCCCGCATCCTCGGCGATCTCGGCACCCCACTCCTCATCCACCAGCCGCGTTACTCGATGCTCGACCGGCGCCCGGAGGACGAGGGCCTGCTCGACGCGCTCGACGAGCTCCAGGTCGGCTCCATCGCCTACTCCCCGCTCGAGCAGGGCCTGCTCACCGGCCGCTACCTGGACGGCATCCCCGAGGACTCCCGGGCCGCGAGCGACAGCCCCTTCCTGAACCGCGCCGCCGTCACCGAGGACCTGGTGGCCCGGCTGCGCACCCTGAACGAGATCGCCGCGGCCCGAGGCCAGAGCCTCGCGCAGCTCGCCCTCGCCTGGGTGCTGCGCGGCGGCCGCGTGACCTCCGCCCTGGTCGGCGCGAGCAGCACCCGCCAGCTGGAGGACAGCGTGGCCGCGATCGGCAACCTCGACTTCGAGGAGGAGGAGCTGGGGCGGATCGACACGGTCGTACGCCCCTGAGCCGTACGGGCGCCTCCGCCCCGGCAGGAGTCCGCGCGGCGCTTCCGTCGCTCCCCGCGCATGGCCCCCGGCAGAAGCGGGAAGCCGCCCCAAGCACCTCGCACACGGCGGCCGCGGCGGCTTCACGGGCAGCGGCCTCCGGCCGCCGGTGATGTGCCTGTCCGACCCCAGGAGGCGACCGTGCCAGCCCTGCGCACACAGACTCCCGCCACGCCGACGACGACACCGGCACCAGCACCGGCACCGGCCCCAGCACCTTCACCGGCACCCGCACCCGTATCGCCACACGCCCCCGCCGTGTCGCCGGTCAGCTCGCACAACGAGTGGGACCCGTTGGAGGAGATCGTCGTCGGCCGGCTCGAAGGCGCGACGATCCCCTCCAACCACCCGATCGTGTCCTGCAACGTCCCGCCCTGGGCCGGCCGCCTCCAGGGCCTCTCCGCCGGCTTCCGGTACCCGCGCATGCTGGTCGAGCGGGCCCAGCAGGAACTCGACGGGTTCATCGAGCTCCTGCGCTCGCTCGGCGTCACCGTCACCCGACCCGACGCGGTCGACCACCGGCAACGCTTCAGCACCCCCCACTGGACCTCCCGCGGCTTCTGCAACGCCTGCCCGCGCGATGTCCTGCTCGTGATCGGCGACGAGATCATCGAGACCCCCGGGGCCTGGCCGTGCCGGTACTTCGAGACCGGTTCGTACCGCACGCTCCTCAAGGACTACTTCCGGCGCGGCGCGCGCTGGACGGCGGCGCCGAGACCGCAGCTCACCGACGAGCTGTTCGACGAGGACTTCCGGGTCCCCGAGGACGGCGAGCCCATGCGCTACATCCTCACCGAGTTCGAGCCGGTCTTCGACGCGGCGGACTTCGTCCGCGCGGGGCGCGACCTCTTCGTGACGCGGAGCAACGTCACCAACCGCATGGGCATCGAGTGGCTGCGCCGCCACCTCGGCCCCGGCTACCGCATCCACGAGATCGAGAGCCGCTGCCGTACGCCGATGCACATCGACACGACGTTCCTGCCGCTCGCGCCCGGCAAGGTGCTGGTCAACCCCGAGTACGTCGACGTCGACCGCCTGCCCGACGTCCTGAGCTCCTGGGACGTCCTGATCGCCCCCGAGCCCGACCTGATCGACGAGCGCCTGCTGAGGCTCACCTCGATGTGCGGGAAGTGGCTCAGCCTGAACGTCCTCATGATCGACGAGAAGCGGGTGATCGCGGAGCGGAGCCACACCAGCACGCTCCGGGCGCTCGAACGGTGGGGCTTCGAGCCGATTCCCTGCGACCTCCAGCACTACGCGCCGTTCGGTGGCTCCTTCCACTGCGCCACGCTCGACGTACGGCGCCGGGGCACCCTCCAGTCGTACGTCGACTGATCAGCGATCGGCGATCAGCGATCAGCGATCTTGCGGTCCTGCGGGTCGCCCGTGGGAAAATGGGCCATGATCTATCACGTCGTGACCTCCGGTGAGTGGAACGCCCGCCCCGACGCGCCGTACGCGCCCGCCTCCCTCGCGGAGGAGGGGTTCGTCCACTGCACCCCCGACGTGAGGACGACCCTCGCCGTCGTCGACGCCTACTACCGGAGCGCGCCGAAGCCGCTCCTCGCGCTGCTCATCGCCGAGGACCGGCTCACGTCCAGGCTGGAGTTCGAGGCGGCGGCCTCCACGCCGCCGCCCGGGGTCGACGAGGACGTCCTGTTCCCCCATGTCTTCGGGCCGGTCGACCGGGACGCCGTCACCGAGGTCCTGGAGATCGAGTGGGACGAGGACGGGCGCGCCGCGGGGCTCACCCGCCCCCACTGACCCTCAGGCCGGCGGCGGCCTGACCCTCAAGGCGGCGGCTGCGCGTCTCCCCTGCCCCGGCGGCCGCCGCCGGGCGGCGGGGGCTCGCCCACCGGGCGGCGGACCGCGATGCACTCCACGTCGATCTGGTCGGCCAGGTCGCTCAGCTGCCGCGCCAGGGCGAGCGCGGTCGCGGGGTCGAGTTCCGCCCCGCCCGCCGTCCCGCCCGCCTCGGTCGTCCGCAGCCATCCGGCGGCGACCCGCCGCAGCAGCCCGGTCACCTTCGTGGCGGGGATCAGCAGCTCGCCGCGCGAGGCGTAGACCAGGGGTATCGACGCGTTGGACGCGTTCGACGCGTTCATGGTGAACCGACCTCCGCCGCAGAAGGAGTGACGTGACCTGGGTGCCGTGGTCCGGCCCTCGGGGGGCGGTTGCCCGGGACCGCCGGTACTACACACCCGGCCGGCGCGTGCGCCGACCGGGCGCCGCCGTTCACCGTGTACGTCACGCATCGGTACGTCAGGAATCGAGAAGCGCGGTGGGGCGTGCCGCACTAGCTTGACGCCATGGACCTCACCATTCACACCACCGTCCTTCCCCACGACGACCCGGACGCCTCCGTCGCCTTCTACCGCGACGCCCTCGGCTTCGAGGTGCGCAGCGACGTCGGCCAGGGCAGGACCCGCTGGATCACCGTCGGACCCGTCGGGCAGCCCGGCACGTCGATCCTGCTCGCGCCGCCCGGCGCCGACCCGGGGATCACCGAGGCCGAGCGGCGCACGATCGCCGAGATGATGGCCAAGGGCACGTACGGCTGGATCCTGCTGGCCACCCCGGACCTCGACGGCACGTTCGAGAAGATCCAGGCGGCCGACGTCGAGGTCGTCCAGGAGCCGACCGAACAGCCGTACGGCGCCCGTGACTGCGCCTTCCGCGACCCCGCGGGCAACCTCGTCCGCGTCCAGCAGCTCCGCTGAAGCCCGGCCGAAGCCCCGCCGAAGCTCCGCTGAAAGGGTTCTCCTCCATGTGTCATCCTGCGTGGATGAGCGCACTGAACGAGGCGCAGCGCCTGAGTGATCTCGCGCGGTTGCGCCGTGTCCGCGACCGGATGGACCGGGAGTACGCGCAGCCGCTGGACGTCGAGGCGCTCGCGCGCGGCGTGAACATGTCGGCGGGGCACCTCAGCCGGCAGTTCAAGCAGGCCTACGGCGAGTCGCCGTACTCGTACCTCATGACGCGGCGCATCGAGCGTGCCATGGCCCTGCTGCACCGCGACGACCTCAGCGTCACCGACGTCTGCTTCACGGTCGGCTGTTCCTCGCTCGGCACGTTCAGCACCCGGTTCACCGAGCTCGTCGGCGTGCCGCCCAGCGTCTACCGGCGCCAGGTCGCGGACGGCGAGGCCGGGCTGCCGTCGTGCGTGGCGAAGCAGGTGACGCGACCCGTCAGGAATCGAGAAGCACCGGCGGGCACCCCGCGCCTAGCGTGAATCCCATGAACGCCATCGCATCCGTCACCCTCGAGGTGGCCGACCTCCAGGCCGCCGACCGCTTCTACACCGCCTCCGGCCTCGGCGCCCATGTGCGCCTGCGGGCCTCGGACGTACCGACCACCGGCTTCCGCGGGTTCACGCTCTCGCTCACGGTGTCCCAGCCGGCCGACGTCCGACTGCTCGTCGACGCCGCCGTCGACGCCGGGGCCACCGTCCTCAAGCCCGTGTCCAAGTCCTTCTGGGGCTACGGCGGCGTCTTCCAGGCCCCGGACGGGACCATCTGGAAGATCGCCACCTCGGCGAAGAAGGACAGCGGCCCGGCCACCGGCCGCGTCGACCAGTTCGTGCTCCTCCTCGGGGCCGCGGACGTGGCCGAGAGCAGGAAGTTCTACGTCGACCACGGCCTCACCGTGGCGAAGAGCTTCGGCAAGAAGTACGTCGAGTTCGCCGCCGGGGACAGCCCGGTCAAGCTCGCCCTGTACGGGCGCCGCGCCCTCGCCAAGGACGCCGGTGTCCCGGTCGACGGCGAGGGATCCCACCGGATCGTGCTCGGCGGCGACGGCAGCGGCTCCTTCACCGACCCGGACGGGTTCGCGTGGGAGGCCGCCGCCGTGACCGCCGCGCCCTGAACCCACCCTTTGGCCTCACTCCCGTCTGCCTTTCGAGAGGAACCCGTCATGCCGAACACGCGGTCGTCCACCAAGAGCACCAGCGCCGGGAAGTACGACGGCTTCACCGAGGAGGAGCGCGCGGCGATGAAGGAGCGCGCCCAGGAGCTCAAGGCGACCGCGCGGCGCGACGCGCGCTCGGCCAAGGCCAGGGCCGACGGGGACGCCGAGGTGCGCGCGAAGATCGCCGAGATGCCCGAGGCCGACCGTGTCCTCGCCGAACGCATCCACGAGATCGTCGCGGCGAACGCGCCGGACCTGGCGCCGAAGACCTGGTACGGGATGCCCGCGTACGCCAGGGACGGCAAGGTCGTCTGCTTCTTCCAGAGCGCGGAGAAGTTCAAGACGCGGTACGCCACGCTCGGCTTCAGCGATCTGGCCCGGCTGGACGACGGCGCCCTGTGGGCGACCAGCTTCGCCCTGACGGAACTCGGCGCCGCCGAGGAGGCCCGTATCGCCGCGCTCGTGGCGGAAGCCGTCAGCTGACGCCGACTGCGCGCAGCCGGGCCGTGAGGTGTGACCCGCGTCACTCGCCCCGACGGCCCGGGGCGGTCGGCCCACGCGGGGGAATATGCCCGATCGCGTCGCGTGAATTCGGGGCGACGCGAGGTGGAAATTTGTCATGTAAACACACGGGATGGCGGCGCCCGCATTTCTTCACCGAGCGCACCCCGCGACACCGTGCTACTGTCGATATCAGTTGCAGTTGTGGGTCCCGAACGTACGAGTGCCCCTTCCGGTTCATCCGGCGCTGGGCACCCTTTTTCATTTCCGGACTTTTTCCGGACGGGGCGATCATCGCAGCGACACGGAGCACACAGGGTGTGGGCTCCGAGCACTGCCCCGAAGGAGAAATGACATGGCGACTGGCACCGTGAAGTGGTTCAACTCGGAAAAGGGCTTCGGCTTCATCGAGCAGGACGGTGGCGGCCCGGACGTCTTCGCCCACTACTCGAACATCGCCGCCCAGGGCTTCCGTGAGCTGCAGGAAGGCCAGAAGGTGAGCTTCGACATCGCGCAGGGCCAGAAGGGCCCGACCGCCGAGAACATCGTCCCCGCCTGACGCCAGGCGCTGACGCGTAGCACGAGCTGACGAGCTGAGGCCCGCACCTTTGGGGTGCGGGCCTCAGCTCTTTGCACCTCTCGCCGGGCTGCGGGAATTTCCTGCCCGGCCCCCTTCTGGACCGTTTCTGGACCACTTCTCCGCAGGAGTCACCATGCGCTGTGTCATCGCACGCTTCCCGTTCGAGCTGACCAAAGCCGGCGTCCTCGAATCGATGAAGGGCGTCAAGCCCGAGCCGGCCGTCGGTGACGTCGTCGTCATCGGACGCCGTCAGTTCCCCGTGAAGCAGGTGGGCGAGGTCGTCACCCGCCAGGACCGCCGCGATTTCAGCGCCGGCGAGGTCGTCCGCGCGATGACCAAGCTCGGCTTCACCTGCCTCACCGTCCCCGCCGAGCAGCCCCCGGCGCCCCCGGCGCCCTCGGACATCTTCTGACGCCTCCGACGTCCCTGACGTCCCTGACGTCTCCCGTGCGCCCCGGCAGTACGAGGCGGGCGGCGCCGGCTGCCGCGTGAGTACGGCTCCTCAGCCGCCGCCCGCAGTACGGGTACGGGGATCAGTGGTCGGAGTAGCTGAAGTCGCCCACCGTCCAGGCGCTGACGTCCGAGAGGGCGACCCGGTACATCCCGCCGGTCTCCGGGATGCCCACCGTCCCCTGGAGGATCCGGGCGAGGTGGAAGTGCAGGTGGGTGGGTGGCCCTTCCTCGCGTACGGAGGGGCTGAAGACGGCGGAGAACTCGGCGAGGCGGGCCGAGTCCGTCAGGACCTCCGACACGCGCTGTCTCCACAGGGCTTCCGGAGCCAGCCGACCGGTGAGGACCACACCCCCCACGACCACCGTCAGGGACATCTGATTGCTCTGCCCGGACTCCACCGTGGCGGCAATGTCAACGAGCAGCTCGTCAGGCTTCGACATGAAAGCCGATTCTAGGCGCCGCCACCGACGCCGGGGGAACGTCCCCACCCTCCGCCCTCGCTAGCGAGGTGCCGTGTCGTCCGCCGGGAACGCCGGACCGTGGCCCGGGACGATCACGTCGGCCGTGGCGAGGACGCGGAGACGCGAGTCCTTCAGGACGGTGTGGTCCGGGGCCACCGGGTCCTCCACCGGGCCGTTCGGGCGCCACCAGAGGTCGCCCACGAACGCGATGACACCGGCGTCGGTGCCCGCGAGGAGGGTGATGTCCTCGGGGCTGTGGCCGGGGGTACGGATCAGCCGCAGGGACGGGGCGAGTTCGTGGCCCTCGGCGTCCCGGTCGGTCCACTGGTCGTTCTCGTAGATCGCCTTGTGGTCGTGGACGCGGGCCCGGCCGAAGAGGCCGACGTTCATGGTGTTGTCGGGGTGGTGGTGGCTCAGCACCACGTCGGTGATGTCGTCGGGGCCGAGGCCGAGTGCGGCGAGCGGGCCCAGGATCCGGTCACGGCTCGCCACCATGCCGGGGTCGACGATCACATGCCGGTCGCCGTCCCGTACGTAGGAGACGGTGGCGGCGACCCCGGGGCCGGTGGAGAGCGTGTAGCCGGTGGTCAGGACCGTGTACGTGGCGGTGCGGCCGTGCGGCGCGTCGTCGTGGTGTGTCATGTCCCCGAGTCTTCTGCGGGGCGGGGATCTTCACGAGTGGCCGTCCTGCCAACGATCGCGGGAATCGTGCCAAGGCACCGCGCATGACCGCCGTGCCAGACTCGCCCCCATGCCGCCGCCCTTCGTGACCGTCGCCGCCTACGCCCCGCACGGGGTCGGCATGCTCGGCGCCGGCATCGTCTCCGAGGTGTTCGACGCGCGCGGCGGGGACCTGCCCCGCTTCGACTTCGCGCTCTGCACCGACCGGCCGGGCAACGTCCGCACCGACGTCGGGCTGCCGCTGGTCGTCGAGCACGGTCTGGAGCGGCTGGCCACGGCCGACCTGGTGATCGCCCTGCCCTGGGCGGAGTTCCGTACGCCCCCGGGCCCCGCCGTGCTCGACGCGCTGACCGCCGCGCACGCGCGCGGGGCCCTGGTCGCCGCCCACTGCGTCGGCGCGTTCGCGCTCGCCGCGGCCGGGCTGCTCGACGGACGGCGGGCCACCACGCACTGGCGGTTCGCCGGGCTCCTCGCCGAACGCCACCCGGACGTCACCGTCGAACCCGACGCCCTCTACGTCGACCAGGGCCCCCTCGTCACGGGCGCGGGCGCCGCCGCCGGCTTCGACCTGTGCCTGCACCTGCTGCGCCGGGAGTACGGGGCCACCACCGCCAACGCCATCGCCAGGGACCTGGTGCTCCCCTCCCACCGCGACGGCGGCCAGGCCCAGTACCTGGCCACGCCCGTCCCCGAGGACAGCCGGGACGAACGGCTCACCGACGTCCTCGCCTGGGCCAGGGAGAACCTCCACGAACCGCTCCCCGTCGCCGAGCTGGCCCGCCGGGCCCTGATGAGCCGGCGCTCCTTCGCCCGCCGTTTCGCCGCGTCCACCGGCACCACCCCGCACGCGTGGCTGCTCTCCCTGCGGCTCGGCCGCGCCGAGGAGCTCCTGGAGACCACGGACCTCCCGGTGGAGGAGGTCGCCCGCGCGGTCGGCTTCGGCAGCGCGGCGGTGCTGCGCGCGCAGTTCGTACGCCGCCGCGGCGTCCCGCCCCGGTCGTACCGGCGTTCCTTCACCCGTACGCCCGCCGTCTGAGGCGTCCGGGCCGTACGCGATCATGCCGTCATGAAGCTGCGCTGCGCCGTACTCGACGACTACCAGGGCGTCGCCCTCGCCTCCGCCGACTGGAGCCCGCTCGCCGACCGCGTCGACGTCCGCGTCCTGCGCGAGCACCTCACCGACCGGGACGCGCTCGTCGCCGCCGTCGAGGACTGCGAGATCCTCGTCGTCATGCGGGAACGGACCCCCGTGGACGCCGCGCTCCTGGCCCGGCTCCCCCGGCTCCGGCTCCTCATCACCTCCGGCATGCGCAACGCCTCCGTCGACGTCGCCGCCGCACGCGCGCGCGGGGTGACCGTCTGCGGCACCGCCAGCAGCCCCGCGCCGCCCACCGAACTCACCTGGGCGCTCCTCCTCGGCCTCGCCCGGCACGTCCCGGCCGAGGCGCGGGCCCTGCGGGAGGGCGGGCCCTGGCAGTCCACGGTCGGCGCCGACCTGGCCGGCCGGACCCTCGGCCTCGTCGGCCTCGGCAAGATCGGCGGCCGGGTGGCCGGGATCGGGCTCGCCTTCGGCATGGACGTGCGCGCGTGGAGCCCGAACCTGACGGAGGAGCGGGTGGCCGAGCACGGCGTACGGCTCGCGAAGGACAAGCGGGAACTGCTCGCGGACAGCGACTTCGTCTCGCTGCACATGGTGCTCTCGGGCCGCACCCGGGGGCTGATCGGAGAGTCCGAGCTACGGGCGATGCGCCCGCACGCGTACCTCGTCAACACCTCACGGGCCGGGCTCGTCGACGGCGGGGCGCTGCTGCGGGCGCTGCGCGAGGGGTGGATCGCGGGGGCCGGCCTCGACGTCTTCGAGACCGAGCCGCTGCCCGTGGACGACCCCCTGCGGTCCCTGCCGAACGTGCTCGCGCTGCCGCACCTCGGGTACGTGACGGAGGGGAACTACGGGCGGTACTTCGGGGAGGCGGTCGAGGACATCGAGGCCTTCCTGAAGGGCGCGCCCGTACGCGAGCTGGGCTGAGCCGATCAGGAAGAGACGCCCGGGCCCGTACGCGCCTCACCCCAGACTGGCACGCGCCAGTTCCACGAACTCCTCGTCCGTCAGGCCGAGTCCGCGTGCCTCCTCCGCCGCCTCGCGCAGCCGGGAGACCAGGCGGGCGCGGTCGGGGGCGGTGGCGCCGGGGACGATGACGGCGCCGCGGCCCCGGCGGAGTTCGATCAGGCCCTCCTCGCGGAGCCGCTGGTAGCCGCGGAGGACGGTGTGGACGTTGACGCCGAGGGAGTCGGCGAGTTCCCGGGCGGCCGGGAGGCGCTCGCCGGGTGCGGCGGAGCCGTCGGCGAGGGCGCCGCGGACGCAGGCGGCGATCTGGTCGCCGAGGGGCGCGGCGGAGGCCGGGTCGACACGGAAGAGCACGGTCAGACCCTCCCATGCCGGTCGGCGAGGGTGTTGAGGAGGGCGGCGGCGGTGTGCGCGTCGGGCACGGTGACCGCGAACTCGCGCCCGCTGTCCCGCCGTACGACGAGGGCCTCGCCCGTGTGGAGCACGACGCCGGTCCGGTGGGCCCGGACCCGGTAGCCCCAGCCGCCGAAGTCGCCGATCACGGCGGCGGTGTCGAGTTCCCTGACGCTCGCTCCCACGACCTCGTCGAGCGGGACCCTGACCCGGGGCCGGGGGACGAGCGAGGGCCGTACGGTGACGCCGCGCCGGTCGACGGTGACCCGGACCCGGGCGAGGGCGAGGCCCGGCACGCCGACGAGCAGGCCGAGCAGGGCGAGCAGGGCGGCGGGCCAGGGGGCGAGGAGCAGGCCGGCCGGGACGGCGGCGAGGGCGAGCGCGGAGAGGACGGTCAGCGGCCGGGAGCCGGTGGCCCGGGACCAGCCGGCGACCTCGCCCGCGCCGAGGGCGAGCCGGGGGGCGTCGGCCGCGCCGGGGCGTTCGACGGGCCCGCTGGGCCCGGCCTTGGGGACGAGCGAGGCCAGCGCCCATCCCGCGAGGGCGAACACGGCGGCGGCGGCCGCGCCGAGGAGCAGGTTGGTGAAGGGGGAGACGACCTGGGCGGCGGCGGTGGCGTCGAGGTTGTCCCGTACGAGGAGGACGAGCAGCGCTCCGGCGAAGCCGGCCGTCGCCCAGGCGCCCCAGAGGGCGGTACGGCGGACGAGGACCGTCCAGCCGCCGCCGAGGCCGAGCAGCAGGCCGGCGCTGACGACGGCGAACGCGGTGCGGCCGGTGAAGCCGTCGGCGCGGCCCCCGCCGGCGGCGGTGAAGTGGGTGGCGAGCGTGTCGGGGAGCCGGTCGTCCCAGAGGGCGAGCAGCAGCAGGTACGCGGCGAGGACGAGGGCGAAGGGCAGCGCGGCGAGGGCGCGGAGTCGGGGCGTGGCACGGTTCATGGAAACCTCCGTTGTTCGCACCAGGATAGAACAATTTGTTCGTACTCTGCTAGAACAACCCGGCTTCCCGTCCGGATGCGAAACCCGATCAACGACTGTTGACTGGGCCAAATGCACACGAATGGGGAGATAAGCATGCGCCGTCGGTCCACCACCGCCACCTTGACCGCCCTCACCGCACTCGCCGCCCTCGCCGCCGTGACGGTCACCGGCTGCGGCAGCGACGACGACGACAAGCCCGACCCGATGCGTGGCCAGCAGTGGGGCATCGACGCGCTCAAGCTGCCCGACGCGTGGAAGACCTCCCAGGGCGAGGACAGCGTCATCGCCGTCGTCGACACCGGCGTCGACCTCGACCACCCCGACCTCAAGGGCCGGCTCGTGGACGGCTACGACTTCGTCGACAACGACGACGAGCCCAAGGACATGAACGGCCACGGCACCCACGTCGCCGGCATCGCCGCCGCCCACACCGACAACGGCATCGGGGTCGCGGGCGGCGGCCCGGGCGCGAAGATCATGCCGGTCCGGGTGCTCGGCGCGGACGGCAGCGGCACCAACGCGAACATCACCAAGGGCATCGTGTGGGCCGCCGACCACGGCGCCCACGTCATCAACCTCTCCCTCGGCGAGTCCGGCCTGATGGCCCGGCTCCTCAAGGGCGGGGTCCTCAACCAGGCCATCTCCCACGCCGTCGGCAAGGGCGCGGTCGTGGTCGCCGCCGCGGGCAACGACTCCACCGTGCTCCAGCCCTACAAGATCGACACGCCGGTCCTGGTCGTCAACGCCGCCGACCGGAGCGGCAAGCCCGCCACCTTCACCAACTTCGGCGCGCAGAACGCCGTTTCGGCGCCGGGCGTCGACATCCTCTCCACCCTCCCCACGTACACGGTGAAGGAGACCCTGAAGAACACCTCCGGGTACGGGAAGCTCTCCGGGACCTCGATGGCCTCCCCGTACGTCTCCGCCGTCGCCGCGCTCCTGCACCACCAGGGCCTGAGCCCGGACGCCGTCATGAAGACGATCCGCGACTCGGCGGCCAACCCGGGGAACCTCGCCAAGCTGGGCCTCGGGAACGTCGACGCGGCGGCGGCCGTGAAGTCCGCCGCCGCGACTGCGGGCAACTAGCCGCCGCGTCGACGGGCGACCGGCGGCCGCGTCGGCCGGCGACCCGCCGTCAGCCCCGGTTCTCGTCCAGGGCCGCGCGCAGCGCCTCGGCGAACTCCGCCGGGGCGCCGTGCTGGCCGAACTCGCCTCCCAGGAAGCCGCCGTGGTGGCTGGGGAAGACGGCGAGCGGGATGCCGAGCCCGTCGGCGACGGCGGCCGCCGCGCGGGCGGCGAGCTCGCCCTCGGACTCCTTCCCCGCGGCGACGACGATCCGCGTCGGCGCGGCGCGCAGGGCGGCGAGGTCGGGGCGGTAGGAGGTGCAGCCGCGCATGTTCTGGCCGAGCAGCGGGTCGTCGCGCGAGCCGTCGTCCTCGGTCGGCAGACCGAACGCCGCCGGGGAAGGGGCGGGCTCCTCGGCCCAGTCCGCCGGGAACGGGCCCTTCCGGCTCGTCAGGGCGAGGAACTTGGCCATCCCCGGCCCCCAGCCCTCCCGCAGATAGGTCGCGTGCACGTCCGCGCAGGCCGCGAGGGCCGCCTCCCGGTCCGGTACGAGCTGCACCGCCGGCGGCTCGTGCGCGACGAGGGTGTGGACGAGGTCCCCGCGCCGGGCGACCAGGGCGAGGGCGTTGACGGCGCCGCCGCTGCTCGCGAAGACGTCCACGGGGCCGGCGCCGAGCGCCTCGATCAGCCGGGCCAGGTCGTCGGCGTGCTCGTCGGGGAGCGTCTCCGCGGCGCCGTCGGTGCGCTCGCTGCGGCCCACGCCGCGCGGGTCGTACGTGACGACGGTCCGGTCGGCGAAGTGGGAGGCGAGGGTGGTGAAGCCGGTCGCGTCCATGGGGGAGCCGATGAGCAGCAGGGGGCGGTCGTCGGTCCCGGTGCCGGGGCGCACGTCGTAGCGCAGGGTCGCGCCCGTGGTGTCCAGGGTCCGGGTGTCGGTCTCGGCCATGGGTCTCTCCTCGGTGGTGGGACGGTCATGGGGTAGACCCCCGCCGCCACCGGAACTCATCGGCCGCCCGGCGGTACTTCTTACACGGCGCCGCTTCTACTCGGCGCCGCAGTCGTGCTGGGCCGGGTCCACCACGACCCGGTCGAGCAGGCCGCGCAGGAGGGTCTGCTCCGCCGCGGTCAGATCGCCGAAGAGCTCGCGCTCGGCGGCGCTGACCGCCGCGTCGACCCGGTCGAGGGCCGCCGCGCCCGCCTCCGTGATCTCCACGATGTGCCGGCGCCGGTCGGCCGGGTCACGCCGCCGCTCCGCGAGCCCGGCGGCCTCCAACTCGTTGAGCACGGCCACCAGTTGGCTGGGGTCGATCTCCATCGCCGACGCCAGGTCCCGCTGGCTCATCGCCCCGGGGGCGAGCTGCATCAGCGTCATCGCGTTTCTCGGGTGCAGCCCGGCGACTCCCAGGGCGGCGCGGATGCGCGCGCCGGTGAGCTCACCGCGGAAGGAGAGGAGGAAGCCGAGGCGATCGGTCGGGAGAGCTGCCATGGCAACCACCGTAACAGCAGCCCTATTGTGGAGCGAGGGAAATCGTTGATACGGTTCAATGGTTCTTGGACGTGAATCATTGGAGCACCCCTATGTTCATCGGTTATGTGGTCGTGGCCGCGCTGCTCGCCTTCGCGCTCTCCGCCTCCGCCTTCCTGACCTTCACCCGCAACCCGCAGATCGTGGGCAGCATGACCAAGCTGGACGTGCCGGACGCCTGGCTGCCACGGCTGGCGACACTGAAGGCGGCCGGCGCGCTCGGCCTGCTCGCGGGCCTCGCCGTGCCGCTGCTCGGCGGGGCGGCTGCGATCGGCGTGTTCCTCTACTTCATCGGGGCTCTCGTCACGCACCTGCGGGCGAAGGACTTCGAGCTGGCGCCGGTCGCGGTCCTGACCGTCCTCGCGGTGGCCGCCCTGGTGTTGCGCATAGCCTCCGCCTGACGAGACGAAACGTCTTGCGGGGGGCCCGCTTCCGGCGTACCTTCGCAATAACGAGACGATACGTCTCGTTATTGCGAAGGTCGACGTACAGGAGGCCGCCCTTGTTCCGGGTCCAACTCACCGACGTCAGCAAGCGCTACGACGCCCCTTCCCCCTCCCCCTCCCCTGCCCGGACCGTGCTCGACCAGGTCTCCCTCACCGTCCGCCCCGGCGAACGCCTCGGCGTCGTCGGAGACAACGGCTCCGGGAAGTCCACCCTCCTCCGGCTCCTCGCCGGCCGTGAGCAGCCCGACAACGGCACGGTGACCGTCGACGCCTCCGGCGGCGTCGGGCACCTCGCGCAGACCCTGGACCTCCCCCCGACGGCCACCGTCGGTGACGCGACCGACCACGCCCTCGCGGACGTAAGGGAGTTGGAGCGGGCGATCCGCGCGGCCGAGGGCGCCCTCGCCGCGACCGGGGACCTCGCCGGGGTACGGGTCGACGGTCGGCTCCGGCTCGACGCGCTGCGCCTCGACGCGGGCGAGCGGCTACTGGTCACCGGGCCGAACGGCGCCGGGAAGACCACCCTCCTGAAGGTCCTGGCGGGTGAACTCGTCCCGGACGAAGGCACGGTGAGCGCCCCCGACCGGGTCGGGCTGCTGCGTCAGGAGACGGCCCCACCCACCGACCCCCGTGCGGTGGGCGAGGCCTTCGGAGCGGACCGCGCGGACGAACTGCTCGCCCTCGGTCTCTTCTCCGCCGGGGACCTGACGACCCCGGTCCGGTATCTGTCGACGGGACAGCGCCGGAAACTGGAACTGGCACGGCTCGTCACCGAGCCCGCCGATCTGCTCCTCCTCGACGAGCCGACCAATCATCTGGCCCCGGCGCTCGTGGAGGAGATGGAGGCCGCGCTCGCTCTGTACCGGGGCACGCTGGTCGTGGTCAGTCACGACCGGAGGCTCCGGGAGGGCTTCCGGGGCCGCCGCCTGGATCTGGCACCGGCCCCCGCCCTCACGACGATCGGAGGGATCTAATCGTCGTCGCCCTCGAGGTCGCCCTCGGTCTCCAGGAACACCTGCCGCAGGGCGGCCAGCGTCTCCGGGTCCGGCTTCTCCCACATGCCGCGCGACTCGGCTTCGAGGAGCCGCTCCGCGATGCCGTGCAGCGCCCACGGGTTGGCCTCCTTCAGGAAGGCCTGGTTCGCCGGGTCGAGGACGTACTCCTGCGTCAGCTTGTCGTACATCCAGTCGGCGACGACGCCCGTCGTGGCGTCGTACCCGAAGAGGTAGTCGACGGTCGCCGCCAGCTCGAACGCGCCCTTGTAGCCGTGGCGGCGCATCGCCTCGATCCAGCGCGGGTTGACCACGCGCGCGCGGAAGACCCGGGAGGTCTCCTCGACGAGCGTGCGGGTGCGGACGGTCTCCGGGCGGGTCGAGTCCCCGATGTACGCCTCCGGGGCCGTGCCCTTCAGCGCGCGGACGGTCGCCACCATGCCGCCGTGGTACTGGAAGTAGTCGTCCGAGTCGGCGATGTCGTGCTCGCGGGTGTCCGTGTTCTTCGCGGCGACCGCGATCCGCTTGTACGCCGTCTCCATCTCGGCGCGCGCCGGGCGCCCTTCGAGGCCGCGGCCGTACGCGTACCCGCCCCACACCGTGTACACCTCGGCGAGGTCCGCGTCCGTCCGCCAGTCGCGCGAGTCGATCAGCTGGAGGATGCCCGCGCCGTACGTGCCGGGCCGGGAGCCGAAGATACGGGTGGTGGCGCGCCGCTCGTCGCCGTGCTCGGCGAGGTCGGCCTGCGTGTGCGCCCGTACGTAGTTCTCCGACGCGGGCTCGTCCTCAAGACCCGCGACCAGCCGTACGGCGTCGTCGAGAAGCCCGATGACGTGCGGGAACGCGTCCCGGAAGAAGCCCGAGATGCGCAGCGTGACGTCGACGCGCGGGCGGCCCAGCTCCGCGAGCGGGATCGGTTCGAGGCCGTTCACGCGGCGCGAGGCCTCGTCCCAAAGCGGGCGGACGCCGAGCAGGGCGAGCGCCTCGGCCACGTCGTCGCCGGCGGTGCGCATCGCGCTGGTCCCCCAGAGGGAGAGGCCCACGGACGTCGGCCACTCGCCGTTGTCGGTGCGGTAGCGCTCCAGGAGGGAGTCGGCGAGCGCCTGCCCGGTCTCCCAGGCGAGCCGGGACGGCACGGCCTTCGGGTCGACGGAGTAGAAGTTCCGGCCGGTCGGCAGGACGTTGACCAGGCCGCGGAGGGGGGAGCCGGACGGGCCGGCCGGGACGAAGCCGCCGTTCAGGGCGTGCACGGCGTGCGTGAGTTCGTCGGTCGTCGACGCCAGGCGCGGCACGACCTGCTCGCAGGCGAAGCGGAGGACGGCGGCGACCTCGGGGCCGTACGCGGCGGCCAGGGTCGGCACCGCGTCCACCGACCAGTCCGCCGCCTCCATGGCCTCGACCAGCTCGCGGGCCTTGGCCTCCGCCTCGTCGGCGGTGGTGCGGGTCGCGGCCGACTCGTCGAGGCCGAGGGCCTCGCGCAGACCGGGAAGCGCCTGCGTGCCGCCCCAGATCTGGCGGGCGCGCAGGATGGAGAGGACCAGGTTGACCCGGGCCTCGCCCTCCGGGGCGCCGCCGAGGACGTGCAGACCGTCGCGGATCTGGGCGTCCTTGACCTCGCACAGCCAGCCGTCGACGTGCAGCAGGAAGTCGTCGAAGCCGTCGTCCTCCGGGCGCTGCTCCAGACCCAGGTCGTGGTCGAGCTTGGCGGCCTGGATCAGCGTCCAGATCTGGGCGCGGATCGCGGGCAGCTTCGCCGGGTCCATGGAGGAGATCTGCGCGTACTCGTCGAGCAGCTGCTCCAGGCGTGCGATGTCGCCGTACGAGTCGGCGCGGGCCATCGGCGGCACCAGGTGGTCGACAAGGGTGGCGTGGACGCGCCGCTTGGCCTGGGTGCCCTCGCCCGGGTCGTTGACGAGGAACGGGTAGATCAGCGGGATGTCGCCGAGGGCCGCGTCGGGGCCGCAGGCGGCGGACAGGCCGGCGTTCTTGCCGGGCAGCCACTCCAGGTTGCCGTGCTTGCCGAGGTGGACCATGGCGTCGGCGCCGAAGCCGCCGTCCTCGGCGCGGGCGGCGATCCACCGGTAGGCGGCCAGGTAGTGGTGGGACGGCGGGAGATCGGGGTCGTGGTAGATCGCGATCGGGTTCTCGCCGAAGCCGCGCGGCGGCTGGATGAGGATGAGCAGGTTCCCGCGCCGCAGGGCGGCGAGGACGATGTCGCCCTCCGGGTTGCGCGAGCGGTCGAGGAACATCTCGCCGGGCGCCGGACCCCAGTGCTCCTCGACGTGGGTGCGGAGCTCCTCGGGCAGGGTCGCGTACCAGCGCTTGTAGTCGGCGGCCGGGATACGGACCGGGTTGCGGGCGAGCTGCTCCTCCGTCAGCCAGTCCTGGTCGTGGCCGCCGGCCTCGATGAGGGCGTAGATCAACTCGTCGCCGTCGCCGGAGACGAGGCCGGGGAGGTCCTCCACGGGCCCGAAGTCGTACCCCTCCTCACGGAGGCGGCGCAGGAGGGAGACGGCGGACGCGGGGGTGTCGAGACCGACGGCGTTGCCGATGCGGGAGTGCTTCGTCGGGTACGCGGAGAGGACGAGCGCCAGCTTCTTCTCGGCGTTCGGGATGTGCCGGAGGCGGGCGTGCCGTACGGCGATCCCGGCGACGCGGGCGGCGCGCTCGGCGTCCGCCACGTACGCGGGCAGACCGTCCTCGTCGATCTCCTTGAAGGAGAACGGGACGGTGATCAGCCGGCCGTCGAACTCGGGCACGGCGACCTGGCTGGCGGCGTCCAGCGGGGAGAGGCCCTCGTCGTTCTCCTCCCACGCGGACCGCGAACCGGTCAGGCACAGCGCCTGGAGGATCGGCACGTCGAGCGCGGCGAGCGCCCCCGCGTCCCAGGCCTCCTCGTCGCCGCCGGCCTGCGCCTCGGCCGGCTTGGTGCCGCCCGCGGCGAGGACGGTGGTGATGATGGCGTCGGCGGTACGGAGACGGTCGAGCAGCTCCGGCTCGGGCGCGCGCAGGGACGCCACGTACAGCGGGAGCGCCTGCGCGCCGGTGTCCTCGATCGCCTCGCACAGAGTGCGGACGAAGCCGGTGTTGCCGCTCATGTGGTGGGCGCGGTAGTAGAGCACGGCGACGGTCGGGCCGCTGTCGTTCTTCGCGACCCGGTCCAGCGGGCCCCAGGTGGGGGCGGCGGCCGGGGCCTCGAAGCCGTGGCCGGTGAGCAGGACGGTGTCGGAGAGGAAGCGGGCGAGCTGCTCCAGGTTGCCGGGGCCGCCGTGCGCGAGGTAGGCGTGCGCCTCGGTGGCGACGCCGATGGGGACGGTGGACGCCTCCATCAGCTGTGCGTCGGGCGCCTGTTCGCCGCTGAGGACGACCACGGGCTTTCCGGCGGCGCGGAGCGCGTCCAGGCCCTCCTCCCAGGAACGGAGACCGCCGAGGAGCCGTACGACGACGAGGTCGGCGCCGTCCAGGAGGCCGGGCAGTTCGGCGAGGGGGAGACGGGCCGGGTTGGCGAAGCGGTACTCCACCGGGCCGCCGGCCGAGGCAGCGTTCGCCGCGCGGGCACTGAGCAGGTCGGTGTCGGAGTGCGACAGCAGCAGAAGCATGGCGAGCGCAGGCCTTCCTCGGGGTTGTCCGCGCCCCGGGTGGTCGTATGGACGGCAGGAGTTCCTGACTCACCCGTTCCGTCGTGCCTGGTACGGGCTCACAGTGGCGGGACCGCGCCGGAATCTCACCGGGCTTCCTCCCCGGGGTCCTGGGACCCCATGCCGATCTGCATCCTAGATCGTGCCGCCCGCGGCCCGGGGCGGGCCGCCGGGTCGGTCTGGTCACACCCGGTGGCCGCGCCGTTCCCCGTCGGTATGCTCGCCGCCATGCCGCCCACCCCACCCACGACGCCCGGAGCGGGCGAAGCTCGCATACGGGACCGTGGCGACGCCTGCCCCGGGGCGCTGCGCCTGCACCTCGCCGAGGACGGCCGCCTGGCCCGACTCCGCCTGCCCGCCGGACGCCTGACGCCTCGTCAGGTCGAGGTGCTCGCGGCCGCCGCGGAGACCCTGGGCGACGGGCGGATCAGCATCACCTCGCGCGGCAACGCGGAGCTGCGGGGCCTCTCGGACGACTGCGGGGCGGAGCTCGCGGCGCTCCTCGCGGAGGCGGGCCTGCTGCCCTCCCCCAGCCACGAACGCGTCCGCAACATCGTCGCCTCGCCCACCGCGGGACTCGACGGACTCGGCCACGGGGACGTGCAGTTGTGGGCGCGCCGGCTGGACGCCGCACTGTGCGCCGAGCCCCGGGCGGCGGCCCTCTCGGGACGGTTCCTGTTCGTCCTGGACGACGGGCGCGGTGACGTCGCCCCGCTCGGCGGGGATGTGAGCTTGGTCGCAGGAGAGGACGGGTCCGTCCTGCTGCGGCTCGGCCCGACGGTCTTCCGGCTCGCCGCCGCCGACGCCGTCCGTGCCGCCCTCGCCGCCGCCCTCGCGTTCCTCGACGCGGCCGAGGCGGCCGGCAACGGGGCCTGGCGCCCCCAGGAACTCCCCGACGACCACGCGCCGGACTGGGCGGGCGCCCTGACGGCGGCGGGCATCACGACGGAGCCCGTGGCCGACCCCGGCCGCGAACCCGTACGCGTACCCGAGCCCGTACCCGTACCGCCCCTGCCCGCGTCCCCGCCGCCCGCCCCCGGCGTGCTCCGGAGCGGCGCGCTCTACGTCCTCGCGCCGCTCGGCCGGCTGACCGCCGCTCAGCTGCGGGCCCTGCTTCCGGCCGACGAGGTGCGGCTGACGCCGTGGCGCGGGGTGGTCGTCGTCGGCGCCGGTACGCGTACGGCTCACGACCGGCTCGCGCGCCTTGAGTCGTACGGCCTGATCACCCGGCCCGACGCCCCCGGCGCCGGTGTCACCGTCTGCACCGGGCGGCCCGGCTGCGCCAAGTCTCTCGCCGACGTACGGGCGGACGCCCTCGCCGCGCCCGCGGGGCGGCTTCCCGTGCACTTCTCCGGGTGCGCACGCGGCTGCGGGCACCCGTACGGCGACCGGATCGAGGTCCTCGCCACCGGCGACGACACCTACCTGGTGGACGGCGTCCCCGCCTCCCGTACCTCCCTGTCAGAAGCCGTCGCGGCGGCCCGCGGCCCGGCAACCCCCACGAGATGAGCGAGAGCGACACCATGTTCGACTACGAGAAGGACGGGGCGGAGATCTACCGCCGGTCCTTTGCCACGATCCGCGCCGAGGCGGATCTCGCGGGCCTGCCCGCCGACGTCGCCCAGGTGGCGGTCCGGATGATCCACGCCTGCGGCATGACCGACCTCGTGCGGGACATCGCCTACTCCCCCGGCGTGGTCGCGAGCGCCCGCGCCGCCCTCCGCGGCGGCGCGCCGATCCTCTGCGACGCCCAGATGGTCGCCAGCGGTGTCACCCGCAAGCGGCTGCCCGCCGACAACGAGGTGATCTGCACCCTCTCCGACCCGTCCGTGCCGGGCCTGGCCGCCGAGCTCGGCACCACCCGCTCCGCCGCCGCCCTCGAACTGTGGCGGGACCGCCTCGAAGGCTCCGTCGTCGCCATCGGCAACGCGCCCACCGCGCTCTTCCACCTCCTGGAGATGATCGCCAAGGGGGCGGGGAAGCCCGCCGCCGTCCTCGGCATACCGGTCGGCTTCATCGGCGCCGCCGAGTCGAAGGACGCCCTGGCCGCCCAGGACCTCGGCCTTGAACACCTCGTCGTCCGCGGCCGCCGCGGCGGCAGCGCGATGACGGCCGCCGCGATCAACGCGCTCGCCCACGAAGCGGAGATCCAGCAGTGACCGCGCCCGGCAAGCTGTACGGCGTCGGCCTCGGCCCCGGCGACCCGGACCTGATGACCGTGGCAGCCGTGAAGGCCATCGCCGCCGCCGACGTGATCGCGTACCACTCGGCCCGCCACGGCCGCTCCATCGCCCGTTCGATCGCCGCCGAGCACCTCCGCGAGGACCACATCGAGGAGCGGCTGATGTACCCGCTCACCGTGGAGACCACGGACCACCCCGGCGGCTACCGGGGCGCCCTCGACGACTTCTACGAGGAGGCCGCGGCCCGCCTCGCCGCCCATCTCGACGCAGGGCGCACGGTCGCCGTCCTCGCCGAGGGCGACCCGCTGTTCTACGGCTCGTACCAGCACATGCACAAGCGGCTCGCGGACCGCTACGACACGACCGTCATCCCCGGCGTCACCTCGGTCAGCGCCGCAGCGGCCCGCCTCGGCGAGCCGCTGTGCGAGGCGGAGGAGGTCCTCACGATCATCCCCGGCACCCTGCCGGAGGACGAGCTGACGGCCCGGCTCGCGGGCACCGACTCGGCGGTCGTGATGAAGCTCGGCCGCACCTTCCCCACCGTGAAGCGGGCCCTGGAGCGGGCCGGCCGGCTCGACGACGCCCGGTACGTGGAGCGGGCGTTCATGGCGGGCGAGCGGACGGAGCGGCTGACGGACGTCGACCCGGCGTCCGTCCCGTACTTCTCCGTCGCCGTCCTCCCCTCCCGTATCGACCAGGCCCTTCCCGTACGGGAACGGGGCGAGGTCGTCGTCGTCGGCACCGGCCCGGCCGGCGCACCCTGGCTCACCCCCGAGTCGCGCGGCGCGCTCGTCAACGCGGACGTGCTCGTCGGCTACACCACCTACCTGGACCGGGTGCCGGTCCTGCGCCCCGGGCAGATCCGGCACGGCTCCGACAACAAGGTCGAGTCCGAGCGGGCCGAGTTCGCCCTCGACCTGGCCCGGCGCGGCCACCGGGTCGCGGTCGTCTCCGGCGGCGACCCCGGCGTCTTCGCGATGGCGACGGCCGTCCTCGAGGTGGCCTGCGAACCGGCGTACGCGGACGTGCCCGTACGGGTCCTCCCCGGGGTGACCGCCGCCAACGCGGCCGCCGCCGCCGCGGGCGCCCCCCTGGGCCACGACTACGCGACGATCTCGCTCTCCGACCGGCTCAAGCCCTGGGACGTCATCGCCGCCCGGCTGCGCGCCGCCGCCGACGCCGACCTGGTCCTCGCGCTCTACAACCCGGGCTCCAAGTCCCGTACGCACCAGGTGGCCGCCGCCCGCGACCTCCTGCTCGAACTCCGGTCGCCCGAGACCCCGGTGGTCGTCGCCCGCGACGTCGGCGGCCCCGAGCAGTCGGTCCGGGTGGTGACCCTGAAGACCCTGGAGCCGTCCGAGGTCGACATGCGGACCCTGCTGCTCATCGGGTCGAGCCAGACCCGGGCGGTGGAACGGCCCGACGGCCGGACGATCACGTGGACGCCGCGGCGTTACGGGTGACGGGTGCTCAGCGGCTTCGGGTGAAGGTGCCCAGGCCCTCCTGGTCCAGGTACTCGACGCGGACGGTCTTCCCGTCCGGGGAGAACGTGACGCCGGTGGGGCCGACGGCGTTCTCGCCGCGGGTCGGGAAGCTGAACGTGTCGCCTTCGTAGTGCGTGAGCCGGTACGTCTGGGGCTCCGGCCCCAGGCGCAGGACCAGGCCGCCGCCCTCCTCGGCCACCGTGAGCCTGCCGAAGTAGTCGCTGGTGTACGTGCCGGTGTAGGCGTCGGCGGCCTTCGCGGGGGCGGCGTCGGCGGGCCGCTTCGCATAGTCCGTCTGCGACCGGTCGGCGTCCGCCTGCTGCTGGTAGACCGCGTCGACGAGCGGCACCCAGTCGCGGCTCGGCCGGCCGTCCTGCACGGTGTCGAAGAAGCCGAGGGCGACGGCGTCCGCGACGCCGACCGGCGCCCCGTTGGTGAGGACGACGATCCCGAGCCGTTCGCCCGGCAGCATCGTCACGTTGGTGTGGGCGCCGAGCGCGAACGCGCCGGTGTGCGAGAGCCGCAGCCGCCCCTCGTCGTCGTACGACACGTTCCAGCCGAGCCCGTAGAAACCGGTCCGGCCCGCCGGCGCGTGCGCGGGCGAGGCGACGCTCTCGGGGTGGTGGGTGAGGTCGAGGGCGTCCTCGGCGACGATCCGCTTTCCGCCGAGGGTGCCGTTCGCGAGCTGGAGCCGCAGCCAGGTCGACATGTCACGGGCCGAGGAGCTGACGCCGCCCGCCGGGGACTGGGCGTCCGGGTCGCGTACGGACGGCTTCCAGGTCCCGTCGGCCTCCTTCACGTGGCCGACGGCCCGGTCGGCGTTCGAGGCGAAGTCCTGGAAGCGGGAGCTGGTGTCGTTCATGCCGGCGGGCTTGTAGAGCATGTCCTCGGCGAGCTTCTCCCACGGCACGCCCTTCTCCGCGGCGACGGCCTCGGCCGCCGCCGTCAGACCGAAGTTGGTGTACGCGTAGCTCGCGCGGAACGGTGCCAGGGGCTCGTACCGCAGGTGGGACAGGATGTACTCCTGGTCGTAGCCGAGGTCCTCCAGGAGGTCGCCCGCGTGGTCGGGCAGGCCGCTGCGGTGCGAGAACAGGTCGGCGACCGTCACATGGGAGGTCACCCACGGGTCCTTCAGCCGGAACTCGGGCAGTTCGGGGGCGACGGGCTTCTGCCAGCCCTCGACGCCGACGGCCGCCGAGACGACGGTGGAGGCGATCGGCTTCGACACCGAGGCCAGCTGGAAGACGGTGTCGGCGTCGACCTTGGTGGCCTTGCCCACCTCACGTACCCCGTAGCCCTTGAGGGCGACGACCTTGTCGTCGTACACGACGGCGACGGACGCCCCGGGGAGCCCGGTGCGTTTCATCATCGCCGTGACATCGGCGTCGAGGCGGCCGACGGCCCGGTCCACGTCCGCCCGGTCGAGGACGGGCGGCGGCTGCGCCGGGGGCGGTTCGGGCGTCGGGGTGGGCGAGGGGCTCGGAGCGGCGCCCAACACCAGCGCCGCGAGCCCCGCCGTGGCAAGCCATCGGACGGTTCCCATTCCTCCATTGAACGCCGGGGGGAATCGGCTGTCGCGCGGAGGGAAACGAGTGAGGAACCGGTCCGGAACCCGTGAGGAACAGGTCCGGGAGAGCCTTCTACCGCGACCGCGCCCAGGCCGCGGCCTCCTCCGCCGTCGCCGCCACCGGCACGCCCTCCGGGACCGGCGGTCGGCGGACCACGACGACCGGGATGCCCGCCTCGCGGGCCGCCGTCAGCTTCGGGGCGGTCGCCGCGCCCCCGCTGTCCTTCGTCACGAGGACGTCGATGCGGTGGCGGCGCAGCAGCTCACGCTCCCCGTCAAGGGTGAACGGCCCCCGGTCGAGCAGGACTTCGGCGCGGGCGGGCATCGGGGGCTCCGGGGCGTCGACCGAGCGGACGAGGAACCACTGCGGGCGGTCCGCGAAGGCCGCGAGGCCCATGCGGCCGGTCGTCAGGAACACCCGGTCGCCGAGGCCGTCGAGGGCCCCGGCCGCCGCCTCGAGGGAGGGCACCTCACGCCAGTCGTCGCCCTCGACCGGGACCCAGCCGGGGCGGCGCAGCGCCAGCAGGGGAACATGGGCGGTGGCGGCCGCCCGGGCCGCGTTGAAGCTGATCCGCTCGGCGAAGGGATGCGTGGCGTCGATGACCGCGTCCACGGCGTGCCCGCCGATCCACTCCACGAGCCCCTCGACCCCGCCGAACCCGCCGATCCGGACCTCGCCGGCCGGCAGCCGGGGACTCGCCACCCGCCCGGCGAGCGAGCTGGTCACCCGCACGTCGGTGTGGAGCAGGCCCGCCAGGGCGCGGGCCTCGGTGGTCCCCCCGAGAATGAGTATGTGCACAGGAGCCTCTTCGTGACTTCAGGCGGCGGGCGTGAGGCCCAACTCAAGCACACCGGTCTCCGCCCGGGCTGGACGACGGGTGCCTGCGCGACGGCGGCGACGACGGCCGCGTACACGGCGCTCCTGACCGGCGATTTCCCGGATCCGGTGACGATCACGCTGCCGAAGGGGCAGACGCCGTCGTTCGCGCTGACGGCGGAGTCGCTCGGGTCGGGTACGGCCATGGCGGCCGTGGTCAAGGACGCGGGCGACGACCCGGACGTCACGCACGGGGCGGTGATCCGGGCGACGGTACGGCTCCTGCCGGCGGGCTCGGGCGTGGTCTTCCGGGCGGGCGAGGGCGTCGGCACGGTCACCCTGCCGGGGCTGCCGCTCGACGTGGGCGAGCCGGCGATCAACCCGGTGCCGAGGCAGCTGATGCGCGAGCACGTCGCCGAGGTCGCGGCCCGGCACGGCGGCGGCGGGGACGTCGAGATCACCGTCTCCGTCGACAACGGCGCCGAGATCGCCCGCTCCACCTGGAACCCCCGGATCGGGATCCTGGGCGGCCTGTCGATCCTGGGGACGACGGGGGTCGTCGTCCCGTACTCGTGCTCGGCGTGGATCGACTCCATCCGCCGGGGCGTGGACGTGGCCCGCGCGGGCGGTCTCACGCATGTCGCGGGGTGTACGGGTTCCACATCCGAGCGCACGGTCGGCGGGCTCTACGACCTGCCGGAGATCGCGCTCCTCGACATGGGCGACTTCGCGGGCGCGGTCCTCAAGTACATCCGCCGCCACCCGGTCGACCGCCTCACGATCTGCGGCGGCTTCGCGAAGCTGTCGAAGCTGGCGGCGGGCCATCTGGACCTCCACTCGGCCCGCTCGCAGGTCGACAAGGCGTTCCTCGCGGACCTGGCGCGCACGGGAGGCGCCTCGGAGGCCCTGGCGGCGGAGATCACCACCGCGAACACGGGCCTCGCCGCCCTCCGCCTCTGCGAGGCCGCCGGAGTCCCCCTCGGCGACCTGGTAGCAGCCCGCGCCCGAGACGAGTCCCTGGCGGTCCTGCGGGGCGCGCCGGTGTCGGTGGACGTCATCTGCATCGACCGGGCGGGGGCGGTGGTGGGGCGGTCGGCGGTGGCGGGACCGGGGGCCCGGGCCTAAGCCGGCAGCTTCACTCCCATGACCGGGTAGCCGGTTTCCGCGATGGTCTCGGCCAGGTCGGCGAGCTCCACGTCCGGGTTGAGGGCGGCGACGATCTCGGGCGTGAGGGGGCGCAGGGCGAGGACGTGACGTACGGCTTCCAGGTCGAGCGAGGTCTCGTAGTAGTCCGTCGCCCACTCCGCGTACGCCTCCGCCGAGCGGTCGAGGAGCAGCTCGAAGAGGGTGTCGGAGCCGTCCGGCTCGCCGTCGCCCTCGGCGGGGAAGTCGATCGTGCCCGTCCGCCAGACCGGATCGGTCGTCTCACGCCAGAGGCACGCGGTGACGGCCGGCGACTCGCCCTGCTCCTCCTCCGGGACGTACGGCCGGAAGACCTCCGGCACGCCGTCGAGGACGCCCGGCCACACCTCCGGGACGTCCATGCGGGCCCAGGGGCTCATCGGCGCCTCGTGGGCGAAGCCGTGGACGAGGGCTCCCGCCGGGGAGAAGACGATCGTGTACTCGTCCCCCTGCCCGTCCCGCATCAGCGCCACCTCCTTCGCGAAGGAGTAGTACCGGTCCCCCCACTCGGGGCACACGATCGCCTCCACCATCGCAAGGCCCCGGCAGTGGTCCCGCAGTTCCTCGATGCCCGGCAGCGCCCGGGCCACGTCGTAGACGGTCACGGGCCCATTCAAGACCGTGCCACCGACATGCGGCCCTCCCTCCCCGAACCTAGGCTTGCGAGGGCACACCCCGCGAGCGAGAGGGAGTCCCATGGCGAAGCGAGGCAACAAGCGTCGGGCGCGGAAGAAGAAGAGCGCCAACCACGGCAAGCGGCCGAACGCGTAGGCCGTAGTAGGACGTGCGACGCGGCGGGGCCCCGGGAACGGATCGACTCCCGGGGCCCCGCCGCGTTCCGCTCTCGGGCCGCTCAGCAGACGTGCCGGTCCCGCGCCGGGTCGTACAGGTGGCTGTCCCGGAACTCCGACGCCGCGAGCGTGCGGCCGACGAGGATCACGGCCGTCTTCGTGATGCCCGCCGCCTTCGTCTGGGCCGCGATGTCGTCGAGCGTGCCCCGCAGCACGAGCTCGTCGGGCCGACTGGCCATCGCCACCACCGCGGCCGGGCAGTCGGCGCCGTAGTGGGGGACGAGTTCGGCGACGAGCCGGTCGACGTAGCGCGCGGCCAGGTGGAGGACGAGCAGCGCGCCGCTGCGGCCCAGGGTCGCGAGGTCCTCGCCCTCCGGCATGGGCGTGGCCTGCTGCGCGATCCGGGTGAGGATCACCGTCTGGCCGACCGTCGGGACGGTCAGTTCCCGCTTCAGCGCGGCCGCCGCCGCCGCGAACGCCGGGACGCCGGGCACGACCTCGTACGGGATGCCGAGCGCGTCGAGCCGCCGCATCTGCTCCGCCATCGCGCTGAAGACGGACGGGTCTCCGGAGTGGAGACGCGCCACGTCCTGGCCCGCCTCGTGGGCGGCGGCGATCTCGGCGACGATCCGGTCCAGGTCGAGGTTCGCCGTGTCGACCAGGCGCGTGTCCGGCCCGCACTCGGCGAGGAGTTCCGTCGGGACGAGCGAACCGGCGTACAGGCAGACCCCGCAGGCCGCGAGCGTCCGCGCCCCGCGCAGGGTGATCAGGTCGGCCGCGCCCGGGCCCGCGCCGATGAAGTAGACGGTCATGCTCGTTCTCCTGCTCTGGTGACGGACCACTGCGTGACCGGCATCGCCTGGCGCCAGCCGGTGAAGCCGCCGACGGGGACGGCGGTGGCGACGGCGAGCCGCACCAGTTCGCCGCCGTGGCGGCGGTGGCGCTCGGCGAGCAGCGCCTCGGACTCGAGGGTCACGGTGTTGGCGACGAGCCGGCCGCCGGCGGGGAGCGCGTCCCAGCAGGCGTCGAGGAGGCCGGGGGCGGTGAGGCCGCCGCCGATGAAGACCGCGTCGGGCGTGGGCAGGCCGGCCAGGGCCTCGGGGGCGGGTCCCGTGACCACGCGGAGCCCCGGCACCCCGAGGGCGTCGGCGTTGCGTCCGATGCGGGCGGCCCGCTCCGGGGACTTCTCGACCGTGATCGCCCGGCAGGAGCGGTGGGTCCGCATCCATTCGACGCCGATGGAGCCGGAGCCGCCGCCGATGTCCCAGAGGAGTTCGCCGGGGGCGGGGGCGAGGGCGGCGAGCGTGGCGGCGCGCACGTACCGCTTGGTGAGCTGCCCGTCGTGCTCGTACGCCTCGTCCGGCAGTCCGGGTACGGCGCCGAGTCGCAGGGCGTCCGGGTCGCGTACGCAGTCGAGGGCGAGGACGTGGAGGGCGTCGGTCCGCTCGAAGGGCCAGTCGGCGGCGGTCGCGTCGAGGATCCGCTCGCGGTCGCCGCCGAGCTGTTCGAGGACGCGGACGCGGGTGCCGCCCCAGCCGGTCGCGCGGAGGTACGCGGCGACGTCGGCGGGTGTCCCGGGGCCCTCGCCGAGGACGAGGAGCCGGCGCCCGGGGTGGAGTGCGGCGGCGAGGGCGGCGAGGGGCCGGGCGACGAGGGAGACGGTCTCCGTGCTCTCCAGGGGCCAGCCGAGGCGGGCGCAGGCGTACGAGACGGAGGACGGGTGCGGGTGGACGCGGAGGCGGTCGGCGCCGACGGTCTCGGCGAGGGTGCGGCCGATGCCGTAGAAGGACGGGTCGCCGCTGGCGAGGACGGCGATCGTCCGGCCCTGGTGGGCGGCGAGCAGTCCGGGGACGGCGGGGCGGAGCGGCGACGGCCAGGTGATCCGCTCGCCGGGGCAGGCCTCGCCGGGGAGCAGGTCGAGCTGGCGGGGGCCGCCGATGAGGACGTCGGCGGCGCCGAGGACCCGGCGGGAGGTCTCGGGGAGCCCGTCCCAGCCGTCCGCGCCGATTCCGACGACCGCTATCGCACCGTTCACGTCGGCGACTTTACGTGAGGCCGACGGGAGGCCCGCAGGAGGTCCGCGGGAGGCCCGCGGGAGGTCTCCGGGGGCCCGCGGGAGGTCCGGAATACGTCAGGGGGTCGCACCGTTGGACGTGATGGTTTAAGATTCAACCATCAGGCCCCGGGAAGCAGGCGGGGCGACAGGAACGCGAGAGGTGAGCACGATGCAGTTCGGGATCTTCACCGTCGGCGACGTGACGACCGACCCCACCACCGGCCGCACCCCCACCGAGCACGAGCGGATCAAGAACACCGTCGCCATCGCGCTCAAGGCCGAGGAGGTCGGGCTCGACGTCTTCGCGACCGGCGAGCACCACAACCCGCCGTTCGTCCCCTCCTCCCCCACCACCCTCCTCGGGCACATCGCCGCCCGCACCGAGAACCTGATCCTCTCCACCTCCACGACCCTCATCACCACCAACGACCCGGTGAAGATCGCCGAGGACTACGCGACCCTCCAGCACCTCGCCGACGGCCGCGTGGACCTGATGATGGGCCGGGGCAACACCGGCCCGGTCTACCCGTGGTTCGGGCAGGACATCCGGCAGGGCATCCCGCTCGCCATCGAGCACTACGCGCTCCTCCACAAGCTGTGGAGGGAGGACGTCGTCGACTGGGAGGGCAAGTTCCGCAGCGCCCTCCAGGGCTTCACCTCCACCCCGCGCCCGCTCGACGGCGTCCCGCCCTTCGTCTGGCACGGCTCCATCCGCTCCCCGGAGATCGCGGAGCAGGCCGCCTACTACGGCGACGGCTTCTTCGCGAACCACATCTTCTGGCCCAAGCAGCACACCGAGAAGATGGTCCGCCTCTACCGCCAGCGGTACGCCCACTACGGCCACGGCACCCCCGAGCAGGCGATCGTCGGCCTCGGCGGCCAGGTGTTCATGCGCAAGAACTCGCAGGACGCCGTACGGGACTTCCGCCCGTACTTCGACAACGCACCCGTCTACGGCCACGGTCCCAGCCTTGAGGAGTTCTCCCGGGAGACCCCGCTGACCGTCGGCTCGCCGCAGGAGGTCATCGAGCGCACCCTGTCCTTCCGCGACTACGTGGGCGACTACCAGCGGCAGCTGTTCCTCGTCGACCACGCGGGCCTGCCCCTCAAGACGGTCCTCGAACAGCTCGACCTCCTCGGCGAGGAGGTCGTCCCGGTCCTGCGCAAGGAGTTCGCGAACCTCCGCCCCGCCGGCGTACCGGACACCGCCCCGCTCCACCCCGCCGTCACCCGTACCGGCACGACCCAGGAGGCATGACGCCATGCAGACGCTGAAGCTGGTCGCGGTCTCCGCCGGGCTCAGCTCCCCCTCCTCCACCCGGCTGCTCACCGACCGGCTCGTCCAGGCCGCCCGGTACCGGCTCGCCGAGCAGGAGTACGCGGTCGACGTCCAGGTCGTCGAACTGCGGGACCTGGCCGTCGACATCGCGAAGAACCTCGTCACCGGCTTCCCCTCGGAGAAGCTGGAGGACGCGATCGACGCGGTGACGGGCGCCGACGGGGTCATCGCCGTGACCCCGGTGTTCACGGCCTCGTACAGCGGTCTGTTCAAGTCGTTCTTCGACCTGATCGACCCGGCCGCGCTGACCGGCACCCCGGTCCTCGTCGGGGCGACGGGCGGCACCGCCCGCCACTCCCTCGTCCTGGACCACGCCCTGCGTCCGCTCTTCGCCTACCTGCGGGCCCTCGTCGCGCCGACCGCCGTCTACGCGGCCTCGGAGGACTGGGGCTCGGGCGGGGACGCATACACGGATGGATTGCCGTCCCGGATCAACCGGGCGGGACGCGAGTTCGCGGACATGGTCGCGGCCCGTCCGCGCGGGCGGGCCGACGAGGACGAGATCATCCCGTTCGAACGCCAACTGGCCGACCTGCGCCTCGACTGACCGGATCGACGGTCGCTTCTCCAGGACACGCCGTGCGCCCGGACGCCGCCGGGCGCATGATGCCCTCATGGACATCAAGCTGGAACTGATCGGCGTGCCCGTCACCGACATCGACCGGGCCAAGGCCTTCTACGAGCGGGTGGGGTTCCACGCCGACCACGACGTCCCGGTCAGCGACGACATCCGCTTCGTGCAGATGACCCCGCCCGGCTCGGCCTGCTCGATCGCCTTCGGCAAGGGCATCACGGAGATGGCCCCCGGCTCCCTCGACAACATGCAGGTCGTCGTCACCGACATCGAGGAGGCCCACCGCGAACTCACCGCCCGGGGCGTCGAGGTCACCGAGATCGACGACCAGCCATGGGGGTCGTTCGTCTACTTCGCCGACCCGGACGGCAACCGCTGGGCGGTCCAGCAGACGACTCCGCGAGGCCGGTGACTACTTGCGGTTGTAGAGCCTCATCGTCACCGCGCCGAAGACGACGATCAGCAACGCCGACCAGCCGAGCGTCCAGGCGATGTCCGCCGCCGGCCAGTTTCCGGCCATCAACTCGCGTACGGCCGTCGCCAGATGGGTCACCGGGCTGTTGTTGACGAAGGCCTGGAGCCAGCCCGGCATGGTCCTCGGGTCGACGAAGACGTTGGACAGGAACGTCAGCGGGAAGATCACCATCATGCTGACGCCCATGACGGACTTCTCGCTGCGCAGCATCAGCCCGAACATGGTCCAGATCCACGAGAACGCGAACGAGAACACGATCAGCAGCGCGACGCCGAGCAGGACACCGACCACCCCGCCGTCCGGCCGGTACCCGATGATCATGCCGACCGTCAGCATCACGGCCGAGGCGATCAGATAGCGCACGACATCGCCGAGGAGATAGCCGACCATCGGCGCCGGCCGCCAGATCGGCAGCGTGCGGAAGCGGTCGAAGACACCCTTCTCGATGTCGGTGTTGACCGAGATCCCCGTGTACATCGTGATCATCACGACGCTCATCACGAGAATGCCCGGCAGCAGGAACTGGATGTACTCCGAGACCGAGCCGGCCAGCGCGCCCCCGAAGAGGTACGTGTACATCAGCACCATCATGATCGGGAACGCCGTCACGTCGAACAGCTGCTCCGGCACGTGCTTGATCTTGAGCATGGCCCGCCAGCCGAAGGTCAGCGAGGCGGAGAGCGCGCTGGGACGCGGCGGGCGTGACTGTCCGACGAGGAGCGCGGCCAGTTCCTCCGCCCGTGGGGCCTCGAACTCGAGGGCGTCGGCCGTCTGCGTGTCCTTGCTGGTCGAGACGGTGGTCATGCCCCCGCTCCCTTCCTGTCCGTCCTGTCCGCCCTGTCCGTCAGTGCCAGGAACACCTCGTCGAGGCTGGGCTGGCCGAGCGCGAAGTTGTCGACGGTGATCCCGGCCCGCGCCAGCTCCGCCAGGGCCCGCGCGGCCTGTTCGGCGGCGCCGAGGTCCGTGCCGTGGCCGTTGACGGTGGCGGTGAGCGCGACCGGGTCCGGTTCGAGCGTGACGGCCGCCTTGAGGGCGCCCTGGAGGACCCGCTCGGCCTCCGGTCGCTGCTCGGGGTCCCGGAGCCGTACGTGCACGGAGCCCGAGCCGACGGAGGCCTTCAGTTCGCCCTTGGTGCCCTCCGCGATGACCTTCCCGTGGTCGATGACGGCGATACGGGAGGCCAGCTGGTCCGCCTCGTCCAGGTACTGGGTGGTCAGCAGGACGGTGGTGCCCTGGGCGACCACGGCCCGGACGATGTCCCAGACCTGGTTGCGGCTGCGCGGGTCGAGGCCGGTCGTCGGCTCGTCGAGGAAGAGCAGGTCGGGGGTGTTGAGGATGGACGCGGCGATGTCGATACGGCGCCGCATGCCGCCCGAGTAGTTCTTGACCTGCCGGTCGGCGGCGTCGGCCAGCCCGAACGCGGCGAGCAGCTGCGCGGAGCGCTCGCGGGCGGCGGCCCTGGTGTGGCCGAGCAGCCGGCCGAGCAGGACCAGGTTCTCGGTGCCGGTCAGGTCCTCGTCGACGGAGGCGTACTGGCCGGTGAGGCTGACCCGGCCGCGTACGGTGTCGGCGTCCTTGACGACGTCCTTGCCGAAGACGCGGGCCGAGCCGCCGTCGGGGCGGAGCAGGGTGGCGAGCATCTTGACGGCGGTGGTCTTGCCCGCGCCGTTGGGCCCGAGGACGCCGTAGACGGTCCCGGCGGGGACGCGCAGGTCGATGCCGTCGACAGCGCGGTTCGTGCCGAAGACCTTGACCAGGCCCTCGGTCTCGATGGCGAGGTCGGTCATGCCGTTTCCCCTCCGGGGTCGGGGTCCGGGAGCACACTCCTGCCAGTCTCCGTCACCCGTGCGCGGATCGCCAGAGCGGCGTGAACGGGAGGGGGCCACCGGAGAGGGAGCCGCCGGACGGGGAGCCGCCGGAGAGGGAGCCGCCGGAGAGGGTCGCCCGAGGGCGGACCCGCCCTCCCCCGCCCGGCGGAGACGGACCGGCCGCCGGGGCGACGCCCGGGGCCGGGGCCCGGCGGGAGGCTGGCCGCATGATGAGAATCAACGCCCTCCCCGACGTACCCCGCTGGGCCGCCCTCGCCGCCCACGCCGTCCCGCTGGTCACCCTGCCGTCCGGCCTGTGGCGTCTCGCGCTCGTCGCCGGTCTCCCCGTCACGCACGACGCCGAACTCGGCGTGCTGAGCGCCGGCGAGACCGTGTACATCATCTCCCTGAGCGTGGTCTCCGAGCTGCTCGCCCTCCTCACCCTGGGGCTCGTCCGCTCCTGGGGCGAGGTCTTCCCGCGGTGGATGCCGTTCCTCGGCGGCCGCCGGGTGAACCCGGCCGCCGCGACGGGCGCGGCCCTCGCCGGGGTGGCGGGGCTGTGCGCCATCGCGGCCTGGGGCGTGTACGCCTCGTACGCGGGCCTCGGCCCGGGCGTCCCGGCCACGCCGGCCCAGGACGCCCTGCTCATCGCCTGCTACGCACCGCTCGCCGCCTGGCCGGTACTGCTCGCCGCCGTGGCGGTCGCCTACTACCGGCGGCGGCGCCACGCCGAGGGGCGCGGGGGCCGTGGGCGCCGTCAGTACGGCGCGGGACGGCCGGCCGCGTCCTCGTGGGTGTAGAAGGCGTAGTACGCGGCGGCCGCGTTCACCCCGGCCGCGGCGAGGCCGAGACCGCTCGACGACAGGACGCTGGCGCCGGACAGGCTGAAGAGGAAACCGACCGCGATGCCCGTGAGCGAGCCCCAGGCGACCGCCCGCAGCTCACGGGGCAGGGCGCGGCCGTAGCGGTGGAGCGTGTGGATCCCGACGGCGAGGACCACGGCCGAGACGAGGCCGAGCCACAACTGCCCCAGGGTGGTGTCGCCCCCGTGGCGCGCCACGGTCGACGCGTAGAGGCCGTACAGGACACCGACCGTGACCGGGAAGCCCCAGCCGTGCGTGCTGAACTGGCGCCGGGCAGGTACCGCTGCGTGTGCGGCCATGGCAGGAGCTCCTTCGGTCTCGCCCCCCTGCTGCTTCCCGCACCCTCAAGGGCACACCCGAGCCCGGCGCCCCGCAAGTGGATCAGGCGTGGTCAGCCGGCCGGCCGTACGGCGACGGCGTCGATCTCGAAGAGCATCCCGGGCAGGGCGAGCGCCGCGACCCCGCTGAGGGTCTGGGCGGGCAGCCGCTCGCCGAAGTGGGCGTGCAGGGCCTTGCCGAGGACCTCCAGCTTGGCCAGGTCGTGCTCGACGACGTACGACCCGAGGCGCACGACGTTCTCCAGGCCCAGACCGACGCCTTCCAGGGCGTGCCGCAGGTTCGTCAGGGACAGCTCGACCTGCGCGGCGAAGTCGCCGGGGACGGGGGCGCCGGTGGCGTCGGAGGCGTACTGGCCGCCGATGAAGACGAGTTCGCCGGGCGCGGAGACGGCGTGGCTGTAGCCGAAGGGGGTGGGGTCGTGGAGGGTGCCGGGGTTGGTGATGACCCGCTGGTCGGCGGGGGCGGGGGAGGTGGTGGAAGTGCTCTGCGCGGTCATGGCTGATCGTTCCTTCCGGGGTGTACGGAGAGGGTGGCCGGCGTCGGCGGGCGGCCGGGTCGGCGGGGTCAAGCCTGGGCGAACCAGTGGCGGAGCCGGTCCGGTGCGGTCGGCGCCTGGAGTTCGGCCCGTTCCCGGACGTCGTCCAGGGTCTGGGCCATGAGCTCCCGCCGCCAGGCCAGTTCGGCCCGCCCCATGGCTCCGGCGATGGCGCACTCGGCGGCGTACGACCCCGGGGGCCCCGCCCCGGGCCCCTGCTGCCGGATCTCGGTGCAGCGGAAGGCCTCGTCGGGGCCTTCGACGGCGGCGACGACATCCATCAGCGTGATCCGGTCCAGGGCGCGCGCGAGCCGGAATCCGCCCTTGGGCCCGGAGACCGAGGCGACGATCCCGGCGCGGGCGAGCGCCTGGAGCTGCTTGTTGAGGTAGGCGGGGGGCAGCTCGTGGTAGGCCGCGAGTCGTGCGGCGGTGACCGCCCGCTCGGGCCCGATCCAGGCCAGGTTCAGGCAGCTGTGCAGCGCCCACTCCACGCCGTCGCTCATCTTCACAATCCTGGACTCTACATATCCAGAATAGCCACGGCAACGGGAAACCTTCCGACCGGCAACGCTCCGACCGGAAGCCCTCCCCCCCGGCCGCCCGCTCAGACCCCTTCCCCCGCGAGCGCCGCCAGCCGGGCGAGCGCCTCGTCGAGGACGGCGTGCGACGGGGAGGCGAGGCCGACCCTGATCGCGTCAGGAGCCGTCCCCGCCCCCACCGCGAAGGCGCCGCCCGGCGTGACCGCCACGCCCGCGCGTGCGGCGGCGGCCGCCGTGAAGGTCTCGGCCCGCCAGGGCTCGGGCAGCTCCCACCAGCAGTAGTACGCGTACGGGGAGGCCCGGAGGGCGTGCCCGGCGAGCCGCCGCAGGACCAGGGCGTGCCGGGCCGCCGCGTCCGCCCGCTTCGCCGCGACCGCCTCGGCGACCGTGCCGTCCCCGGCCCAGCGGGTGGCGGCGGCGAGCGCGAGACCGCCCACCGTCCAGGCGCCGGAGCGCAGGGCCTCCGCGACCGCCGTACGCAGCCGGGCGGGCACCACGAGGTAGCCCGCGGTCAGGCCGGGGGCGAGCCGCTTGGACAGGCTGTCGACGAGGAGGACCCGTTCGGGCGCGTGCGCGGCGAGCGGGGCGGGCGCGTCGGGTACGAGGAAGGCCCAGGTGGTGTCCTCGACGGCGGTGAGGTCCAAGGCCCGCAGCAGCTCGGCCAGTTCGGCCCGGCGGCCCTCCCCCGCGGTCGAGGAGAGCGGGTTGTGCAGGGTCGGCTGGAGGTAGACGGCGGCGAGCGGCGCCGTCCGGTGGGCCGCCGCGAGCGCCTCGGGCCGTACCCCTTCGGCGTCGAGGGCGAGCGGTACGAGCCGGATGCCGAGCCGTTCGGCCACCGCCTTGACCAGCGGGTACGTGAGCGCCTCGACGCCCAGGCGGCCGCCGGGCGGGACGAGCGCGGCGAGGGCGGCGGCGATGGCCTGGCGGCCGTTCCCGGCGAAGAGCACGCTCGCGGGGTCCGGCGCCCAGCCGGGCCGGGCGAGGACGGCCGCCGCCGCGTCGCGGGCCTCCGGGGTGCCGGTGGCGGCGGCGGGCCGGGAGACGGCCTCGGCCAGGACGTCGGGCCGGCCGAGGGCCGCGAGAGCGCGCGCCATCAGCTCCGACTGGCCTTCGAAGGAGGGGTAGTTGAGCTGGAGGTCGACGGGGGCGGAGCCGGTCGCCTCGGTGAGCGCGGGCCCCGGCAGCGGGGGCGCGGCGCGGACGAAGGTGCCGCGTCCGACCTCCCCGACGACCAGGCCGCGGCGGGCGAGTTCCCCGTACACCCGGATCGCCGTCGAGTTCGCGATCCCGTGGCGGCGCGCGAAGACCCGCTGCGGCGGCAGCCGGTCACCGGGGCGCAGCCGCCCGCCGCGTACGGCCGCCTCGACGCGGTCCGCGATCCTGCGGTACTCCTCCACGTCCACCCCTCCCGTACAGCACCGAGCGAGCGCTGTTTCCGGCACCGAGCACTATTGCACCGAGAGCAAAGATCTTATTGCACCGAGCAGTTGCGGCTGCCTAGCCTGCGGACATGCCCGTCTCCACGACAGTCCACGCCGAGACCTTCTACGAGGACCGCGGCGCGGGACCCGCCCTCCTCCTCGTCCACGGCCACCCCTTCGACCACACCATGTGGCAGCCGCAGATCGAACGTTTCTCCCGTACGCACCGGGTCATTACCCCGGACCTGCGCGGCTACGGCGCCACCCCGCTGGGCGCGCACCCCCACTCCACCGACCTGGGTGTCTTCGCGGAGGACCTCGTCGCCCTCCTCGACGACCTGGGGATCGACGACTGCGTCCTCGCCGGCCTCTCCATGGGCGGCCAGATCGCCATGGAGCTCTACCGCCGCCACCCCGGGCGGATCCGGGGCCTCGTCCTCGCCGACACCTTCCCCGCCGCCGAGACCGACGAGGGCAAGGCAGCCCGGAACGCCATGGCCGACCGGCTCCTGCGGGAGGGCATGCGCGGATACGCCGACGAGGTACTGGACCGGATGGTCGCCCCGTACAACACCCACGCCGCACCCCACGTCCACCGCATGATGTGCGCCACCGACCCCGTCGCCGCGGCCGCCGCCCTGCGCGGCCGGGCCGAGCGCCCCGACTACCGGGAGACGCTCACCGCCGTGCCGTTCCCCGCGCTCGTCGTCGTCGGCAGGGACGACACGTACACCCCGGTCGCGGACGCGGAGGACATGTGCGCGCTCCTCCCCCACGCCACGCTCGCCGTCATCGAACGGGCCGCGCACCTGCCCAACCTGGAGCGGCCCGAGGAGTTCGACGCCGTACTGGCGGACTACCTCCGCTCACTCGTACGGACCAGCTGAAAGTTCGCAACCGTACGAACGCTCCGACGATGGGTCCATGAGCCAGAACACGGCACCACACCGCAAGCCGCACTCCTCCACCTCCTCCGGCGCCTGGGCGGCCGGCGGCACGCTCTTCGCGGGCGTCCTGATGCTGGTCACCGGCTTCATGGACGTCCTCCAGGGCATCGCCGGCATCGCCGAGGACGACGTCTACACCCGCGTCGGCGACTACGTCTTCAAGTTCAACCTCACCGCCTGGGGCTGGATCCACCTCATCCTCGGCGTCATCCTCGTCATCGCCGGCTACGGCATCCTCAAGGGCGCCGAGTGGGGCCGCGTCGCCGGCATCGCGCTCGCCTCCCTCAACGTGCTCCTCCACTTCCTCTTCCTGCCGTACCAGCCGTGGTGGTCGCTCTTCTCCATGGCCGTCTCGATCTTCGTGATCTGGGCGCTGGCCACGGACGAGGGTTACGGCCGCGACGCGAGGCTCTGAGGAACGGCCGGCATGAGACGCACCACGACCACGGCCATGGCGAGGACCCTCGCCCGCTCCCGCACCACGGCCCGGACCCGGACCCTCACCCTCACTCTCGCCGCCACCACGGCTCTCACCCTCACCGGGTGCGACGCCGCCAAGGACGCGGCGGGCGACGTCTTCTCCTCGGCGACGGCGGCCGTCGCCTCCGCCGCCGAGGACCGGATGAACGAGGTCAAGGACGGCGTGAACGCCACCGGCGACGTCACCGCGGCGCCGACGACGACCGACGGCGACCGCACGATCGCCGAGATCACCGCCACCAACCCGAAGGACAAGAACGCCGACTATACGATCATGGTCACCTTCCGCGACGGCGACGGGAACTTCCTCGACTCGGTCGTCCTGAACATCGACGGAGTCGAACCCGGCAAGCCCAAAACCGGTACGGCACGCAGCAATCGGACGCTCTCGGGCGATACGAAGGCGGAGATCGCACAGGCCCTGCGACACTGACGGTGTGGACCGAGTCCTGACCGCAGAGCCCGTGCGCAGCAGCCCCCAGCCGACCCCCGAGCCGCCCCTGCGGCCCAGGCACCGCGTCACGGCCTGGGCCGCGGGGCTGCTCCTGGCGGTACCGGCGCTGGTCGCGGCCTGCCGCGCCCTGGACACGGACGCGACGGCCCCCGTCCCCCAACTCCTCTCCTTCCTGCCCTGGTTGACCGTGCCCGCGGGCCTCGCGCTGCTCCTCGCCGCGGTGATCGGGCGCCGGGTGCTGACCTTCGCGGCGGTCCTCGTGCTCGTCGCCACCGCCTGGAGCTCCGTGCCGTACATGCCGCAGGCGGTCATCTCGTACGGGCTGCCGCTGGCGCGGGTGAAGGTCGTCGCGGCGAACGTCGAATTCAGCCAGGGGACGTCGGCGTTGAGCCGGGTCGTCGCACGGGAGGACCCCCAGCTCGTCTTCGTGACGGAATGCAACCGCTCGTGCCGGGACACCCTCACGAAGGCCTTCGCCGCACGGCTCCCCCACCACGCCTCCGTCGAGGGCGAGGGATCGGTCGGTTCGATCCTGCTCAGCTCGTACCCGCTGAGCGACCGGCGGACGATCCCGGGGTCCATGGGGATGCCGGGCGCGACGGCGGAGATCGCGGGGGTGCGGGTACGGCTCCAGCTGGTGCACCCGGTGCCGCCGCTGCCGGACCGGACGCAGCTGTGGAAGCGGGAGCTGGCCGCCATCGAGGAGTACGCCGCGACCGCGGCCGCGACCGCGACCGCCTCCTCTGAGGGCCTGGCCCCGGCCCTGATCGCGGGCGACTTCAACGCCTCCCAGGACCACGCGGCCTTCCGCGCGATCCTCGACGCGGGCGGCCTCCAGGACGCGTCGCGGCGGGCGGACCAGAGCCGTACCCCGACCTGGCCCATGGAGGGCCCGCTGCCGCCGTTCGTGCAGATCGACCACGTCCTCGTCAGGGACTTCAGCGTCCGCGAGGTCCGCTTCCTCGACCTGGCGGGCTCCGACCACCGGGCGGTCCTCGCGGATCTCGACCTGCGCGGCCCGCGCTGATCGGCCACGCTGGAAGACATGGACAACGAGGAGATCCTGGACGACATCGGTGCCCTCGTCGAGGAGGAACGCGCCCTCCGGCAGCGGACCGGCGGCCTCCTCCCGGAGGAACGCGCCCGCCTGGCCGACCTGGAGGTCCGCCTGGACCAGTGCTGGGACCTGCTGCGCCAGCGCCGCGCGAAGGCAGAGTTCGGCGAGGACCCGGACACGGCCACCCTCCGCCCGGCCACGGAGGTCGAGTCCTACCGCAACTGACCCGCCTCCCGACGACGGCGACGACCGGCGGCGGCGGAGCCCTGCCCGAGACCGTCCACGGAGCACCGCCCGAGACCGTCTAGGAGCACCCCAGTACCGTCCCCACCCACTCCTCCGAGAGCGGCATGTCCTGCGGCCGCCCGTTCACCAGCCAGCCGCCGTCCCACTCGACGCACCAGACGTCCCCCCGGTGGTTCTCGACCTCCACGAAACTGCCCGGAGCGCCTTCGAGGAGCGCCAGCTCCAGCAGCAGCACGTCCTGCGTGGCGAACCCGCGGGAGGCGCCGGTGCTGCCGCCGCGGGTCCGCGTGTTCTCGTACCGCATGCGCAGGTACGGGACCGGCGACCGGGTCAGGACGGTCGGTCGCAGCATGCGCTTGACCCGCATGACCGCCACCTCCGGGCTCTCGTCCCCGCGGAACTCGCACTGGTACGCCGGGAAGACCCCCGAGACGACCTCGTTCAGCTCCTCGTTCCGCCCGACGTGGTACCCGTGCACGGCCGGTGACGTCGCCGCGACGGCATCGAACCGGTAGTCCCCGTACGAGAACCCGGGAAGGACGGTGAGCGGTCGGGACTCCGGACCGCGGCCGAGCTGATGCTCCCGTGCGAACGCCAGAACGGCCCTGGTCAGGCCTTCGTCGTGCACATCGATCGAGTTCATCTGGTAGGCCCAGCGCCCGTCGTGGTCCATCGCGAGGGAGAACACGAACCGGGACATCGGCGACCACCGCCAGGCCATGGCCAGTCCCGGCACGTCCTGAGCGGTCCCGATCGCCGCCACGGCTTCCTCGATGTCCACGCCCCTCATCCTTCCCGCTTCCCGAGCCGGCATCGACGTTCCCGGCCCCTGACCCGCGAGCAGGCTGGTGACGTTCCCCACCGGCCGCCGGACAGACCGCCGGACCATGACCCCGCACACGGCCCCCGGCGGAGGCGTGCGCCCCCCAGGGCCGCGCCCCGCCCGTGATCGGCGTGACCCGGGCGGCGACGACGTACGTTGGTGACCATGGCTCGACCCGCAGGAACCGCCGTCCGGCTCTCCCCGCCCGCCTGGCTCACCGCCGGGCTCAAGCCCGCGCCCGCGCCGATCCCCTGGGCCGCCGCGCTCCGGGCCGCCGTCGCCCTCGCCGCGCCGCTCGCCGTGGGGCTGGCCGCCGGGCAGCCGGCGTACGGGGCGCTCGTGTCGATGGGCGCGCTGTCCGGGGTCATCGGCGACACCGCCGACGCCTACCGGATGCGGGTCTTCAACATCGCCGTGCCGCAGCTGTTCGGCGCGGTCGGTGTCACCCTCGGGACGCTCGTCTTCGGGCACGGCTGGCTCGCGGTCGCCGCGCTGACGCTCGTCGCGCTCGTCTCCGGGATGATCTCGTCGATCGGCGCGGTCGCCTCCGTGTCCGGGCTCCTCCTGCTCCTCAACGCCGTCGTCGGCGCCGGACTCCCCATGCCCGACCCCTGGTGGAAGGCGCCCCTCCTCCTCACCCTCGGCGGCCTGTTCGTCCTCGTCCTCACCCTCCTCGGCTGGCCGCTGCGCCGCACCGCCCCCGAGCGGGCCGCCGTCGCCGCGACCTACCGGGCCGTCGCCGACCTGTACGAGGCCACCGGCACCAGCTCGTACGACGAGAAGCGGCACGCCGTCACCGCCTCCCTCAACCAGGCCTACGACCTCGTCCTGGCCCGCCGCGCCCGCCAGCACGGCCGCGCACCCGTCCTCGTGCGGTTGCTCGCCCAGCTGAACGTCGTCATCCCGCTGGCCGAGGCCGCGCCCGCCGCCCATCTGCGCGCCCAGCTGTACGGGCCGCTCGACGCCACGATCCCGGTGACGGTGCGGCAGCTCGCCGACGCCGTCGAGGAGCGCCGCAAGCCCGGCGGCCACGGCTCGGGGGCGCCCGTACTCGAACTTCCGACCGCCGTACGGCCCGCCGAGAAGGCCGTCGACCACGCCCTGCGGCACGCGGCCGCCGTCGTCCACGAGGCCGACCCCGACCCGCACAACGTGGACGACCGGCTCGGCAGGCCCGCCGCGCTCCGGGTCCGCGCCCGCCGGGCCACCCGCTCCGTACTGCTCTCCGGGGCGTCCTGGCGGTACGGGCTGCGCCTCGCGCTCTGCATCGGCCTCGCGCAGGCACTGGTGTCGCTGATCGCCGTGCCCCGCTCGTACTGGGTCGCGCTCACCGTCACCTTCGTCCTCAAGCCGGACTTCGGCTCGGTCTTCTCCCGGGCCGTGCTCCGCGCCTTCGGCACCGCCCTCGGACTCCTCCTCGCCGCCCTCGTCCTCGCCGAGGTGCCGCGCGGCTGGTGGGACGTCCCCGTGATGTGCGCCCTCGCCGCCCTGATCCCCGTCTTCTCCGCGAAGGGGTACGCCTTCCAGACCGCGGCCATCACCCCGGTGATCCTGCTGCTCTCCGACACCCTCAACCAGCAGGGTTTCGGCCTGATCCTGCCCCGCCTGTACGACTCGCTCATCGGCTGCGGCATCGCGCTGATCGCCGGCTACCTCCTCTGGCCCGAGTCCTGGCACACCCGGATCGGGGACCGGCTCGCGGACGCCGTCGCCGACACCGCCGCGTACGTGACCTGCGCGTTCAGGGGGAACGGAGACGAGCAGGGTGCGCGTGTGCGGGCCCGGCGTAAGCTCTACCGGGACCTGTCGACCGTCCGCTCCGAGTTCCAGCGCGCCCTGACCGAGCCCCCGCCCACCGGCCCACGGGCCGCCGCCTGGTGGCCGCTCGTCGTCGCCGTCGAGCGGATCGTGGACGCTACGACGGCCGCCCGGATCCGCGTCGACCACGGCGCCCCAGGACCCGACCCGGACGAGGTCACGGCCGTGGAGCGGGAGCTGCGCGAACTCGCGGACGGACTGAGGGAGTCGGACACCCTCGTGGAAGTCCGCACCGACCTCGTCGGCGACGAGAACGGAGTCCTCGAACCCCTCCGCCAGGAGGTCCGCGCGGCCCGCGCCATCGCCGGTCCCGACCTGCGGTAAACCCTTTCCCGGGGGCGTACGGGAGGACTTACCGGCGGTCACCGAACGGAACCCTCCGCACCGCCGTTACCGGAATCCACCCGGGCGACTACGATGCGCTCGAAATCACCGTGATCCGCGCCCCCGGCCGTCGGCAACCGGCCCGGCGGACGGGCCACTTCGCCCTGCCTCACCCCCGCGCCCCGAGGACCCCGCCATGCGCACCACCACGAACAGAGGGCTCCAGCCCAATGTCCTCGGCACCTTCGACACGATCGTGATGGCCGTCGCCGGCAGCGCCCCCGCCTACTCGCTGGCCGCGACCACCGCCGTGCTCTTCGGCGCCGTCGGCTTCGCGGGCCCGGCGGCGCTGCTGTACTGCGCGATACCCATGTTCGGCATCGTCCTCGCGTACGCCCGGCTCGGCCGGATCGACGTCAACGCGGGGGCGGGCTACTCCTGGGTGGGCCGCACCCTGCACCCCTTCCTCGGCTTCCTCTCCGGCTGGGCACTCGTCTTCGCCGCGACCGTGTTCATGGTGGCGGGCTCGCTGCCCGCGGGCTCCCTCACGCTCTCCCTGATCGACCCGGACCTCGCCGACAACACCCCGCTCGCCACCGCCGTCGGCGCCGGCTGGTTCCTGATGATGCTGCTCGTGGTCCTGGGCGGCGCCCGGCTCACCGTACGAGCCCAACTGATCATGTCCGGCGTCGAGATGCTGATCCTGATCGGCTTCGTCCTCGCGGCCGTCGCCCACCGGGGGCAGGCCACCGCCTTCGACTGGTCCTGGTTCGGCCTCGGCCAGTTCGAGGGCCCGCAGGGCTTCGCCGCGGGCGCCCTCATCGCCGCGTTCTACTACTGGGGCTGGGACGTCACCAGCAACCTCAGCGAGGAGACCCGTAACAGCCGCCGCACCGCAGGGCTCGCCGCGCTCGTCGGCGTCGGGTTCGTCTTCGTCCTCTTCGAAGCCTTCACCGTCGCCGTGAACGTCCTGCTGACCGCCGACGAGATCCGTACCGCGGGACCCAACGTCCTCGCCGTCCTCGGCCAGGAGATCTGGCCGGGCATCGGCGGCAAACTCCTCGTCGTGGCCGTCGTCCTGTCGACCGTCGCCACCCTGGAGACCACACTCCTCCAGGTCACCCGCTCGCTCTTCGCGATGGGCCGCGACCGGACCCTGCCCGCCGCGCTCGGCACCGTGCACCGCCGCTGGAACACCCCCTGGGTCGCCATCGCCGCCGTCGGCGGCGCCGCCCTCCTGATGTTCGCCGCGGCGGCGGCCGCCGGATCCGTCCAGCAGATCCTCAGCGACGCGGTCTCCGCGATCGGCCTCCAGATCGCGTTCTACTACGGCCTCGCGGGCATCGCCGCGGTCGTCGCGTACAAGTCGGTCCTCTTCCGCTCCGTACGGAACCTGGTCCTCGGCGGCCTCTGGCCGCTGCTCGGCTCCGCGTTCATGCTCTGGGCCTTCGTCGAATCGCTCGGCGAACTCTCCACGACGGCCCTCACCATCGGCCTCGGCGGCCTGCTCGTCGGTGTCGTACCCCTGCTCGTGTACTGGCGGAAGGGCAGCGACTACTACCGCCCGGCCCGCCTGGACGCGGCCCGCGCGATGGCCGCGGCGGAGGACTGGGGCCCGGCCACGCACGCGCGTACCGGAACCAGGGACAAGAGCTACGCGACGGACTTCTGAGCGACCCGGAAGTCCTCAGTGCACGCACCCCCGTCCCCGGAGACCGAAGGAGGCCCCCCGATGGCCGTACGCCGTCGTTCCACGCGCTCGGCGCGTGCGGAGCGTTTCGTGCCCGACTTCGACCCGGACTTCGGGGACCGCGCGCTGACCGAGGCGCGCCACGACATCGTCATCGGCCGCTGGCAGGGCGTACGGGACCTGCTCGCCGCCACGGGCGACCACTGGGCCCGCCGCACCCACCGGCTGCGGCTCCTCTCGCACGCCGCCGCCGGCAGCTCCACCGTGGAGACCTGGCGGGCCGCCGAACCGGGCAACCCCGACGCGGCCGTCCTCCGTGCGGCGACCGAGGTGGTACGGGTATTCGACGCGGCCATCGCGGCCGGCCGGGGCGCCGCCGTGGAACGGGGCCGGATCGACGCCGCCGTCGACGCCTGCCGGAGCGCGGCGGACGCGGCGCCCGCCGACCCCATGCCGTGGGTGGCGCTGCTCTCGGTGGCGAGGCTGTACGAGGGCGGGGTGCCGCGCCGGGAACTGCGGCACTGGTTCGACGAGCTGCGGCGCCGGGACCCGTACAACACGGAGGGGCACATCCAGGTGCTCCGCTACTGGTCGGCGCGGTGGCACGGCACGCACGGCAGCATGTACGACTTCGCCCGCGACGCGGCGGGCGTGGCGCCGCCCGGCTCGCCGCTGCCGGTCCTGGTGCAGGTGGCGCGGGTCGAGGAGTACCGGTACATCGCGGACGGCGCGCTCGGCCGCGGCCCGGTGCGGGGCTTCGACCAGCACTGGAAGCACGAGCTCGCGGTCACGGAACTGCGGCGCACGCACGCGCGGTGGATCGGCGGCCGGGACCCGGGGACGCCGGTGGCACCGGAGGAGGTCGGGGACCTCAACTTCCTCGCGCACGCCGCCTGCTACGCGGGCCAGGTGGAGATCGCGCGGGAACTGCTCGGGATGCTGGGCAGGCGGGCGGCGTGGGTGCCGTGGGCGTACACGGGGGAGCCGGAGGAGCAGTTCGTACGGTTCAGGGAGGGCCTGGGGGTGGAGTGAGGGCCTGGGGGTGGAGTGAGGCGCTCCCCACCCCCGGCCCTCACGGTGCTCACACGCCGATGTCGCGGCCGTCCGTGCGCCAGACGGAGACGACCGACGGGCGGACGAGCTTGCCGGGTCCGTCGGGCCACTCCGACTTCGGGTTCTCGACGGAGGCGCCGTCGAGCTCGCCCGGGTGCTGCACGGCCACCAGGACGCGGCGGTCCTGGATGATCGGGCCGCAGGTCTCGGCGCCCTTCGGCACGGTCAGGAACTGCTTCAGCTCACCGCGCCGCTCGCCGCGCGTGGCGACGCCGAACAGGCCGTCGTGCGAGCCGAGCTGGTTGCCGTCGGTGGAGATCCACAGGTTGCCGTGCGGGTCGAAGGCCACGTTGTCGGGGCAGGAGATCGGGGAGACCTTCTCCTTCGGGTAGCCGGCGAAGTAGGTGGCCGGGTCGTTCGGGTCGCCCGCGACGAGGAAGAGACGCCAGGCGAAGCCGTCGGCGGCGGGGTCGTCCCAGTGCTCGGCCAGTTCGAGGATCTGGCCGTGCTTGTTGAGGTTGCGCGGGTTGGCCTCGTCGGCGCCCGGGTTGGTGCCCTTGCCGCGGTTGGTGTTGTTGGTGAGGGCGACGTAGACGCGGCCGCTGCGCGGGGACGGCTCGACGTCCTCGGGGCGGTCCATCTTCGTCGCGCCGACCTTGTCGCCGGCGAGGCGGGTGAAGACGTACACCTCGTCGGCGGTCATGCCGGGGACGTGCGAGACGTCGCCGGTGGCGAGCGGGATCCACTGGCCGGAACCGTCGAACTCGCCGTCGTTCGGCAACTTGCCCGTGCCGTCGATCTCGGCGGCCGGCGAGTCGCCGGTGAGCTTGGCGACGTACAGGGTGCCCTCGTCGAGGAGGGTGAGGTTGTGCTCGCGGGCGGCCCGCGAGTTCCCCTTCTTCATCCGCTTCGACGAGACGAACTTGTAGAAGTAGTCGAACCGCTCGTCGTCACCCATGTAGACGACGGGACGGCCGTCCTCGGTGAGGCGGGGCTGCGCGGCCTCGTGCTTGAAGCGGCCGAGGGCGGTGCGCTTGCGGGGCGTGGAGTCGGGGTCGTACGGGTCGAGCTCGACGACCCAGCCCTGGCGGTGGACCTCGTTGGGCTCCTGGCGCAGGTCGAAGCGCTTGTCGAACCGCTCCCACTTGCGCTCGGAGGCGCCGGTGCCGACGCCGTACCGCTTGTCGGTGGTGCTCGACCCGTACGCGAAGTACTGGTTGAAGTTCTCCTCGCCGTGGAGGGTGGTGCCCCACGGGGTGGTGCCGCCGGCGCAGTTGTTGAGGGTGCCGAGGACGGTACGGCCCTCGGGGTCGGCGGACGTCTTCAGCAGGTCGCTGCCGGCGGCGGGGCCGGTCAGCTCGAACTCGCTGGTGGTGTGGAGCCGCCGGTTGAGGTGGTGGCGGGTGACCGGGGTGAGCTTGCCGGTGCGGTGCTCCTCCTGGACGACGACGACCGAGAGGCCGTGCGCGGCCCAGGCGATCTCGACCTGCTCGCGGGTCGGGTTCTCGGAGTCGTACCCACGGAACATCAACACCTCGTCGGTGTACTCGTGGTTGGCGACGAGTACCTGACGGTGGTGCTCCCCGCGCAGCGGCAGCAGGGAGAGGAAGTCGTTGTTGTAGCCGAACTGGCCGGCCTGGGCCTTCGCCGACTGCTTCTCGCCGTCGAAGGCGGGGGCGCCGCGGAGGATGGGCTCGCCCCAGCGGATGACGATGTTCTGCGCGTAGCCGGCGGGGACGGTGACCTTGTCGGCGGTGTTGGGCGCGACGGGGGCGAAGCGGAGGCCGCGGGCGCCGTCGGTGGGGGCGGGCTTGCCGGGGTGGCCGGGGTGGCCGGGGTGGCCGGGCTTGGCGACGGCCTCGGGGGCGTTGCCGAGGACGACGGCGCCGCCGGCGGCGGAGGCGACGGTCACGACGGCGGCGGCGCGGAGAGCGGAACGGCGCGAGAGCGCACCGGCTATGACGTCACCGACGTACTCGTTGTCGCTGGTGTTGGGCACCTCGTGGAAACAGGCGTCGCCGCAGCGGAAGCGGCAGGTGAGAGCGGAACGGCCGCCTCCGTGGGGGTTGGTGCTCAGCAGCGGCAGCAGTTTGCGCACTTCGTCCTCCTACGGCGCAACGCTGCGCCGACATGGTGTCGGGATTCCTTCGGCGGCGACGCTATGTGCGTAGATCTGCACAGGCGCGGCGACGGAGTGAACGCCGAATGAATGCACGGCAACCGGGGGCGACCGGGTCGCGGAGGAGGGAGGGGGTGGCCGCTAACCTTACGTGTCCGCCCTGGCCAGGGATGAAAGTCCCGAAACGCCCAGTACGGACATTCACACGCACCCCACTCATGCGAAAGGGTTCGCCCATGGGTATTCGGAGCATGCTGCGCAAGGTGTTCGGCCGGGACCGCGAGGAATCCCCGGCAACCTCCGTCCCGCCCCAGACGCGTGAGACCCCGACCCCCGACACCCCGGACGCCTCGGGCACCCCGGATGCCTCGGGCGCCTCGGACGACGCGGCCCGCCGAGCGGCGGACGATCTGGTGGCGGCGTCCTTCGACAACCCGCGGGTCCCCAGGGCCCGGGCGAAGACGCCTGCGGCGGGGGCGGCGAGCAGCGGGGATCGGGATTCGGACGTGGCCGCGGAGGCGGAGGCGGAGGCGGCGCCTGAGGCCAAGTTGACGGCTGACGCCGAGGTGGCGGCGGACACGGCGGCGGAGAAGTCGGCTGACGCCGAGGTGACGGCTGACGCAACGGAAGCCGAGGGGTCGGCTGATGCCGACACGGCGGCGGCGGAGACGGCTGAGCCCGTGGCTGACGAGTCGGTGGAGCCGACCGAGCCGGTCACCGAAGAGCCGGCCGCCGCGACGGCGGAGGCAGAGCCCGAGTCCGGCCCGGCGGTTACGGATTCCGAGCCCGAGCCCGTCACGGCGGACGTGGAGCCGGAGACCGAGCCCGAGCCCGCCCAGGCGGAGGCGGAGACCGAACCCGCCCCGGCAGACGCGGATGCCGATGCGACTGCCGACGCGGCGGAGGCCGAGACGGAGGCCACCGCTGACGCGGTGGAGGCCGAGACGGAGGCGACCGCCGACGCCGATGGGCCTGAACTCGCTCCCGCGCAGGCGGAGGAGTCGACGGCGGAGCAGGCCGAGGCGACCGCCCCTGCGGAGCCGGTGGCAGCTGCCGACGCGGACGCCGACGCCGAGCAGCAGGCGGAGACGGAGGCCGACACGGCATCCGACGAGCCGCAGGCCGAAGCCACCGCCCCGGCGGAGCCGGAGCCGGCCGCCGACGCGGACGACGACGCGGACGACCTCGCGGCGGAGCCCGCCGCCACAGCCGCCGAACCGGCGGAGGAGGACACGGCCGTCGCCGACGACGAGCCGCAGGCCGAGGCCACCCACCCGGCGGAGCCGGAGGCGCAGGCCGCCGACGCCGCCACCGCCACCGCTCCCGAGCCGCAGGAGGCCCCGGCCGCCGACGCCGAAGCCGCCCGCGCCCCGCAGGGCCCCGCCCTCGCCCTCGCCGAGGTCAAGGCCGCCGCCCCGCACCTCGCGGACGCGTACAAGGCCGCCGGGGCCCAGCTCAAGAAGCAGGGGCTCACGACCGCCCGCGCCGCCGTGTACCTCGTGGTGGACCGGTCCGGTTCGATGCGCGGGTACTTCAAGGACGGTTCCGTGCAGCGGCTCGCCGAACAGGTCACCGCGCTCGCGGCGCACCTCGACGAGACCGCCACCGTCACGACCGTGTTCTTCTCCACGGACATCGACGGCACCGTCGCCCTCACCCCCGCCGACCTCACCCCCACCCGCGTGGAGGAGATCAACGGCACCCTCGGCCGCCTGGGCCGTACCAACTACCACCGCGCCGTGGAGGAGGTCCTCGCCCACCACGGCAAGGCGGACCCGACCCGCCCGGCCCTGGTGGTCTTCCAGACCGACGGCGCCCCGGAGTCGAAGACGGCTGCCACCCAGGCGCTCGCCGAAGCGGCCGACCGCCCGCTGCACTGGCGGTTCGTGGCCTGGGGCGAGGAGGACAACAAGGCCTTCGACTTCCTCCGGAAGCTCGACGGGCCGGACGGCGCTCCCCGTACCGCCGTGTACTTCCCGGGCGCGACCCCGGTCGAGACCGCGCACCCCGCCTTCTACCGCGGGCTGCTCGAAGGCCTGGAGCTCTAGGAAGCAAAAACAGGGCTCGTGGTGACGGTGACCGGCAAGGTCACCGTCACCACGAGCCCGCCGCCCTCCTCCGCGCCCCGCGCGACCGCCCGGGCGCTCCCCCCGTGCGCCGTCGCGATCGACCGCACGATGGACAGTCCGAGCCCCGCGCCCGGCCCCATCCGGTCCCGCCCCGCGCCGCGCCGGAAGGGCTCGAAGAGCCCGTCGACCTCGCCGACGGGGACGACCGGCCCGGTGTTGGTGACGGTCAGGACCCCGCCCTCGACCCGTACGTCCACCACGCCGCCACCCCCCGGCACGTTGTAGGCGACCGCGTTCGCGACAAGGTTCCGTACGAGCTGCCCGAGCAGCACCCGGCTCCCCCGTACGACACCGCCCCCGCCGGCCGCCACGCACGCGCCCGCGTACTCCTCCTCGACGACCTCGCCGAGGACCACGTCCTCGCGTTCCGCGAGCCCCCGCTCGCTGCGGGCGAGGAGCAGCAGCCCGTCGATGAGCCGTTCGCTGCGCCGGTTGGCGTCGAGCAGCACCTGCCGTACGTCGCAGTCGTCGTCGAGCCCGACCTGGATGGCGGCGCGCTGGGTGGCGAGCGGGGTGCGCAGTTCGTGGGAGGCGTTGGCGATGAACCGCCGCTGGCTGTCGAAGGCGGTCTCCAGGCGTCCGAGCAGCGCGTCGATCGTGTCGCCGAGTTCCTTGAGCTCGTCGTCGGGCCCGCTGACCGCGATCCGGTCGTGCAGGTTGCGTTCGGAGAGCCGCCGCGCGCGGGCGGTCATCTCGTGCACGGGCCGCAGGACGCGCCCGGCGGTCCACCATCCGACCACGACGGCACAGCAGGCGATCACGACCAGGGCCATGCCGGACCACATGAGCATCTGCTCGCCGGCGGCCCGGCTGATGTCGTCGCCGAGCCGGTACGCCTCGACGACGGCGACATCGCCGGCGAGGTCGCCGGTACGCGCCACGATGGCATCGGCTTCCTCATCCGTACCGGCTCTGACCAGCAGGTTCACCACGAGCAGCAGCACCGCCCCGAGGACGAGGAAGACACCTCCGTAGACGATCGCGATCCGGGCGCGGATGGTGGACCCGGCGCCCAGGTATCCGTCGGGGGACGGGCTCACAGCACGTACCCCACGCCCTGCACGGTCCGGATGAGCCCCGGTTCGCCGAGCTTGGCGCGCAGCTTGCTCATGCAGACCCGTACGGCTCCGGTGAAGGGGTCGGCGTGGGCGTCCCAGGCGCGTTCGAGGAGCTCCTCGGCGGAGACGGCGGCGCCGTCGGCCTCCAGGAGGATCTGGAGGACGGAGAACTCCTTGGGGGAGAGGTCGAGGTCCCGCCCGTCGCGGTCGGCGGTCCGCCGGACGGTGTCCACGCGGAGCCCGTACCGCTCCAGGAGAGGCGGGAGCGCGGGCCGGGCGGACCGCCGCCGCAGCGCCCGGACGCGGGAGACCAGCTCGGGGAACTCGAAGGGCTTGCCGAGGTAGTCGTCGGCGCCGAGGTCGAGGCCTTCGACGCGGTCGTCGAGGGTGGTGGCGGCGGTCAGCATGAGGACGCGGGTGGGAGAGCCGGCGGCGAGGAGCCGCCGGGCCACGTCGTCGCCGTGGACGCGGGGCAGGTCGCGATCGAGGACGAGGACGTCGTACGGGCAGGGGCCGAGCGACTGGCTCTGGACGGGGGCGCCTCCGTACGGTCCGAGCGGGGGCTCCGGGGACTCCAGGGCCTCGTCGCCGCCCCCGTACAGTCCGAGCCGCTCCAAGGCCTCGCCCCCGTCGTGGACCGTGTCGACGGCGAAACCGGCCCGCCGCAGGCCGGTGGCGACGAGTGCGGCGAGGTCCCGCTCGTCCTCGGCAACGAGTACACGCATGCGTCCCATCTTCCTCACGGCGCACGCGCCGCCCGCCCCGGGGTTTATCGATGTGAGTGGATCTTCGTCCGACCGTTAGGATTTCGACCATGGCGGCCACTGGATCCGAGAAGCAGGGGGCGAAGGCGTTCTACGTCACGACCCCCATTTACTACGTCAACGACGCTCCTCACCTGGGCCACGCCTACACGACCGTCGCAGGCGACGTGCTCACGCGCTGGCACCGTCAGCGCGGCGAGAAGGTGTGGTACCTCACCGGCACGGACGAGCACGGTCAGAAGATCATGCGCACGGCCGAGGCGAACGACGTCACGCCCCAGGCCTGGTGCGACAAGCTCGTGGAGGAGGCGTGGAAGCCGCTCTGGGAGCACCTGAACATCGCGAACGACGACTTCATCCGCACCACGCAGAAGCGTCACACCGACCGCGTGCAGGAGTTCGTGCAGGACCTGTACGACAAGGGCGAGATCTACAAGGGCGGGTACGAAGGCCCGTACTGCGTGGGCTGTGAGGAGTACAAGCTCCCGGGCGATCTCATCGAGGCGGAGGACGGCACGAAGCTGTGCGCCGTCCACAAGAAGCCGGTGGAGATCCTCAAGGAGGAGAACTACTTCTTCAAGCTGAGCGAGTACGGCCCGAAGCTCCTGGAGTTCTACGAGTCGAACCCGGGCTTCGTGCAGCCGGAGTCGGCCCGCAACGAGGTCCTGAACTTCGTCAAGCAGGGCCTGGAGGACCTCTCCATCTCGCGTTCGACGTTCGACTGGGGCATCCCGGTCCCGTGGGACGAGAAGCACGTCATCTACGTGTGGATCGACGCGCTCCTGAACTACGCGACGGCCGTGGGCTACGGCGCCGACCAGGAGAAGTTCGACGAGACCTTCCCGGCGAACGTGCACCTCATCGGCAAGGACATCCTCCGCTTCCACGCGATCATCTGGCCCGCGATGCTGATGGCGCAGGGCCTGCCGGTGCCGGGGCGCGTGGCCGCGAACGGCTGGCTGATGGTCGGCGGCGAGAAGATGTCGAAGTCGAACCTGACCGGCATCAAGCCGCAGGACCTGACCTCGCACTTCGGCGTGGACGCGTACCGCTGGTACTTCCTGCGGGCGATCGCGTTCGGGCAGGACGGCTCGTTCTCGTGGGAGGACTTCTCCGCCCGCTACACGAGCGAGCTGGCGAACGACTACGGCAACCTCGCCTCGCGCGTGGCGGCGATGGTCGGCAAGTACTTCGGCGGCGCGCTGCCGGCCTCGGCGGCCGACGGCGAGGCGGAGAAGGCGATCCAGGACGGCCTGGCGAAGGCGGTTGCGACGGCCGACCAGAAGATCGGCGAGGAGCTGGACTTCCAGGCCGGCATCCTGGCGATCTTCGACTTCGTGAAGCAGGTCAACGGCTACATCACGGAGCAGGAGCCGTGGAAGGTCGCGAAGGACGAGTCGGAGGAGGGCCGGGCCCGCCTGGCGACGATCCTCTACACGGCCGCCGAGTCGCTCCGCGCCGTCGCGGTCCTGCTGAACCCGATCATGCCGGAGACCTCGCAGGCGCTGTGGGACTCGCTGGGCGCCGAGGCGTCCCTGGGCGCGCTGGCCTCGCAGCCGGTGCAGTCCTCCGCCACGTGGGGGCAGCTCCCGGCGGGTGCGACGGTGACGAAGGGCGCGGTGCTGTTCCCGCGCCTGGAGGAGAAGAAGGACTGACGTCCCGGCGTACGTACGCCGAAGGCCGCCGCCCCCTGACCGAAGGGGACGGCGGCCTTCGCCGTGTCCGGCCTAGACGAGCGCGAGGACGGCGACGGCGGGCGCCATGTAGACCAGCGGAAAGGCCACGTGCCCGTACGAGCGGGCGCGGAGGACGGTGACGACGGCCCCGGTGAAGTACAGGACGAGCCCGACGGCGGCGAGGGTCCCGATCACGGGCACGAAGAACCCGACGAGAAGCCCGAGGGCACCGGCGACCTTGGCGGCGCCGAGCCAGTTCCACCACGTCCGGGGGACCCCGTACTGGGCGAGCGGCTCGACGACGAACGCGGCCCTGACGAAGATCGCGCCCCCGGAGAACCCGGCCATGAACGCGGCGACGGCGGTGACGACGACGGCGGTGGTGGACATCTCGGCGAACATGTCGGCTCCTTGGGCCTCTCCCGTATCCGCCTCGACCGAGCCGGACACTGCACTGACGGAGCCCGGAGCGGATGTGTGACAGCCGACGCGAAAAAGTTCAGTGGACCCAGTTCTTCAACGGTGTCGTGTCCAGCTCCATCCCCACCGGCTCGGGCAGCGTCACGCTCTTCCCGAAGGGCACCGTCACGACCATCTCGTACCGCTCTCCATCGGGCTGGGAGTGAACCTTGACCTCCCCGGCGGTCCTGTCGATCAGCAGGTAGACGGGGATCCCGGTCTCGGCATAGGCGTGCGGCTTCTCCACCCGATCCCGCCGCCCGGTGTCCGAGTCGCCGGATGTGACCTCGACGGTCATGAGGACCCCGTCGGGACTGGCCCACTCCCCCTGCCCCACGAAGGCATCGAGCGGCACGAGGCAACCATCGGGGCGGGCGTTGCCCTTGCGGTCCTTCTCGACTCTGAGCCCTTGGTCGGGGTAGAGCCACCATCCGGCGTCGGCCTGAAGGCACAGGCGCGTGAGCCACTCGATGATCCGCCCGTGGCTCCCGTCGGACGGCGTCTTCTCCTCGATCTTCCCCTTGAGGAATTCAAGGCGCAGGGACTCGTCCACGTGTGCGCCGAGACGGGCGAGTTCCTCGAACCCGTCCTGAGTCAGAACGCTCATGGTCAGCTCCTGCGGGCTCGGTGGTGCCGACACCATGGCATATGCCAAGAGCCCGGGATCGAGGGATCCGGGCTCTTCACACGTGTGGGTTACGGAGGCGGGTGGCGGGGTCAGCCGGTCGTCGCGTACGAGACGAAGCCCGCCCACGCGCCGGGCCCGACCGCCAGTCGGGGACCGTCGAGGACCTTGGAGTCACGGATGTGGACGGTGCCGGGGGTGGTGGCGACCTCGATGCAGGAGTCGCCTTCAGTGCCGCTGCTGTAGCTGCTCTTGAACCACATCAGGTCAGAGACATCCCCGGTGGAGGTGTGATGCGTCATGTCTCTCCTAGCAGTCCACGGATGGCGTTGGTGGTCTCACTGGGCGTGAGCGCCTGAGTCCGGAGGATGCCATAGCGCAGTTCCAGGATGCGGAGCCGGCGCAGGTCGGTCACCGGCCTTCCGCCGACCACGGCAGGCGACCGTCCGACCGCCGAGCCGTCCTCGAACTTCAGCACTTCGATGGCGCCCGACAAACCCACGTGCTCCACCTGCGCCATCGGCATCATCTGGAGTTCCACCTGGCGCACTCAGCCACGTGCAGCAGGTGTTCCAGTTGGCGCCGCAGCACATCCCTCCCACCCAGCGGGCGGCGGAGCGTCCATTCCTCCAGGACGAAACTAAGCTCGGGCGCAGGGCTGCGCTCGAACACCGCTTTACGAGCCACGCGCGCCGCCATGTACCGCTCCACCTCGTCCTGCGTGTACACAGGGCGCCGCATCAGGAACAGCCCGCTCGCGTACTCGGGTGTCTGAAGCAGACCATGGATGTTGAGCGGCTCGTAGAGCTGCATTTCGACCGCCCGGGCTTCCAACTTCGCCAAGGCCCGCTCCTTCTTCGGGTACCGGACCTTCGCCACGTCGTCCTTCATCGCCGACAGCAGTCCACCCGCGCCGAGAACCTCGTCCGACTTGTCCAGGTACTCCGGGCGCGGGATCCGCTTCCCACCCTCGATCTTGTAGATCAAATCCTCGCCGTAACCGACGGCGACCGCGAACTCGGCGACCCGGATGCCCGCTGCCTCACGACGCAGTCTCAACTGCCGTCCCACGGTGGCGATGACGGCGACACCCCAGTCGTCGTCCGGGTCGACCTCCCAGCTGGGTTCCTCCACCGACATGCCTCGCACCCCTCCGTCTGTCCTGTTCGACCTCGACGCCCCTACCCGTCACGGGGATTCGGACAGACCGGACAGCGGTGGACAAGCTCCGGACAGTCACCCTACGTACCGGTGGAGTCACTGTGCACGGTAGCCAGCGGCGGCCACGCTCGGTGACATGAACCAGAAGAACGCCGCCCAAGTACCCACCCGCACCAGCGACTTCCGCCTCCTGCTGTCGTCCACTCCGCGTGGCGCCCGGCTCGCCCGGATGCTCGCTGTCGAGTGGCTGCGGGAGGGCGAACTGCCGTACGCCACGGCCGAGGCTGCCGCTCAGGTCGTCGCCGAGCTCGCGGCGAACGCGGTGACCCACGGCAGGGTCGGCGGCCGGGACTTCCGCCTCGTGCTGCGCCGTTCGGCGACCGTGCTCAGGATCGAGGTGACGGACACCCGGGCCGACGCCCTTCCCCGCCTCCGGCCGGCGTCACCGGACGGCGGCGGGGGCGGCGGGCGCGGGTTGGTTCTGGTGGAGGCGCTCGCCGACCGGTGGGGCGTCGGGCTGGGACCCGTACCGCAGAAGACCGTATGGGCCGAACTCGCTCTACCGCACCCCTGACCTGGGCAAACGACTCAGCCACCGAAATCCAGAAACGTGGTTTTCGGTGAGGCGGACGATCTCCCAAGACAACAACCAGAGAGAAAGAAACCCACCAAGCCCCACCCCTCCCCCCGCTCAGGCAGGCACTCACTCACTCGGGTGAAAAACACCAACACAGCTGGCTTTGGGGTGGGTTGCCTGTCTTACGCTCTGCCCCACTGGCATATGACCGCCAACCTCAGACATGCGTCGGCCCTCGCCGGGACTAGCGATCCGCGGCGAGGGCCTGACCACCAAGGAAGTAAGAGGCTTCCCGATGGGTACCCAGCACACTAGCGCGCAGCCCCACTCCCAGTCTCGTAACGACGGGAAGAATCCCTCTCCGCGCACCCGTACGGCCACGCGTCGCGGCGGCGTCACGCACGACAACGCCCGTCACACCACCCACTTCACGGTGATCGGCAACCACCTCGCCCAGCACGCCGAGCTGTCGCTGACGGCCATCGGCCTGGCCGCGCACATCCAGTCGCTGCCCAGCGGCGCGGCCATCGACATCAGGAGCCTCGCCGCCCGCTTCCCGGAGGGGACGACGCGGATCGCCGGGGCCCTGCGCGAGCTGGAGGCCCACGGGTACCTGCGCCGTACCCGCGAGCGTACGAAGGACGGATTCATCGTCACCCGGACGGTGTCCTGCAACCAGCCGGGCCGGACCGGCACCACGGAGGAGCCGAAGCCCAAGCGCCCCGCGCAGCGGGAGAAGAAGCCCAAGCGCCGGGCTCTGCCCGCCGTGCCGCAGCCCGCGTACCCCGCCCCCGACCTGCTCGCGACCGCCCTCGGGGTCCTCTCAGGGCTCCGCCGTACCGACCCCCGGCTCCTGATCTCCGTGACGGACGCCGAACACCTCGTCCCGGGCGTCGCCGCCTGGCTGGAGCGGGACCTCACTCCCGAGGCCGTGCACAACGCCCTGACCGCCGACCTCCCGGCGGAACCCCTGTACCGCCCGGCCGCCCTCCTGGCCCACCGCCTGACGGACCGGCTCCCGCCCCTGCCGCCGTACCGCGCACCCGAGAACCCGGCCGCCCGCCACCCCCTCCAGAACTGCGACACCTGCGACCGCGCCTACCGCGCCCCCGAACCCGGCACCTGCGGCGCCTGCCGCACCTGACCGCCCTCCGGCCCACACCCCTAGGGAACCCCGTGGTCAACCCATCGCACGAAGCAATGCACCACCCCTTCCGGCACGACCTCCACCTGTTCAACCGCCTGAAGGACGTCCTTGAACTCCCCCTCCCGGAGGCCGTCGACGTGGTCGTCCTGCCCAACGACCTCACCGAGACGCGGCCGGTCGAGCGCCGCGTCGACGGCCTCCCGCGGCTCGGCAGCGCCCAGGGCGGCTCTCTCCTCCTCGCGATCGAGGCCCAGGGCAAGAAGGACGAATAGGACCGGCGGGAGTACGGAAGGGGCCCGGGGACGACGGCCGTCCCCGGGCCCCTCTGGTCGCGGGCCGGACCCGTGAATCGCAGCGCGAGGCGAATGCGTGCCAGCCGGGAAACACTGGGGGAGCCTATGAACGTGCCAGAGGCCGACGAGCTCCAGATCTACCGCGTGGTCGAACACGGCCCCGACGGCGGTATCTGTGTCGTCCGCTGCGTCGGGGGTGTCCTCCGGCCCGGGCAGGTCTACACCGCGAGGGGTCTGACGGGGACGGTGAGGCTGGACCGGGTCGAGAAGTACGGACGTCCCGTGGAGTTCATCGACCCACCCCACAGCGCACTGATCCACCTCTCCGGCGGCGTTCTCGACCAACTCCGCTACGGGGACGTCCTCGTGGCCCTGCCGGACGGCGCCGCTCCCGCCCGGGGCCCTGAGGTCGGAGGTCGACCGGCCTGACGAAGGCTTCCCGGCCGACATGACGAGATCGAGCCCTTGTTCGTTGCTCGTGTGAACGGACGCATGGCAGCATGCCTGGGTGCATGACAACGGGGATGGCATACCGGAGCCTCGACGGGTTTCGAGGCTGGCGGACTTGGCGGGGGAATCGGTTCCGGAGGCACCGCCGGAACCGGAAGCGGCCCCGGTGACCGCTGCCGCGCGGGCCGTGTCGGAGCCCGGACCCGAGCCTGGGGCCGGGGACGAAGTGGCAGTGGCTCGGCGTGAGTTTGCGCGTTTGCTGGGGGAGTTCCGGCGTACCGCCGTGCTCGTGCCCTTCGACGACCACGAGAGCCTCTGGACCGCCGACTTCAACGGCGTCCGGTGGATCTGCGCGTTCTCGGACGAGGCGGCGCTGGCGCGGTTCGCGGGCGCGCGGGGAGAGGCCGGGCGCGAGTGGTCGTACCGGACGATTCTGGGCGCACGGCTGCTTGATGTGATGGTGCCGATGCTGCCCGGTCCCGGCGGGGTCGCGCTGGACGCGGGCAGTGCGGACGGGACTCTGTTTCCGCCGGTGGCGGGGATCGTCCCGGACGAGGTGGCGGTGGATCTCGGGGACACGGGGACCGGGGCCGGGAGTCCGATGGGTACGGGGGCGGGGACGCGATGAGTGGGAACGATCCTGACCTCGCGGCGCCAGCGGCGGCGCTCGCGGAGATAGCGAAGGGCATCGACCTGGCCCATGCCGAGCTGAAGGAGCTCGGCATGATCGGCGAGGCGTCGACAGGTCGCGGGTTCTCCGACCTCGCCCTGTCGGGGATTGAGTTGGGGCATGGCGGGCTGACGTCGGAGTTCGAGACGTTCTGCGAGCGGTGGGAGTGGGGCGTACGCACCCTGACCCTGCGGGGGAACGGGTTCGCGCAGGCGGTCGGCCTGTCGGCGGGGTCGTTCGCAGAGCAGGAGCAGTACATCAAGGACTCGATCAAGATCGGCGTGAATTCCCTCAACGGCAACCCGCACCTGTCCGAGGACGACGTCAAGAAGATGAGCTGGGAGACCGTCCGCGACCAGCGCACCTTCGACAACGCCGACTACAGCCTGAAGTCGTTCACCGACGCGCACCAAGAGGTGAAGCAGACCTGGCAGAACACCGGCTACGACGTCATGGACGCGAAGCTGGACTCGATGGAGCGTTCCGGACTGATCGACCCGGCGGTGCGCGACCGCATGGACGAGCAGATCAAGGACGGCCTCGACCCCGACCGGGCCACCGTCGAACAGGCCGAACAGCCGCGGTGGGGGGAGAGCCGCTGATGGTGGACTGGAGCGGCCTCGCCGACAAGGTCGGTGACGGCATCGACAAAGGCATCGACAAGATCGGTGACGGCATCGACAAGGGCAAGGAAATCGTCGGGCAAGGCATCGACCACGCCACCGACAAGGTCGGTCAGGGCCTGGACAAGGTCGGCGCGCACGACTGGGCGGACTCGGTCGAGGACTGGGGCGACGAGACCGCCTCGTCCCTCGGCGCGCAGGTCGGGGAGCAGCAGCTCGGGCAGACCGAGGAGGCCGACGAGCTGATCCACGGCAAGCCGGAGAAGATCGCCGCGACCGTGAAGAACCTGCGGGACTTCCAGCGTGCGTTCGACCTGGTCGGCGGCGGGATGAAGAAGCTGGACTCCGGCCACTGGAAGGGCGAGGCGGCCGACGCGTTCCGGGAGAAGTTCCAGGCCCTGCCGACGGACTGGCTGCGCGCGGCGGACGCGATGGAGAGCGCGGCCAAAGCCCTGGAGTCGTACTCCAAGGCGATCGTGAGCGCGCAGGGCAAGGCGCGTGAGGCGATCGCCCTGTACAAGGAGGGCGACAGCGACTCCAAGGCGGCCGTCGACACGTACAACAAGAAGGTCGACGCCTACAACGCGGCGCGCACCGGGGACAGTCCGCTGCCGGACCCCGGGGCGTTCACCGACCCGGGCAAGGCCAAGCGGCAGCGCGCCCAGGAGATCCTGAACGACGCGCGGAAGGCGCGCAACGAAGCCGGGGAGACGGCGCGGACGGCGGTCCGCGCGGCGCTCGCGCACGCGCCCGCCGAGCCGACGGGCCGCGATCGGGTCCAGCTGGAGCTGATGGACTACAGCCTGGGCCAGAGCTTCGAGCTGGCTCACTTCGGCGGTGGCATCGTCAAGGGATCGGCCGGCCTGGTCAACTTCGTCCGTTCGGTCACCCCGTTGGACCCGTACAACATCACCCACCCGGCGGAGTACTACAAGGGCGTCAACATGACGCTCGCCGGCCTGGTGTCCTCGGCGGCGAACCCCGACAGGGCGCTGAAGAACGCCTGGGACGCGGCGAAGGGCGACCCGGCGGAGTTCCTGGGAAGGCTGGTGCCCGAACTGATCGGGACGAAGGGCGCGGGGCTCGCGCGCACTGGCCTGAGGGTCGGGCTGAACGGCACCAAGGGCCTGCCGGACGGGACGAAGCCGGACGGCACGACGCCGGACGGGAAGAAGCCGGACAGCAGCCGCGCGGACCAGGAGAAGGACCCGGCCACCACCTGCAAGAAGGAGAGCGAGACGGCGTGCAAGCAGGACCCCGTCGACATCGCCGCAGGCCGGGTGCTGCTGCCGCAGACCGACATATCCCTGCCCGGCTCGCTCCCCCTCGTCTTCCGGCGCACCTTCGACTCCTCGCGCCGTTCGGGACGCTGGTTCGGCCCGACGTGGTCGAGCACGGTGGACCAGAGGCTGGAGATCGACTCGGAAGGCGTCGTCTTCAGCTGCGACGAGGGCAGCCTCCTCGCCTACCCGCATCCGGCCCCCGGCGTCCCCGTCATGCCCACCCACGGCCGGCAGTGGCCGCTCGACCGGATCGAGGACGGCTACACCCTCACCGATCCCGCCACCGGCACGGTCCGTCACTTCGTCGACCACGGCGACGGCCTCGCGCTCCTGGCGCAGATCGACGACCGCAACGGCCGCTGGATCACCTTCGAACACGACGAGACGGGAGCCCCGACGGCGCTCGTCCACCACGGCGGCTACCACCTGAAGCTCACGACGAGCGAAGGGCGCATAACCGCCCTCCATCTGGCGGGAGCGGCCGCGGACGGATCCGACCAGGAGATCCTGCGCTACGGCTACACGGACGGCCACCTGACCGAGGTCGTCAACTCCTCCGGCCGCCCCCTGCGCTTCGGCTGCGACGAACACGGCCGGATCACCTCGTGGACCGACACGAACGACAGCCGCTTCGACTACGTCTACGACGACCAGGACCGCTGCACCTACCAGTCGGGCACGAACGGCCACCTCGAAACGACCTTCACGTGGGACGGCGTCGACCTGGCGACGGGCCTGCGCGTGACCACCCTCACCGACGGTCAGGGGCACATCCAGCGTCATCTGATCAACGACCGGGCGCAGGTCGTCGCCGAGATCGACGCCCTGGGAGCGGTCACCCGCTTCGAGTACGACCGCCACAACCGGCTCCTGTCCCGGACGGATCCGCTGGGCCACGTCAGCCGCTCCACGTACGACGACCAGGGCCGCGTGACGGCGGTGGAACGCCCGGACGGACGGCAGGCGAGGGCCGAGTACGACGAGGCCGGTTTCCCGATCCGGATCGTCGGCACCGACGGCAACGTCACCCATCAGACCTTCGACGAACGCGGCAACCGCACGTCGGTGACGGACCCGTCCGGCGCCCGAACGGAGTTCGCGTACGACGAGGCAGGCCGCCTCACGTCGGTGACAGACCCGCTCGGTGCCACCACCCGGCTGGCCCTGGACGCCCGGGGCCTCCCGCTCGCGATCACGAACCCGCTGGGCGCCACGACCCGGTACGCGTACGACGCCTTCGGCCGTACGGTCCGGGTCACCGACCCCCTCGGGGCAGTCACCCGGCTGGAGTGGACGGTCGAGGGCCGTCCGTCCCGGCGCACCGCGCCCGACGGGACGGTAGAGACCTGGACGTACGACGGCGAGGGCAACTGCCTCAGCCACACGGACGCGATGGGCGCCACGACCCGCTTCACGTACACCGACTTCGACCTGCTGACGTCCCGCACGGGCCCGGACGGTGTCCGCTACGAGTTCAACCACGACACGAACCTGCGACTGACGCGGGTGACGAACCCGCAGGGTCTGACCTGGAACTACGCCTACGACCCGGCGGGCCGACTGGCCACGGAGACGGACTTCGACGACCGGACGCTGAGCTACGACCACGATGCGGCGGGCCGTCTGGCCTCCCGCGCGAACGGCCTCGGCCAGACGATCCGCTTCGACCGCGACAGCCTCGGCCGGATCGTCCGCAAGGACGCCGAGGGGGCGGTCAGCGCCTACGAGTACGACGTCTTCGACCAGCTGTCGGCGGCGACCGGCCCCGACGCGACGCTGCAACGCCTCAGGGACCGGTACGGCCGTCTGGTCTCCGAGACGGTGAACGGCCGAACGCTCTCGTTCACGCACGACGCCGTGGGGCGGCGGACGGGCCGGACGACCCCGGGCGGTTCGACGAGCACGTGGTCGTACGACGCGGCGGGCCGCCGTACGGAACTGACGTCCTCGGGCCGGACGCTGACCTTCACCCACGACGCGGTGGGCCGCGAGACGACCCGCCACATCGCCGACTTCGCCACCCTGGCCTCGTCGTACGACCCGATGGGCCGCCTGGAGACGCAGCAGGTGACGGGTGGCTCGGGCCACCAGCTCCAGCACCGGGCGTACACGTATCGCGCGGATGGAGGCCTCGTCGGCGTCACGGACGGACTCGGGGGCACCCGCAGCTTCGACCTGGACACGGCGGGCCGCGTCACGGCGGTCCACGCCCGTGACTGGACAGAACGGTACGCATACGACGAGGCGGGCAACCAGACGGAGGCGTCCTGGCCGTCCACGCACCCGTCCCAGGCCGCGACGGGCAGGCGCGCCTACGAGGGCACCCGTATCACCGGCGCGGGCGCTGTCCGCTACGAACACGACGCCCAGGGCCGGATCGTTCTGCGCCAGAAGACCCGTCTCTCCCGCAAGCCGGACACCTGGCGGTACGAGTGGGACGCGGAGGACCGCCTGACGTCGGTGACGACACCGGACGGGACGGTCTGGCGGTACGCGTACGACCCCCTGGGCCGCCGCATATCGAAGCAATCACTGCTGGAAACGGTCCACTTCACCTGGGACGGGGCCACACTCTGCGAGCAGACGACGTCCGGCGTGACCCTCACCTGGGACCATGCGGGCCTACGCCCCCTGGCCCAGACGGAACGCCGCACGGACCAGGACTCCACCGACGACCGCTTCTTCGCAATAGTCACCGACCTGATCGGCACGCCGACGGAGTTGGTCGACGAATCAGGCGAACTGGCCTGGCGCACCCGAACCACCCTCTGGGGCACGACGACCTGGAACAGATCGGCCTCCGCGTACATCCCCCTCCGTTTCCCGGGCCAGTACTTCGACCCCGAATCGGGCCTCCACTACAACCACTTCCGCTACTACGACCCGGAATCGGCCCGCTACCTCAGCCAGGATCCTCTCGGTCTCGCCCCGGCGGACAACCCAACGGTCTACGTCCACAACCCGCACACGTGGGCTGACCCGCTCGGGCTGGCACCCGATGGTTGTCCGGACGAGGAGAAGACCCAGCCGCCTGGCGGCAACGTACCGAACGACCCACGCGGATACAGCAAACCGTCCATCGGCCGCTACGACTACTCCTGGTCCAACTACGACGAGGCCGTGAATGCGGCTCGCGAGCATGCCGGCGGACCCATGGGGCCGGATTCGATCAAGATGTACGACCGGAACCCACACCTGAACGAAGGCACCGGAACCCTCATCGGCGAACAGACGCCCGATCGCATCCGGGGGTGGCGCATCGACGGCGCGGACGGCCACGTGAACTTCTGGGACTGGTCGAACGGCAAGAAGGGCAAGGGCGGAGTGTACGGTCACGACTGGTTTCCCGCAGACCCCACCACCCCAGGATCCCGATACATCGGCTGGGCCCCGTGGCAGGACAACGATGGAAACATCCTGGAAGGCAACTGAGGGGACACACGCACATGCCACCTGGGCTCACCTCCACGCTCGCGGCCATCGGCGTGGGTACGGATTCCACGCTTCTCGACGAAGTCGTCAGGGCCGTCGGCGGCTCGTGGTCGGAGTTGAACCACCTGCGACGGACAGCCGACTCCACGGTCGATGTCTCGGAGATGACTGACGACGAGGTTCGCGCTGCTCTCGCGACACAGCTGCAAGACCCCCAAACGGACGTGACGGTCGCATGGCCCGCAGATCGAGTCGCGGCAAAGATGACTGTGTCGCAGCTGCTCACAGCGATCGACGACCTCTGGTATCCCGCCATGGACGATGTGGTCATCGTGCAGGCAGAGAGCGCTGGCACCACGGTGGTGGTCCTCGACCACGAGGAACAGTTGACCGCCACACGGCTCACCGCATGACGGAAGGACCGTGGTTGACCGAGGCATGCAATGTCCTGGAAGACGGTGCCGCGCTGGAGCGGGTCAGCCGATTTCTCGATCTCGGCGGTGATCTGGCGTATCTCTGAACACGGGCGGTCACTACCGCGCCGTGGAATTCAGTCGACTCCCACTCTTTTCAGCACTGTCGACATATCGGAGAACTGGCCGTGACCGGCGTTGAATTCCTCGCCTCTTTCGTCACCACCGGAGAGCTGCATGGCCTCCGCATCGGCGCGACACTCGACGAGATCGACCGGGCGTTTCGTCATCCCTTCGTCGCTGTCGTCGGCGACGAAGGGCAGTGGTTGCGGCGGGACTACGGGCTCGTCGAGTTCGCCTTCAACCCGGGGCCGGAGTGGGTCATGGCCACCGCGTCGGTCCAGTTGCACCGCCTCGCGTCGGGCGACGGCCTGGCTCGGGCCTGGGCGCGGAGCATGGGCGTCGGGTTTCCCCGGTACACCTCCTGGAAGGAGGCGGGCGACGCGCTCTCTCGTACAGGAGGCGTCCCGGAGCTGAAGGTCACCGACCAGGGCGGATTCCTCCAGTACCGGGCCGCGTCGTCGAACGTATCGGTCCTCGTCGTGGACGGTGAGGGCGAGGAGCGCGGTTACCGCGTCGGCAACGGCGACGTGTGGAGTCTCGAGCTGTGGGCGCCGTTCCGGAACGCATGAGTTCCGCCGGATCGGTGCGGCGTAGGCGAAGGGCCCGGGATCCGAGTGGATTCCGGCCCCTTCGCGTGAGCGGCCGCTGCGCAGGCGCCGCCCGTCATGGACGGGTTCGGCATCGACATCCACATCATGGGCTACCTATTATAAAGAAATGGCGCTGGCCATGGACACGCTCCAATTGAGACAACTCGTCGAAGCGGCCGTTCAGTCGGGAGTCTGCTCACCAGCAGTGCAGGAATCGCTGCGAGGTCAGTTCTCCCTCGACGACGGCGAGGTCTCACGCAGCAGCATGCTGCGCATTTACGAGCGCCGCCTCTCCAGGGTCCCGGAAGGAAGCGAACTGCACGGGGACACCAGGCGCCTCGTCGAATTCCTGAGGAATTCTCCGCTCGATTCATTGAGGATGATCGGCGTCAGGTCCGAAAAGGGCGGGTTTCAGCTTCTCCTGGCGGATCCCGAGGGGACAGCCGTCCTCTTCTGGATGAAGATGTTCTCGCGGCCCTGAAGAGCCTGTGACACACGCTGAAGGGGCCAGAACCGTCCCCGGTTCCGGCCCCTTCTGCGCAGTCGGCGGGTTTACCGCGCCGCGTCCGGGTGGACCGCTTCCGTCACCGAGCGGTCCGCGGCAGCCGGATTCTCCACCGGCTTCCGCAGCTGGATGCTCAGCTCGCGCAGGCGGGCCCTCGCCGGCACGCCGACGGAACTCGTCGACGAGTCGGGCGAACTGGCCTGGCGCACCCGCACGACGCTCTGGGGCACGACAACCTGGAACAAGTCGGCCACCGCCTACACCCCCCTCCGCTTCGCGGGCCAGTACCTCGACCCCGAATCGGGCCTCCACTACAACCACTTCCGCTAATACGACCCGGAATCGGCCCGCTACCTCTCCCCGGACCCCTTGGTTCTCGCCCCGGCCCCGAACCCGGCGACCTATATTTTCAACCCGCTTACCTGGGCCGACCCACTGGGGCTGGGGCCGTGCCCGATCGGCGGGCCCGAGAAACACCTTCGCCTGGATGCCGATCGAGGCGATGTCCACTTCCCCGACCACGAATCTGCCTGGCAGGAAGTCAAGAGCCGCTGTGGGATCGAGGACGATTCCTACGTCTTGAGAACCAATCAGTGGGGAACGACCCGAATCTGAAAGGACCGAAGGGAGAGCCCTGGGAATCGATAGAGGCGCTGGACGGAAAAAATAATGTGATCGAATTCCACCATCACGCCAATGGCCACTACTTCAAGAACAAGGATCCCGACCTGGAGCAGTGGTCATTGCCTCACTATCACGGCCCCAAGGGAGAGCACATATACTATGGCGACATGAACTCCGCTTGGGGAATGAGAGGAGCAGCACGCAATGCAGAGTAAGCGGTACACTGCTGGAATAATTCCGCGCTGGACACCTGAAGGAATTGGATCCAGAGTTTCATCCCTGGAAAGCGATCTGCCCGAACTGAGCGCCGCGTGGGTACTGTGTGAACGGAACGACGAGACGCATACGTGGGCGAGCTTTCTGACAAAGGCACCCCAGAAGGATGTGTTCCTTTGGGGCGCCGCATTGCGCCCACAACCCGAAGCAGCCCCTCCCGCAACGAACGACCGCCACACCATTTCAAGCCGAACCCTGGAGCGCGTACGCACAGACCGCTTCCCGATGCTCCCATATTTCGAATCCACTTTCGAAAGAGCGAAAAACAGCAAGGAGACGGTAGGGGAGTTCATCGAAAATCTCTCCGTCCGCGGGACAGGGTTCGCGTTCGCTCTCGGGCACGAGGCGGCTGATCCGGGGGAATGGCTGCAGGCGAGCTCGCTCATGGAGTCCCACTTTTCACTCTACCGAGATTTCAACAATTCTCCGACACTGGAATCCATTCGCCGGGGAATCACCTCTCTCTATGTTCGACAGTCAGTGGCACTGGGGTTTCTTCCTGTCATCCCGCTGAACAAGCATCCGGATGCAGGATTCGTTCTGTTCTGTGCCACCGACACCCGAACCGAGATTGTCGACTGGCTGACCGAGGCATGCGACGTCCTGGAAGGCGATGCCGCGCTGGAACGGGTGAGCCGATTCCTCGATCTCGGCGGTGATCTGGCGTATCTCTGACCACGGGCGGTCACTACCGCGCCGTGGAATGCAGTCGGCTCCCACTCTTTTCAGCACTGTCGACATATCGGAGAACTGGCCGTGACCGCCGTTGAATTCCTCGCCTCTTTAGTCACCACCGGAGAGCTGCATGGCCTCCGCATCGGCGCGACACTCGACGAGGTCGACCGGGCGTTTCGTCATCCCTTCGTCGATGTCGTCGGCGACGAAGGGCAGTGGTTGCGGCGGGACTACGGGCTCGTCGAGTTCGCCTTCAACCCGGGGCCGGAGTGGGTCATGGCCACCGCGTCGGTCCAGTTGCACCGCCTCGCGTCGGACGACGGCCTGGCTCGGGCCTGGGCGCGGAGCATGGGCGTCGGGTTCCCCGGTACACCTCCTGGGAGGAGGCGCGCGACGCGCTCTCCCGTACAGGAGGCGTCCCGGAGCTGAAGGTCACCGACCAGGGCGGATTTCTCCAGTACCGGGCCGCGTCCTCGAACGTCTCGGTCCTCGTCGTGGACGGTGAGGGCGAGGAGCGCGGTTACCGCGTCGGCAACGGCGACGTGTGGAGTCTCGAGCTGTGGGCGCCGTTCCGGGCGGGCTGATGAGCGCCGTACGCAACGCATGAGTTCCGCCCGATCGGTGCGGCGTAGGCGAAGGGCCCGGGATCCGAGTGGATTCCGGGCCCTTCGTGCGGGCAACTACCGCGCCGCGTCCGGGTGGACCGCGTCCGTCACCGGGCGGTCTTCCGCGGCCTTCTTCTCCACCGGCTTGCGGAGCTGGATGTTCAGTTCGCGCAGGCGGGACTCGTCGAGTTCCGTCGGGGCGCCCATCAGGAGGTCCTGGGCGTTGCCGTTCAGGGGGAAGGCGATCGTCTCGCGGATGTTCGGCTCGTCCGCGAGGAGCATCACGATGCGGTCGACGCCCGGGGCGATGCCGCCGTGCGGCGGGGCGCCGTACTCGAAGGCGCGGAGCATGCCCGCGAACTCGTGCTCCACCGTCTCGCGCGAGTAGCCCGCGATCTCGAAGGCCTTGAACATGATCTCGGGCTCGTGGTTCCGGATCGCGCCCGAGGAGAGCTCGATGCCGTTGCAGACGATGTCGTACTGCCAGCCGAGGACGTCCAGCGGGTCCTGGGTCTCCAGGGCCTCAAGGCCGCCCTGCGGCATCGAGAAGGGGTTGTGCGAGAAGTCGATCTTGCCGGTCTCCTCGTCCTTCTCGTACATCGGGAAGTCGACGATCCACGCGAAGCGGAAGACGTTCTCCTCGAACTGGCCGGCGCGCTTGGCGGCCTCGACCCGGACCGGGCCCATGATCTTGGAGACCTCGTCGAACTCGCCCGCACCGAAGAAGATCGCGTGGCCGGGCTCGAGGCCGAGGCGCTCGGTGAGGACCTTGACGTTCTCCTCGGTGAGGAACTTGGCGATCGGGCCGGTCAGGGCGTTGCCCTCGCCGACGCGGACCCAGGCCAGGCCCTTCGCGCCCAGCGAGACCGCGAAGTCGCCCAGCTGGTCGAAGAACTTGCGCGGCTGGTCGCCCGTGTTCGGCACGGCGAGCGCGCGGACGTGCTTGCCGGCGAAGGCCTTGAACTCGGAGGCCTCGAAGACGTCGGAGATGTCGACGAGTTCGAGGGCGGTGCGGAGGTCCGGCTTGTCGTTGCCGTACTTCAGCATCGACTCGCGGAAGGGGATACGGGGGAAGGGGGACGTGACGTGGCGCCCGCCGCCGAACTCCTCGAAGAGCTCCGTCATGAGCTTTTCGATGGGCTGGAAGACGTCTTCCTGCTCCACGAAGCTCATCTCGACGTCGAGCTGGTAGAACTCGCCCGGCGAACGGTCCGCGCGCGCGTCCTCGTCGCGGAAGCAGGGCGCGATCTGGAAGTACCGGTCGAAGCCCGAGATCATGAGCAGCTGCTTGAACTGCTGCGGCGCCTGCGGCAGCGCGTAGAACTTGCCCGGGTTCAGGCGGGACGGGACGACGAAGTCGCGGGCGCCCTCGGGGGAGGTCGCGGCGAGGATCGGGGTCGCCATCTCGTTGAAGCCGAGGGCCACCATCTTGGAGCGGATGGAGGCGATGACGGCGGAGCGCAGCATGATGTTGCGGTGCATGCGCTCGCGGCGCAGGTCGAGGAAGCGGTACTCCAGGCGCCGCTCCTCGTTCACGCCGTCGTCGGCGTTGATCGTGAAGGGGATCTGCTTCGCCGCGCCCAGGACCTCGACCGTGGCGGCCTCGATCTCGATGTCGCCGGTCGACAGCTCCGGGTTGACGTTCTCCGCGCCACGGGAGACGACCTTGCCGTCCACGCGGACGACGGTCTCCTTGGTCAGCTTGTCGAGGACCTCGGCCGCGGCGGTGCCGGGGCGGGCGACGAGCTGCGTGATGCCGTAGTGGTCGCGCAGATCGATGAAGAGGATGCCGCCCAGGTCGCGCCGATTGTGCAGCCAGCCGCTCAGCCGGACGTCGGTGCCGACGTCAGAGGCGCGGAGCTCGCCGCAGGTGTGGGACCTGTACCGATGCATCGTCGTTCATCCAGTCTTCGGGATTCGTGGGTCGTGGGCCGCCGCCCCGTGGCCCCTGTCACGGATGTCACAGGACACGCGGGCAGACCCACCCAGAGTACCGGCCGGGCCGTGATCGCTTTTCGAATACTCTCGGTGGCGACCTGGTGTCCGATATTCATAAAGTAGGGCAATGCGCACCGAGGACGTCCTGGCCGCGATCGCGACCGGCCTGTGGCGCTGGGACAACGCGTCCGGGATCGTCTCGCTCGACGCCGAGGCCGCCCGGCTGCTCGGGTTGCCCGCCGAGCCCGTACGGCTCAGCGAGGCGGCCGTACGCTCCCGGTTTCATCCGGTCGACTGGAACGAGATCGACGGGGTCGTCAACCTCGCCGTCGCCGAAGGCACCCTCGCCGAGGCCCGGATGCGGATCATGGACGGCCACGGCCGGGTGATCCGTACCGTACGGAGCAGATCCAAGCCGCTCATCGAGGGGGACGACTACCAGCTCGTCGGCACCCTCCAGGAGGTCGCCGAGCAGTTGCCGGGGACCGCCGCCCGTACCCCCGTCACCGGTGACTGGCGCCGCTCCCGCGAGGCGTTCCTGCTCGACGCGGGGCGGGCGCTCGCCGAGGCGCGGTCGACGGCCGAGGTGCTGCGGGTGGCCGCCTCGCTCTCGATGCCCGGTTTCTCGCCGGACGGGCTCGCCGTCTTCGGAGTGGCGGGCGAACGGCTGACGATCATCGGCCACCACGGGCACAGCGACGGCGACGAGGGCCCCTTCTCGTCGATGTCGCTCGACACCGACTATCCGGCGGCGGAGGTCGTACGGACGGGCCGCGCGATCTATCTGCCGAGCCCGGACGAGTACCTGCGCCGCTTCCCCGTGACCTGGCCGCTCGCGCAGCGCTTCGGGCGCCGTTCCTGGGCCTTCGTGCCGCTGATCGTCGCCGGGCGCACGATGGGCGCCTGGATGGCGGCCTTCAAGCACCCGGTGGCGTTCACGCCCGACGAGCGTTCGGTGCTCACGACGGTGGCGCGGATGCTCGCGCAGGCCCTCGCACGCGCGGGCGTGGCCGAGTCCGAGCGGGAACTGTCGCTCGGCCTCCAGCGGACGATGATGCCGGTCCTCGGGCCGGGGATCCCCGGCATCCAGGTCGCCGCCCGGTACGTGCCGACCGGCGGCGGGCTCCAGGTCGGCGGCGACTGGTACGACATGATCCGGCTCCCCGGCGGCACCTCCCGCACTGGCGGGCGCGGCCCCGGCCGTATCGCCCTCGTCATCGGCGACGTCCAGGGCCACGACGTGCGGGCGGCCGGCCTGATGGGGCAGCTGCGGATCGCCCTGCGCGCGTACGCCTCCGAGGGCCACCGCCCGGACGCGGTCCTCTCGCGCGCCTCGCGCTTCCTGTACGGGATCACCGACGGGGACGACGGGGAGGATGGGGTCGATGGGGACGGTGGGCATGGAGGCGGCAGCGGGGGCGGTGGTCTGAAGGTCGCGGGCGGGCCGCGGTTCGCGACCTGCCTCTACCTGGAGGTCGACCTGGAGACGGGCACGGTCGACATCGCGCGGGCCGGGCATCCGGACCCGGCGGTGCGGATGAACGACGGAACGGTTCTGCTCAGACCCACCGCCGGCGGCCTCCCCCTCGGCATCGACCCCGACACCGACTACCCCACCACCCGGCTCACCCTGGAACCCGGCGAGACCCTCATGATCTGCACCGACGGCCTCCTGGAGACCGGCGGGCACGACCTGGACACCGGCTGGGAGCGGGTGAGGAAGCTCCTGGAGTCCCACGACGGCGAGGACCTGGAGCAGCTCGCCGACACGCTCGTGGAGGCCGTCCACGGCCCCGGCTCCCACCACACGACCGGGCCGCTCGCCGACCGCCGCGAGGACGACATCGCGGTCCTGCTGCTCTCCCGCCGCCCCGCCGGCGCGCTGCCGCAGGCCCCGCGCCGCACGCTCATGACGATCGCCCAGGCGGAACCGGAACGGATCGCCGAGGCACGCGAGCAGATACGGCAGCTGCTGCACGACTGGACGGACGGGGACCAGCTCGACTCGGCGGTCCTCATGGTCTCCGAGATGGTCACCAACGTCCTCGTCCACACGGACGGCGACGCGCTCCTGGTCGCCGAGGTCGCCTGCACCGAGACGTGCCGGCGGCTGCGCGTCGAGGTCTCCGACACCAGCGACGAACTGCCGCACAAGCGCCACCCGGGCGAGATGGCATCGAGCGGCCGCGGCCTGGTCCTGATGGAGATGCTGGCGGACGCGTGGGGCGTCGACCCGCGGGGCGAGGGCAAGTCGATCTGGTTCGAGCTGAACGAGTCGACGACGGGGGAGGGGTGCTGCGCGTAGGCGCCCGGACCGTGGGGCCTGGCGCGTAGGCGCCCGGGCCGTGGGGCCTGGCGCGTAGGCGCCCGGGCCGTGGGGCCTGGCGCGTAGGCGCCCGGGCCGTGGGGCCTGGCGCGTAGGCGCCCGGGCCGTGGGCCCTGCCGCGTAGGCGACCGAGCCGTGGGCCCTGCCGCGTAGGCGCTCGAACCGGGGCCCTGCCGCGTAGGCGCCCGGGCCGGGGGCCCTGCCGCGTAGGCGCCCGAACCGGGGCCCTGCCGCGCGCCCGCCCTCCCTCCGGCGCAGACTGGTGTCGTACGCCGCCGGGGGGCCCACGTCGGGGGGACCACGGAGCTTGCCATGGACACCCACAAGGTCGGGAGCGACACCACCGTCCTGGCCGACAGCCTCGAAGTGCCCGGGATCGGGCACATCCCCGCCAACGCCTACGTCCTCACCGCCGCCGAACCCGTCGTCGTCGACACGGGGCTCTCCCTCGCCGACCGGAACTTCGTCAACACGCTCGGCTCGGTCGTCGACCCCGCCGACATCCTCTGGATCTGGCTCACCCACCCCGACCGCGACCACACGGGCGGCATCTTCGACCTGCTCGTGGCCGCGCCCCGGGCGAAGGTCGTCACCACCTTCATCGGCGCCGGGATCCTGAGCACGGAACGGCCGCTGCCGATGGACCGCGTGTACTTCCTCAACCCCGGCCAGTCCCTCGACGTCGGCGACCGCATGCTGCGCGCGTTCAGGCCCCCGCTCTTCGACAACCCGGCCACGGTCGGCTTCTACGACGAGAAGACCCGGATCTGCTTCAGCTCCGACTGCTTCGGCGGGCCGATGCCCACGCAGGAGCTCGCGGAGAGCGGGCACGCGAACGACCTCAAGCCCGAGGAGCTGCGGCAGGCCCAGCTGCTCTGGGCGTCCGTGGACAGCCCGTGGGTGCACGTCGTGGACCCGGTCAAGTACCGGGCGACGATCGACCCGCTGCGGGAGATGGCCCCGGAGATCGTGCTGTCGACGCATCTGCCGCCCGCCGTGCGGATGACGACGTCGATGATCGACACGATCACGACGGCCCCGGACGTGGATCCGTTCGTCGGTCCCGACCAGGCGGCCCTCGAGCAGATGCTGGGGACCTTCGAACCGGGCGGCCAGCCTGCGGCGACCTGAGCGGCGGCCTGTGGCTGGGACCTGAGCGGCCGCGGCCTCACTCCCCGGCCGCCCTGGGCTTCGGCGGTGGTGGCGTCCCGTACCGCGTCCGCAGCTCGCCGAGTACCCCCGTCACCGCGGCCGTCAGCGGTACGGCGAGCAGCATGCCCAGGATGCCCGCGACGGACGCCCCGGCCGTGATCGCCAGCATGACCGCGGCCGGGTGCATCTGCACGGTCCGGCTCTGCACCATCGGCTGGAGCACGTTCCCCTCGATGACCTGGACGGCCAGGACGACGCCCAGGACCCACAGGGCGATGACGAAACCCCGGTCGGCGAGGGCGACGAGGACGGCGACCGCGCCGGAGAGGAAGGCGCCGAGGTACGGGATGTAGGCGGTGACGAAGACGAGCGCGGCGAGTCCGATCGCGCCGGGCACGTCGAGGACGACGAGGCCGACACCGATGAGGACGGCGTCGACGAGGGCGACCAGGGTCGTACCGCGCATGAAGCCCTCGACGGCCTCGAAGGCGCGGCGCGCCATGGCCTCGACGGTGTCGCCGGTGGTGGCCGGGACGAGGGAGCGCAGGGCGCCGGCGGCCCGGTCGGAGTCGCGCAGGAAGAAGAAGATGAGGAGGAGGGCGAGGACGGCGGTGGCGATCATCTCGCCGACGACGCTGAGTCCGGTGATGACCCCGGAGGCGGCGGTCCCGCCGAACTTCGTCAGAAGGTCCTTGGCGTTCAGGGCGAGGTCGTCGAGGGAGGTCCCGGCGGCGCCGAAGTGCTTCGCGATGTCGGCAGCGGCCTGCCGCAGCGAGGCGATGATCTGGTCGCCGGTCTCGATGAGGGCGGCGACGACGATGTACGTGGCTCCGCCGACGACCGTGAGGACGGCGACGACGGTCAGCCCGGCGGCGAGCGACTTCCGGACCTTCATCCGGAGCAGGCGCCGGTAGAGGGGCCCGAGCAGGGCGGTGCCGAGGATCGCGAGCAGGACGGGGGTGACGGCGGTCTTGAAGACGACGCACAGCCAGATCCCGACGGCGGTGACCCCGGCGACGAGCAGCAGGACGCCGCACCAGGCGGCTACCCGGCGGGCGGGTTCGGGAAGGAGCGCGGGCGTCGTCTGCACCCGACCACCGGACCACGCCCACCGGCGCGCCGTCGCGCGCTGACGGCCCGTACGGGTGACGACTCGTCAGCGACGCGCGGCGGGAGGCGGGGGTACGGGGGCGGGGCCCGTACTCCGGCGGGAGGCGGGGGTACGGGGGCAGGGCCCGTACCCCCGCCCGAACCCGGCCCCGTACCCCCCGCCCGAACCCGGCCCCGTACCCCCTCCGTACCCGCTCCTACTCCCCCATCCCGTGCACCGCCGGGATCGTCCCGAGCCGGCCCGCCTGGAAGTCCTCGAAGGCCTGGCGGAGTTCGGCCTGGGTGTTCATGACGAACGGGCCGTAGTGGGCCACGGGCTCGCGGATCGGCTGCCCGCCGAGGAGGACGACCTCCAGGTCCGGGGTGTTCCCGTCCTGCTTCTCGTCGGCGCGGACGGTCAGGGCGCCGCCCTTGCCGAAGACGGCGGTCTGGCCCATGTGGACCGGGCGCCGTTCGGCGCCGACGGTGCCGCGGCCGGCGAGGACGTACGCGAGGCCGTTGAAGTCCTCGCGCCACGGGAGGCTGATCTCCGCGCCGGGGCGCAGGGTGGCGTGGATCATCGTGATCGGGGTGTGGGTGATGCCCGGCCCGTCGTGCCCGTCGAGCTCGCCCGCGATGACGCGGAGCAGCGCGCCGCCGTCGGGGGAGGTGAGGAGCTGGACCTGGCCGCCGCGGATGTCCTGGTAGCGGGGGGCCATCATCTTGTCGGCCGCGGGCAGGTTGACCCACAGCTGGAGGCCGTGGAAGAGGCCGCCGCTGACGACGAGGGCCTCCGGCGGGGCCTCGATGTGGAGGAGGCCGGCGCCCGCGGTCATCCACTGGGTGTCGCCGTTGGTGATGGTGCCGCCGCCGCCGTTGGAGTCCTGGTGGTCGAAGATCCCGTCGATGATGTAGGTGACGGTCTCGAAGCCGCGGTGGGGGTGCCAGGGCGTGCCCTTGGGCTCTCCGGGCGCGTACTCCACCTCACCCATCTGGTCCATCATGATGAACGGGTCAAGGTACTGCTGGTTGATCCCGGCGAACGCGCGGCGCACCGGGAAGCCCTCGCCCTCGAAGCCCGTCGGGGCCGTGGTCACGGCGAGCACGGGGCGGGAGACGGCGTCGGCGGGGGCGGCGACGCGCGGCAGGGTGAGCGGGTTCTCGACGGTCACTGCGGGCATGACGGACCTCCTGGGTGCGGCCTCGACCGGATGCGGCCTCGGCGGCCTGTACGACCACTTTAGTTGAACGATGAACTTTCTGCCACCAGGAACGCGGAACGCCCGGGAGGAATTCCTCCCGGGCGCCCCCGTGCGTTCAGGATCGGTCAGCCGTACATGCGCCGCATCGCGAAGTCGACCATCTGCTCCACGGCCTTCGCGTCGAAGACCATCCGGTGGTCGCCCTCCATGTCGAGGACGAAGCCGTACCCCGTCGGCAGCAGGTCGATCACCTCGGCGCCGGTGATCACGAAGTACTTCGACTCCTTGCCCGCGTACCGCCGCAGCTCCTTGAGCGAGGTGAACATCGGGATGACCGGCTGCTGGGTGTTGTGCAGGGCGAGGAAGCCCGGGTTGTCACCGCGCGGGCAGTAGACCTTGGAGGTCGCGAAGATCTGCTGGAAGTCCTCGGGCGCGAGGGTGCCGGTCGTGAAGGCGCGTACGGCGTCGGCGAGGGAGGGCGGCGAGGGCTCCGGGTAGAGCGGGGCCTGCTGCTGCCCGTACCCGCCGGGCTGCATGCCGGGCTGCATGCCGGCCTGCGGGTCGTACTGCTGCTGGGGCGGCACGTACTGCTGCTGGGCACCCGGATTCTGCTGCTCGTAGCCGTACATGGGCCCCAGCCTATCGAGCGGGCGACCGGGCGGGGGCCGCCCGGCCGGGCCCTTCGTCCGTGCGGCTCGGGTCACATCTGCCGGTTCGAGGGTTGCTTATATTACCGATGGGTAGCATCATCGGAGAGAGCGTTTTGCTACTCGCTGGTACGTGTACGAGGAACCTCCCCTCCCCGAGCCTTAACGGAGCCGTCGCCATGGGGCACTACAAGTCGAATCTCCGCGACATCGAGTTCAACCTCTTCGAGGTCCTCGGCCGCGACAAGGTGTACGGCTCCGGGCCGTTCGAGGAGATGGACGTCGAGACCGCCAAGAGCATCCTCGACGAGATCCGCCGCCTCGCCGAGAACGAGCTCGCGGAGTCCTTCGCCGATGCGGACCGCAACCCGCCGGTCTTCGACCCCGAGACCAACACCGCCCCGGTCCCGGCCACCTTCAAGAAGTCGTACAACGCCTTCATGGAGTCCGAGTACTGGCGCCTCGGCATCCCGGAGGAGATCGGCGGCACGGTCTCCCCGCGCTCCCTGATCTGGGCCTACGCGGAGCTGCTCCTCGGCTCGAACCCGGCCATCTGGATGTACTCCTCCGGCCCCGCCTTCGCCGGCATCCTCTACACCGAGGGCAACGAGCAGCAGAAGAAGGCCGCGCAGATCGCCGTCGACCGCCGCTGGGGCTCCACCATGGTCCTCACCGAGCCCGACGCGGGCTCGGACGTCGGCGCGGGCCGCACGAAGGCCACGCAGCAGGAGGACGGCTCCTGGCACATCGAGGGCGTCAAGCGCTTCATCACGTCCGGTGAGCACGACATGGAGGAGAACATCCTCCACTACGTCCTCGCCCGCCCCGAGGGCGCCGGCCCCGGCACCAAGGGCCTCTCCCTCTTCCTCGTCCCGAAGTTCGAGTTCGACTGGGAGACCGGCGAGCTGGGCGAGCGCAACGGCGTCTACGCCACCAACGTCGAGCACAAGATGGGCCTCAAGGCCTCCAACACGTGCGAGATGACCTTCGGTGACCAGCACCCCGCCAAGGGCTGGCTCATCGGCGACAAGCACGACGGCATCCGCCAGATGTTCCTCATCATCGAGTTCGCCCGCATGATGGTCGGCACGAAGGCGATCTCCACCCTCTCCACGGGCTACCTCAACGCCCTGGAGTACGCCAAGGAGCGCGTCCAGGGCACCGACCTGGCCAACTTCATGGACAAGGCCGCGCCCAAAGTCACCATCACGCACCACCCCGACGTCCGCCGCTCGCTGATGACGCAGAAGGCGTATGCCGAGGGCATGCGCTCCCTCGTCCTCTACACGGCCTCCGTGCAGGACGAGATCGCGATCAAGGAAGCGGCCGGCGAGGACGCGAAGGCACTCCACGGCCTGAACGACCTGCTGCTCCCGATCGTCAAGGGTTACGGCTCCGAGAAGGGCTACGAGCAGCTCGCGCAGTCGCTCCAGACCTTCGGCGGCTCCGGCTTCCTCCAGGAGTACCCGATCGAGCAGTACATCCGGGACGCCAAGATCGACACCCTCTACGAGGGCACCACCGCCATCCAGGGCCAGGACTTCTTCTTCCGGAAGATCGTCCGTGACCAGGGCGCCAGCCTGAACGCGCTGTCCGAGGAGATCAAGAAGTTCCTCGCCGTCGGCACCGGCGGCGACGACCTGGCCGGCGCCCGCGACGCGCTCGCCAAGGCCGCCGTCGACCTCGAAGGCATCGTCGGCACGATGATCACCGACCTCACCGCCACCGGCGAGGACGTCAAGAACATCTACAAGGTCGGCCTCAACACCACCCGCCTGCTGCTCGCCTCCGGCGACGTCGTCGTCGGCTACCTGCTGCTGCGCGGTGCCGCCGTCGCCGCGGAGAAGCTGGCCGCGGGCGCCACCGGCAAGGACGTCGCGTTCTACCAGGGCAAGATCGCGGCCGCGAAGTTCTTCGCCGCCAACGTCCTGCCCGGCGTCACCGCCGAGCGCGCCCTCGCCGAGGCCGTCGACGGCTCGCTGATGGACCTGGACGAGGCCGCGTTCTAACCGACGCCTCTCGTCCATACAGGAACGGCCCGTCCCCGGGGAGGGGGGCGGGCCGTTCTGTATTTTTTTGGGGCTCACTCGCCGGTCCTAGGGGTGGGCGTGAGGAGGCCCGGGCGTGCCTGTCCGAGTGCACGTGGGTCCTACGTGCAAGCTCCCTCCCCACCCGCCCCGCGCAAGCCCCGACGGATCTCGGCCACGGGCTGCTCAGGTGAGCGGTCCCGGGCGGATCTGCGGTCCTCGTGCTGCGTAAGGTGGCGCCATGAGCAGCGCAGCTTCCCGTCCCACCGCCGGCCCCTTCGACCGCGGCCACACCGACGACCTCATGGCCTTCCTGACGGCCTCGCCCTCGCCGTACCACGCGGTCGCGAGCGCCGCCTCACGCCTTGAGAAGGCCGGTTTCCGGCAGGTCGAGGAGACCGCGGCCTGGGACGGAACCAGCGGCGGGAAGTACGTGGTCCGCGGCGGCGCGATCATCGCCTGGTACGTGCCGGAGGGCGCCGCCGCCCACACCCCGTACCGCATCGTCGGCGCCCACACCGACTCCCCCAACCTGCGCGTCAAGCCGCAGCCCGACATGGGCGCGCACGGCTGGCGGCAGGTCGCCGTCGAGATCTACGGCGGCACCCTCCTCAACACCTGGCTGGACCGCGACCTCGGCCTCGCCGGACGCCTCACCCTCCGCGACGGCAGCCACCACCTCGTCAACGTCGACCGGCCCCTGCTGCGCGTCCCGCAGCTCGCCATCCACCTCGACCGGGGGGTCAACGACGGCCTCAAGCTGGAGCGCCAGCGCCACATGCAGCCCATCTGGGGCATCGGCGACGTCCACGAGGGCGACCTGATCTCCTTCGTCGCCGGCGAGGCGGGCGTCGACGCCGAGGACGTGAGCGGCTGGGACCTGATGGTCCACGCCGTCGAGGCCCCCGCCTACCTCGGCCGCGACCGCGAGCTCCTGGCCGGTCCCCGCATGGACAACCTGCTCTCCGTCCACGCGGCCGTCGCCGCACTCGCCTCGCTCGCGGGCCGCGACGACCTCCCGTACATCCCGGTCCTCGCCGCCTTCGACCACGAGGAGAACGGCTCCGAGGCCGACACCGGCGCCCAGGGCCCCCTCCTCGGCAACGTCCTGGAGCGCTCCGTCTACGCGCGCGGTGGCTCCTACGAGGACCGGGCGCGGGCCTTCGCCGGCACCGTCTGCCTCTCCTCCGACACCGGCCACGCCGTTCACCCCAACTACGCGGAGCGCCACGACCCGACGCACCGCCCGCGCGTCAACGGCGGCCCGATCCTCAAGGTGAACGTCAACCAGCGGTACGCCACCGACGGCGGCGGCCGTGCCGTGTTCGCCGCCGCGTGTGAGCGGGCGGGGGTGCCCTGGCAGTCGTTCGTCTCGAACAACGACATGCCGTGCGGCACCACGATCGGCCCGATCACCGCTGCCCGCCACGGCATCAAGACCGTCGACATCGGCGTCGCGATCCTCTCGATGCACAGCGCCCGCGAACTCTGCGGCGCCGACGACCCCTACCTCCTCGCGAACGCCCTGGTCGCCTTCCTGGAGGGCTGAGGCGCCACCCGGCACCAGCCGGCGGGCGAGCGAAACATCCGCGAAAGGCCCCTCCTGACAGCGTCGTCCCATGCACCGTCATGAGGGGCCGCCCCTGCGCAAGTTCGTTCCGTTCGCCGTCGTCACCGTGCTCGTCGCCCTGACGGGTACGGGGCTGCTCATCGACGCGTACCACGAACGGCCCCCGTGGGGGACGGACATCGCGTACGAGGGCGGGTACGTCCAGGCGAGCCGGATCCGCGGGTACGACGTGGACGGGACGCGGACGAAGGCACTGCTCGACGGCGAGTGCGCCCGCATGGAGCGGGACGGGACGGGCGGCGAGCGGGCCGTCCACGATCCGGCGGCGTGGGTGGCGGGGTGCCTGGACGGGGCCGCGGGGCGCCCGTCCAGGAACCAGGGGATCGTCCGCTGACCAGCTGACCAGCCGACCAGCTGACTGGCTGGCTGGCTGGCTGACTAGGCGTCCATGCCGGCGAGGATCAGGGGGAGGCGGGCCGTGCCCGTCTCCGTGACCTTCAACGGGACGCCCCAGTCCTGCTGGTGGACATGGCAGGCGGGGTACTCGTTGGCCGGGTCGTCGTCGCAGGACGCGGCCATCGCCGAGACGTGCAGGACGCCCTCCGTGACCTCCGGGTTCAGGTCGAGCTCCCGGAAGAGGTCCGTGCCCGTGCCCTCGCCCGCGAGGAGGAGTTCCGGCGGGGTCGAGGAGACCAGGAGGCGGGTCGAGGGGCCGTAACGGTCGTCGAGCTTCTGACCCGTCGGGGCCTGGAAGACGACGTCCAGGCGGAGGCGGCCCGGGGCGACCTCGGTGGCCTCGCGCCGGGTACGGTGCGCCACGGCCTCGACCTGGACGGCCTCCTCGGGGAGCCGCAGCCGGGTCAGCCGGTGCCGGGCGGACTCGACGACGACGATGTCGCCGTCGACGAGGACCGCGCCGCTGGGCTCGCGCAGATCGGTGGCGAGGGTGGTGACCTCGCCGGTGGCGGGGTCGTAGCGGCGCAGGGCGTGGTTGTACGTGTCGCTGACGGCGACCGAGCCGTCGGGCAGGGCCGTCACGCCCAGCGGGTGCTGGAGCAGGGCCTGCCCGGCCTCGCCGTCGCGGTGGCCGAAGTCGAAGAGGCCGGTGCCGACGGCGGTGTGGACGACACCGTCCCGGTCGATCCAGCGCAGGGCGCTCGTCTCGGAGTCGGCGATCCACAGCCGGTCCTCGGTGGCCGAGAGGCCGGAGGGCTGCGCGAACCAGGCCTCGGCGGCCGGCCCGTCGACGAGCCCCTCGTTCGTCGTGCCCGCCGCGACCTCGACGGTCCCGCTCTCCGGGTCGTACGTCCACAGCTGGTGGACACCGGCCATCGCGATCCACACCTTGCCCTGCCACCAGGCCACGTCCCACGGCGAGGACAGGTCGACCTCAAGGGCCGGGCCTGAGGTGGGAGACCCCTGCCACCACTGCTTCCCGGTACCGGCGACGAGCTCGACGGCGCCGCTCTCCGGGTCGAGGACGCGCAGGGAGTGGTTCACGGTGTCCGCCACGACGACCCTCCCGTCGGGCAGCGCCGCGAGACCCTGCGGCTCCCGGAAGACGCCCTCGCCGATGCGCCGTACGACGGTCTCGCCGTCGGCCGCGAGCTCCACGAGCTGGTGCCGGGTGGTGTCGGAGACCAGGAAGTTCCCTGAGGGCAGCAGGATCGCCTTGCCGGGGAACCGCAGGTCGGTGGCGACGGGCTCGGGCGGCACGTACGGCCCGTCGCCGCGCCGCAGCGTCCCCTTGGCCCCGTGCTCGGCCTCCAGCTCCTCGACGAGCGTCCGGATGGCGTTGGCGTGCCCCTCACCGGCGTGCTGGGCGACGACGTACCCCTCGGGGTCGATCACGACGAGCGTCGGCCAGGCCCGCACGGCGTACTGCTTCCAGGTCGCGAGCTCGGGGTCGTCCAGTACGGGATGGTGCACCTCGTACCGCTCGACGGCGTCGACGACGGCCTGGTGCTCGGCCTCGTGCACGAACTTCGGCGAGTGCACCCCGACGATCACGAGCGTGTCGCGGTGCTTCTCCTCCAGCTCACGAAGCTCATCGAGGACGTGCAGGCAGTTCACACAGCAGAAGGTCCAGAAATCGAGCAGAACGATCTTTCCTCGCAGGTCGGCGAGGGTCAGGTCGTCTCCACCCGTGTTCAGCCAGCCACCCTTGCCGATCAGCTCGGGGGCGCGGACACGGGCACGGCGGGGTGCGGTCGCGGGCGCGGAGTCGTTCATGCGTCCAGGGTGCCGTACGGGTGGAAAGAGGGGGCCGGGTGGGGCGGGGGTGCGTGTCCGGGGGCGGGGTGGGGGTGGGGGCTGGTGAGCATGGCGGGCATGGCGGAACGTTTGATCGGATCATCGTATTTTTCCTCCCCTCGGGTGAGCGGTGGGCTCCTGGTGGCGGTTCTGCTCGTCCTGCTCCTCGTCCTGCCCTGCCTGATCCTCCCCGTGACCCTCGCGCGGGCCGGCGGCTCCGGGGACGGGGCCCTGCGGCTCACCGTGACCGTGAACGGCCGCGGCGACAGCGGGGTGCGGCCGCCCGACATCCGGGTCGGCGCGCAGGCCGTGAAGCGGTACCGCCTCGTGAACCACGGTGAGGCGGACCTGTACGGGGTTCGGGTCGTCGACCCCGCGGTCCCGGCCGGGTCCGTGCGCTGCCCCGGGGGCCCCCTGCCCGCGCTCGAGGACCTGGAGTGCGTCGCCAGGTTCCCCGCGGAGCCCGGGCTGCACTGGGGCACCGTCCGCGCGGACGGTGCCGTCCCGTCGCTCCGGCGACGACTCACCGCGACCGCCCGCGCCGGGTACAACGGGGTCGGCGGGGCGGGCGGGGATGGTGGGGTTGGTGGGGTTGGTGGGGGGCCCGGAGCGGGTGGGACGGGTGGAGCGGGTGGAGCCGTCGGGGGGGCTGGAGGGGGCTCCGTAGGGGGCGCTGAGGGAGGGGTTGGGGGAGAGGTTGGGGGAGGGGTTGGTGCGGCGGTGGGTGGGCAGGGGGCGCCGGTGCCCGGGCCTGTGGGGCCTCCCGGGGCTCCCGGGGCTCCCGGGGCTCCCGGGGCTCCCGGGGCTCCGGGGGCTCCCGTACCTCTCGGGCCTCCGGGGGCTGCCGGGGCACCCGTACCTCTCGGGCCTCCCGGGGCTGCCGGGGCACCCGTACCTCTCGGGCCTCCCGGGGCTGCCGGGGCACCCGTACCTCTCGGGCCTCCCGGGGCGCCCAGGGCTCCTGTGCCTTTGGGACCCCCTGGGGCGGCGGCCGCGCCTGGAGCTGCCGCGCCTGGAGCCGGCGGAGCCGGCGCTGTCCCACCCGGCGCCGCCGCCGCACCCGAGGCCGCCCCACCTGCGGCGGCCGCCCCACCCGGAGCTGTCCCACCCGGCGCCGCCGCGCCCGGAGCCCCCGCCCCTCCAGGCGCCGCACCCCCCGGAGCCGTACCCCTAGAACCCGCATCCCCGGTCCTGCCCGTCGGACCGCCCGGCACCGTCCCCGGGGCCGGGGACGCCGCCGGGGTCGGGGCCAGCGCCGGTACCGGGGTCGGCGCCTCCGGCGGTGCCGGGGTCGGCGCCTCCGCCGGGGCCGGGGTCGGGGGCGTCGGGACCGCTGTCGGTCCTCCTGTCGCCCGCCGTGCCGCCACCCTCGACTCCGAGGGTTTCCTGGGGCGGCTGCGGCGGCGGGGGCGGGAGGCGAGTGAGTTCGGCGTCGTGACGATGTTGCTGCTGCTCCTGATCCCGGCGGCCGTCGCCGCCGCCCTCCTCGGCAACCGGAGAAGCTGACCGTGGCCCTGCTCGAAACGCTCGTCGTCGTCCTCGGCGTCGCACTCGCCGCCGCCCTCGCCGTCTTCGCCAAGGCCAGGCTCTTCCCCATCGGGGAGGACGAGGAGCCGCGCGAGGACGTCGCCGAGTACATCGCCATGATGGTGTCGGTGCTCTACGCCGTCGTCCTCGGCCTCTGCCTCGTCTCCGTCTGGGACACCCGCTCCTCCGCCGCCGACCACGTACAGGCCGAGGCGAGCGCCCTCCACCAGATGTACCTGCTCGCGGACGCCCTCCCCGCCGACCGGCGGCAGCCGCTGCGCGAGGCGGCCCGTACGTACGCCGGCCATGTCGTCGACGTCGAGTGGCCGGTGATGGCGGCCCGCGAGCCGCTCGACATGGCCGGCTGGCAGCTCCTCGAACAGCTGCGGCGGGCCGGCGAGGTGGAGGAGAACGCGAAGGTGCCGCAGCAGATCGCCGCCCAGGAGGTCCTCGCCCAGCTCGGTTACGTCGACGACGCCCGGCGCGGCCGGGAGGCGGCCGCGCAGGAGCGGCTCTCGCCCGTGCTGTGGGCGGGCCTGATCATCGGGGGCGCGCTGACGCTGGCCTTCATGTTCCTCTTCGGGATGAGGAGGAGCGTGACCCATGTGGTGATGGTGATGGGCCTCGCGGGCTTCATCGCGTTCACGGTGCTGCTGATCCATCAGCTCGACTCGCCGTTCGGCGCGACGCTCGGGGCGACCCCGGACCCGTTCATCCGCTACTTCAGGTGAGAAGCCCCGACCGTACGGGCAGGCATACCGCCATGAAATATCTCGTACGGGACAAGATCTTCGCGATCGGTGACGACTACTGGATCGAGGACGAGCAGGGCCGCCACGCCTTCCTCGTCGACGGCAAGGCGCTGCGGCTGCGCGACACGCTGGAGCTGAAGGATCCGGACGGGCAGGTCCTGATCACGCTGCGGCAGAAGATGTTCAGCCTGCGGGACGCGATGACCATCGAGCGGGACGAGCGGCCGCTCGCGACCGTCCGCCGCAAACGGCTGTCGCTGCTGCGCAACCACTACCGGGTGACGCTCGTCGAGGGCACCGAACTGGACGTCAGCGGCCGGATCCTGGACCGGGAGTTCACCGTCGAGTACGAGGGTGAACTCCTGGCCCACATCTCCCGGCAGTGGTTCCACGTCCGCGAGACGTACGCGGTGAACGTGGTCCGCGAGGACGCGGACACCGCGCTGCTCGTCGCCGTGGCGGTGTGCGTGATCCGGATGGCCGAGCGCGAGCGGGGGGATGACTAGGCGGCCTTCCGCAGGGCCTGGTCCAGGTCCGTCCACAGGTCCTCGACGTGCTCGATGCCGACCGAGATCCGTACCGTACCGGGGCCGATCCCGGCCGCCGCGAGCGCCGCCGCGTCGAGCTGGTGGTGGGAGGTGGAGGCCGGGTGCATCACCAGGGTCTTCACATCGCCCAGGGAGACGCTGAGGGAGGCGAGCCGTACCGCCTCGACGAACGTACGGCCCGCCTCCCGGCCGCCCGCGAGGTCGACCGAGATCACCCCGCCGCCCCCGCCCGGCAGCAGACGGACGGCGATCTCCCGGTCCGGGTGGCTCGCGAGCGCGGGGTGGCGCACGGCCGCGACCGCCGGGTGCGCGGCGAGCCGGGCCGCGAGGTCGGCGGCGCTCGCGCACTGGCGCTCCATGCGCAGGGACAGGGTCTGCATGCCGCGCAGGGTCAGCCAGGCGGCGAACGGGTCGGTGGAGGCGCCCTGTTCGACGGCGTGGTGGCGGACCCTGCCGTACAGCTCGGCGTCCTTGAAGACGGCGACGCCGCCGAGGACGTCCGCGTGCCCGGAGAGGTACTTGGTGGCCGAGTGGACGACGATGTCGGCGCCGTGGTCGAGGGGGCGGCACAGGAGCGGGGAGGCGAAGGTGTTGTCGACGGCGACCGGGACCCCGGCCCCGGCCGCGACGGCGGCGAGCGCGGGCAGGTCGGAGACGCGGGTGGTGGGGTTGGCGATGGTCTCCAGGTAGAGGAGCCGGGTCTCGGGGCGCAGGGCCGCCCGTACCTCCTCCGGGTCGGTGCCCGATACGTACGTCACGTCGACGCCCCAGCGGGTGGCGAGGTCGGTGAGGACCGCGTACGTACCGCCGTACAGGCAGCTCTGGGCGATGACGTGGTCGCCGGAGGAGAGCAGGCCGAGCAGGACGGCGTTGACGGCGCCCATGCCGGAGGCGAAGGAGAGGCCGGCGGCGCCGCCTTCGAGGCGGGCGACGGCGTCCTCAAGGGTCCGGACGGTGGGGTTGCCGAGGCGGCTGTAGAGGAAGGCGTCCGCGGAGGTGAAGGCGGTGGCGAGGGCGTCGGCGGAGTCGAAGGCGAAGACATGGCCCTGGTGGAGGGGGACGCCGAGGGGCCTACTGCCCTTGATCTCCACGTGCGGCGGGTGGACGGCGAGGGTCTCGGGACGGACCGTCCCGAGGTCGGGGTCGGGGTCGGGGTCGGGGCCGAGGTCGGGGCCGGCCGTAGGTCGGAGGGGCGTCGCTTCGAAGTCGTCGGCGTGGCTCATGCGTTCAGTCTGTGGACCCGCCGCTTGCCTTCCCAGGGCCAATCCCGGCAGATTGGTCCGGCAATGGAGCCAATCGACGCGCCTCTGGACCTGGACCACCTCGTCGCCCGGCTCGGCCGCTGGTCGGCCGGGCGCGGGCCGCTGTACCTGCTGCTCGCGGCTCGGCTGCGGCGGCTGATGGACGAGTCCGCGCTGCCGCCGGGCGCGCTCCTGCCGCCGGACCGGCGGCTCGCGAAGGCCCTCGCCGTGGGCCGTACGACGGTGGTCGCCGCCTACGACACACTGCGCCAGGAGGGGCGGCTCGTACGGCGGCAGGGCAGCGGAACCCGGGTCGCGCGGGCCGCCCTTGCGCCGGAGCCGCGCGGGGTGGCGGGGTCGGCCCGGGTGGCCGGCTCGCCCCGACCGGCGGGGCCGCCCGGCGTGGCAGGGTCGCCCCAGGCGGCAGGTTCGCCCCTGGCGGCAGGGTCGGTCCTGCACGCCTCCGACGTACCCGCCCGCCCGCCCGGTCCCCGCGTGACGGAGACCTCCAACCCCCTCTTCCTGCACCTCCTGGAGGCGCCGGACGACGTGATCCTGCTGAGCTGCGCGGCCCCCGCGCAGCCGCCGCCCGAGTTGGCGGAGGCGTACCGCTCGCTCGTCCTGCCCGACGGCGACCTCGGCTACCACCCGGCCGGCCTCGCGGCGCTGCGCGCTGCGGTCGCCGACCGGTACGCGGCGCGCGGGGTGCCGACCGCGCCGGGGCAGATCCTGGTCACCACCGGTGCGCAGCAGGCGATCTCGCTCCTGACGCGGCTGCTGCTCGCGCCCGGCGACGGGGTCCTTGTGGAGGCGCCGACGTACCCGGGGGCGCTCGACCTGTTCCGGGAGGCGGCCGCCGTACCGCTGCCGGTGGCGGTCGGGCCGTACGGGATCGACGTGGCGGAGGCGGTACGGCTGATGGAACGTCACCGTCCGGCCCTGGCGTACGTCATGGCCCGGTTCCAGAACCCGACGGGCGCGGTGCTACCGCCGCTCGCCGGGCGCCGGCTCGTGGAGGCGGCGAACGCGCTCGGCGTACCGCTCGTGGACGACGAGGTCCTCGCGGACCTGGCGTTCGACACGGCGTCGCCGCCGGAGCGGCCGCTCTCCTCGTACGGCGAGGTGATCGGGGTCGGTTCGCTGAGCAAGATGGTGTGGGGCGGGCTCCGCATCGGCTGGCTGCGCGGTCCAGCGCCCCTGGTCGCCCGCCTCGCCCGGCTCAAGGCCCTCCACGACCTCGGCAGCGACCTGCCGTCCCAACTCGCCGCGGTCCGCCTCCTCGACGACTTCGCCCCGGTCCTCGCGGCCCGCCTGGCGTCGGTGCGCGCGGGCCACGACCACCTCAGGGCCGAGCTCGCCCGCCGTCTGCCGTCCTGGACCTGCGCGCCGTCCACGGGCGGCCAGACGCTGTGGGTACGGCTCCCCCACGGCGACGGCGTCTCCTTCGCGCAACTCGCCCTCCGCCACGGGGTGGCCGTCCTCCCCGGCTCGACGGCCGACGCGCTCGGCGGCAGCCTCCGCCGGCTCAGGCTCCACTTCCTCGCGCCGCCCGAGGTCCTGACGGAGGCGGTACGGAGACTGGCGGCGGCCTGGGCGGAGTACACCCCGGGCCCGGCGCCGGAACGGGCCTCCCTGCATGCGATCGTCGTCTGACGCATCACGGCCGGCCGGGGAGGTCACCATGCACACCACCGTCACACCGTTCACGCTGCGCCCGTGGCGGGAGGGCCAGGGGTACGAGCGGCGGGTCGGCTGGCACGGCGTGTCGGCCCAGTTCGGCGAGATCACCGTGGAGGCCCCGCTGCGGCAGACCGCGCCCGAGCTGGTGATGTCGGAGCTGCGGGGCGGGCTGATACCGACGGCGTCGTACGAGGCCCGGGGCATCCACACGGACCTGCTCCGGCTGCCGAGCCTGAACCGGGCGACCCTCCGCGTCGGCGACGCGATCGTCTACATGACCCGCAACCGGTTCGGCGCGACCGCCCGGCAGCGGGGGCTCGGCCTGCGGTACGGCGGTGACCGCTACCGGCTGTGGGCCGTGAACCGGCGCTCCTGGGTGCTGGCCCGCGACGCGGACGCCGAGGACCCGGGGGTCACCGTGTCGGTGCGCGGTAAGCGGCGGCAGCTCGACGTCACGGTGACGGGCCGGGCGGGCGCGGCCGACCTGTCCCTGGCGCTGATCTTCGCGGGGGTGGACCGCGCGGCGCTCACCCGGGGCGGGGCGGTCCGCGCGGGCTTCTCCCGCGTGACGCAGCTGTGGGCGGAGGCGCAGGCCTGAGGCGCAGGCCTGACGCGGAGGTCTGAGGCGCAGGCCTGACGCGGAGGCGCAGGCCCGAGGCCCAGGCCTCAGGCGTCGCAGGTCTGAAAGGGCGGCGTCCCCGTCAGCCCGGTGCGCGACCCCGCTACCGGCGCGGGCGCGGTGTCGCCACCCCCAGGACCCGGTCCTTCAGGGCCGGGAACTGGTCGCGGGTCCTCGTCACCTTCGCCGGGTCGAGGTCGACCCGCAGGATCTCCTCGTCCGGGCCCGCCTCCGCGAGGACGTCGCCCCAGGGGTCGACGACGATCGAGTGGCCTGCCTGCTCGACGCCCGCGTGGGTGCCCGCCGTACCGCAGGCGAGGACGTAAGCCTGGTTCTCGACGGCACGTGCCTGGGCGAGGAGGGTCCAGTGCGCGCGGCGGCGGGCGGGCCAGCCGGCCGGGACGACGAAGGCCTGGGCGCCGGCGTCGACGAGGCCGCGGAAGAGTTCCGGGAAGCGCAGGTCGTAGCAGGTGCCGACACCGAGGGTGAGGTGCGGCAGGTCGACCGTCACCAGGTCTTCCCCCGCGGCCATCATCACCGCCTCGCCCTTGTCGAAGCCGAAGCGGTGGATCTTCCGGTAGGAGGCGGCGAGTTCGCCGTCGGCGGAGAGGACGAGCGAGGTGTTGTAGAGGGCGCCGCCCTCCGCCTCGACGAAGGAACCGGCGTGCAGCCAGACCCCGGCGTCGCGCGCGGCGGCCGCCATCGCCCGGTGCGTGGGGCCGTTCAGCGGCTCGGACTCGGCGGCGAACATCTCGTACGCGAAGGCGCCCGTGGGCCACAGTTCCGGCAGGACGACGAGGTCGGCGCGGCCGGATTCCTCCCGTACGAGGCGCGCCACGCGGGCGCGACGGGCGTCGACCGGTTCGTCCGGGTCTACCGCGATCTGGATCAGCGAGGCGCGCACACTACCACCGTCCTGGCATTCGAGCCGTCAACACCGGCCTACGATCGTCACACGAAAGCACTGCCGGGGTGCCTTCGGGCAGCGTAACTTAGCGTCCGAGCCTCCCACCCAGTCGTGTTATTCAGCCCGCGCACCGAAGAACCGCCGAGGGGTCCCGTGACCGTCCATCCCAGCCTCCAGAACTACGCCGACGCCTGGACCCATTCCATCGAGGCGATAGCCGAGCTGGTGCAGCCGCTCGTGGAGGGCGAGTGGAACCGGCCGACACCGTGCCCAGGCTGGTCGGTCCGGGACATCGTGTCCCATGTGATCGGCATGGAGACGGAGATGCTCGGCGACCCGCGGCCGATCCACTCCCTGCCGCGCGACCTGTACCACGTACGCAGTGACTTCGCGCGCTACATGGAGGTCCAGGTCGATGTGCGGCGGCACCACACCGCGCCGGAGATGACCTCGGAGCTGGAGTACATCCTGATCCGCCGGGCCCGGCAGCTCCGCAACGAGAACCGCTCCCCCGAGCACCTGATCCGCGCGCCCCTCGGCGCGGAGCAGTCCCTGGAACTGGCGTACCGGATGCGTGCCTTCGACGTGTGGGTGCACGAGCAGGACCTGCGGGCGGCGCTCGGCGCGCCAGGCAACCTGGACTCGGCGGGCGCGCACGTGACGCGGGACGTGCTCCTCGAGGCGCTGCCGAAGGTGGTCGCCAAGGACGCGGGGGCGCCGGCGTCCTCCGCGGTGGTCGTGGACGTGAGCGGTCCGGTCGAGTTCCTGCGGACGGTACGGGTCGACGCGGAGGGCCGGGGTTCGATCGACGGAGCGCCCTCGCTGGGTCCCGCGGTGACGCTCGCGACGGACTGGGAGACGTTCGTACGCCTCGCCTGCGGCCGGGTCCGGCCGGCCGACGTGGCCGACCGGGTCAAGGTGGAGGGCGACGAGGAGCTGGCCCGGGCGATCCTCGACAACTTCGCGGTGACGCCCCGGTAGGTCCTCAGACGGGTACGTGTACGGCTTCCACGCGGCTGGCCACCAGCCGTTCGCGCTCCCTGCGGTGGGTGCGGGCCTTGAGGCGCAGGATCTGGACGACGCCGAGGGCTTCCAGGACGAAGACGGACGAGAACGCGATCCGGTAGTTGTCGCCGGTCGCGTCGAGGAGCACGCCGACGGCGAGCAGCGTCGTCATCGAGGCCACGAACCCGCCCATGTTGACGATGCCGGACGCGGTGCCCTGGCGCTCCGGCGGGTTCGCGGGGCGGGCGAAGTCGAAGCCGATCATCGAGGCCGGTCCGCAGGCGCCGAGGACCAGGCAGAGGGTGACGAGCAGCCACATCGGGGCGTGGTCGCCGGGGTACGCGAGGGTGGCGCCCCACAGCAGGGCGGTGGAGGCGACCGTGCCGAGGGCGAGCGGGGCGCGGGCCCTGTGGTGGCGGGCGATGATCTGCCCGTACGCGAGGCCGACGACCATGTTGGAGAGGACGACCAGGGTGAGCAGTCCCCCGGCGGCCGACCGGGACAGGCCCTGCGCCTCGACGAGGTAGGGCAGTCCCCAGAGCAGCAGGAAGACCATCGCGGGGAACTGGGTGGTGAAGTGCACCCACATGCCGAGGCGGGTGCCGGGTTCCCGCCAGGACTCGGCGATCTGGCGGCGGACGTAGGCCGCGCCGGCGTGGGTGGCGGGCTGGGGCTCGTACCCCTCGGGGTGGTCCTTGAGGAAGAGCAGCAGCAGGACGAGGACGAGGACGCCCGCGAGGGAGCTGCCGACGAAGGTGGTCGTCCAGCCGAGGCCGTGCAGGGCGCGGGCGATGAAGACGGTGGAGACGAGGTTGCCGGCCATCCCGATGAGACCGGCGAGCTGGGCGATCAGCGGGCCGCGGCGGGCGGGGAACCAGCGGGTGCCGAGGCGCAGGACGCTGATGAAGGTCATGGCGTCGCCGCAGCCCAGGAGGACGCGGGCGGCGAGCGCCGTGCCGTACGAGGGGGCGAGCGCGAAGCCCAGCTGGCCGAGGGTGAACAGGACGACGCCGAGGGCGAGGACCTTCTTGGTGCCGAGCCGGTCGACCATGAGGCCGACGGGTATCTGCATGCCCGCGTAGACGAGCAGCTGGAGTATGGAGAAGGTGGAGAGCGCGGAGGCGTTGACGTCGAAGCGGTCGGCGGCGTCGAGTCCGGCGACGCCGAGGGACGTGCGGAAGATGACGGCGACGAAGTAGACGGCGACGCCGACGCCCCAGACGAGGGCGGCGCGGCGGCCGCCGGGCGGGTCGCCGGGGAGGGTGAGGGCGGAGCCGTGCGCGTTCTGGCCGTGGTGGGCCTTCCGGTCGCCGCCGTTGCCGTTGCTCTTCCCGTTGGCGCCGCTCACCGGTTGTCACCCCGGACCAGGACCTTGACCCAGCTGAGGTGCTGGCGGACGCAGAACGCGGCGCCCTCCACGTCACCGGCCTTGATCCGGTCGAGGATCTCGGCGTGCTCGGTGATGTTCTTGGCGACGCGGTCGGGCTGGGACTGCATCACGGCGACGCCCATGCGCAACTGGCGGTCGCGGAGCTGGTCGTAGAGGCGGGACAGTATCTGGTTGCCGGCGTGCCGGACGATCTCGGCGTGGAAGCAGCGGTCGGTGACGGCGACCTCGGCGAGGTCGCCGGCCTGGGCGCGCTGCTTCTGCTCCTCCAGGAGCTCTTCGAGCCGCTCGACGAGCGAGGCGGGCGCCGGCACGGCCCGGCGGACGGCGAACTCCTCGACGAGCAGACGGGTCTCGACGACGTCGGCGATCTCCTGGGCGGAGACGGCGAGGACGAGGGCGCCCTTCTTCGGATAGAGCTTGAGCAGCCCTTCCATCTCCAGCTTGAGAAGCGCCTCACGGACGGGCGTCCGGGACACCCCGACGGCGAGGGCGAGTTCGCCCTCGGTGAGGAGGGTGCCGCCCTCGTAGCGCCGGTCGAGTACGGCCTGCTTGACGTGCATGTAGACGCGGTCGGCTGCGGGGGGAGCGGATGCCATGAACACAGCTTAGATACAACAGAGGTGCAACAGAGAGCCCCGTCCACATCGTGGACGGGGCCTCATGTTTCACGTGAAACGGACGAACCCGCGCGCACTAGGTCCAGGCCGGGGTCAGCTCCAGGTGATCAGACGCTTCGGCTGCTCCAGGATCGCGGCGACGTCCGCCAGGAACTTGGAGCCGAGCTCGCCGTCGACCAGTCGGTGGTCGAAGGAGAGGGCCAGCGTGGTGACCTGACGCGGCTTCACCTTGCCCTTGTGGACCCACGGCTGGAGCTTGATCGCACCGACCGCGAGGATCGCGGACTCGCCGGGGTTGAGGATGGGCGTACCGGTGTCGACGCCGAAGACGCCGACGTTGGTGATGGTGAAGGTGCCGCCCTGCATCGCCGCCGGGGTCGTCTTCCCGTCGCGGGCGGTGGAGATCAGCTCGCTCAGGGACGCCGAGAGCTCGGGCAGGGTCTGCGCGTGCGCGTCCTTGATGTTCGGCACGAGCAGACCGCGCGGGGTGGCCGCGGCGATGCCCAGGTTCACGTAGTGCTTGAGGACGATCTCCTGCGCCGCCTCGTCCCAGGCCGCGTTGATCTCCGGGTTGCGCCGGACCGCGACCAGGACGGCCTTGGCGATGAGGAGCAGCGGGTTGACCCGCAGGCCCGCCATGTCCTTGCCCGCCTTGAGCTCCTCGACCAGCTTCATCGTGCGCGTGATGTCGAAGGTCACGAACTCGGTGACGTGCGGAGCGGTGAAGGCCGAACCGACCATCGCCGCCGCCGTGGCCTTCCGTACGCCCTTGACGGGCACACGGGTCTCCCGGGCGTCGGTCGACACGAGGGCCGGCGCGACGGACGCGGGCGCCGCGACCGGGGCCACGACCGGGGCGGGAGCCGCCACGGGTGCCGGGGCCTCGGCGGCCGGAGCGGGCGCCGGAGCGGCCGCCGCGTGCACGTCCTCACGGGTGATGATGCCGTCCGGGCCGGTCGGGGTGACCGTGGCCAGGTCGACGCCGAGGTCCTTCGCGAGCTTCCGGACCGGCGGCTTGGCCAGCGGCCGGCCACCGGCACCGGCACCGGCCGGCGCGTGCCCGTTGAGCTGCTCCGGTACGGAGACGGCGACGGGTGCGACGGGCGCGGAGACGGCAGGCGCGGAGACGGCAGGCGCGGTGGCGACGGGTGCGGCGGCGGCCGGGGCCGTGCCCGCCGGCGCCTTGCGCGCACGGCGCTTGGTGGAGCTGGCGGCCACGCCGTAGCCGACGAGGACGGGCTGGCGGCCCTTCGGCTGCTCGTCCTCCTCGACCGGCGCGGGCGCGGGTGCGGCGGCTGCCGGGGCGGTCTCGGCCACCGGGGCCTCGGGCGCGGGCGCGGCCCCGCCGCCGACGTTCACCGAGATGATGACCTGGCCGACGTCGACCGTCGTCCCCTCGGGGAAGCACAGCTCGTGGACCGTGCCGTCGAACGGGATCGGCAGCTCGACCGCGGCCTTGGCCGTCTCGACCTCGCACACGACCTGCCCGTCGGTGACCGTGTCGCCGGGCTGCACGTACCACTTGAGGATCTCGGCCTCGGTGAGGCCCTCGCCCACATCGGGCATCTTGAATTCGCGGATCGTCACAGTGCTCTCCTCAGTACGCCAGCGAGCGGTCGACGGCGTCGAGCACACGGTCGAGACCCGGCAGGTACTCCTCCTCCAGGCGCGCCGGCGGATACGGCGCGTGGTAGCCGCCGACCCGCAGGACGGGGGCCTCCAGGTGGTAGAAGCAGCGCTCGGTGATCCGGGCGGCGATCTCCGCGCCGGAGCCGAAGAAGACCGGGGCCTCGTGGACCACGACCAGGCGGCGGGTCTTCTCGACCGAGGCCTGGATGGTGTCGAAGTCGAGCGGGGAGATCGAGCGCAGGTCCACGACCTCGATCGACTTGCCCTCCTCGGCCGCGGCGGAGGCCACCTCGAGGCAGGTCTTCACCATCGGGCCGTAGGCGGCGAGGGTGAGGTCCGTGCCCTCGCGCGCGACACGGGCCTTGTGCAGCTCGCCGGGGAAGGCCTCGGTGTCGACCTCTCCCTTGTCCCAGTAGCGGCGCTTGGGCTCGAAGAAGATGACCGGGTCGTCGCTCTGGATCGCCTGCTGGAGCATCCAGTAGGCGTCGGAGGAGTTCGCCGGGGTGACGACCTTGAGGCCCGCGACGTGCGCGAAGAGCGACTCGGGGGACTCGGAGTGGTGCTCGACCGCACCGATGCCGCCGCCGTACGGGATGCGGATGACGACCGGCATCTTCACCGTGCCGAGCGAACGGGCCCGCATCTTCGCCAGCTGGGTGACGATCTGGTCGTACGCCGGGAAGACGAAGCCGTCGAACTGGATCTCCACGATCGGCCGGTAGCCGCGCAGGGCGAGGCCGATCGCGGTGCCGACGATGCCGGACTCGGCAAGCGGGGTGTCGATGACCCGGTCCTCGCCGAAGTCCTTCTGCAGGCCGTCGGTGATCCGGAAGACACCGCCGAGCTTGCCGACGTCCAGGCCCATGATGACGACCTTGGGGTCGTCGTCCAGGGCCTTGCGCAGCGACTCGTTGAGCGCCTTCGCGAGAGGAAGTTTCTGAACAGCCATGATTACTCGTCCTCTCCGGCCGCGAAGGACGCCTCGTAGGCGGCGAACTGCGCGCGCTCCTCGTCGACGAGCGCGTGCCCGTCCGCGTACGTGTGGTCGAAGATCGCCATGTGCTCCGGGACGGGCATGGCGCGGACGGCCTCGCGGACGCTCTTGCCGAGCGCCTCGCTCTCCGCCTCCAGCTCCTCGAAGAAGGCCGCGTCGGCGTGGCCCTCGTTCTCCAGGTACGTCTTGAGACGCAGGATCGGGTCCTTGGCCTCCCACTCCGCGCGCTCCGCGTCACGGCGGTAGCGCGTCGGGTCGTCGGAGGTGGTGTGGGCGCCCATGCGGTAGGTGAACGCCTCGACGAGGGTCGGGCCCTCGCCGCGGCGAGCGCGCTCGAGGGCCGAACGGGTCACGGCCAGACAGGCCAGGACGTCGTTGCCGTCGACGCGGACACCGGGGAAGCCGAAGCCACTGGCCCGCTGGTAGAGCGGGACGCGCGTCTGCTTCTCGATGGGCTCGGAAATGGCCCACTGGTTGTTCTGGCAGAAGAACACGACGGGGGCGTTGTAGACCGCGGAGAAGACGAACGACTCGTTGACGTCACCCTGGCTGGAAGCGCCGTCACCGAAGTACGCGAGCACGGCGGAATCCGCGCCGTCCTTGGCGATACCCATGGCATAGCCGGTGGCGTGCAGGGTCTGCGAACCGAGAACGATCGTGTACAGATGGAAATTGTTGCTGTTGGGATCCCAGCCACCGTGGTTCACACCACGGAACATTCCCAGCAGATTCGTCGGATCGACCCCGCGGACCCACGCGACACCGTGCTCGCGATAGGTGGGAAAGACGTAGTCGTCGTCCCGGAGGGCCCGGCCGGAACCGATCTGGGCCGCCTCCTGGCCGAGCAGCGAGGCCCACAGGCCCAGCTCGCCCTGGCGCTGCAACGAGGTGGCCTCGGCGTCGAAGCGACGGGTGAGCACCATGTCGCGGTAGAGACCGCGCAGCTCCTCGGCGCTCAGGTCGATGTCGTAATCGGGGTGCTGGACGCGCTCTCCCTCGGGCGTCAGCAGCTGGACGAGCTCGGGCTCCGTCGCTCCCACAGCGGCGCGCGTGCTCGTCTTCTTGGTGGTGCTCGTGCTCGCGCTTGCGGTGCGCTTGGTGCCGCTGCTGCGTCGCGTCGTCTTGCGCGCGGCAGTGCTCTCCACGGTCACGTGCGTGCTCCTCCGTCGGTCCGGCCTCCGGGTTCGCCGGGTGGGCCAGTGCGGCTCCGCCTTGTCCGTACCTTCGCACGGGGTGGGTGCGACGCGGTCGGGGTCAGGCGTGACAGGTGCCCCGACGAACGCCGTCATAGGCACGTTACCCACAGTGCGGCATTCCCGCGAAACCCCACCTGACCTGCGATTTTGCTTGGATTTCCAAGTAAATCGAGAAAAGCGGGGACTCCGCCCTGGTCAGGGCGTGGACAACGGCCCGACACCGTCGTCGGAACAAGCGGCACGTTATCCCGCGCACCCCGGGCGCGGGAAGAGCCAATATGTGAGACTGACCGGGTGCGCGAAGAAGGAAAAATCCGGGTATTTCTGCTGGACGACCATGAAGTGGTCCGGCGCGGCGTCCACGAGTTGCTCTCCGTGGAGGACGACATCGAGGTGGTCGGCGAGGCCGGCACGGCGGCGGATGCCCTGGTCAGGATCCCCGCGACCCGTCCCGACGTGGCCGTGCTCGACGTGCGTCTGCCCGACGGCAGCGGGGTCGAGGTCTGCCGCGAGATCCGTTCGCAGGACGAGGGCATCAAGTGCCTGATGCTGACCTCGTACGCGGACGACGAGGCGCTCTTCGACGCGATCATGGCCGGGGCCTCGGGTTATGTACTCAAGGCCATCCGGGGCAACGAACTGCTCAACGCGGTACGGGACGTGGCGGCCGGCAAGTCGCTGCTCGACCCGGTGGCGACCGCCCGCGTCCTGGAGCGGCTGCGCGACGGGAACAACCCGAAGCGTGACGACAAGCTCGCCAACCTGACCGAGCAGGAGCGCAAGATCCTGGACCTGATCGGCGAGGGCCTGACCAACCGGGTCATCGGCGAACGGCTCCACCTCGCGGAGAAGACCATCAAGAACTACGTCTCCAGCCTGCTGTCGAAGCTGGGCATGGAACGACGCTCGCAGGCCGCGGCCTATGTGGCGCGGCTCCAGGCGGAGCGCCACTGAGCGCCACTGACGGACCGGCGGGCGGCGATTCGGGACTTACGGCCCCCTCGGGGCAGGGCCAGGGGCCCCTTTTCGACACGGCGCCGGTGGCGGAGAGTGGATGCCATGTCCACCGACGAGATCCGCGCCATCGAGATGCTCGGCCGCGTGTCGTACGGCCGGGTGGCGACGAGCATGCGGGCGATGCCGTTCGTCGCCCCCGCCCGGCACATCGTGGCCGACGGCCGTGTCCTGCTCCTGATGCACCAGGGGCTCGGCTACCACCGCGCCTGCAACGGCAGCGTCGTCGCGTACGGCGCGGACAACTTCAACTCCGGCTCCGAGCACCTCTGGTCCGTGCAGTTCACCGGCACCGCCGAGATCGTCGAACCGACCGAGGAGGAGCTCGCGGCCTTCGGCCCCGAACCCGAGCAGGTGGACGGTGAGCCCTTCGCGCCGGTCTACATGCGGATCGAACCGCAGTTCGTGACGGTGCACGCGCTCGACTACGCGAGCGAGACCCCGGCGACCCGCCCCACCCCCGACTCCGTACGGCGACACCTCCACCACGTAGCGTGATCTAACATCTGGCGGGTGCCGCGCTCATCTGAAACACTCCCGGCGCCCGACCCGCCCCTCGGCGCCCTGCTGCGCCGCCATCGGCATGCCGGTGAGCCCCTGGCCTGCGTGCCCGTCGCCGAGGGGCTGCTCAACCGGGGCTTCCGGCTCTCCACCACCCGCGGCACCTACTTCCTCAAGCAGCACCTGGACGCCCCGACCGCCGACCGCGCCACCATCGCCCGCCAGCACCGCGCCACCCAGCGGCTGCACGCCCTCGGCTTGCCCGTCGCCCCGCCGCTGGCCGACGCCACCGGCCGCACGGTCGCCGTCATCGGCGGCCACTGCTACGCCCTGCACCCCTGGATCGACGGCCGCCACCGCGACGGCGCCCAGCTCTCCGCCGGCTGCTCCCGGCGCCTCGGCACCCTTCTCGGGCAGGTCCACACGGCCCTCGACCGGGTGATGGAGCCCCCGGGTCCGGGGCCGGACGGAACGTCCGGGGCCGCGGCAGGGGACGTCTGCGCGAGCGCCGACCTCCAGGACACCTTCCGGGCCATCGACGAACTGATCCGCCTCGCCCGCGCCCACCGCCCCCGCGACAGCTTCGACGCGCTCGCCGAGCACCGGCTCAGGGAGCGGCGCCGGCTGCTCGCCCAGCACGCCCACCACCGACCGCCGCCCGCCGCGGCCGCCGGCTGGGTGCACGGCGACTTCCACCCGCTGAACCTGCTCTACCGCGGCGCGGAGCCCGCCGCGATCGTCGACTGGGACCGGCTCGCGGTCCGCCCCAGGGCCGAGGAGGCGGTCAGGGCCGCCGCCATCTTCTTCGTACGGCCGGGCGGTGAGCTGGCCCTGGAGAAGGTACGGCCGTACGCGCGCGCGTACCGGCGGGCGACGGGCGCCGACCGCGCCGAGCTGGCGGCGGCGGCGCACCGGGTGTGGTGGGAGCGGCTCAACGACTTCTGGACCCTGCGCTGGCGCTACCAGCTGCACGACCGAAGGGCCGACCCGCAGTTTCCCGCGGTGTCGGCCCTGGCGGTCTGGTGGACCCGTGAGTACACGGCGGTCCGCGACGCGTTCACGGCGTGAAACGCGTCGGCGCCACCGGCCGGACGCACCGGCAGGACGCGCCGGCAGGACGCGCCGGCAGTCGCGTCAGCGCGTCTCGGCGTCGGCGTCCGGCGGGGCCGTCGTGCCCGTGTTGCCGTTGCCCCCGGTGGGCTCGCCGCCGCCGGTCGTCTCGCCGCCGGTCGGCTCGCCGCCGCCGGTCGTCTCGCCGCCCGTCGGCGTGCCCGTCGGCGTCGGCGTACCCGCGGTCGTGGTGGGCGGGGTCGTCGTCGGCTCGCCCGTCGGCTCCTGGGACGGCGGCGTGGTCGTGGTGGCCGGCGGGTCGTACGTCGTCTCCGGCGGCCACGGGGCCTGGGTCTGGCCGCCGTCCGAGTTGCCCGGGTCCTGCGTCTGCTCCTCGGTGGTCTCCTGCGAAGGAGTGGGCTCCTTGGAGACCGTCGACGGCGCGGTGCTGACGGTCGGCGTGATGACGCCCTTCTCGCCGCCCTTCCCGCCGGTCTTGTCGAGGGCGAAGACGACTCCGGCGACGACCGCGATCACCGCGAGCGCCGCGAGCAGCCACACCTTGCCGTGCCTGCCGCTCCCGCCGCCCTGCGAGCCGTAGGCCCCGTTCTGGCCGTAGCCGCCGGTGCCGCCCGTACCGCCGTCGTAGCCGTATCCGCCGTCGTCCGGGTTGACCGGCGGCAGGATCGGGCCGTGCGCCGCGGTCTCGCCGTGCATCGGGTGCCCCAGGGCGGTCGTCGCGGCCATGCCGCCGACCGGGGTGTGTCCGCCGTCGTGCGCCTCCACCGGCCCGGTGTTCCACGTGCCGGTGTGGCCGCCCTGCTGCTGGAGCATCTGCAGGCTGTACTGGATGAGGCCGCGCATCTCCTCGGCGCTCTGGAACCGGTCGTCCGGCTCCTTCGCGAGCGAGCGCATCACCAGGCCGTCGAGCTCCGGCGGCACGGACTGCGTGACGTCGGACGGCGGGATCGGCGCGTCCTGGACGTGCTGGTACACGACGGACAGCGGGGTCTCGCCGGTGAACGGGGGCCGCAGCGCGAGGAGCTCGTAGAGGAGGCAGCCGGTCGCGTACAGGTCGGAGCGGTGGTCGACGGCCTTGCCGAGCGCCTGCTCCGGCGAGAGGTACTGCGGGGTGCCCATGACCATGCCGGTCTGGGTCATCGTCGACTGCGCGCCGTGCAGGGCGCGGGCGATGCCGAAGTCCATGACCTTGACGGCGCCGCCGTGGGTGATGATCACGTTCGCCGGCTTGATGTCGCGGTGCACGATGCCGTGCTGGTGCGAGTAGGCCAGCGCCTCCAGGACTCCGGAGACGATGATGAGGGCCTGCTCCGGCCCGGGGGCCTCGGCGCTGAGCAGCAGGTCGCGGATGGTGCGGCCCTCGACCAGCTCCATCACGATGTACGGCACGGGCCGGCCGGCCACGAGGTCCTCGCCGGAGTCGTACACGGCGACGATGGCGTGGTGGTTGAGACCGGCGACGGACTGCGCCTCGCGGGTGAAGCGGGCCTTGGAGACCGGGTCCTCGGCGAGGTCGGCGCGGAGGAGCTTCACGGCGACGGTGCGGCCGAGCCGTACGTCCTCGGCGGCGAACACCTCGGCCATGCCGCCGCGGCCCAGACGGTGGGTCAGGCGGTACCGCCCGTCGCCGACGACTCCGCCGACGCCCCAGGACTCCGCTGACGCGTCCGGCACACCGCCACCTGATCCGGATTCGGGTGCCATCAGTCCTCGCCGTCGTCTGTCGTGCCGTGTCCAGTCGTCACGCTACAGGCTCCGTACGACATCACGGTCCGAGATGGACGGGCCATCCAACCCCCTCCGCGTACACCTGTGCAAATTCGACGCTTTCCTCCGCAGCTTCGGAAACGCTTCCTGTGCGGAGGGTCACGGAACGGGCACCCGGCTTGACGTGTCACTGCCCTCGGGCAGACTTGGCCAGGAAATTCCGGATCAACGCCGCCACGCGCGCGTAGGGGGAAGCACAGATGAGCCAGGACGGCGCACAGGGCCGCTATGCGGGCGGTTCGGTCGCGGGCGGCCGGTACCAGCTGCGCGACCTTCTCGGCGAGGGCGGCATGGCGTCGGTGTACCTGGCCTACGACAGCGCGCTCGACCGGCAGGTCGCCATCAAGACGCTGCACACCGAGCTCGGCCGGGAGCAGTCGTTCCGCGAGCGGTTCCGACGCGAGGCGCAGGCGGTCGCGAAGCTGTCGCACACCAACATCGTGTCGGTCTTCGACACCGGCGAGGACGACCTCGGCGGTGCCGTCATGCCGTACATCGTCATGGAGTACGTGGAGGGGCAGCCGCTCGGCTCGGTCCTCGCCTCGGACGTCCGGCAGTACGGCGCGATGCCGGCCGACAAGGCGCTGAAGGTCACGGCCGACGTGCTGGCCGCCCTCGAGGTCAGCCACGAGATGGGCCTGGTCCACCGCGACATCAAGCCGGGCAACGTGATGACGACCAAGCGCGGCGTGGTCAAGGTCATGGACTTCGGCATCGCGCGGGCCATGCAGTCCGGCGTCACGTCGATGACGCAGACCGGCATGGTCGTCGGCACCCCGCAGTACCTCTCCCCCGAGCAGGCCCTCGGCCGCCCGGTGGACGCCCGCTCCGACCTCTACTCGGTCGGCATCATGCTCTTCCAGCTGCTCACGGGCCGGCTCCCCTTCGACGCCGACTCCGCCCTCGCCATCGCGTACGCGCACGTGCAGGAGGAGCCGGTCGCCCCGTCCACCGTCAACCGGGCGGTGACGCCGGCGATGGACGCGCTCGTCGCCCGCGCGCTGCGAAAGAACCCGAACGAGCGGTTCCCGAGCGCGGCGGCGATGCGCGACGAGTGCCTGCGGGTGCTCGCGGCGGGCCAGACCGGCGCTCCGGTGATCGTCCAGGGCGGCGGCCCGGTCAGCAGCGGCGCGGGCGTCGGCTCGGCGGTCTTCCCGCCCGTCGGCCAGACCCCGCCGCCGCACCCGCAGCCCGGCCCGCACGGGGTGCAGCAGCCCTACCAGCCGGGACCGTACGGCCCGGCGACCCCCGCGCCCGCGCCCTCGTACGGCTACCCGCAGCAGGCGCCGACGCCCGCGCCGGTGTCGTACCAGACCCCCGCCCCGGCCCCCGCGTCGTACCGGACGCCGGGCCCCGCGCCGTACGCGCCGGTGCACACGCCCGCGCCCGCCCCGACGGGCGGCGGTTCGCGGCGGACGCCGCTGCTGGTGGGCGCGATCGTCGCCGCGCTGCTCGCGATCGGCGGAGTGCTCGTGGTGACCAACATGAAGGACAAGGACCCGGGCACCGAGGCGGGCGGCACCGGCGGCTCGGAGACGCAGCAGAGCCAGAGCGCGGCCCCGGGCCACAAGGGTCCCGACCTGACCAAGACGATCGACTCGAAGAAGTGCTCCCAGCCGAGGGAGTCGAGCGACGACCCCGAGAAGTTCGAGGTCCCGAACTTCATGTACAAGAACATCCAGTCGGTGAAGGACTGCGTCCAGGCCGCCGGGTGGAAGATCATGACCCAGACCCCGGTGGACGAGGCGACGTACGGCGAGGGCACGGTCCTTGAGCAGTACCCGCCGGCCGGTGAGGACATCACCGCCAAGGACGCCGAGTTCACTCTCAAGATCTCGACGGGCAACCCGCCGCAGTAGCCCTGGCGCTCACCTCTTCCACCTGCTGACCCCGTCCCGGATGCCGGAAACGTCCCGTCATGTGACGCTGAGTCGACCATCTCGGCTGCTCGGTACGGGAGGGGGTCACCCGGTGACTCCAGCACTCCGCAGGGCACGCGCGCGGGCTCTCGGCCCCGCGCTCACCTGCGTGTTCACCTGCGCGTGCACCCTGTACGCCGCGCCCCTCGGATACGGGCAGGGCCTGGCGTACGGGGTGGAGGCGGCCGCCGGCCCGTCGGCGGCGACCACGGCCCCGCCGCCCGCGACCGGCACCACCCCCGCGCCGCCGCCTTCTTCGACCCCGCCCGCGGCCCCTTCCTCGTCCGCCGCCGCGCCGACCGCGACCGTCAGCCCGTCCCGTTCCTCTTCCTCGCCCCCCTCGGCGTCCGCGTCCCCTTCCTCTTCCTCCTCCGTATCCGCCTCTGTCCCTGTCTCGCCGGGGCGGACCGGTGGCTCCGGTACGCCCCCGCCCCCGGCGCCCGCGCCGACCGGCACCGGGGCGCCGGCCCCGTCCGCGTCGAGGGCCGAGCCCAGCGACGCCCCCGCCCCCGTCGGCTCCGCCTCCCTCGCGGGCAGGCCGGCCGGTGAGGGGCGGACCCGGCCCGGCCGCTCCGTGCCGCCCAGCGCCACGGAGCCCTCGTCCGACGCCTCCCGTACCGAAACGGCAACAGACCCGGCTGCCCCGGAGGGCGAGGAGGAGGAAGCCGAAGCGGTACGCGAGGAGGACCCCGTCCTCACGGAGGTGCCGCCCGCGAGCCGGCCCGCCGCCGCGCCGCGCGGGGCGGCCGAAGCCGCTCCCGCCCTCGTCGACCAGCGGATTCCCGTCCTCACCCTGGGAGTGGGGCTGGCCATGATGGGACTCGGGATCGGTTTTCTCGGGGTGCGGATGCGCCGCCGCTGAGCCCCTCGGCCCGCGGGGGTCCCCCTTGAGGCGGACCTGCCGCTTCCGTCTCAGGGCGGTTGTTCGCACGGGCATACCCGGTATACATACTGAGTATGTCGATCCGCCACGGGCTTCTCGCCCTCCTCGAACGCGGCCCTCGGTACGGCTCCCAGCTCCGTACGGAGTTCGAGTCCCGCACCGGCTCCACCTGGCCGCTCAACGTCGGCCAGGTCTATACGACCCTGAGCCGGCTGGAGCGCGACGGCATGGTCACCCAGGGCGGCGAGGACGCGGCCGGGCACGCGCTCTACGCGATCACCGACAGCGGCCGCGCCGAGCTCAGGACCTGGTTCGAGAACCCGGTGGACCGCACCAGCCCCGCCCGTGACGAGCTGGCCATCAAGCTCGCCATGGCCGTGGGAGCCCCCGGTGTCGACATCCGCGCCGTCATCCAGTCCCAGCGCCGGCACACCGTGAAGGCGATGCAGGACTACACCCGCCTCAAGGCCCAGGCCCTCGCCGCCGTCGAGAGCAGCGCGGCCCGCGAACGGGACGACGTGGCCTGGCTGCTCGTCCTGGAGCAGCTGATCTTCCAGACCGAGGCCGAGGCGCGCTGGCTGGACCACTGCGAGTCCCGGCTGATCCGCCTGTCGGCGACGGCCGCGAACGCACCGGGCGTACCGGGAGCGCCGAGCTCGGCGGCCGAGTCGAACGCACCGGCCGAGAACGCTCCGGACGCGCCGCCCGCCGAGGCGGCACCTGCCGTCGCCGCATCCGCCACCGCACGGCCGGGTGCCGTACGGCCCCAGGACCACTGACGCACCACCTTTCCACCGCTCGTTCCCGTACCCGGCCGACCGCCGTGTACGTCCAAGGGGGGACCCCTCATGCCCGCACAGCAGCCCGTGCTGCAACTGCAGAACCTGACCCGCGTCCATGGCGCGGGCGCCACCGAGGTGCATGCCCTGCGCGGCATCGACCTCGCCGTGTACCCCGGTGAACTCGTCGCCGTCATGGGTCCGTCCGGCTCCGGCAAGTCCACGCTCCTGACCATCGCGGGCGGCCTCGACACCGCCACCTCGGGCCGGGTGATCGTCGAGGACACCGACATCACCACCGCCGGCGTCAAGGAGCTGGCGGCCCTGCGCCGCCGCAGCATCGGCTACGTCTTCCAGGACTACAACCTCATTCCGGCGCTCACCGCGGCCGAGAACGTGGCCCTGCCCCGTGAGCTGGACGGGACCTCCGCCCGCAAGGCGCGCGTCGAGGCCCTCAGCGCTCTGGAGGAGATGGGGCTCGGCCACCTCGCCGACCGCTTCCCCGACGAGATGTCCGGCGGCCAGCAGCAGCGTGTCGCCATCGCCCGCGCCCTCGTCGGCGACCGCCGGCTCGTCCTCGCCGACGAGCCGACCGGCGCCCTCGACTCCGAGACCGGCGAGTCCGTGCTCGCTCTCCTCCGCAGCCGCTGCGACGCGGGCGCCGCCGGCGTCCTCGTCACCCACGAGCCGCGGTTCGCCGCCTGGGCCGACCGTGTCGTGTTCCTCCGGGACGGCGCCATCGTCGACCAGACCGTGCGCAGCGAGGCCGATTCCCTGCTGTCGGGCCAGGTGGCTGAGGCGTGAAGACCTGGTTCCACTCCTGGCGGGCCGCGATCCGCATCGCCCGTCGTGACGCCTGGCGTTCCAAGGGCCGCAGCGCCCTCGTCCTGGCCATGATCGCCCTGCCGATCCTGGGTGTCAGCGCCCTGGATCTGACCATCCGCAGTTCCGAGCTGTCGCCCGCCGAGCGGGCGGACCGCACGATCGGCGCGGCCGACGCCCAGTTCAAGGACTCCGGCTACGGCGGGGTGCCGATCTTCCAGGATCCGATCGGCGAGTTGAACACACCGGCCAAGGACTACGGGGACGGGGTGTGGCCGACCGGTTCCGTCGATGTCACCAAGAGCATCCCGGCGGGTTCCACGGTCCTGACGGACAGCAACGGCTCCGCCAAGGTGACGACGGCTCACGGTCTGCTCATGACCGAGATCCGTGAGCTCAAGGCTGGCGATCCGATCGCCCGCGGCATCATGACGCTCCTCGACGGGCGCTTCCCGGAGAAGAACGACGAGGTCATGGCGACCTCCCACTTCCTGGAGACCAGTGGTCTGGCGATCGGCTCGAACCTTTCCGCCCGCAACTTCGACCGCCCGTACCGGATCGTCGGCTCCTACGAACTTCCCGACTCGCTGAAGACCGCCCAGGTCAACGCGCTGCCGGGGGCCTTCCTCGCGCCGTACGCGAAGGCCGCCGAGAAGGCCGGTCTGCCCGCACCCGGGTCCTCCACCACGTATCTGGTGCGCAAGCCCGGTGGTTTCACGTGGAACATGGTCAAGGAGCTCAACACCAAGGGTGTGGTCGTCGCCTCGCGTGCCGTGCTGCTCGACCCGCCGGCCGAGTCCGAGATCCCGCTCTTCCAGAAGGAGGGCTGGGGCAACTTCAACGACAGCCCGGCGGCGAACGCCGCCGAACTCGCCGCCCTCGGCACCGTCGTCGGCCTGGCGATGCTGGAGATCTGTCTGCTCGCAGGACCGGCCTTCGCGGTCGGCGCCCGCCGCTCGCGCCGCCAGCTCGGTCTGGTCGGGGCCAACGGCGGTGCCCGCAGCCACATCCGAGCGATCGTGCTGAGCGGCGGTCTGGTCATCGGTGTCGCCGCGGCCGTCACGGGTACGGTGCTCGCCCTGGTCCTCACCCTGGCGCTCCAGCCGGTCCTCGAAGAGGCCATGGGCCAGCGGTTCGGGGCCTTCGACGTCCGGCCGCTCGAGATCCTCGGCATCGCGCTGCTCGCCGTTCTGACCGGTCTGCTCGCCTCGATCGTGCCGGCCGTCACCGCCTCCCGGCAGACGGTCCTCGCCTCGCTCACCGGCCGCCGCGGAGTCCGCCGCAGCAGCCGGGTGCTGCCCCTGATCGGGCTCGGGGCCGTCCTGGTCGGCGGCGCCATCGCGCTCTTCGGCTCCGTGGTCAGCGAGCAGTTCATCATGGTGGCGGGCGGCTCGGCCATCGCCGAGCTGGGTGTCGTCGCCATGACCCCGGCCCTGGTGGGCCTGTTCGGGCGGGCCGGGCGCTGGCTGCCGCTGTCGCCGCGGCTCGCGCTGCGGGACGCCGTGCGCAACCGGGGCCGTACGGCCCCCGCCGTCGCCGCCGTCCTCGCCGCCGTCGCGGGCACCGTCGCCGTGGCCACGTACATGGCGAGCAGCGAGGCCCAGTACAAGGCCGAGTACCAGGCCATGCTGCCGTACGGAGCTGTCTCCGCCTTCGTCACGGAGGAGGGCGGCCGGGACGTCCCCGCGGTCCGCGAGACGGTCCAGCGCCTCCTGCCCGTCGACGTCCGCGCCGACGTCGAGCGCGTCTCCCTCGGCAAGCCCGGCTGCCCGCTGTGGGGCGGCGGCGAGGGCTGCGGCCGCTACGAGGTCGTCATTCCCCCGGCGAACGAATGCCCCATGTACGTGGCGGTTCCCGGGAGCGCCGACCCCTCGGAACGGTTCACCCCCGAGCAGCGGCGGAAGATGATGGCCGAGGACTGGCGGTGCCAGCAGTCGTCGAACGGCCACGGCGTCTACACCGACGGCGGTCTGCTGGTCGGTGACGCCAAGGTCCTCAAGGTCCTCGGCATCGAGGACGCGGGAGCCGTGAAGGCCCTCGCCGAGGGGAAGATCGTCAGCTTCAACCGCTCCCAGGTCGACAAGAACGGCACCATCGGGATCCGCCAGGTCACCGACATCGCCGCCGCCGACAAGGCCGCCGAGACAGGCCGCCCCGCACCCGGCAAGGTCAGCTCGATTCCCGCCTACCGCGTGCCCGGCAGCCCGAAGACCTACGGCCTCCAGGCCCTGATGACCCCGGCCACCGCCAAGGCCGCCGGACTCTCCACGGTGGCGCTGGGCGTGTACGCCTCCACCGACCACCTGCCGGACAGCGAGCAGCGGCAGAAGCTCGACAGCGAGCTCACCAAGCTCGGCAGCACCGTCGAGGTCCACGTGGAGGAAGGTTTCGTCAACGACAACAGCATCATCCTGCTCGCGCTCTCCGTCTTCGCGGGCCTCGTCACCATCGGCGCCGCCGGTATCGCCACCGGCCTCGCCCAGGCCGACGCCGAGGCCGACCTGAAGACGCTCGCCGCGGTCGGCGCTCCGCCCCGGGTACGCCGTACGCTCAGCGGCTTCCAGTGCGGGGTCGTCGCCGCGATGGGCGTGATCCTCGGCTCGGCGGCGGGGCTGCTGCCCGCGATGGGCCTCCGGCTCACCGAGGAGCGCGAACGGATCCGCTTCCACGAGGAGGCCGTCGCCCAGGGCTGGAGCACCGCGTCCGACCTGCCGTACGTCCCGATCGTCGTCCCGTGGGAGACCCTGGCGGGCCTGCTCGTCGCCGTACCGCTCGGTGCCGCGCTGCTCGCCGCCCTGGTGACCCGCTCGCGCGGCGCGGTGGCCCGGCGCGCGGCGACCTGACGGTCTTCGTTGCCGTCCTGTGCCCCTGTACGAGGGTGGATCACCCTCGTACAGGGGCACACCCCGTGGTGACGCATGTGTACGAGAGAATGGCGGCATGGAGATGCCGAGGAATGACAGGTCGCAGGAGAGCCCCCAGGTCCTCATCGTGGGACAGGACGGGATGGCGCTCGGCGGCACTCAGGGCGACGACGAACCCCGCGAGGTCCCGGTGACGGATATGGTCGAGCAGCCTGCGAAGGTCATGAGGATCGGCAGCATGATCAAACAGCTCCTGGAGGAAGTACGCGCGGCACCTCTCGACGAGGCCAGCCGCGTGCGGCTCAAGGACATCCACGCCAGCTCCGTGAAGGAGCTGGAGGACGGGCTCGCGCCCGAACTGGTCGAGGAACTGGAGCGTCTCTCCCTGCCGTTCACGGACGAGGCGATCCCCTCCGAGGCGGAGCTGCGCATCGCGCAGGCCCAGCTCGTGGGCTGGCTCGAGGGCCTCTTCCACGGCATCCAGACCGCGCTGTTCGCCCAGCAGATGGCGGCCCGCGCGCAGCTGGAGCAGATGCGCAGCAGGGCGCTGCCGCCGGGCGCGTCGCACGACGAGGACGACGAGGACCGCGGCCACGGCCACGCGGTCCGCTCGGGGCCGTACCTGTAGACCCGGGGAGACGGAAGGGGCCCGGCACGCGAAGTGCCGGGCCCCTTTGCCGTAGGTGCTTCAGGCCTGAGTCCTTCAGGCCTGGGGCGCGAGGAGCAGCACCTTGCCGACGTGGCCGCCGGATTCAAGGGCGCGGTGGCCCTCGGCGGCGTCCGTCAGCGGCACCGTACGGTCGACGACCGGTCGGACCGTGCCGGCGCCGATCAGCGGCCAGACGTGCTCCCGTACGGCGGCGACGATCGCCGCCTTCTCCTGTACCGGGCGGGACCGCAGCGTGGTCGCCAGGACGGCGGCGCGCTTCGCGAGCAGCGCCCCGAGGTTCAGCTCGCCCTTCACCCCGCCCTGGAGCCCGATGACGACGAGGCGGCCGTTCACGGCCAGCGCCTTCACGTTCCGCTCCAGGTACTTGGCGCCGACGATGTCCAGGATGACGTCCGCTCCCGCCCCGTCGGTGGCCTTGTGCAGCTCCTCGACGAAGTCCTGCTCGCGGTAGTCGATGAGGATGTCCGCGCCGAGCTCGGCGCAGCGCGCCAGCTTCTCTGGACCCCCGGCGGTGACCGCGACCCGCGCCCCGACCGCCTTCGCCAGCTGGACGGCCATCGTGCCGATCCCGCTCGCGCCGCCGTGCACGAGCAGCGTCTCGCCCGGCCGCAGGTGGGCGAGCATGAAGATGTTCGACCAGACGGTGCAGGCGACTTCCGGCAGCGCGGCGGCCGTGGCCAGGTCGACGCCCTCCGGAACGGGGAGCAGCTGGCCGGCCGGGACGACGACCTTCTCCGCGTAACCGCCGCCGGCGAGCAGCGCGCACACCTCGTCACCGACGGACCAGCCGGACACCCCCGGGCCGAGGGCGGCGATCCGGCCCGAACACTCCAGGCCGGGGTACGGGGAGTTGCCGGGCGGCGGGTCGTAGAAGCCCTGGCGCTGGAGCAGATCGGCGCGGTTGACGGCGCTCGCCACCACCTCGACGAGCACCTCGCCCTCGCCGGGTACGGGATCGGGCACCTCGGCCCAGACGAGGGCCTCGGGGCCACCGGGTTCCGGAATCGTGATCGCATACATGGCGGCGAGGCTACTCCCGCCGCCGCCCCGGGACGGGGTGCAGCCGGGCCCGGGGGCGGGGCTGGGGCCGAGGGCGGGGTGCCGCCGGCTCAGTCCTCCGGCGGAGTGCTGAGCGGGGTGACCGCCGCGGCGCGCACGATGGTGATCAGCCGGTCGGTGAGCTGGAGCGGGTTGGCGGCGGGGTCGTCGTACCCGAGGAGCCGGTGGCCGCGGAGCACGCTCACCACCAGGTCGCCGGTCTCCCGCGGGCTCTTGCCGGCCTCGCTCTTGGTCACCGGGCGTTCCACCAGGTCGAGGCCGGAGCCCTGCTGGATCAGGTCCTCCATCACCGTGCCGGCGCTGGGGCTGAGCACGGAGAGCCCGAGCAGACGCCCGGCGGCGCTGGCGCTGGTGATGACCGCGTCCGCGCCGGACTGGCGCAGCAGCGGCGCGTTCTCCTCCTCGCGGACCGCGGCGACGATCTTCGCGCCCCGGTTGAGCTGGCGGGCCGTGAGGGTGACCAGGACGGCCGTGTCGTCGCGCTGGGTGGCGATGACGATCTGCCGGGCCCGCTGCACCTCGGCGCGGAGCAGCACGTCACTGCGGGTCGCGTCGCCGATGACGCCGACGAACCCGTCCGCGTTCGCCGTCTCGATCACCTTGCTGGACGGGTCGACGATGACGATCTGTTCCTTGCTCAGGCCGGTCGCGCAGAGGGTCTGGATCGCGGACCGCCCCTTCGTACCGAAGCCGACGATGACGGTGTGGTCGCGCAAGGTGGACCTCCAGCGGTTCAGCCGGAACTCCTCGCGGGTCCGCTCGGTGAGGACCTCGAGAGTGGTGCCGACCAGGATGATCAGAAACAGCACGCGCAGGGGCGTGACCAGCAGGATGTTGGCGAGCCGCGCCGTGTCGCTGTACGGGACGATGTCGCCGTATCCGGTGGTGGAGAGCGTCACGGTCGCGTAGTAGGCGCAATCGAGGAAGTCGAGCGTCTCGTTGGCGTTGTCGTGGTAGCCCTCGCGGTCGACGTAGACGATGAGGACCGTCAGGGCGAGCACGCCGAGCGCCATGAGCAGCCGCTTGCCGACCTGGCGCAGCGGGCGCTCGACCTCTCGGCGGGGCAGCGTGACCCGAGGACCGGAGAGTTTCTCGTCCGCGTGGCGGGCCATCACGTCACGACTGGGAAGTTTCACGTGAAACACGCTCCTTGGGCCGGCACGGCCCCCGCTTCGGTCGGCCAGGGAAGATCGAGGATGTGCAGCTCCTGGCCGGACCGCGCACCGCCGGGTGGCACGACGGCCAGGCCGTCCGCGGCGGCGATGCCCCGGAGCATGGCCGGGCCGTTGTAGCGCAGGGGTACGGCCCGTCCGCCGCGGCGGACGACCGGGACGAGCCGCGTGTCGTACGGATGCCCGTGCACCTCGTCCTGAACGGCGGCGCGGGGCGGGGGCGGGGTCGTTCCGCCCTCCGTTCCCGGTGTCGCGAGGGCCGTGAGCAGGGGCTCGGCGAGGGTGAGGAGTCCGGAGACGGCCGCGAGCGGGTTACCGGGGAGCCCGACGAGATGCCGTACGGGGCGGTCCGGGGCGGGTTCGGCGTCGAGGCGGGCGAGCAGCATCGGGTGGCCCGGCCGGACCTTCACCCCGTCGACCAGGAGGGTGGCGCCGGCCTTGTCGAGCACTCCGTGGACGTGGTCCACGGGCCCGGCGGCGGTCCCGCCGGTGGTGACGACGAGGTCGGCGGTGGAGCCGGTGACGGCGGCGTACAGCTCCTCGGCGTCGTCACCGATACGGCGGGTGGCGAGGACGTCGGCGCCGAGCGCTGTCAGCCAGGGGCCGAGCATCGGGCCGAGGGCGTCACGGATCAGCCCCTCGTGGGGGAGGCCGGCCGTGAGCAGTTCGTCGCCGAGGACCAGGATCTCCACGCGGGGGCGGGACGGTACGGGCAGCTCGTCGTAGCCGGCGGCGGCGGCGAGGCCCAGCACGGCGGGGGTCACGGTGGTCCCCGAGGGGAGCAGCTCGTCGCCCGAGCGGCACTCCTGGCCCCGGGGGCGGATGTCCTGCCCCGGCACCACCTCGCGCAGGGCGTGCAGCAGGGTGGCGGCAGCGTCCGTGCCCGACTGCTCGGTGCGGGAGTGCTCGGTACGGACGACGGCGGTGGTCCCGGTGGGGACGCGGGCGCCGGTGGCGATCCGTACGGCCTCACCGGCGGCCGACACCTCGGCGGACGTCTGCCCGGCGAGCACGGCGCCGTCCTCGCGTACGGTCCAGGGGCCGGGGCCGGAGACCGCCCAGCCGTCCATGGCGGAGGTGTCGAAGGGCGGCAGATCGGTGAGGGCGAGGAGCGGCTCCGCCAGGACCTGGCCGAGCGCCCGGCCCAGGGGAACGCCAAGGGGCGCCCGGCCGGCCCGAGCGGAGACCCCGGCGCGTACGGCGGCGGCACGCGCCTCGGGCCAGGCGGTGGCGCGGTGCGGCTGCCCGGCGCGGGCGTCGGTGGCGGTGCCCGGGGTCACCGGGGCGGGCTCCCTCGGACTCATCCGGCCTCGTCCCGCTCGTCCTGCTCGGCGGCCCAGCGCTGGGCCAGCGCGGCGGCCTTGCGGGCGGCCTCGGCGACCGCCTCAGGACCGCCCTCGGCGCCCGCGCGCGCCGCCGCGTAGCCGACCAGGAAGGTGGTCAGGGGCGCGGCGGGGCGGGCCACTCCATGGGCGGCGTCACGGGCCAGGTCGAGCAGCAGGCCGGTGTCGACGTCCAGCTCGATGCCCAGTTCGTCCTTGACTGCGGTGATCCATTCATCCAGCACGGTCCCATGCTCCCTGATGCGGGCCCGGGCCGTGGCGATGTCCTCCCAGGTGTCGCAGTCGAAGGAGGCGAGGGGGCCCGCGGTGACGCGGGCGAGGCGGAGCGCCCCGGTGAGCAGGCGCAGCGGAGCACCGGAGAGGGTGCCGCGTCCTTCGGCGATCAGCGCCAGTTCCCGCCGGAGCGGAGCACTGCGGTACACGGCGACGAGCGGCTGGTCCCGTCCCTCGGGGTCGGTGAGGAGCACGGCCTCGGCGTCGGGGGCCTCGGTGAGTGCCCCGAGCAGCCGTCGCACGGTGTCCTCGTCCAGGAAGGGCAGATCTGCGGAGAGGACGAGCAGGACCTCGGCCCCGGTCTCCCGTACCCCCGCGCCGAGGGCGGCGAGCGGCCCTCCGCCGGGCGGGTCCTCCCTGGTCCAGCGGACGGGACGGGTGGTCGGGCGGGGATCCCCGACGACCACGGTCCGGTCCGCGCCTCGGGCAGCCGTGAGGACCCGGTCGAGGAGCGCCCGGCCTCCGATCCGTACACCGGGCTTGTCGGCGCCGCCGAGGCGCTCGGCGGCGCCTCCGGCGAGCACGACGGCGTCATGTGCAGTGGTCACCCGAGCAGTATGGGCTGCCACCGGCCCCCGCCGTCGGGCGCGTCTCCCTTGATGAGACGGACCCGGCGGCGGTGGCCGCGCGAAGCCCCCCGGTCGGGGGTCAGAGCGTGCGCAGCAGGACCGCGGGCTGCTCGACGCAGTCCGCCACGTACCGCAGGAATCCGCCCGCCGTGCCGCCGTCGCAGACGCGGTGGTCGAAGGTGAGGGAGAGCTGGACCACCTGACGGACGGCCAGCTCGCCCTGGTGCACCCACGGCTTGGGGATGATCCGGCCGACGCCGAGCATGGCGGCCTCGGGGTGGTTGATGATCGGCGTGGATCCGTCGACCCCGAACACCCCGTAGTTGTTCAGGGTGAACGTGCCGCCCGTCAGATCGGCGGGGGTGAGCGCGGACTGCCGGGCCGCCTCCGTCAGCCGGGCGAACTCCGCCGTCAGCGACTCGGCCGTGCGGGTCCCCGCGTCCTTGACGACGGGGACGACGAGGCCGCGCGGGGTCTGGGCGGCGAAGCCGAGGTGCACGGCCGGCAACCGGACGATCTCCCTGGCGGCGGTGTCCACGGTGGAGTTGAGCTCGGGGAACCGGGCCAGGGCGTGGACGCAGATCCGGGCGAGGAGCGCGAGCAGGGAGATCTTCGGCCCGCCCGCCGCGTTCATCGCCGTCCGCACGGTCATCAGCTCGGTGGCGTCGGCGTCGACCCAGCAGGTCGCGTCCGGGATCTCTGTACGGCTGCGGGACAGCTTGTCCGCGACGGCGCCGCGGACCCCGCGCAGCGGGACCCGTTCACCGGCCGCGGCGGCGACCGCCGGGGCGGTGGCGACGGCGGGTACGGGCGCCTGTGGGGCCACCGTACGGTCCAGGGCCGCGAGGGCCAGCTCCACGTCGGCGCGCAGGATCAGCCCCTCGGGCCCCGATCCGCGTACCTCCCGCAGGTCGAGCCCCCGGTCCCTGGCCAGCTTCCGTACGAGCGGAGAGATGACGGGCACCGGGCCCCCGTTCCCCGCGCCCCCCACGCCAACGGACGCCGACGGCAGGCCGGCGGGCGCCGGGGGCGCGACGGCGGGTGCCGCAGCCGGGACAGCGACGGTGGGCGCCGCCGCCGGGGCGGCGACGGGTACGGCCGTCCGCGCCACGGCCGGGCTCTCGTGCCGTACGCGACGGCGCCGGGCGGCGGGCCCGGCCGTGCCGTAGCCGACCAGCACGTTGCCCGAGTACTCGGACGAGACGGCAGAGGCGGCGTGCTCCTCCGACGCGGCAGGGGCGGCGGTGGCAGGAGCCGCGTCGGCTCCGACCTCGTCCGCCCCCGCTCCCGCACCCGCGCCTGTCCCCGTACCGCCCACCGCGACCGTCAGGAGCGGTGCGCCGACGGGCAGTTCGGCGCCCTCCTCGCCGTACCGGGCGGTGACGACACCGCCGTACGGGCAGGGCACCTCGACCATGGCCTTGGCCGTCTCGACCTCGACGACCGGCTGGTCGATGGCGACGACGTCGCCGACGGCGACCAGCCAGCGGACGATCTCCGCCTCGGTGAGTCCCTCACCGAGGTCGGGCAGCTTGAACTCGAGCACCTGGGCCATCAGCTTCCCGCCTCCCACTGCAGCCGCGCCACCGCGTCCAGGACCCGGTCCACGCCGGGCAGATGGTGCCGCTCCAGCATGGGCGGCGGGTACGGGATGTCGAAGCCCGCGACCCGCAGCACCGGTGCCTCCAGGTGGTGGAAGCAACGCTCCGTCACGCGCGCGGCGATCTCCGCGCCGGGGCCGCCGAACCCGGTCGCCTCGTGGACCACGACCGCGCGGCCGGTGCGCCGCACCGAGGCGCAGACGGTCTCGTCGTCGAAGGGCACGAGCGAGCGCAGGTCGACGACCTCCAGGTCCCAGCCCTCGGCCTGCGCGGCCTCCGCGGCCTCCAGGCAGACCGGCACCGAGGGACCGTAGGTGATCAGGGTGGCCCCGGTGCCCGGCCGCCGTACGACGGCCTTGCCGATCGGCTCCACGCGCGCGGGGGCCTCGGGGGACCAGTCCGACTTGGACCAGTAGAGCCGCTTGGGTTCGAGGAAGACCACGGGGTCGTCGGAGGCGATGGCCGCGCGCAGCAGCCCGTACGCGTCCTCGACGGTGGCCGGGGTGACGACGTGGAGGCCGGGGGTGGCCGTGTAGTAGGCCTCGGAGGAGTCGCTGTGGTGCTCGACGCCGCCGATCCCGCCGCCGTACGGGACGCGGATGACGATCGGCATCGGCATCGCGCCGCGGGTGCGGTTCCGCATCCGCGCCACATGGGAGATCAGCTGCTCGAACGCCGGGTAGGCGAACGCGTCGAACTGCATCTCCACGACGGGCCGCAGGCCGTACATGGCCATGCCGACGGCCGCGCCGAGGATGCCGGCCTCGGCCAGCGGGGTGTCCGTGCAGCGGTCCTCGCCGAACTCCTTGGCGAGCCCGTCGGTGACCCGGAAGACGCCGCCGAGCGTGCCGACGTCCTCGCCCATCACGTGGACGGTCGGGTCCTCGGCCATCGCGTCGCGCATGGCGCGCTGGAGTGCCTGCGCCATCGTGGCGGGCTTGGCCTTGCCGGCGTTTCCGCCGGCCTTGGCCGCCGCGGGGCCGGTCGTCGCGGTCGTCATCACGCCTCACCCTCGGCTTCGAGCTCGGCGCGCAGCTGCGCCGCCTGTTCCCGCAGCTGCGTGGTCTGCTCTGCGTACACGTGGGCGAAGAGGTCCATCGGGTCGAGCACCGGGTCGGCGTTCATCCGCTCGCGCAGCTCCGCGGCCATCGTCTCGGCGGCCTCGGCCGCCGCGCGCCTGCCGTCCTCGTCGAGCAGGCCGCGCTCCGTCAGTTCCCGTTCGAGGAGGAGGATCGGGTCGTGCGCCCGCCAGGTCTCGACCTCGCCTGCCGCGCGGTAGCGGGTGGCGTCGTCGGCGTTGGTGTGGGCGTCGATCCGGTAGGTGATGGCCTCGACGAGGGTGGGCCCGCCGCCGCGCCGCGCGCGTGCCACGGCCTCGGTGAGCACCTGGTGGACGGCGACCGCGTCGTTGCCGTCGACGAGCCGGCCGGGCATCCCGTATCCGACGGCCTTGTGGGCGAGGGAGGGGGCGGCGGTCTGCTTGGCGAGCGGCACGGAGATCGCGAAGCCGTTGTTCTGCACGAAGAAGACCACCGGGGCCTGCCAGACGGCCGCGAAGTTCAGCGCCTCGTGGAAGTCGCCCTCGCTGGTGCCGCCGTCGCCGACCATGGCGAGCGCGACCACGTCGTCGCCCTTGAGCCGGGCCGCGTGGGCCAGGCCCACCGCGTGCGGGAGCTGGGTGGCGAGCGGGGTGCAGAGCGGCGCGATGCGGTGCTCGTGCGGGTCGTAGCCGGTGTGCCAGTCGCCGCGCAGCAGGGTCAGGGCCTGCACGGGGTCGAGGCCGCGGGCGACGGCCGCCAGGGTGTCGCGGTACGAGGGGAAGAGCCAGTCCCGGTCCTCCAGGGCGAGGGCGGCGGCGATCTCGCACGCCTCCTGGCCGGTGGTCGACGGGTACACGGCGAGGCGGCCCTGCTTGGTGAGGGCGGTGGCCTGCGTGTTGTACCGGCGGCCGCGGACCAGCTCCGCGTAGAGCCGGAGCAGCAGCGCGGGGTCGGCGTCGGCCACGGCGTCCGTGCCGAGCACGCGCAGCGGCTCGGTGTCGGGCAGCAGCGGGGCGGGGTCGGTACGCGGCTGCCACGCCGGCGGCGGGGTCGGCCGGTAGGCGGGAACGGCACCGGGCGGCTCTTGGACTGTCGAACTGCGCTGTTGCAACGAGTCCACCTCCTCGTGGGAGCGGGCATAGAACCCGAAGGCGGGTGGCGCGGGTGTGGCGCGCCTCACCTACCGATTGTTCGGTCGTGGAGTCATTTTGGCTACAGGCACCTCCAGCCTGTGGACAAACGGTTCTCCACAGCCTGGGATATGAGCAGGACGTCCATCGGAGAGAGGCGGGGGCACATGGCGGATGAACAAATGGCCGTCGACCGGGGCGGCGCTCCGGGCGACGAGAACGAAATCCTGAGCGCCCGCGTCGGCCCGCTGACCGGCGCGCTGCCGGCCCGCCCGCTCGACGCGATCGACCGGGACATCCTGCGGCTGCTGCAAACGGACGGTCGCGCCTCGGTACGCTCCGTCGCCGAACGGGTGCACGTCTCCCGCGCCAACGCCTACGCGCGCATCAACCGGCTCATCGACGACGGGGTCATCCGGGGCTTCAGCGCCCGGGTCAACCACGAGCGCGCCGGCCACGGCGCCTCGGCCTACATCACGCTCAAGATCGTCCAGAACTCCTGGCGGACGGTCCGCGAGCAGCTCAGGGCACTGCCGGGCGCCGCGCACATCGCCCTGGTCAGCGGCGATTTCGACGTCCTGCTCCTGGTGCACACGCCGGACAACCGGACCCTGCGCGAGCTGGTGCTCACCCGGCTCCAGGCGATCCCGGAGGTGCTGTCCACGCGCACCCTGCTGGTCTTCGAGGAGACCGATCTCGACACCGACCAAGGCGGCTGACCCCTCCGCCGGAGGGCGACGCTCAGCGGGCCGTCCGCAGCCCGTCGAAGGCCAGGTGGGCGACGGTCTCCGCGAGCTGCTCGCGCTCCGCCGTCGCGTCCGGATGCGGCCGGTACCACTCCACCAGCGAGTTGATCATGCCGAAGAGGAGCCGGGTCGCGAGCCGGATGTCCACGTCGGCCCTCAGGTCGCCCTCGTCGGCGGCGGCCTTGAGCAGCTCGGCCACCTTGTGGTCGAACTCCCGCCGTCGCTCCATGGCCCACCGCTCGGTGCCCGTGTTGCCGCGCACCCGCAGGAGCAGCGTCACGTACGGCAGCTCCGCGATGAGCACCTCGACCGTCCGCCGTGTGACGTACTCGACCCGCTCGACGGCCCGGCCCCGCCCGGCGCCCGGCTCGTCGAGGATCGCGAAGAGCCCGTCGAGCGCCCGGCTGACCGCCCGCCGAAGCAGCTCCTCCTTGCCGGACACGTGGTGGTAGATCGACGACTTGGAGATCCCGGCCGCCTTGGACAGATGCTCCATGGAGGTGCCGTCGTAGCCACGCTCGTTGAAGACCCGCACGGCGACCGAGAGCAGCGTCTCGGGGGTGTAGGTGTCGCGCTTCGCGGTGGTCATCGGGAGTCCTCCGCGTCCTCGGCGTACGCGCGCCGCACGAGACCGACGCTCGGCGCGTACCGCCCCGTCGGGTACCGCTCGTGCAGCTCCCGCAAGAGCCCCACCGTGGGCCGGTGGCCCACCTTCGCGGCCCACTCCAGCGGCCCGGCCGGGTAGTTGACCCCGAGCCGCATCGCCGTGTCGACGTCCTCGGCGGTGGCGACGCCCCGGTCGACCGCGTCGGCGGCGAGGTCGGCCAGCATCGCGACCGTACGGGCCACGATCATGCCGGGGACGTCGCCGATCACGGACACCTGCTTGCCGAGGGCCTGGAAGAGGCCCGCGGCCTCGCGGAGCGTCTCGGGCGCCGTCCGGTCTCCGGTGGAGAGAACGATCCGGCTCGCGCGCGCGTAGTCCAGCGCGAGATCGAAGTAGATGATCTCATCGTTGTAGTACTCGAAGGCGGTCTCGCCGTCGGCAGGGCAGAGCCTGCCTCCCCCGGGCAACGCGATGTACCCCGGGCCGCCCTTGCGCCGGACCTTGATCCCGGCCTCTTCGAACAGCCCCACCAGCGGCTCCGCGGGCCCCAGGTCGCCCCGGACGACTATCTTCGCCGGTGCCTCGGCCGGCTCCGCCGTGTGCGGTGCGGGCCGCTCGGCGCCCTCCGCGTACGAGAACCAGCCCTGGCCCGTCTTGCGGCCGAGGCGCCCGGACTCCACGAGCCGGCGCTGCGCGAGCGAGGGCGTGAACTTCGGGTCCTGGTAAAAGGACTCCCACACCGACCGGGTGACCGCCTCGTTCACGTCCTGGCCGATGAGGTCGGTCAGCTCGAAGGGGCCCATCTTGAAGCCGCCGCAGTCACGCAGGGCCGCGTCGATGGTCGCGGGGTCGGCCGCGCCCTCCTCGTAGACCCGCAGTGCCTCGGCGTAGAAGGGGCGCGCGATCCGGTTCACGATGAAGCCGGGGGTGTCCGCGCAGCGCACCGGCGTCTTGCCCCAGGCCTTCATCGTCCCGTACGCGCGCGTGGCGACGTCCGCGTCGGTGGCGAAGCCGCTGACGACCTCGACGAGCGGGAGCAGCGGCGCCGGGTTGAAGAAGTGCAGGCCGACGAACCGGCCGGGCAGCCTCAGGCCGCCCGCGATGGCGGTGACGGAGAGGGACGAGGTGTTGGTGGCGAGGACGGTGTCGTCGCCGACGACCTTCTCCAGGTCGGCGAAGAGCTGCTGCTTGACCGGGAGCAGCTCGACGATCGCCTCGACGACGAGCGCCGCGTCCGCGAGCTCGGCGAGGTCCTCGGCGGCGTGCAGCCGCCCGACGGCGGCCTCGCGCGCGGTGGCGTCCAGGCGGCCCTTCTCGACGAGCCGGTCCAGGCGGGCCGTGAGGGCGGCGACGGCCTCCGCGGCGCGGCCCGGGGCGCTGTCGTAGAGGCGCACGGGGTGGCCGGCGACCAGGGCGACCTGGGCGATGCCCTGGCCCATGGTCCCCGTGCCGACGACGGCGACGGTGCGGTCGACGGGGACGGTGCGGTCCTGCGCGAGGGCGGTGGGCTCAGTGGCGGTCACGTCGTCGCTCCCCCTGACGGTCACGTTGGCGCTCATAGGGGTGATCCTCCCCGATGGGTTTTCCACAGGATCGACGGACCCCCTTGTCCCGACCGATCGTTCGGTTACTCTAACTCCGTACGCGTCTCCCTGCCCAGCTCGACGAGGAGTTGGTCCATCCATGGCCACCGCTCAGCTGACCACCGACCGTCTGGCCGAGAAGCACCGGTCCACGCTCGACCAGGCGCTCGACACCATCAGGACCCGTGCCTACTGGTCGCCGCACCCCGAGCACCCGAAGGCGTACGGGGCGGACGGCTCGCTCGACGCGGCGGCCGGCCTCGCCGCCCACCAGGCCCTGCTGAACACCCGCTTCGAGCTCGACCAGCCCGGCACGGACGGCTGGACCGGCGGCGAGACCTCGCCGTACGGCCCGTCGCTCGGCATCGAGTACCCGCACGCCGACATCGACGTCCTGCTCCCCGCGATGCGCGCGGGGACGGCGGCCTGGCGCGACGCGGGCGCCGAGACCCGCGCCCTGGTCTGCCTGGAGATCCTCGCCCGGATCTCCGCCCGCACCCATGAGTTCGCCCACGCCGTCATGCACACCAGCGGGCAGGCGTTCATGATGGCGTTCCAGGCCGGCGGCCCGCACGCGCAGGACCGCGGCCTCGAAGCCGTGGCGTACGCGTACGCGGAGCAGACCCGCACCCCCGCCGGGCGGGCCGACTGGTCCAAGCCCCAGGGCAAGCGCGACCCCCTGGAGCTGAGCAAGGAGTTCACCCCGGTCGGCCGCGGCATCGCCCTGGTGATCGGCTGCAACACCTTCCCCACGTGGAACGGCTACCCGGGCCTGTTCGCCTCCCTGGCCACCGGCAACCCGGTCCTGGTCAAGCCGCACCCGCGCGCGGTCCTGCCGCTCGCGCTCACCGTCCGCGTCGCCCGTGAGGTGCTCGCCGAGACCGGCTTCGACCCCAACCTGGTCGCGCTCGCCGTCGAGCGGTCGGGCGAGGGCATCGCCAAGACCCTGGCGGTGCGCCCCGAGATCCGGATCATCGACTACACCGGCTCCACCGAGTTCGGCGACTGGCTGGAGGCCCACGCCCGACAGGCGCAGGTCTACACCGAGAAGGCCGGCGTCAACACGGTGGTGGTCGACTCCACCGACGACTACAAGGGGATGCTGTCCAACCTGGCGTTCTCGCTGTCCCTCTACAGCGGCCAGATGTGCACCACCCCGCAGAACCTCCTGATCCCCCGCGAGGGCATCACCACCGATCAGGGCCCCCGGTCGTACGACGAGGTCGTCACCGACCTCGCGGCGGCGGTCGACGGTCTGCTCGGCGACGACGCCCGGGCGAACGGCATCCTCGGCGCCCTGGTCAACCCGGACGTGAAGGCCCGCCTGGAGGCCGCGGCGGGTCTCGGCGAGGTGGCGCTCGCCTCCCGTGAGGTGGCGAACCCGGAGTTCCCGGACGCCGTGGTCCGTACGCCGGTCATCGTGAAGCTGGACGGCTCCAAGCCGGACGCCCAGGCCGCGTACTTCTCGGAGTGCTTCGGGCCGGTCTCCTTCGCCGTCTCGGTGGACTCCACCGACGACGCCCTGGAGCTGCTGCGGCGCACGGTCCGGGAGAAGGGCGCCATGACGGTCGGGGCCTACACGACCTCGGCGGAGACCGAGCGCGCGGTGGAGGAGGTCTGCCTGGAGGAGTCGGCCCAGCTCTCGCTGAACCTCACGGGCGGGGTGTTCGTGAACCAGACCGCCGCGTTCTCCGACTTCCACGGCTCCGGTGGCAACCCGGCGGCGAACGCGGCCCTGTGCGACGGCGCCTTCGTCTCCAACCGCTTCCGGGTGGTGGAGGTCCGCCGCCAGGCCTGAGGCACGCGCGCGTGGAGGCCCACGGGGGGCCTCCACGCGGCGGAAACCGTCGGACAGGCCCTACCGCGGGCTCTCGATCTCGGCGTAGCGCTGCACCCACGCGTGCATGGCGATGGCGGCGGCCGCCCCGGCGTTGATCGAGCGCGTCGAGCCGAACTGGGCGATCGAGCAGACCATCTCGACGTGGGCGCGGGCCTCCTCGGTGAGTCCCGGGCCCTCCTGTCCGAAGAGCAGCACGCAGCGGCGGGGCAGCGCGGTCCGCTCCAGCGGTACGGCGCCCGGCAGGTTGTCGATGCCGATGACCGGGATGCCCTCGGCGGCCGCCCACGAGGTCAGCGACTCGGTGTCCGGGTGGTGCCGGACGTGCTGGTAGCGGTCGGTGACCATGGCGCCCCGGCGGTTCCAGCGCCTTCGGCCCACGATGTGGACCTCCTTCGCCAGGAAGGCGTTGGCGGTCCGCACCACCGAGCCGATGTTGAAGTCGTGGCCCCAGTTCTCCACGGCCACGTGGAAGTCGTGGCGCCGGGTGTCCAGGTCGGCGACGACCGCCTCCCGCGTCCAGTACCGGTAGCGGTCCACGACGTTGCGCCGGTCGCCGTCGGCGAGCAGCTCGGGGTCGTACCGCTCGCCCTCGGGCCACGGCTTCGGGTGCGGTCCGACGCCGACCTCGGGACCGAAGCCCTCGTCGTACTGGACCGGCTCGACGGCCTCGGCCGCGGGCTGCTCGTCGGTGGTGCTGGTGGTGCTCACCCGACGAGGGTACGGGGACCGTGCTCCTCACCCGTACGGCGCTGCTCGGGCAGCGGCCCGGCGGGCGCGCGCCGCAGCAGCCGTTCCCTGCCCCGTACGACCCACGCGCCGAGCGCCATCAGGAACGGCGTCGGCAGGAACACGGCGTCGGCGGAGATCATCGCGAGCGAGAAGACCGGCAGTCCGAGGATCACCGCGATTCCGGCGTGTTCCAGCATCATCGCGACCAGCAGGACGTTCTTGACCTTGCGGTGGAAGAGCGTGAACGGGAAGGCGACCTGGACGAGCACCGTGCCGTAGGTCAGCAGCATCACCATGACCCCGCTGGACCCGAGCAGCTCGGAGAGGGCGGGCCAGGGTGTGAAGTAGTCGAGGTTCAGCGGGTAGAACAGGGCGGTGCCGTCCTGCCAGCGCGAGCCCTGGATCTTGTACCAGCCGGCCGTGGCGTAGATCAGGCAGACCTCCGCCATGATCACGAAGAGGGCGGCGTTGTGCGCGAGGTGGGCGAGGGCGTCGAGCAGGGTGCGCGGTTCCTCCGGCGCGTACCGGCGGACCAGCCACCACAGGCCGTTCCCGAGCCACAGGACCCACAGCAGCACCGGCAGCCACCACTCGCCTGTGGTCTCGCTGAACCAGGTCGTGGCGAGGAGGAAGCCGCCGAGCACGGTCCACAGCAGCGGGCCGACGCGGTCGTCGCGCGGTGGTCCGCCCGCGCGGGCGGCGCGGGCGTCACGGGCCGCCCGCCGGGCGTCGAGTGACCACACCTGGGCGCAGCGGGTCAGGACGAGGTAGATCGCGGCGAGGTGGAGGACGTTGTCGCCGCCGTCACCCACGAAGACGGAGCGGTTCTGCAGCGAGAGCACCCCGACCATGAAGACCACCGACACGGCCCGGGTGCGCCAGCCGACCAGGAGTAGGACGGCGGAGAGCACGGCGAGCCCGTAGACGAGCTCGAACCAGATCCGGCCGTCCGACCACATGAGGACGGTGAAGGACCGGTTGTCGGCGATCAGCCGGCGGGCCATCTCCCAGGACCAGGGGCCGTCGGGGCCGTACAGCTCGTGGCGGTGCGGCAGCTCGCGCAGCAGGAAGGCCAGCCAGGTCAGCGAGAAGCCGATCCGCACGATCGCGGTCTGGTACGGGCCGAGGGAACGGCCCGTGACGGTCTGGACGGCGCGGGCGAGCCGGCGGTCGAGGGGCTCGCGGGTACGCGCGCGCGTGGCGGTGCCGGTGGGCGGGGGAGTGGGGGCGGGGGTGGGGACGGGGGTGCTCATCGGCCCGCCTCCACGCGGCTTCGGTCGGCTTCGGTGGGCCGGTCGGCTTCGGTCACCGGCCACCACGGGAAGTCGCGGTAGGAGGGGGCGGTGTCGGTCTTCTCGGAGCTCCACCGAGGGGCCCCGACGGGCCGGGTGACGGTACGGAGCTGGACCCGCCGCACGTCACCGGCGACGGCCTGCCCGTCGGGGCCTTCGAGGGCGGGGAGGGCGTCGAGGCGGAGCACCGCGATCCGGCGGATGTACTCCTCCGAGAGGCGGCCGCGCGACCCGTTGGGGTGGTCGTCGTCGGAGTGCGAGTTGAGATAGAAGTCCACGGCCCGGCGGAGTTCGTTCTGCTGGGCGTGGCTGGGCATCGGGTTGTGGCGGATCGCCTCGGTGTCCTGGGCGGTGAGGTCGATCCAGTCGGTGGTGCGGAGGGCGCCGTCGAGGGTGGCGAGCTCGGCGCGGACCTCGACGGAGATGTTCTGCTGGAGCGGATTGGGAGCGAAGAGCTTCCAGTTCTGTTCGAACTCGGGATAGACCCAGTCGTCGACGGCCTGGCCGTGCCGTTTGGTCAGCGTGTTCGACGGCGCCACGTGCAGGAACACCATCGCCAGATGGACGCAGGCGAACACCCCGGCGACGGCGAGCGCCACGGCGATAACGACCTGGTAGGGCAGCGAGAGGGCCATGATCCCGGTGGTCGCGCGCTCCGCGTCGGCGTCCTTCTCGACGTACGCGTCCATTCCGCCCCGATCTCGATCGGCCCACCTCGGTTATCCACAGGGTTGACACCATACGGGCCGTCGACTCACCATTGAAGTCATTCAACCGAACGATCGGTCGGTAGGGGGTCTGATGACCGCAGTGACGGCAAGGACGGCAGGGACCACGGGCGTGCCCGGCGTGTCGGACACGGCCGTGGCGGCGGAGCAGGCCGCCCACGAGGCCGTGTTCGACGCCGCCGTGGCCGCCGACGAGCGGATCGAACCGCGCGACTGGATGCCCGAGGCCTACCGGGCCTCACTCGTCCGGCAGATCGCGCAGCACGCACACTCCGAGATCATCGGCATGCAGCCGGAGGCGAACTGGATCACCCGCGCGCCCTCGCTGCGGCGCAAGGCGATCCTCATGGCCAAGGTCCAGGACGAGGCCGGCCACGGCCTGTACCTGTACAGCGCGGCGGAAACCCTCGGCACCAGCCGCGACGAGCTGCTCGACAAGCTCCACTCGGGCCGCCAGAAGTACTCCTCGATCTTCAACTACCCCACGCTGACCTGGGCCGACGTCGGCGCGATCGGCTGGCTGGTGGACGGGGCCGCGATCACCAACCAGGTCCCGCTCTGCCGCTGCTCGTACGGGCCGTACGCCCGCGCGATGGTCCGGGTCTGCAAGGAGGAGTCCTTCCACCAGCGCCAGGGGTACGAGGCGCTGCTCGCCCTCTCCCGGGGCACCGAGGCCCAGCACGCGATGGCGCAGGACGCGGTGGACCGCTGGTGGTGGCCCTCCCTGATGATGTTCGGCCCGCCGGACGACGAGTCGGCGCACTCCGCCCAGTCGATGGCCTGGAAGATCAAGCGCCACTCCAACGACGAGCTGCGGCAGCGCTTCGTCGACATCGCCGTGCCGCAGGCCGAGGCGCTCGGACTCACCCTCCCCGACCCGGACCTCCGGTGGAACGAGGAGCGCGGGCACCACGACTTCGGCCCGATCGACTGGGCCGAGTTCCGGGACGTCCTGAAGGGCAACGGCCCCTGCAACGACCAGCGGCTGAGCAAGCGGCGCCAGGCCCACGAGGACGGCGCCTGGGTCAGGGAAGCGGCCGCCGCCCACGCGGAGAAGCACAAGCACACCGGCAAGCACGGGGAGGCACAGGCATGACGAGCGACGGTTGGCCCCTGTGGGAGGTGTTCGTGCGCTCCCGCCGCGGACTGTCCCACACCCACGCGGGCAGTCTCCACGCGCCCGACGCGGAGATGGCCCTGCGCAACGCCCGCGACCTGTACACCCGCAGGAGCGAAGGCGTGTCGATCTGGGTCGTCCCCTCCACGGAGATCACCGCCTCCTCGCCCGACGAGAAGGACCCCTTCTTCGAGCCGGCCGCGGACAAGCCCTACCGCCACCCCACGTTCTACGAGATCCCGGAGGGGGTGAAGCACCTGTGAGCACCCCCGACACGCGTGAGGCCGCCGTGCCCACCGGAGCCGCCCTCGCCCTCGGCGACGACGCCCTCGTCCTCTCCCACCGACTGGGGGAGTGGGCGGGCTCCGCCCCCGTCCTGGAAGAGGAGGTCGCCCTGGCCAACATCGCGCTCGACCTCCTCGGCCAGGCCCGGATCCTGCTCTCGCTCGCCGGCGACGAGGACGAACTGGCCTACCTGCGCGAGGAGCGTTCCTTCCGGAACGTCCAGCTGGTCGAGCAGCCGAACGGCGACTTCGCCCACACCATCGCCCGACAGCTCTACTTCTCCACCTACCAGCGCCTGCTGTACGGGCAGCTGGCCGCCGGGGACGGGCCCTTCGCCGGACTCGCCGCCAAGGCCGTCAAGGAAGTGGCCTACCACCAGGACCACGCCGAGCAGTGGACCCTGCGGCTCGGCGACGGCACCGCCGAGAGCCACGAGCGGATGAGCCGAGCGTGCGACGCCCTCTGGCGGTACACGGGAGAGCTGTTCCAACCCGTCGAAGGCCTCGACGTGGACCACGCGGCCATGGAGAGCGCCTGGCTGGCGTCGGTCACGGACGTCCTCGGCAGAGCCACGCTCACCGTCCCCTCCGGACCGCGCACCGGCGCCTGGCGCGCCGGGGCCGGCCGGCAGGGGCTGCACACCGAGCCCTTCGGACCGATGCTCGCCGAGATGCAGCACCTGCACCGCAGCCACCCGGGGGCGACATGGTGACCATGACCGCCCTCGAGGAGGAGCTGAGCCGGATCGCCGGCGCCGTCCTCGACCCCGAGCTGCCCGTCCTCACCCTGGCGGAGCTCGGCGTGCTGCGAGGCGTCCAGGTCACAGGACCCGGCCGGGTCGAGGTCGCCCTCACCCCGACGTACACGGGCTGCCCCGCCGTCGAGGCCATGTCCTCGGACATCGAGCGCGCACTCCACGAGCACGGAGTGCCGGAGGTCTCCGTCGTCACGGTCCTCGCCCCCGCGTGGTCCACCGACGACATCAGCGAGGAAGGGCGACGCAAGCTGGCCGAGTTCGGCGTCGCCCCGCCGCGCCCCCAGGGCCCGGCCGCAGGACCGGTGCCGCTGACCCTGGCGATCCGCTGCCCCCACTGCGGCTCCACCGACACCGAGCTCCTGAGCCGCTTCTCCTCGACCGCGTGCAAGGCACTGCGCCGCTGCACCGCCTGCCGCGAACCGTTCGACCACTTCAAGGAGTTGTAGATGGTGACCTCAGGCTCCCCCAGCCCCCGCCGGGAGGGTCCCCCGGGGCGCGCCGGGTTCCATCCGCTCAGGGTGAGCGAGGTCGAGCGGCTCACCGACGACTCCGTGGCCGTCACCTTCGCCGTGCCGCCCGAACTCCACGAGGCGTACCGGCACCTCCCCGGCCAGCACCTCGCCCTGCGCCGCACCGGCGAGGAGGGCGAGGAGATCCGCCGCACGTACTCGATCTGCGCCCCCGCCGCCCCGGTCGGCGAGCCCCCCGTCCTGCGCGTCGGCATCCGGCTCGTCGACGGCGGCTCGTTCTCGACGTACGCGCTCAAGGAACTGGCCGTCGGTGACCTCGTCGAGGTCATGGAACCCATGGGCCGCTTCTCGCTCACCCCGCGCCCGGGCCGCTTCGCGGCGGTCGTCGGCGGCAGCGGCATCACCCCCGTCCTGTCGATCGCGGCCACCCTGCTCGCCCGCGAACCGGAGGCCCGGTTCTGCCTGATCCGCAGCGACCGCACCGCCGCGTCCACGATGTTCCTCGACGAGGTCGCCGACCTGAAGGACCGCTACCCCGACCGCTTCCAGCTGGTCACCGTGCTGTCCCGGGAGGAACAGCAGGCGGGTCTGCCGTCCGGCCGTCTCGACCGCGAGCGGCTCGCCGAGCTGCTGCCCGCGCTGCTGCCGGTCGACGCGATCGACGGCTGGTTCCTCTGCGGCCCGTTCGGGCTCGTACAGGGCGCCGAGCGGGCGCTGCGCGGCCTCGGGGTCGACCGCGGCCGGATCCACCAGGAGATCTTCCACGTCGACGACGGCTCCGCGCCCGCCGCGGTCCCCGCGGCCGACGCCCCCGCACACGCCACCCTGACCGCGACCCTCCACGGCCGGTCCGGCAGCTGGCCGGTGGACCGGGGGGAGACGCTCCTCGACACCGTGCTCCGCGCCCGCGCGGACGCTCCGTACGCCTGCAAGGGCGGGGTGTGCGGCACCTGCCGCGCCTTCCTCGTCGGCGGAGAGGTGCGGATGGACCGCAACTACGCGCTGGAACCGGAGGAGACCGAAGCCGGATACGTCCTGGCCTGCCAGTCCCATCCGGTCACGCCGGACGTGGAGTTGGACTTCGACCGCTGACGAAGCCGGCACCGCGCCGCCGGAGCCCGGACACCGCCGCAGCCATTCCCTTCCACTAGAACCTGTTCTATCTTGACGGATCGTCAGGAGAACAGCGGCAGCAACGGGAGGGCAGGGCAGTGGACTTCACCTTCACCGAAGAGCAGCAGGCGGCCGTCGAGGCGGCCAAGGCGATCTTCACGGACGTCGCGCCCGACGCGGTACCCAGCCCCGCCCTCACCCCGGGTGCCGTGTCCGAGGACCTGGACCGACCCCTCTGGTCCCGCCTCGCCGCCGCCGACCTGCTCGGCATGGTGGTGTCCCCGGAACACGGCGGCGCCGGACTCGACCCCGTCGCACTCTGCCTCGTCCTGCGCGAGTCGGCCCGCGTCCTCGCCCGCGTCCCCCTCCTGGAGACCAGCGCCGTCGCCATGACCGTCGAGCGGTACGCCCCCCGGCACACGGCCGCCGAACTGCTCCCCCGCGTCTCCCGCGGCGAACTCGTCCTCACCGCCGCCTCCCAGGGACGCACCGGCCACGACCCCGCCGAACGCGCCGTCACCGCCCGCCGCGACGGCACCACCTGGATCCTCGACGGCCTCCAGACCGCCGTCCCCTGGGCCCACGGCGCCGACCTCGTCGCCGTACCCGCGCACACCCCCGAGGGACGCACCGTGCTCGCCCTGCTGCCCCGCGCACACGACGGCCTCGCCCTCACCGCGCAGTACTCCACCCACGGCGAACTCCTCGCCGAACTACGACTCGACTCCGTACGCCTCGACGACACCCACCTCATCGACGCCGACGGCGCCTGGGAATGGCTGCGCGCCCTCCTCACCACCGGCACCTGCGCGCTCGCCCTCGGTCTCGGCGAGGCCGTCCTCACCATGACGAGCCAGTACACCGGGAAGCGGGAACAGTTCGGCCACCCCGTGGCCACCTTCCAGGCCGTCGCCGTCCAGACCGCCGACCGCTACATCGACCTGCGCGCCATGGAGGCCACCCTCTGGCAGGCCGCCTGGCGCCTCTCCAGCGCATCCGAAGGAGCGCTCCCCGCCGCCGGGGACATCGCCGTCGCGAAGATCTGGGCCTCCGAAGGGGTCAGGCGCGTGGTGCAGACCGCACAGCACCTGCACGGCGGCTTCGGCGCCGACACCGACTACCCCCTGCACCGCTACCACGCCTGGGCCAAGCACCTGGAGCTGTCTCTCGGCCCCGCCGCGGCCCACGAGGAGGCCCTGGGCGACCTACTGGCCGCCCACCCCCTCGGCTGACCGGCCGCCGGACGTCAGAGGACGAAGGCCGGGCTGCCGTTCCCCGACACCATCGGACGCCCGGCACCGTCCCAGGCGAGCATCCCGCCGTCGACATTCACCGCGTCGAAGCCCTGCTGCACCAGATACTGCGTGACCTGCGCCGACCGGCCGCCGACCCGGCACATCACATAGGCGCGACCCTGCTCGGCCACGGCCTCCGTCACCTCACCGAAGCGGGCCACGAAGTCGCTCATCGGCACGTGCAGCGCGCCCTCGACGTGACCGGCCGCCCACTCGTCGTCCTCCCTGACGTCCAGCACCAGGCCATCCGCCGGCACGGAAGCCGCGTCCACCGAGGGCAGCGGGGAGAAATTCATGGGACCGGCCTTCTCTCGTCAGTACCGCCCGAAGGAACTCGAGCGCACGGAAAAACCTACTGCACCAGCTCGGACAGCTCGTTCTCCCGCTCGGAGACCTGCGCGAGCAGCTGCTCCGCGATCTCCTCCAGAAGCCGGTCCGGGTCGTCCGGGGCCATCCGCAGCATCGCGCCGATCGCGCTCTCCTCCAGCTCGCGCGCCAACGCCGACAGCATGTCCTTGCGCTGCGCGAGCCACTCCAGGCGCGCGTACAGCTCCTCGCTCTCGCTGAGCCGTTCCTCCGCCGGTACGGGACCGGCCTCCCACTCCGCGGAGAGCTCACGCAGCAGCGCCTCGTCGCCCCGGGCGTAGGCGGCGTTCACCCGCGTGATGAACTCCTCGCGCCGCTTGCGCTCGGCCTCCTCACGGGCCAGGTCGGGGTGGGCCTTGCGGGCCAGCTCCCGGTAGAGCCTGCGGACCTCGTCGCTGGGACGGACCCGCTTCGGCGGCTGCACCGGCCGGTCGGTGAGCATGGCCTCGGCCTCGGGGGAGAGGCCGTCGGAGTCGATCCAGTCGTGGAACAGCTCGTCCACCCCGGGCATCGGCATGACCGCCGCCCGCGCCTCCTGCGCCCGCAGCAGATCCTCCGGGTCACCGCTGCGCGCCGCCCGGGCCTCGGCGATCCGGGCGTCGAGCTCGTCGAGCCGCGCGTACATCGGGCCGAGCTTCTGGTGGTGCAGCCGCGAGAAGTTGTCCACCTCGACCCGGAAGGTCTCGACGGCGATCTCGAACTCGATCAGAGCCTGCTCAGCCACCCGCACAGCCCGCTCAAGCCGCGCCTCAGGCCGCTCGTCCCCGGGCTCCTCGTTCACACCCTGGTCCACGCTCACGTCCACGCCCGCCCAGTCCTCGTTCCGCCTCGTCCCCCCAGCCTACGGGCCTCGGGGGGGCCTCCCCCCCTCCCTCCCCCTCCCCTCCCCCTCCTGCCCTCGCTCTCCTGCCTCGTTCTCGCTCTCACTCCCGCGACGGACGTCAGACGCCCAGTTCCGCCGCTATGCGGCCCGCGCGGACGGCCGAGAGCAGGTCGGCGTGGTCGGCGGTGGTGCGGTCCGCGTACGAGACGGCGAAGGAGGCGACGGCCTCGTCGAACTCCTCGTTCTTGCCGCAGTACCCGGCTATCAGGCGCGGGTCGGCGCTGTGGGCGTGGGCGCGGGCGAGCAGCGCCCCGGTCATCCGCCCGTAGTCGTCGACCTGCTCGACGGTGAGCGCGGCGGGGTCGACGCTGCCCTTCCGGTTGCGGAACTGACGCACCTGGAAGGGGCGCCCGTCCACGGTGGTCCAGCCGAGCAGGATGTCGCTGACGACCTGCATCCGCTTCTGTCCGAGCACCACCCGTCGCCCCTCGTGGCCGGGCTCCGCCACGGTGAAGCCCGCGGCCGGCAGGTGCGGCAGCAGCGCGGACGGCCGGGCTTCCTTCACCTGGAGCACCAGCGGCTCTCCCCGGTGGTCGAGGAGCAGGACGACATAGGAACGGGTGCCGACGCTGCCGGTGCCGACCACCCGGAAGGCCACGTCGTGGACGGCGTACCGCGCGAGCAGCGGCAGCCGGTCCTCGGACACCGTCTCCAGGTACGGGCCGAGGGCGGCGGCGACGGCGGCGGCTTCGGCGTCCGGGACCCTGCGCAGCACCGGGGCGGCGTCCACGAACCTGCGGCCGCCGCCTTCCGCGTCGGTCACCGCTTCGGTCGACCGGGCGGCGAACCGGGCACTCGTGTTGTTGCGGGCCTTGGCGGAGACCCGTTCCAGGGTGCCGAGGAGATCACGGGCGTCGGTGTGGGAGACGAGTTCCTCGTCGGCTATCGCGTTCCAGGCGTCGAGCGAGGGGAGCCGGGCGAGCAGGCGCATGGTGCGCCGGTAGGCGCCGACGGTGTCGAAGGCGGCGGCCCGGCACATCTCCTCGCTCGCGCCCACCTCGCGGCCCGCGAGGACCAGGGAGGTGGCGAGCCGCTTGAGGTCCCACTCCCAGGGGCCGACGACGGTCTCGTCGAAGTCGTTGAGGTCCATGACGAGCCGGCCGCGGGCGTCTCCGTAGAGGCCGAAGTTGGCGGCGTGGGCGTCACCGCACAGCTGGGCGGCTATCCCGGTGACGGGGGTGGCTTCGAGATCGTGGGCCATGAGTCCGGCGGATCCACGGAGGAAGGCGAAGGGGCTCGCCGACATCCTGCCGACCCGTATCGGGGCGAGCTCGGGGACGCGGTCCCGGCTCGACTCCTCTACGGCCCTGACCGCGTCCGGGCGGTCGTCGGCGAGGGCCGGCTGACGGTGTGCGGAGCGCGGGACCAGCTCCCGGAGCTTCTTGCCCTGCTGCTTGTGGGCGGTCCCGCCCATGAGGGCGGTGCGTCGCGCGAACCCCGGCACGTGCGGCACGCGCACGCCCTCCAGCCCTTCGTCCGTACCGCGCTGTCCCGGTACTCCGGCCAGGATCTCGTCCATGGCGCGCCCTCCCCCGATGCGAAGTCCAACATCATCCGGGGCTGACGGTACCGCCGTACCCGAGGGACCGTCTCCCCCTGTGGACAACGCCGCCCGCAGCCTGTGGACAACCCTCAGACCGCCACAGCCTCCTCCACCTCCTCCTCGGCCTCGGCTTCTCCGTGCGGACCCTGCCCCAGGCCGCCCGCGCGTCCGCGCCTCGCCTCCGTGATCCCGGCGGCGACGACGAGAGCTGCTCCGGCGAGGAACCAGAGGGCGAGGACGAGGACGTGCCCGCCGAGCGCGTGCCCGTCGAAGTACACATGGCCGCGTACGCCCTCGACGAAGCCCGCGCCGTTCCAGAAGGAGTGCAGCGCGCCGAAGAAGCCGGGCTGGAGTTCGGGCCGGTAGATGCCGCCGGAGCTCGTGAAGTTGAGCATGACGAACAGCACCATCACGCCAAGGGTGGTCCAGCGGCGCAGGAAGGTGTGGAGGCCGACGCCGACGAGCAGGATGCCCGCCGCGTACAGCCAGGACAGCGCCCACACGCTGCCGAGTCCCTGATCGACCAGGTGGAAGACCGGCCCGGCGAAGAGCGTCCCGATCAGGCTGACGACGAGCGACATCCCGGCGGCGAGGAGGACCCGGATCCGCATGGGCAGGACGGCGCCGGCTCCACCGATGACGGCGACCGAGGCGTACGCGCCGATGCTGAGGGCGACGAGCAGGAAGAAGACGCCCTGCCCGGTGGGGTCGCCGGAGGCGGCGGGCGCCACGTCGGTGACCTCGAGCGGGGCGCCCTGGCCGGCGGCGACCTTGGTGAACAGCTTCTCGACGGCCATGGCGCTGGTGTCGGAGGAGGCCGAGGCCACGAGCAGCTCGGGCTTCTCGCCGGGGACGTAGGCGCCGAAGCTGCCCTGCTCGCGCAAGGCGGTGACGGCCGTGTCCCGGTCGGCGACGGTACGGACGTCGAGGGCGCCGGCCCCCTTGTCCTGGAGGGTCTGCGCGAGGATCTGGGCGGGGGGCCCGGAGCCGACGACGTCGACGCGCAGGTCGTGGGGTTCGGGGGCGTGGAAGGCGCCGAGGTAGGCGAGTCCCATGCCGACGCACATCAGCAGCGGGGTGAGCAGATGTCCGAGGACGTGCCGCAACGCCCCGGTGGTGTTCGATCCTGCGGACACCGAGACCTCCATGGTTGGCTTTTACAACTAAACAACCGTTGTACTATACAACTGAAAGTCCGTGGCAGGCGAACCGTGCCCGCCCGCCGACGAGGGAGCCACCATGACCGGCGCCGCAGAACCCCCACGCGAGGTGTCCGTGGACGTCATCCAGCGCGAGCTGACGGCGTTCGCCCGCCGGGCACGCGCCGCAGCCGCCCGGGTCCACCCCGAACTCCCGCTCGTCTCGTACACGCTCCTCGCCCACATCGAGGAGCAGAGCGGCTGCCGCGCGACCGACCTCGCGGCCCACTACCTGCTGGACAAGTCGACGGTCAGCCGCCAGATCGCGGCCCTGGAGAAGCTCGGCTTCATCGAGCGCCGCCCCGCCCCCGACGACCACCGCGTGCACGTCCTGCACCCCACCGAAGCGGGCACCGAGGTGCTGGCCTCGGCCCGGACGAGCCGTCACGCGGCCTACCAGGAGCGCCTCAAGGACTGGCCGGCCGAGGACCTCGCCCGCTTCGCCGCCTACCTGCTCCGCTACAACGCCGCCGACCCGACCGACCCCCCGACCGACCTCCCCGAGGGCCCCTCACGCTGAGCCCCCCAGCCCGCCGCCCCCGATCCCGCCGCCCCCGATCCCGCTGCCCCGGCCCCTACAGCCCCGCGTCCCGGGCCAGCAGCGCCGCCTGCACCCGGTTCTCGCAGTCCAGTTTGGCGAGGATCCGGCTCACGTACGTCTTCACCGTCGCCTCGCTCATGTGCAGCCGCTTCCCCGCGTCCGCGTTGGAGAGCCCCTCTCCGAGCAGCGCCAGTACGTCCCGTTCCTTCTCGCTCAGCGCCGCGACCCTCCCCCGCGCCTGCTCCGCGCGAGCCGCCTCCCGGCCGCCGGCCAGCCGCTCCACCACGTGCCGGGTCGCCGCCGGCGACAGATACGCGTCGCCCGCCGCGGCCGCCCGTACGGCCCGGATCAGCTCCGCGGGGGCCGTGTCCTTGAGCAGGAACCCGGCCCCGCCGTGCTCGAGCGCCCGCAGCACGTTCTCCCGTTCCCCGAAGGTCGTCAGGACGATCACCCGGGCCTTCGGCGCCGCCCGGCGCAGCTCCGGCAGGGCCGAGAGACCGTCGAGCACCGGCATCTGGATGTCGAGGAGCACCACGTCGGCGGCGTGCGACCGAGCCGCCTCGACCGCCTCCCGGCCGTCAGCGGCCTCGCCGACGACCTCGATCTCCGGGTCCGAGGTGAGGATCATCCGGATCCCGGCCCTGATCAGAGGCTCGTCGTCGGCGATCACGACCCTGATCGACTGCCCTGCCACCGCTGTTCCCCCACCCCTTCGGTACGGGCGGATGAGCGCTACCGCGCCTCGACCTCGTACGACTTCTTCTCGATCAGCTTGCCGTCCTTGAAACAGAACCGGAAGACAGGCTCCGTCTCGAAGGTCTCACCCATCTCCGAGGACATCAGCACCAGGCAGTCGGCACCCTCCGGTCTTGCGGGCCCCTTGCCGCTCAGACCCGCGGTGGCGATCGTGTCCCCCGACGGAAGCAGGCCACGGACCTCCTCCTCGGACGCCCCCACCTTCACCGCGTCGTACTGCTCGGGGTCGATCATCCCCTCCTTCAGCGAGCCCACCAGGAAGTAGAGGCCGAACCCCGCAGCCACCACCAGCAGCACGAGCGCCGCGAACGAGATCCCGCAGCCCAGCGCGATCGAACCGCCCGTACTTCTGCCCCTGCCCCCACGCATCGCCATCGCGAGCTCCCGCTCCGTGAACGTCCAGTCGGCCGGTCCGACCACGACCGGACGACCATCGCCCACCAGCGGCTTCGTGGTCTGCTGCCGGAAGTCGTCGGCCACATCGACCAAAGGCGCTGCCTCCGCGACGGGCGCCGCCCCGTACGGCAGCATCCCGGCCACCCGGAACCCGCCGCCGTCGGCCGGACCCGCATGGCACATGCCTCCCACCAGGCGGGCCCGCTCGGCGAGTCCGTCCAGTCCCTGCCCGCCGCTCACCACGTCCTTCGCGGGCCCGTCCGTCGGCCTCTCGTTGAGGACCTCCACGACGAAGGTGTCCGGCTCGTAGCGCAGTTCGACACCGATCGGCGCTCCCGGCGCGTACTTGTAGGCGTTGGTCAGTGCCTCCTGCACGATCCGGTACGCGGCGTGGTCGGCGGCCGGCGCCAGCGTCCGCTCCTCCCCCGACCGTCTCAGCCCGACCGAGGTGCCGGACGCCCGTGCCGCCTCCACGAGCCCCTCGATGCCCGCGATCCCCCGTGCGGCCCGCCCCGTCTCGTCCCCGGCCCGCCCGGGTGCCGGGGACGTCCCGTCGACGGCCTCGACGCCGTCGCGGAGTATCCCGACGACCTCCCGCAGCTCGTGCATCGCGGTCACCGAGGCGTTCCGCAGGACCCCCACCACCTCGCGCTGCCGTTCGCTCAGCTCCCGGTCCACCTCGAGGGCGCCCGTGTGCACGGCGATGAGGGCCAGCTGGTGCCCGAGGCTGTCGTGCATGTCCTGGGCGATCCGCTGCCGCTCTCTCAGCCGCGCCTGCCAGGCAACCATCGTCCGCTCCCGCAGCAGCTGGGCGTTGCGCTCCTGGAGCGCGTGCAGCAGGGTCCGCCGCTGGGTCCAGTAGCGGTGGGCGAGCCCGGGAGCCAGCGTGGTGCCCAGGTAGTAGAGGGTCGCCGTGAGGGCGACGGCGAGCAGCCGCTGCCGGTCCCAGGGCCCGACGAGGCTCCCCCCGACGTTCAGGACGAAGGCGGCGATGAACGCGGCAAGCGCCCGCCCGACGCCCGCGATGTACCGGCCGGACGACCAGCCGACCACGAGCAGCAGGGGGCCGAAGCCGGGCACGAAGGGCGTGAGCCCCGCGGTCAGGACGAGCACGCTCGCGGGAAGTCTGCGCCGCACCAGCGACAGCGCGGCGGAACCGGCGGCCACCCCGGCCAGCCGCCAGCCCTCGCCGCCCAGCAGGTCCTCGGTCCCGGCGCCCAGCAGCGCGACGACCGCGGCGAGCGCCACCTCACCGGTGGTCCTGCGCCCCGACCACTGCCCCGGCACCGCGAACCAGGCCCAACCGGCAGCGAGCAAGGCCCCGACCCCGTACGAACTCCGGGTCCCCGACTTCGACATAACGTCCACGCTCGCACCGTAGGCCGCGGCCCGACGCCAGGACTTCCCTCTTTCGTCTCGGCCGCCGACGACCAAAGTCGCACCCGACCACCACGAGACGTGGGAAGCCTCACACGCACCCGACAACGCGGAAGCCCCGTAGGTCGATGACCTACGGGGCTTCCGTCTGGTGCGCGAGGGGGGAGTTGAACCCCCACGCCCTTTCGGGCACTGGAACCTGAATCCAGCGCGTCTGCCTATTCCGCCACCCGCGCATTGGGTGTGCTCCGGGCTCTCTCACTTTTCGGTGCGAGTGCCTGGCGACATCAGAAGATTAGCACGTCGCAGACCGTGGATTCACATCCGTTGTTTCGGCTCCGCTCGGGAAGACCAAGGTGAGGAAGGGACAGAAGCACGGAAGCGGGAAGGAGGGGAGAGAGGGAGGGCCGGAGAGGGAGGAAGGAGAGGGAGGAAGGGGACGGACCGCCCCCGCAGCCGGACCGAGCCGCCGTTCCCACAGCCGGGTGCGGGACACTGTCCACAGCCCGCCTCTACGATCCGTGGGGAAAGCCTGTGAGAGGTGACACTCGTCCACAGGGCAGAGAAGGGGAACCAGCCGATTTCCCGACGCGTGGATACGATCAGTAAGCAGTACCAGGACGACAACGACGGAGGAGGTGCCCCATGGGAGTCATGAAGCGTTTCGAGCAGCGTCTCGAAGGTCTGGTCAACGGCACCTTCGCCAAAGTCTTCAAGTCCGAGGTCCAGCCGGTCGAGATCGCCGGCGCGCTCCAGCGCGAGTGCGACAACAACGCGCAGATCTGGAACCGCGAGCGGACCGTCGTCCCCAACGACTTCATCGTGGAGCTGAGCACACCGGACTACGAGCGTCTCAGCCCCTACTCGGGACAGCTCGGCGACGAGCTCGCCGGCCTGGTCAGGGACTACGCGAAGCAGCAGCGGTACACCTTCATGGGCCCGATCAAGGTCCACCTGGAGAAGGCCGAGGACCTCGAGACCGGCCTGTACCGCGTTCGCAGCCGCACGCTCGCGTCGAGTACGTCACAGCCTCAGCCGCCCGCGGGCGGACACGCACACCAGCAGCCTGGCCCGGCACAGGGCGGCCGCGGCGGCTACGGGTACCCCCCGGCCGGCGCCCCGCCCATGCCCGCCTCCCCGCCGCCCGGCGCCCCCGGCCCCCGGCCGACGGCCGCCGCGGGCGGAGCCGGCGCCATGCCCGGCGCCGGTACCCACGGCGGAGCGGGCACCCGGGTGCGCCACTGGATCGAGATCAACGGCACCCGCCATCAGATCTCCCGCCCGACCCTGGTCCTCGGCCGCAGCACCGACGCGGACGTGAGGATCGACGATCCCGGCGTCTCCCGCCGGCACTGCGAGATCCGGACCGGAACGCCCTCGACGATCCAGGATCTGGGATCCACCAACGGCATCGTGGTGGACGGGCAGCACACCACCCGCGCTACGCTCCGCGACGGCTCGCGGATCGTCGTGGGTAGTACCACCATCGTTTACCGGCAAGCCGAAGGGTGAAGCGGGGGCAATGTCAGAGCTGACCCTGACGGTCATGCGGTTGGGTTTCCTGGCCGTTCTGTGGCTGTTCGTCATCGTGGCCGTCCAGGTCATCCGTAGCGACCTCTTCGGTACGCGGGTGACCCAGCGAGGTTCACGGCGCCAGGAGGCGCGATCCCAACAGCAGGCGCGGCAGGCTGCCGCGCCTCCGCAGCAGCGCGGCCAGCAGAGCGCGGGCGGTGGGCGGCAGCGCCGCGGCGCCCCGACCAAGCTGGTCGTCTCCGAGGGCACCCTCACCGGCACGACCGTCGCCCTCCAGGGGCAGACGATCACGCTGGGCCGGGCGCACGATTCGACGATCGTCCTGGACGACGACTACGCGTCCAGCCGGCACGCCAGGATCTACCCGGACCGGGACGGCCAGTGGATCGTCGAGGATCTCGGGTCCACCAACGGCACGTATCTCGACCGGACCCGCCTCACCACCGCCACACCGATTCCGCTGGGCGCGCCGATCCGCATCGGCAAGACCGTCATCGAGCTGCGGAAGTAGTGCTACATCATGAATAGGCGCGAGCGGAGCGAGCGAGTCGGGACGGTCCCCGCCACAGGCTGTGCCGCGCTCCCGACCGGAGCGAACGAGGCGACCGGCGTGACCGGAGCGACCGGAGGGTGGGCAGTGTGGGTCGAGACCGGCCGTACCCCGATGCAGCGGCGACAGGGCAGGTGCGCATGAGTCTGTCCCTGCGATTCGCCGCGGGTTCGCACAAGGGCATGATCCGCGAGGGCAACGAGGACTCGGGCTACGCCGGTCCCCGGCTGCTCGCCATCGCCGACGGCATGGGCGGCCAGGCCGCCGGTGAGGTCGCCTCCTCCGAGGTGATCTCCACCCTCGTCACGCTCGACGACGACGTCCCGGGCTCCGACATCCTCACCTCGCTCGGTACGGCGGTGCAGCGCGCCAACGACCAGCTCCGGATGATGGTCGAGGAGGACCCGCAGCTGGAGGGCATGGGCACCACGCTCACCGCCCTCCTGTGGACCGGCCAGCGGCTCGGTCTCGTGCACGTCGGCGACTCCCGCGCCTATCTGCTCCGCGACGGCGTCCTCACCCAGATCACCCAGGACCACACCTGGGTCCAGCGGCTCGTCGACGAGGGCCGGATCACCGAGGAAGAGGCGACCACCCACCCGCAGCGCTCGCTCCTCATGCGCGCGCTCGGCAGCGGCGACCACGTCGAACCCGACCTCTCCATCCGTGAGGTCCGGGCCGGCGACCGCTATCTGATCTGCTCCGACGGCCTGTCCGGCGTCGTCTCGCACCAGACGCTCGAGGACACCCTCGCCAGCTACCAGGGCCCGCAGGAGACCGTGCAGGAGCTGATCCAGCTCGCGCTGCGCGGCGGCGGCCCCGACAACATCACGGTGATCGTCGCCGACGTCCTCGACGTCGACGGCGGCGACACCCTCGCCGGCCACCTCAGCGACACCCCGGTCATCGTGGGCGCGGTCGCGGAGAACCAGGCCCAGCTGAACGACGGCGGGGCGATGCAGACCCCGGCCGGCCGCGCCTCCGGTCTCGGCCGCACGGCCGCGCACCAGCAGCCGCCCGCCGGCGGCTTCGGTCCGCCCGGCAGCGGCGACGACCACGGCTACGGCGGCATGCCCCCGCAGGGCTCCTTCGAGTCGTACACGGACGACGACTTCGTGAAGCCGCGCCCCGGCCGCAAGTGGCTCAAGCGCTCCTTCCTCCTCGTCCTCGTCCTGGCGGTCGTCGGCGGCGGTCTCTACGGCGGCTGGCGCTGGACGCAGACGCAGTACTTCGTCGGTTCCAAGGACCAGCACGTGGCGCTGTACCAGGGCATCAGCCAGGACCTGGCCTGGGTCTCGCTCTCGAAGGTCCAGAAGGACCACCCCGAGATCGAACTCAAGTACCTCCCCGCCTACCAGCGGAAGCAGGTCGAGGACACGATCGCGGGCGGCAGCCTCGGCAAGGCCGAGACGAAGATCGCCGAGCTGGCGGCGCAGGCCTCGGCCTGCAAGAAGTCCGAGCAGCGCCGCGAGGCCGCCGAGAAGGCCGCCGACCAGGCGAGCAAGCCGCCGACCGAGAAGCCCGGCGACGCCGCCACCCCTGACCCCAAGCCCACCACAGCCGCTCCGTCCCCGGGTCCCACCCTCACCGCGGAGGAGCAGAAGCTGGCCTCGAACTGCGGCAAGCAGTAAGCACCCGTAGGGGGCCTTTCACCACCATGAGCGTTGTCACCAACACGACCACCATCGGCGCGATCGACGCGCCGAGCCGCCGCAACACCGAGCTGGCGCTGCTCGCGTTCGCCGTCGCCATCCCGGTGTTCGCGTACCTCAACGTGGGCCTGGCCATCGACGGCAAGGTCCCGGCCGGCATGGCCGGGTACGGGCTCGGCCTCGCCCTGCTCGCGGGCGTCGCGCACCTCGTGGTGCGGAAGTGGGCCCCGTACGCGGACCCGCTGCTGCTGCCCCTGGCCACGTTGCTCAACGGCATGGGCCTGGTGCTGATCTGGCGTCTCGACCAGTCGCCGCGGCTGATCGCCACGTCGATGCGGCTGTACAAGTCCTACAGCCCCGACGCCCCCAGCCAGATGATGTACTCGGCGATCGGCATCGCCATGTTCGTCGGCGTGCTGCTGCTCCTGAAGGACCACCGTGTCCTGCAGCGCTACACGTACATCTCCATGGTGGTCTCCCTCATCCTGCTGCTGCTGCCGCTCGTCCCCGGCCTCGGCGCGGACGTCTTCGGTGCCAAGATCTGGATCCGCATCGGCGGTTTCTCGATCCAGCCCGGCGAGTTCGCCAAGCTGGTCCTGGCGGTGTTCTTCTCCGGCTACCTGATGGTGAAGCGTGATGCCCTGGCTCTGGCCAGCCGCCGCTTCATGGGGCTCTACCTGCCCCGTGGCCGTGACCTCGGCCCGATCCTGACGATCTGGGCGGTCAGCCTCCTCATCCTGGTCTTCGAGAACGACCTCGGCACCTCGCTGCTGTTCTTCGGCATGTTCGTGATCATGCTGTACGTGGCGACCGAGCGGACCAGCTGGATCGTCATGGGCCTGTTGATGGCCGCGGGCGGCGCGGTCCTCGTCAGCTCCTTCGCCAGTCACGTCAAGTCCCGTGTGGCCGCCTGGCTCGACCCCTTCGGCTGCCTGGAGACGGCCACCGACCAGAACATGCTCAACGCCTGCGACCAGATGACGCAGGTGCTGATGTCCTTCGGCTCCGGCGGCATCCTCGGCACGGGCCTCGGTCAGGGCAACTCCGACCTCATCAGCTTCGCCGCCAACTCCGACTTCATCTTCGCCACGGTCGGCGAGGAGCTCGGCCTCACCGGCGTGATGGTCTTCCTGCTCCTCTACGGGCTGATCGTCGAACGCGGTGTCCGCACCGCCCTCGCCGCCCGAGACCCCTTCGGCAAGCTGCTCGCGATGGGCCTCTCCGGTGCCTTCGCGCTCCAGATCTTCGTCGTCGCCGGCGGTGTGATGGGCCTCATCCCGCTGACCGGTATGACCATGCCGTTCCTCGCGTACGGCGGATCCTCCGTGATCGCCAACTGGGCTCTGATCGGCATCCTGATCCGGATCAGCGACACGGCGCGCCGTCCCGCGCCCGCGCCCGCCCCGTCCCCCGACGCCGAGATGACCCAGGTGGTCCGTCCGTGAACAAGCCGCTGCGCCGGGTCGCGATCTTCTGCGGCCTGCTCATCCTCGCCCTGCTCCTGCGGGACAACTGGCTCCAGTACGTCCGCGCCGACGAGCTGAACACCCACCCCAAGAACACCCGCGTCCGGATCGAGCGGTACGCGAACGAGCGCGGCAACATCATCGTCGACGGCAAGCCGATCACCGGCTCCGTCGACTCCAAGGACCCGTACTACAAGTACAAGCGGACCTATGTCGACGGCCCCATGTGGGCCCCGGTCACCGGGTACGCCTCGCAGGCCTACGACGCCAACCAGATCGAGAAGATCGAGGACGGCATCCTCACCGGCAACGACGACCGGCTGTTCTTCGACCGCACCCTCGCCATGTTCACCGGCGAGAAGAAGAAGGGCGGCGACGTCGTCACCACCCTCAGCGGTGCCGCCCAGAAGGCCGCCTACGAGGGCCTCGGCGGCAAGACCGGCGCCGTCGTCGCCATCGAGCCGAAGACCGGCAAGATCCTGGCGATGGCCTCCACCCCCTCGTACGACCCCGCCTCGTTCGCCGGCTACTCCGGCAAGGACGAGAAGGCCTGGGTGGCGCTGGAGAAGGACAAGTCCAAGCCGAAGCAGAACCGTGCGATCCGCGAGATCTACCCGCCCGGTTCCGTCTTCAAGGTCGTCACGGCCGCCGCCGCGCTGGAGAACGGCAAGGTCACCGACATCAACGCGGCGACCGACACCCCCGAGGGCTGGAAGCTCCCGCTCTCCACCAAGGAGATGAAAAATCACGCCAAGGGCTGTGCCAACGCCAGCCTGAAGCGTGCCCTCGACATCTCCTGCAACTCGGTCTTCGCGAAGCTCGGCGACGACATCGGCGTCGAGAAGATGAACGAGATGGCGGAGAAGTTCGGTTTCAACGCCGAGCAGTTCACCCCGGTCCGCTCCGCCGCCTCCGTCTACGACAAGAAGGCCGACCGCCCCGGCAACGCGCTCTCCTCCATCGGCCAGTTCAACACCGCGACCACCCCGCTCCAGATGGCGATGGTCACGGCGGCGATCGCCAACGACGGCAAGCTGATGAAGCCGTACATGATCGACCAGCTGCGCGCCCCGAACGTCGACATCATCAAGCAGAACGAGCCGGAGGAGATGAGCCAGCCGATCAAGCCGCAGAACGCCCAGCTCCTCCAGCAGATGATGGAGAGCGTCGTCACGGACGGCACCGGCGGCAACGCCGACCTGAACATGGACGGCGTGAAGGTCGGCGGCAAGACGGGTACGGCCCAGCACGGCGACAAGAACGCCAAGCGCCCGTACGCCTGGTTCATCTCGTACGCGAAGACCTCCGAGGGCTCCCCGGTCGCGGTCGCCGTCATCGTCGAGGACTCGGAGGCCGACCGCGAGGACATCAGCGGTGGCGGTCTGGCCGCGCCGATCGCGAGGGACGTCATGAAGGCGGTCCTGAAGAGCCGGGGCTGACGTCTCGGCCCCGTACGTGCCAGGTACCGGTCAGGTATCAGCTACCGGCCCCGGGCGGAACGTCTCCCCGGGGCCGGTAGCGTATGCGCGAACAGCACACACCGCCGGACCACCCATGGGTGCGGTCGGGACAGACGGAGAGGGCTGGATTAGCTATGGAAGAGCCGCGTCGCCTCGGCGGCCGGTACGAGCTGGGCTCGGTGCTCGGCCGTGGTGGCATGGCCGAGGTGTACATCGCCCAGGACACCCGGCTCGGCCGCACCGTCGCCGTGAAGACGCTGCGGGCCGACCTGGCCCGCGATCCGTCCTTCCAGGCCCGGTTCCGCCGTGAGGCACAGTCCGCCGCCTCGCTGAACCACCCTGCGATCGTCGCGGTGTACGACACCGGCGAGGACATGGTGTACGACAGCGCCTCCGGCTCGGGCTCCGGGGTCTCCATCCCGTACATCGTGATGGAGTACGTCGACGGGTCGACCCTCCGTGAGCTGCTGCACTCCGGGCGCAAGCTGCTGCCCGAGCGCACCCTCGAGATGACGGTCGGCATCCTCCAGGCGCTGGAGTACTCGCACCGCGCGGGCATCGTGCACCGTGACATCAAGCCGGCGAACGTCATGCTGACGCGCACCGGCCAGGTCAAGGTCATGGACTTCGGCATCGCGCGCGCCATGGGCGACGCGGGCATGACCATGACGCAGACCGCCGCGGTGATCGGCACGGCCCAGTACCTCTCCCCGGAGCAGGCCAAGGGCGAGCAGGTCGACGCCCGCTCCGACCTGTACTCCACGGGTTGCCTGCTGTACGAGCTCCTCACCGTCCGGCCCCCCTTCATCGGAGACTCCCCGGTCGCGGTCGCGTACCAGCACGTCCGCGAGGAGCCGCAGACGCCGAGCAACTTCGACGCCGAGATCACGCCCGAGATGGACGCCATCGTCCTCAAGGCGCTGGTCAAGGACCCCGACTACCGCTACCAGTCCGCGGACGAGATGCGTGCGGACATCGAGGCCTGCCTCGACGGGCAGCCGGTCGCGGCGGCCGCGGCGATGGGGATGGGCATGGGCGCGCCCTCGTACGGCGGGGGCTACGGCGGCTACCCGCCGGAGGACCAGCCGACCACGGCGCTGCGCCAGGCCGACCCGGCCGGCCAGACCTCGATGCTGCCGCCGATCAACGCGGACGACGGCGGCTACGGCTACGACGACCGCCCGGACCGTCGTCGCGGCGGCCAGAAGAAGTCGAACACGTCGACGATCCTGCTGGTCCTCGCGGGCATCCTGGTGCTCGTCGGCGCGATCTTCATCGGTGTCTCCCTCTTCGACAAGAAGGAGGGCAACCGGCAGATCGGCGTCCCGCAGTTGGTCGGGCAGACGGTCGAAACGGCGAACGGGCTCGCGGCCAACGCCGGCGTGAAGTTGCTGCAGGCCGGCACCGAGCGCTGCGAGCAGCCCACGGGCTCCATCTGCCGCCAGACCCCGGTCGCCGAGCCCGGCGCGAAGATGGAGACGGGCGGCACGATCCAGCTGTACGTCTCCGAGGGCGCCCCGCTCGTGGAGGTCCCGGACGTCAAGGAGAAGTCCCAGGAGAGCGCCGAGACGCTCCTGAAGGAAAAGGGCTTCAAGGTCAAGGTCGAGCAGGAGGAGTCCGAGGAGGACCCCGGCACGGTCCTGCGCCAGAACCCTGACGGCGGCACCAAGGCAGAGAAGAACTCCGAGATCACGATCACCGTCGCGAAGCAGAAGCTGAAGACCGTTCCCCCGGTCGTCGGCAACCAGCTCGCCCAGGCCGAGCAGCAGCTGAAGGCGCTCGGTTTCGTCGTGGTCACCGAGGAGGTCGACTCCGAGAAGCCCAAGGGCGAGGTCCTGGAACAGACCCCGAACGGCAACGAGTCCGCGGCCGAGGGCGCCGAGGTCAAGCTGCGCGTCTCGAAGGGTCCGCAGGTGACCCAGGTCCAGATCCCGGCCGACATCGCCACCAAGCCGTTCAAGGACGTCAAGGCGCAGCTGGAGGCCTTGGGCCTGGTGGTTCAGCAGCAGGGCTCCGACAAGGAGGACGCCATGGTGGTGGGCTCGAATCCGGCGGCGGGTTCGATGGTCAACACCGGCGAGACGGTCACCGTCTACACGGTCGGCGGCGCCCCGGGCGACCAGGGCGGCAACGGCGACGGCAACAACGGGGACAGCAACGGGAACAACGGGGGCAACGGCGGGGACAACGCCGGCATCGGCGGCATCTTCGACTGACCCCCGCACCGCACCGCCCGCACACATGGGGAGAGCCCCGGCATCCAGTGGACGCCGGGGCTCTCCCCATGCCTGGGCAGGTGCCCGATCGCCCGATTAACCGATTACCCGATCAGCGGAGTTCCGCCGGAGGCGTCCGGTCGCGGTCGACCTTCTCCGTGCGCTCCAGCTCGCCCCAGACGATGTACCGGTAGTCGGAGGTGTACAGGGGCGTGCAGGTGGTCAGGGTGACGTAGCGGCCGGGCTTGGTCTTGCCGGATTCCTTGGGCACGGGCTGGAGGACGTCCACGTTGTACTTCGTGGTCTCCGGAAGGGACTTGTAGACCTTGTAGACGAACCAGGTGTCCTTCGACTCGAAGACGATCGCGTCGCCGGTCTTCAACTTGTGGATGTTGTGGAACTTGGCCCCGTGCCCGTCGCGGTGCGCGGCGAGCGTGAAGTTGCCCTGCTTGTCCTGCGGGAGCGCGGACTTGATCGGGTCGGTGTAGTAGCCGGCGACGCCGTTGTTGAGGATGCCGCTGGTGGTGCCCCGCTTGACCAGGATCTCGTCACCGCCCATGGCGGGGACGTGCAGGAAGCCGATGCCGTCCTTCGTGTCGAGCGCGCCGGGGCCGTCGGCCCAGCGGTCGCGGACCTGGGCGCCGTCCTGGTCGGCGGCCCGGTCGGCGAGGACGTTCGTCCACCACAGGGAGTAGACGACGAAGAGGCCGAGCACCAGGCCCGCGGTGATGAGGAGTTCACCGAAGAGGCTGATGATTCCGGCGATCCGATTACGCACGCGTGCCACTAGGTCGTCCCGTCGTCCCGTCCGGAGGTGTCGGGTCTCAGCCTACGAGCGCTTCGGGCTTTCCCTTGCTGCGCGGTCGTTCCTCGACCAGCTTGCCCCACACGATCATCCGGTACGTGCTGGTGAACTCGGGTGTGCAGGTGGTCAGCGTGATGTACCTGCCCGGTCCGGTGAAGCCCGAGCCCTTCGGCACCGGGTCGATCACGGAGACGTTGGAGGGCGCGGTCTGCGGCAGGATGCTCGCCATCTCGTAGGTGTAGTACGCGCTCTGGGTCTCGACGACGATCGGGTCGCCGGGCTTCAGGCGGTTGATGTACCGGAACGGCTCACCGTGGGTGTTGCGGTGGCCGGCGACCGCGAAGTTGCCCTGCTTGTCGGAGGGCATGGCCGTCTTGAGACTGCCCTCGGCGTAGTGGCCGGCCATGCCCTTGTCGAGGACCTTGGCCTTGTCGATGCCCTCGGCGACGGGGACGACGACGTCCAGCTTGGGGATGTACATGATGGCGAAGCCCTCACCCGGCTCGAACGCCTCCGGCTTGGTCTCGCCCTTGGCCCAGGTGTCCTCGATCTGCTCCTTGGCCTGGTCGGTCTCCTGACCGGCCAGGACGTTCGTCCACCACAGCTGGTAGGTGACGAAGAGCAGCATCACGACGCCGAAGGTGATGAAGAGTTCCCCGACGGCGCGGCTGGCGATGACGCCGAAGCTGTCCTTGGCGGCGCGGGCGGCGCGCCGGGCCTCGACGCGGGAGAGCGGGGCGGGAGAGGCGGGGGGCGTGGCCGGGCCGCCGGGCGGGCCGCCGCGGCTCTTGCCGCGGCCGCCGCCCTTGGCGGCACGGCGGCGTTCGGCCCTGCCGGGTCCGGGAAGGGGCTCCACGGCCGCCAGGGGCATCGTCTCGCTCGGGGAGGCCTGCCGGGGCTTCTCCGCCTCGTACGGCTCGTACGGGGGCACGTAGGGGTCCTCGTAGGGGGGCTGGGGGTTGGAGCGGCCCTGCTCGGTGGCGGCCTGTCCGTACCCCGGGTCCTGGCCGTACGCGGCGGTGGTGGCCTGTCCGTACCCAGGGTCCTGCCCGTACGCGGCCTGCCCCTGCCCGTACGTCGTCTCCTGCCCGTACGGGTACGGCGACGGCGCCCCGTACGGGTCCGCGGGTATCGGCTCGGGTCCCGGCTCGGCTCCCGGCTCGTTCGTCGGCCGGAACCAGGGAGAGCCCGTCGTCACGCGACGGCCTTGCCCACCACCGGCGCGAGCCCCGCCGACCGTCCGACCGCCCCCTTGTCGCCGCACTGCTCGAGCCAGTTGGCGAGCATCAGGTGGCCGTGCTCGGTGAGGACCGACTCGGGGTGGAACTGGACGCCCTCGACGGGCAGTTCGCGGTGACGCAGGCCCATGATGATGCCGTCCTCGGTCCGCGCGGTGACCTCGAGTTCGGCCGGCAGGGCCCCGGGCTCGGCGGCCAGCGAGTGGTAGCGGGTGGCGGTGAACGGCGAGGGCAGGCCGGCGAAGACGCCCTTGCCCTCGTGCGTGACGGGGGAGGTCTTGCCGTGCAGCAGCTCGGGCGCGCGGTCGACGACTCCGCCGTACGCCACGGCCATCGACTGCATGCCGAGGCAGACGCCGAAGACGGGCACGCCGGTGGCCGCGCAGTGCCGGACCATGTCGATGCAGACACCGGCCTGCTCGGGCGCGCCGGGTCCCGGCGAGAGCAGGACACCGTCGAAGCCGTCCTGGGCATGGCTCAGTTCGACCTCGTCGTTGCGCAGGACCTCGCACTCGGCGCCGAGCTGGTAGAGGTACTGGACGAGGTTGAAGACGAAGCTGTCGTAGTTGTCGACGACGAGAATCCGCGCGCTCACTGGCCGTCCACCGTCACATCGTTGAACGGAAGCAGAGGCTCCGCCCAGGGGAACACGTACTGGAAGAGGGCGTAGACGACCGCGAGGACCAGCACGATCGAGATCAGCGCGCGCACCCACGCGTTGCCCGGCAGATGCCGCCAGATCCAGCCGTACATGACGTCGACCGCCCCTTCCGTTCGTTACGGGGACCAGAGTACGGGGCGAGGGGGCCCTGAGGGGTCAGCCGGCCAAAGCCTGTGGACGACCGTCGGCGACCGGCCGGGTGGCGTCGAGGTGCGCCCAGACGACGAGCCGGTGGCTGCTGCCCCACTCGGGCTCGCAGGTCGTGAGGGTGAGATAGCGGCCGGGCCCGTCGAAGCCCGACTTCGCGGGCAGCGGGTCGACGACCCCGACGTCCGTGGGCACGGTCCGGTAGGGGCCGCGGGTGATCCGGTACGTGAACCAGGTCGTCCCGTCGGTCAGGACCACCGCGTCGCCGGCACGCAGCCGCGGGAAGTCCCGGAAGGGGTCCCCGTAGGTGCGGCGGTGCCCCGCGACGGCGAAGTTGCCGGTCCCGCCGAGCCGGGCGGTGGCGGCGTAGTGCCCGAGGCCCTTCTTCAGGACGTCGGTGCCGGTGCCTTCGAGGACCGGCCACTTCCAGTCCTTGCCGAGCCGTGGGACGTACATGACAGCGATTCCCTTGCCCGGGGCGTAGGACGCGGTACCGGGTCCCGCAGAGTCGGCGGGTGCGGCCGTGACCGGGGTGCTCGCCCACTCCCGCTGGAGGGTGTCGATCTGGCCGGCGCTCGCGCTCGCGGCCTGGACGCCGGTCCAGTGCAGGACATATGCGACGAAGAGGACGATCAGGGCGCCGGCGGTCAGGCACAGTTCACTGAGGGTCCTGACGACGAGACGCAAGCCCCCCAAGCCGCCCTCCCGCTGTCAGCTCACCGGCTTCGCGTGGTGGAGGTCCACTGTGCCCGAGTAGCCGGGCAGAGTCACCGCCCTGTGCTCGTCGACTTTCCAGCCGAGCCCGTACGCCTTCACGTACAGCTGGTAGTTCTGGATCGCCGGGGAACCGGCGAGCGCCCGGCTCAGCTTTCCCCGGTCGCCGACGGCCGTGATCTTGTACGGGGGCGAGTAGACGCGGCCCTGGAGGATCAGGGTGTTGCCGACGCAGCGCACGGCGCTGGTGGAGATGAGCCGCTGGTCCATGACCCGGATCCCCTCGGCTCCGCCCTGCCACAGGGCGTTGACGACGGCCTGGAGGTCCTGCTGGTGGATGACGAGGTCGTTGGCCTGCGGCTCGGGGTAGCCGGGGGCGGCCTGCGCGTTCGGCGGGGCGTCGTCGAGGGTGACGGTCAGACCGGAGCCGGCGACCTCGGTGGTGCCCGCCGACGCCTCCAGCGCGTCGAGTCTCGCGTCCTCCGCACGGGTGGATCCGTCGTCGCGGGCGGCGAGCGAGTCGACCTGGGAGCGGAGGGCGGCGGTGGACTCGTCGAGGCCGGCGTTCTTGTGGCTGCGCTCCTCGATCAGGTCGGAGAGCCGCAGCAGGGAGGCGTCCGTGCGGAGGTTGGTGCCCTTGGCGGTGTTGAAGCTCGTGACGAAGATCAGACCGGCGAGGGCGAAAACGGCAAGGGTGAGGACCCGGACGGGGCGCCACCTCGCGGTGCGACCCGCTCCTTCGGGAGTGCCGGCGGAATTGCTCAACGTACCCTGATCCCCTTCGGTGCCGCGGAACCACTACGCTAACGGACGCCTGGGGGACGCAGTCGTCCTCCTTCGTCACATCCCGGCGCCAGCCACAGTTCCCTGCGCGGTCACGCAGCGCATCGACAGGAGAGTCCCTCGTGCCGAAGTCACGGATCCGCAAGAAGGCCGACTTCACGCCTCCGCCCGCCAAGCAGGCCACCAGTATCAAGCTGACCAACCGCAGCTGGGTGGCGCCTGTGATGCTGGCTCTGTTCGCCATCGGTCTGGTGTGGATCGTGGTCTTCTACGTCACCGACGGTTCGATGCCGATCGAGTCGCTCCGGAACTGGAACATCGTGGTGGGCTTCGGCTTCATCGCGGCCGGCTTCGGTGTCTCCACGCAGTGGAAGTAGCGACGGCCGGACCTCCTCGGAGGCCGCTCGTCAAGCTCTGCCCTGAACTTATCCACAGCGTTGTGCACAGCACTGGATAACTTACGAAGATCTGTGGATAACTCGCACGGGGTTGACGCCGGTATGATCGGGATCACCCTCGCAAGAGCCGAGAACGCCCCTCACCTCCCTGGAGAAACACCAGGTCAGAGGTGAGGGGCGCGCTCTTTCCCCACAGAGCGGCCACGGGTCGCCACGCACTGTGGATAACTCTGGGGAAAGCTCGCAGAAGTGAGCAGTGGAGCTCTTCCACAGCTCTGTGCGCTCAGGTGAGCGCCGCCGAGCGGGCGAGTACGACCCCGACGTCGATCAGGAGCACCAGACCGCAGGCGCCGTACTGCACGAGGTCCCGGCGGGCCCGCGGCGCGTGCACGAGGGCGTACGTCACCAGGGCTCCGGCGACCAGACCGCCGACGTGGGCCTCCCAGGAGATCCCCGGACGGGTGAACGTCATGAGCAGCGACAGGGCCACGAAGAGGACCACCGGCCGCATGTCGTGGCGGCGCCGGCGGGCCAGCACCACCCAGGCGCCGATCAGCCCGTAGACGACCCCGGAGGCACCGAGCGAGGCCTGGTTCGGCGCGGCGACGAGGTAGGCGAGCGCGGAGCCGGAGAGACCGGAGAGCAGGCAGAGGGCCGCGTACCGGATCCGGCCCAGCTCGGGTTCGACGATCCCGCCGATCACCCACAGGCCCAGCACGTTGAAGAGGATGTGCCAGACCTCCTGGTGGAGGACGGTCGAGGTCAGCAGCCGGTACCACTCGCCGTCCGCGACCCCGACGACCTCGCCGGGCCGCGGGCTGAAGGCGCCGATGAGCATGAGCTCGTCGACGAGCCGGTCGCCGAAGGCGAGGACCGCGAGGTAGACGGCGAGGTTGATCCCGATGAGGACCTTGGTGACGAGCCGGTCGTCGGCCGCCACCCTGCCGCCCGCAAGCGTCCTCGGCTGGTTGGCGTCGGGCGCGTGGCCGGTCCCCGAGCCGTTGCGTACGCAGTCGGGGCACTGGAAGCCGACGGAGGCGGAGATCATGCACCGGGTGCAGATCGGCTTGTCGCAACGGGTGCAGCGGATGCCGGTCTCGGCCTCCGGGTGGCGGTAGCAGCGGGGCGGACCGGCGTGCGGGTCCGAGGAGGGTCGCGGGTCCATGGAGGTTCCGTCCCTTCCCGTCTCAGCGCTTCTCGATCACCACGGACTCGACGACCACGTCTTGGAGCGGTCGCTCGGTGTGCGGGTCGGTGGCGGTGGTCGCGATCGCGTCCACGACCTTCCGGCTCTCCTTGTCGACGACCTCGCCGAAGATGGTGTGCTTGCGGTTCAGCCAGGTCGCGGCGCCGACGGTGACGAAGAACTGCGAGCCGTTGGTGCCCGGTCCCGCGTTGGCCATGGCCAGCAGGTAGGGGCGGTCGAAGAAGAGCTCCGGGTGGAACTCGTCGGCGAACTCGTAGCCGGGACCGCCCGTGCCGTTCCCCAGCGGGTCGCCGCCCTGGATCATGAAACCCTCGATGACCCGGTGGAAGACCGTGCCGTCGTAGAGCGGGTCCGAGGAGACCGTGCCGGTCGCGGGGTGCGTCCACTCGCGCTCGCCGCCGGCGAGTTCGACGAAGTTCCGGACCGTCTTCGGCGCGTGGAACGGCATCAGCCGCACCTCGATGTCGCCCAGGCTGGTCTTGAGGATCGCGTACAGCTGCTCGGCCACGGTCGCCTTCCGTCCACGTCATGTCGCGTCATGCCACGTCTGTCGCTGGCGCCTCCGATCCTCGCATGCCCCCGTATGCCCGCCCCACATGCCGGACCTGATCCTGACGGGCATGATTCGGAAGAGGATGGATAGGTGAAAAACCGACATCGCCACCGAGGAGGAGGAATCCTGTGACCCGCATGGACAGCGTGCGCGCCGCGACAGGTTCGGCGAAGGAGAGCGTCATGCACGCCGCGGAAGTGGTGGCGCCGTACGCCGACACGGCGAGGGACCAGGCCTCGCACTACGCGCACGAGGCGCGGGCGCTGATCGCGCCGAAGGTCTCGAAGGCCGCTCACCAGGCCCGAGCGCAGGCTCGTACGCAGTACGACTCGTATGTCGCACCGCGTGTACCGCCGCGGGTCGACGCGGCCGCACACCGTGCGGCGGTCAAGACCCGCTATGCCGCCCGTCAGGCGGCCGACTACACCGTTCCGCGTGTCGAGCACGCGGTCGCCGTGACCGGTCCCGTCCTTGAGGAGGCCGGTTCGCGTTCCACCGCCGCCTGGGCCGCGCTGCGCGGTCAGGTGACGCCGAGGGAAATCCAGAAGATCGTGAAGAAGCACGAGCGTCGGGCCAGGGCCGGACGCCTCGCCAAGGGCCTCATGGTCCTGGGCGTTCTCGCCGGCGGCGCGTACGCCGCCTGGAAGTGGTGGGACAAGCAGGCCAATCCCGACTGGCTGGTCGAACCGCCCGCTCCCACCGACGTGGACGAGGGCGCCGTACTGGTGGCGTCCGTCGACGACACCGGGGAGGCCATCGAACCGGATGTGGAGGCCGACGAGGCCGCAGCCGCGGCCGAAGCCGAAGCAGCCGCCGAACGCGACGAGCGCCGCTGACCGACCGGGCACCGCTGGGATCCACCGGGTACTGCTGAGCTGGCCTTAACGGGTACTGCTGAGCTGGCCTTACCGGGTACTGCTGAGCTGGCCTTACCGGGTACTGCTGAGCTGTTCCTAGCTGTTCCTACCGGGTGCTGCTGGGCTGTTCTTGGCGGGTTCTGTACGAGTGCGGTGCGGGGAGTACGGATGATCGGCTCCCCGCGCCCTACGCCGCAGCGGCCTGCGCCAGCTCCGTCAGCGCGGCCGGCTCGTCGCTCTCGGCCCCGGCGGTCGCGCCGGTCGCGGAACGCTGACGGGTGGCGGGAGAGGAACCGTGCGCCTCGGCGGCGATGCGCTGCTTGATCGTGGGCGGCAGGGAGCGGTCCCCGGCGAGCGTCCACCGATGGGCCCTCTGCGCCGGTACGGAGGCGAGAGCGGCGCGCTCCCTGGCGACGGGAGCGGCGGCGGCGGGGCCGGCCGGCTCCTCGGGCTGCTGAACGGCGGGCTGCTGGGTCGCGGCGGCGGTGCCCGCCAGGCCGACGGAGGCGAGCAGGGCGAAGAGGACGGAGATGAAGGCGGTCCAGAACTGCTTGACCTTGGCGGTGGCCATGGCCCCTCACTTTCGTGACGTTCTCGGATGGTTCATTTCGGATTGCGCGCTTTTCGTACCTTCCTCATCATGTGGATGCGCCCCCGATTTCCGTGGACCGACGCCACCGCCGCGCAGTTCTTCCGATGAACACAACCCGTCCGGCCCAGCGGTCCCCCCTGGCAGGCGGGGACCGTGGCGTGCGCCGACGCCTCCGACCGCACGCGAAAATGCCCCCCGACACTGCGTTTCCGCAGGTCGAGGGGCATTTTTCCGGTGGAGCCTAGGGGAGTCGAACCCCTGACATCTGCCATGCAAAGACAGCGCTCTACCAACTGAGCTAAGGCCCCGGAACGAGAACAGCGTACCGGGTCACCCCCCATGTCCGGCAAAAGGATTGGGACTCCCGGTCGGCGACCACTCTCCGTAAGATGCTGACCGAGGTTCGCAGTGGCGAACCGCAGGGATGGGGAGAAGTAATGGACGCAGCGCAGCAGGAAGCCACGGCCAGAGCCAGAGAGCTTCAGCGCAGTTGGTACGGAGAGCCGCTGGGGGCGCTCTTCCGTCGGCTGATCGACGATCTCGGGCTCAATCAGGCCAGGCTCGCGGCCGTGCTCGGGCTGTCCGCGCCCATGCTGTCCCAGCTGATGAGCGGCCAGCGCGCCAAGATCGGCAACCCGGCCGTCGTCCAGCGTGTCCAGGCACTCCAGGAGCTCGCCGTGCAGGTCGCCGACGGCAGTGTCAGCGCCGCCGAGGCCACCGACCGCATGGACGAGGTGAAGAAGTCGCAGGGCGGCTCCGTCCTCACCAGCACGGGTCAGACCAGCACCGGCCCCGGCGCTCCGACCGTCCGCCGGGTGGTCCGCGAGATCCAGTCCCTGCTGCGCTCCGTAGCGGCGGCGGGCGACATCATCGACGCGGCCGACTCCCTCGCCCCTGCCCACCCCGAACTGGCAGAGTTCCTCCGGGTGTACGGCGCCGGGCGCACCGCGGACGCGGTCGCCCACTACGAGTCGCACCAGAACTGACGCGGGCGGCAGCCGGCCGGCATCGCCGAGACGAAGCCGCCGAAGCCGACCCGGCAGACGCAGCGCACGAAGCAGACGAGGCAACGGGAGCGACGCGGCACGATGGGTGAGGTCTTCGCTGGTCGGTACGAGCTGGTCGACCCGATCGGACGGGGCGGGGCGGGCGCGGTATGGCGTGCCTGGGACCACCGTCGCCGCCGCTATGTGGCGGCCAAGGTGCTTCTGCAGAGCGACGCGCACACCCTGCTCCGCTTCGTCCGCGAGCAGGCGCTGCGGATCGACCATCCGCACGTCCTCGCCCCGGCCAGCTGGGCCGCCGACGACGACAAGGTCCTGTTCACCATGGACCTGGTCGCCGGCGGCTCCCTGGCCCACGTCATCGGCGACTACGGCCCGCTGCCGCCCCTGTTCGTCTGCACCCTGCTGGACCAGCTGCTCTCGGGCCTGGCGACGGTGCACGCCGAGGGGGTCGTCCACCGGGACATCAAGCCCGCCAACATCCTGATGGACGTCACCGGCACCGGCCGGCCGCATCTGCGGCTCTCCGACTTCGGCATCTCCATGCGCAAGGGCGAGCCGCGCCTCACCGAGACCAACTACGTCGTGGGCACGCCCGGGTATTTCGCGCCCGAGCAGCTCCTCGGCGCCGAGCCGGACTTCACCGCCGACCTCTTCGCCGTCGGCCTGGTCGCCCTCTATCTGCTCCAGGGTCGCAAGCCGGACTCCCAGGCGCTGGTCGAGCACTTCCTCACGCACGGCACTCCCCGTGCCCTCGAGGGCATCCCGGAGCCCCTGTGGCAGGTGCTCGCGGGGCTGCTCCAGCCCGATCCGCAGGCCCGCTTCCGGACGGCCACGGGGGCGCGCAAGGCGCTGTCCGCCGCCGTGGAGATGCTTCCCGATCCGCCCGCCGACGAGCAGCCCGTGGAGATCTTCGACCAGCTCGGCCCCCTGCCGTCCGGCTTCGACCTCCAGGGCCCCACGGGCCGCTCCGGGACCGCCGACGGCACCGCAGCTCCCGCCACGCCCCCAGGGGCCGTGGGGGACGCCTCCGCCGCCCCCGAGGCCGTACGGACGCCCGCTCCCGCCCCCGAACCGCCCCAGCAGCCCCCACAGCCCCAGTACCAGCCCCCGCACCACCCCCAGCACCCGTACCAGTCGCCGTACCAGCCCCAGCACGCGGCCGCGCCCCTCGCCGCCCCGCTGCCCGGCCCCTCCGCGACGGGCAGCTTTCACCTGCCCCCTCCGGTCACGCACCCGACCCCCTCCTTCGAACGGGCCCCCACGGCCGCATCGCCGTACGGACAAGCCCCTACTCATCCATACACCGCTCGACCCGATCAGGTTCCCGGGCACCGCACCGCACCCGCGCCGCACACCCCCGCACGCCGACCGGGACCGCCCCCGAAGGTGACGATCCCGGTCCTCCTGCTCGCGCTGGCATGCTTCGCGGTCGGCTTCTGGGCCCTCACCCAGACCTGAGCCGCGCCACCACCGTCCACGCGCCGAGCCCGAGCAGCAGCGCCGAGCCGCCGCCGATGCCGGCCATCGCGACGACGCGCATCGAGTCGTTCCGCTCCGCCGCACGCGCCCCCGTGGCGCCGTTCGCGGCCGCCTCCTTGTCGTCGGCGGTCACCGTGAACGGCCCGGGGTCCCCGTCGTACCCGGGACCCGCCTTGGCGCCGCCGCGCAGGGACACCCGCAGCGTCAGCGGAACCGCCCCGGCCCCGTACTCCTTCGCGACCGCCGGGCTGAGCGTGGCCGACAGGTAGTACCAGCCGGCGAACCGCATGCCGCTGGTCGCGTCCTGGTACGAGGTGCGGTTCTCGTGGGCCACCGGCCGCAGCGCGTCGAGCGCGAGCGTCGAGGGCTTCCCGTCGTAGCTGGCGGTGTTCTTGTCGACGTGCCCGAGCGCCGGGTTCTCGAGGGAGAGGACCAGGGCGTTGCCGATGTACTCGTCGCCCGCGGCGCTGCTGCCGAGTTCGGCGCTGGCGAAGAGCTGCTGCCCCCAGTCGACGGGGACCCGGTAGAAGAGCGTCTGTCCCGGCCGGATGTCGGACCGCCACTCGCCCTGCTCCAGTGAGGCGGCGTCGTGGATGCCGGAGCCGCCCTGCCGCTTCCTCGAACCGCCCGTGGGGGGCGCGGGCGTGCCGGAGGCCCAGACCTCGGGGAGCTCGGTCGGCCCGGCCTTCTTGAGGCCGGGCTCGGAGGCGTACCGGATCTCGAGGTCCCAGTCGTCCGGGCTGGAGGTCGCCTTCGACTCCCGCTCGACCAGCACGTAGTAGGCGCCCGGGCGCTGGCAGGTGGAGCTGTCCGCGTCGACGATGCGGCGGGCGTACGCGGCGAGCGGCCGGGTGTACTCGGCCGACGAGAAGTCCACCTTCTGGTAGCCGCACTCGGTGCCGGAGCTGTCCTGCATGCTGATCTTGACGCCGTCGCCGTAGTCGACCTTGCCACCGGGCTTCGGGACGGCGACGACGGAGACGTACGCGTTCCGCTTGTCGTCGAGGTCGACGCGGTAGTAGACCTTGCCGTCCTTCGCGAGCTTGTCGCGGTAGGTCTGCCCGGTCTTCAGCGGCACCGCGTCGCCGCTCGAAGCCGCTCCCTGGACCTGCTGGGCCGCGCTGTCGAAGGTGTACGGCGGAAGCCCGCCCCCGTCGGCGTCCCCGTCGACGCCCTGGGCCGCGAGCGCCTGGCCGGGCAGCGCCGCCACCGCTCCGATCGCCGCCACCGCCACTCCCATGGGTGCGGCGGCCGTGATCAGGGCCCCCGCCCTCCGGCCGATGCCGGCCTGCGTCCTCACCCGCTGCTCCTCTTCACTCAAGCAAGTCGACAATTCGCTCAGGCAAAGCAAAGCCCCGGCCCGCTCACGCGCGGCCGGGGCTTCACCCACAGACGGTCTTCGTCTCAGACACCCGAACCTGCGGGCACGGAGTCGGTCGCCTCCGTCCACAGATCCTGCTCGGCGCGATCCGCCTGGATCTGGCGGTACACGAGGAGTCCGCCGATGGCGGCCAGTGCGACCAGGAGCAGCTTCTTCACCGCGCGACCTCGTCTTTCGTTGACGTAGGAGACTTCTGACGCCCACTCTACACATCGACCGATACCAATCGGTGATCTGTACGAGCTTCAAACCTCCCCCGGCCACGGGAAAAACAAATCGACCCGGACGGAGTAACCGTCCGGGTCGATCGATACTGTGGGGCTAACAGGATTTGAACCTGTGGCCTCATCCTTATCAGGGATGCGCTCTAACCAACTGAGCTATAGCCCCGCCGCGCTGTGCGGTGTGTGTCCCGCGCGCTGACTCCTGAAGATTAGCGCACGTGGGGGCCAGTCCCAAAATCCGTTCCCGGACCGGCCCCACGCGTCCTACTCGTCCTCGGCGAGCGTCAGCTCCACACCGCCCACGAAGCCTGCCGACAGGTTGTAGATGAACGCGCCCAGGGTCGCCAGGGCGGTCATCAGGACCACGTCGATCACGGCGATCACCGAGGTGAACATCAGCACCCGCGGCAGCGACAGGAACGACTGCAGGTCGAAGCCGTTGGACTCGTTCGAGCCCGTGGCCTCGCTGATCGTGCCGCCGACCGTCGAGAAGACGCCCATGGCGTCCATGACCATCCACAGCACCGCCGCGGCGACGACCGTGCAGATGCCCAGTGCGATGGAGAGCAGGAAGCTCACCTTCATCACCGACCACGGATCGGCCTTGGCCACCCGCAGCCGCGCCTTGCGCGTCCGGGGCGTCGTACGCGCGCCCGTACGAGGCCGGCGCACAGCCCCGGCCGCCGCCTGACCGCCCGGCGCCGGAGCGCCGTACGCCTGCGGCGGGTGGTACGGGCCGCCCTGCTGCTGCGCGCCCGCGCGTTCGCCGGGCAGCGGCCCGCTGTAGTTGTCGTACGAGGGCTGCTGCCCCCGAGTGTCCGTCACCGCAACCCCCTGGGAGTCCGTGGCGGGGCCACGGGCGCCGTTCGCTCCAGCACCAGCAGAAGCTCCGGCGGCCGCCGATCCGGCGCCCGTGGCTCCACTCACGCTCTTACTCCTCGTGCTCCCCGGCCGAGGGCTCCGTGCCCTCGGCTGCCTCGGTCTCGACCACGTCGGTCGCGACCACGCCGGTCCCGTCCACCGCGGCCTCGGACGCCTCCACGGCGCCCTCGGTGTCGATGGCGTCGATGGCGTCGTCGGCGTCCTCGACGTCCTCGTCGCTGCCGGCCTCGGCGTTCCGTGCGATGCCGACGACGGCATCGCGCTTGCCCAGGTTGATCAGCTGGACGCCCATGGTGTCACGGCCGGTCTCCCTGACTTCGTTGACTCGCGTACGAATCACACCGCCGGACAGCGTGATGGCGAGGATCTCGTCCGTCCCCTCGACCACCAGCGCGCCCACGAGCGAGCCACGGTCCTCCACGATCTTGGCGGCCTTGATACCGAGGCCGCCACGGCCCTGGACGCGGTACTCGTCGACGGGGGTGCGCTTCGCGTACCCGCCGTCGGTCGCGGTGAAGACGAACGTACCGGGCCGGACGACATTCATCGAGAGCAGCTCGTCGTCCGCGCGGAAACTCATCCCCTTGACGCCCGAAGTGGCGCGTCCCATCGGACGCAGCGCGTCGTCCGTGGCGGTGAAGCGGATCGACTGCGCCTTCTTGCTGATGAGCAGCAGATCGTCCTCGGCCGAGACCAGTTCCGCCCCGATCAGCTCGTCGTCGCTGCCGTCCTCCGTCTCCCGGAGGTTGATGGCGATGACACCGCCCGAACGCGGCGAGTCGTAGTCCTTCAGCGCGGTCTTCTTGACCAGACCGGCCTTGGTGGCGAGCACCAGGTAGGGCGCGGCCTCGTAGTCGCGGATCGCCAGGATCTGGGCGATCTGCTCGTCCGGCTGGAAGGCGAGCAGGTTGGCCACGTGCTGGCCGCGCGCGTCCCGTCCTGCGTCGGGCAGCTCGTACGCCTTCACCCGGTAGACCCGGCCCTTGTTGGTGAAGAAGAGCAGCCAGTGGTGGGTCGTGGAGACGAAGAAGTGGTCGACGATGTCGTCCTGCTTCAGCTTCGTGCCGCGCACGCCCTTGCCGCCGCGCTTCTGCGAACGGTAGTCCTCGGTCTTCGTCCGCTTGACGTAGCCACCGCGCGAGATGGTGACGACGATGTCCTCCTCGGCGATCAGGTCCTCGATGGACATGTCACCGTCGAAGGGCACGAGCTTGGAGCGGCGGTCGTCGCCGAACTTCTCGACGAGCGCGGCCAGCTCCTCGCTGACGATCGAGCGCTGGCGCTCCGGCGAGGCCAGGATCGCGTTGTACTCGTTGATCTTCGCCTGGAGTTCGTCGTGCTCGGCGACGATCTTCTGGCGCTCCAGAGCGGCGAGCCGGCGGAGCTGCATCTCCAGGATCGCGTTGGCCTGGATCTCGTCGATCTGGAGGAGGTCCATCAGGCCGCCGCGCGCGACCTCGACCGTGTCGCTGCGCCGGATGAGCGCGATGACCTCGTCGATCGCGTCGAGCGCCTTGAGCAGACCGCGCAGGATGTGGGCGCGCTCCTCGGCCTTCCGCAGCCGGAACTTCGTCCGGCGGACGATGACCTCGATCTGGTGCGTCACCCAGTGGCGGATGAACGCGTCGAGCGAGAGGGTGCGCGGCACGCCGTCGACGAGCGCCAGCATGTTCGCGCCGAAGTTCGTCTGGAGGTCGGTGTGCTTGTAGAGGTTGTTCAGGACGACCTTGGCGACGGCGTCGCGCTTGAGCACGATGACGAGGCGCTGGCCGGTGCGGGACGAGGTCTCGTCGCGGACGTCGGCGATGCCGCCGACCTTGCCGTCCTTCACCAGGTCGGCGATCTTCTGCGCGAGGTTGTCGGGGTTGGTCTGGTACGGCAGTTCCGTGACCACCAGGCACTGGCGGTTGTGGATCTCCTCCACCTCGACGACCGCGCGCATCGTGATCGAGCCACGGCCGGTGCGGTACGCCTCCTCGATGCCCTTGCGGCCGACGACGAGCGCGCCGGTCGGGAAGTCCGGGCCCTTGATCCGCTCGATCAGCGCGTCGAGGAGCTCCTCGTGGGTGGCCTCGGGGTGTTCGAGGGCCCACTGGGCGCCGGCGGCGACCTCGCGCAGGTTGTGCGGCGGGATGTTGGTCGCCATGCCGACCGCGATGCCGGCGCTGCCGTTGATCAGCAGGTTCGGGAAGCGGGACGGCAGGACCGTCGGCTCCTGGTTGCGGCCGTCGTAGTTGTCCTGGAAGTCGACGGTCTCCTCGTCGATGTCCCGGAGCATCTCCATCGACAGCGTCATGAGCTTGCACTCGGTGTACCGCATGGCGGCGGCCGGGTCGTTGCCCGGGGAACCGAAGTTGCCGTTGGAGTCGACGAGCGGCATCCGCATCGACCAGGGCTGGGCGAGGCGGACGAGCGCGTCGTAGATCGAGGAGTCGCCGTGCGGGTGGTACGTACCCATGACGTCACCGACGACGCGGGCGCACTTGTAGAAGCCCTTCTCGGGCCGGTAGCCGCCGTCGTACATCGCGTACAGCACGCGCCGGTGGACGGGCTTGAGGCCGTCCCGTACGTCGGGCAGCGCGCGGGACACGATGACGGACATCGCGTAGTCGAGGTACGAGCGCTGCATCTCGGTCTCGAGCCCGACGGGCTCGATCCGCAGCACGGGCTCCTGCTCTTCGGTGGTGCCGGAGGTGTTTTCGTCGGCCATTGCTGGTCGTCAGTCCTTTCGTACGGTCAGCTGAGACCGACTCAGATGTCGAGGAAGCGAACGTCCTTGGCGTTGCGCTGGATGAACGAGCGGCGTGCCTCGACGTCCTCGCCCATCAGCACCGAGAACAGGTCGTCGGCCTGCGCGGCGTCGTCCAGGGTGACCTGGCCGAGTACGCGGTGCTCGACGTCCATGGTGGTGACGCGCAACTCCTCGGCATTCATCTCACCGAGACCCTTGAAGCGCTGGATCGAGTCTTCCTTGATCCGCTTGCCGCTCTGCTTGCCCAGCTCGACGAGCGCGTCCCGCTCCCGGTCCGAATACGCGTACTCGAAGTCGTCCCGGCCCCACTTGATCTTGTAGAGCGGGGGGCGGGAGAGGTAGACGTGGCCGGCCTCGACCAGCGGCCGCATGAAGCGGAAGAGGAAGGTCAGCAGCAGGGTGTTGATGTGCTGGCCGTCGACGTCGGCGTCCGCCATCAGGATGATCTTGTGATAGCGGAGCTTCTCGATGTCGAAGTCCTCGTGGACCCCGGTGCCGAACGCCGAGATCAGCGCCTGGACCTCGGTGTTCTGCAGGATCTTGTCGATCCTGGCCTTCTCGACGTTCAGGATCTTGCCGCGGATCGGCAGGATGGCCTGGTACATCGGGTTGCGGCCGGACTTGGCCGAGCCGCCGGCGGAGTCACCCTCGACGATGAAGATCTCGCACTTGGCCGGGTCGTTCGACTGGCAGTCGGACAGCTTGCCCGGCAGCGACGCCGACTCCAGGAGACCCTTGCGGCGGGTCAGGTCGCGCGCCTTGCGGGCGGCCACGCGCGCGGTGGCGGCCTGGATCGACTTCCGGATGATGTCCGCGGCCTCGACCGGATTGCGGTCGAGCCAGTCGTTGAGGTGCTCGTAGACCGCCTTCTGGACGAAGGTCTTCGCCTCCGTGTTGCCCAGCTTGGTCTTGGTCTGGCCCTCGAACTGGGGCTCGCTCAGCTTGACCGAGATGATCGCGGTCAGACCCTCGCGGATGTCGTCGCCCGTGAGGTTGTCGTCCTTCTCGCGGAGCAGCTTCTTGTCGCGCGCGTACTTGTTGATCAGCGAGGTCAGCGCCGCACGGAAGCCCTCCTCGTGCGTGCCGCCCTCGTGGGTGTGGATGATGTTGGCGAAGGAGTACACGCCCTCGCTGTAGCCGCTGTTCCACTGCATCGCGACCTCGAGGGACAGCGCCTTGTCCTTGTCCTCCGCCTCCAGGTCGATCACGGTGGGGTGGATCAGCTCGCCCTTGCGCGAGTTGAGGTACTTCACGAAGTCGACGATGCCGCCCTCGTAGTGGTACTCCACCGTGCGCGCGGTGGGCTCCGCGGCCTCCGCCTCCGGGTCGTCCGCGCCGACCGTGGCCTTCGCCGACTCGCGCTCGTCCGTGAGCGTCAGGGTGAGGCCCTTGTTGAGGAAGGCCATCTCCTGGAAGCGGCGCGCGAGCGTCTCGAAGGAGTACTCGGTGGTCTCGAAGATGTCCGGGTCGGCCCAGAAGGTGACCGAGGTGCCGGTCTCGTCGGTCGCCTCGTGCTGGGCGAGCGGCGCCGTCGGGACGCCCATCTTGTAGTCCTGCGTCCAGCGGTGGCCGTCCGTCTTGATCTCGACGGAGATCTTGGTGGACAGGGCGTTCACGACGGAGACGCCGACACCGTGCAGACCGCCGGAGACGGCGTAGCCGCCGCCGCCGAACTTGCCGCCCGCGTGCAGCACGGTCAGCACGACCTCGACGGCCGGCTTGCCCTCGGAGGCCACGATGCCCACCGGGATGCCGCGGCCGTTGTCGACGACGCGCACGGCGCCGTCGGCCAGGATCGTCACGTCGATGGTGTCCGCGTGGCCTGCGAGGGCCTCGTCGACGGAGTTGTCGACGACCTCCTGCACCATGTGGTGAAGACCGCGCTCGCCGGTCGAGCCGATGTACATGCCGGGGCGCTTGCGCACGGCATCCAGGCCTTCGAGGACCTGGATGTTGCTGGCGGTGTACTGGTTGTTCTCGTTGGGGTTGCCGGAATCGGCCACGAAGCGCCCTTTCTGGCACAGCACAGGCCGTTCTCCGGGCATACGGGAGCGGCTGCGTCGTTCGACATGTTCCGCAGGGTGGCGGGATTGTCTCCCAGTCTACCGGTAGCGCCGACACTCATGGGGGTTTGCCGGTCCCTGAGTCCGCATGTGCCGCCCTGAGCGGGAGCGAGACGACTCCCCATATCCGGACAGGGGCTCCAGAGCCCTCTGACGGCCACCCAGCGCTTCGACCCGTAGCGCGTTGTGGGCATGGGGTGAGCGACGGGACGGGCGCTCCGCCGCACCGTGTTGTGGGCATACGTTCCGCAGGGCGTGGGGGTCCCCCCGGACGGAGTCTGGGGGAGGGTGGGCACGACACCCACGCGCGCGGCGCCCTTCCGCCCGCACCCGCGCCCCCAGGACCTGTCCGCCCGGCGGCTACCCGTACGTGTCCCCGGGCCCCACGCTGCCCGGCGCCCGCAACGGCCCGTACCCCCGCCGCGGCCCCCCCGGCCCCAGCACCTTGATCACCCGCACCGTCCCGTGCCCGAGGTCCTCGTTGAGGCGGGCGACGAGCTTGGGCGCGAGCAGCCGCAGCTGCGTCGCCCACGCCGTGGAGTCGCACTGCACGGTCAGCACCCGCGCGTCCGGCTCGTCGTCGAACTTCAGCGGTACGCAGTGCTTCGCCAGGTCCTCGCCGACGATCTGCGGCCAGCGGCCCATGACCCCGCCGACGGCCGCCGGCGTCTCCCAGCCCCGCTCGGTGATCAGCCGGTTGATCGCCGCCCCGAGCGCCATCGGGTCGCGTCCGTCGGCGCGCGCGCCGGAGCGCAGGCCGCCTCCGCGCCGGGCCTGCTTCTTCTGCTGCGCGGCCGCGCCCTTGGCCCTCGCCTGTTCCTTGGCCGCGCGCAGCGCGACCCGCGCGAGATCGACACCGGAGGCTTCGGGAACGGAAGGCGCCGGCGGAACCGCAGACGTATCCACAGCCTGTGGAAGCTTTTCCTCGCTCATACCCGCTCCACCGTCCCGCCGGCCACCTCGTACCGCGCCCCCGCGAGGACCCCCGGCACGTCGTCGTCCACGGCCGCCGTCACGAGGACCTGCTCGCCGCCCGCCACCAGCTCCGCGAGCCGCTCGCGCCGGCGCGCGTCCAGCTCGGCGAAGACGTCGTCGAGGACGAGGACCGGCTCGTTGCCCTCGGACCGCAGCAGGTCGTACGAGGCGAGCCGCAGCGCGAGCGCGTACGACCAGGACTCGCCGTGGCTGGCGTACCCCTTGGCCGGCAGCTCACCGAGCTTGAGCAGCAGTTCGTCGCGGTGCGGTCCGACCAGCGTGACGCCCCGCTCGATCTCCTGCTTGCGTACGTCGGTGAGCGCGGCGAGCAGCTGTCCGTACAGCTCCTCGCGGGTGTGGCCGGCGCCGGGCGCGGACGGGCGGTACTCCAGCAGAATCGGTCCACCACCGGGCGCCAGCTGGTCGTACGCCTTGTCCGCGAGCGGCTGCAGTACGGCGATCAGATCCAGCCGCTGGGCCAGCAGCTCGGCTCCGGCCCGCGCCAGGTGCTGGTCCCAGACCTCCAGCGTGGAGAGGTCCATCCCGCGGCCGCCGTGCCGCCGGGCCATCGCGGCCGACTTGAGGAGCGTGTTGCGCTGCTTGAGCACCCGGTCGTAGTCGGAGCGCACGCCCGCCATGCGCGGCGTGCGCGCCGTGATCAGCTCGTCCAGGAAGCGCCTGCGCTCGCCCGGATCGCCCTTGACCAGGGCGAGGTCCTCCGGCGCGAACAGTACGGTCCGTACGATTCCGAGCACGTCACGCGGTCTGACCTGCGAGGACCTGTTGATACGGGCACGGTTGGCCCGGCCGGGGTTGAGTTCGAGCTCGATCAGCTGGGAGCGCTCGCCCTGGGTGACGGCGGCGCGGACGATCGCGCGCTCCGCCCCCATCCGGACGAGCGGGGCGTCGGAGGCGACGCGGTGGCTGGAGAGGGTCGCGAGATAGCCGACGGCCTCGACCAGATTGGTCTTGCCCTGGCCGTTGGCGCCCACGAAAGCGGTGACGCCCGGGTCGAGCGGGACCTCGACCCGGGCGTAGGAGCGGAAGTCGGCCAGCGACAGATGCGTGACGTGCATAGTTGGGCGCCGACCTTCTTCCCCCGGCGGCTGTGCACCGCGGGGCACACAGCCTGTGGATTACTTCTTGGACTCGACCGCGTGGCCACCGAACTGGTTGCGCAGCGCGGCGATCATCTTCATCTGCGGGGAGTCGTCCTGCCGCGAGGCGAACCGCGCGAAGAGCGACGCGGTGATCGCCGGCAGCGGTACGGCGTTGTCGATGGCGGCCTCGACGGTCCACCGGCCCTCGCCGGAATCCTGGGCGTAGCCGCGGAGCTGCTCCAGGTGCTCGTCCTCGTCCAGCGCGTTCACCGCGAGGTCGAGCAGCCAGGAACGGATGACCGTGCCCTCCTGCCAGGAGCGGAAGACCTCACGCACGTCGGTGACGGAGTCGACCTTCTCCAGGAGCTCCCAGCCCTCGGCGTAGGCCTGCATCATCGCGTACTCGATGCCGTTGTGGACCATCTTCGCGAAGTGGCCGGCGCCGACCTTGCCCGCGTGGACCGAGCCGAACTCGCCCTCGGGCTTGAGCGCGTCGAAGATCGGCTGGACCCTCGCCACGTCCTCGGCGGAGCCGCCGTACATCAGCGCGTAGCCGTTCTCCAGGCCCCAGACGCCGCCGGAGACGCCGCAGTCGACGAAGCCGATGCCCTTGGCCGCGAGCTCCTCGGCGTGCTTCTCGTCGTCCGTCCAGCGCGAGTTCCCGCCGTCCACGACGATGTCGCCGGGGGAGAGCAGGTCGGCCAGCTCGTCGACGGTGGACTGGGTCGCGGCACCGGCCGGAACCATGACCCACACGACGCGGGGCCCCTTGAGCTTGCCCACAAGCTCCTCGAGGCTGTGGACATCGGCGAGGTCCGGGTTGCGGTCGTATCCGATGACGGTGTGGCCTGCGCGGCGGATGCGCTCACGCATGTTGCCGCCCATCTTGCCGAGACCGACGAGACCGAGCTCCATCAGAGATTCCTTAAGCGTCGTGTGCGGTTTACCCGGGTCCGAGCCTACGCCGGGACCCGGGTGCACACCTGTGGGGTCAGCCGCTCAGTCGTCGGCCGCCCCGAAGGGTCATCCGGAGAGCCGCACCGGCATGATCAGGTACTTGTACGCCTCGTCCGCCTCGGCGTCCACGGCCGGCTTGCCGCTCAGCAGCGCCGGCTTCGTGGAGGTCGTGAAGGAGAGCTGGGCGACCGGGGAGTCGATCGCGCTCAGGCCGTCCAGGAGGAAGGTCGGGTTGAAGGCGATCGAGATGTCGTCGCCCTCCAGCTGCGCGTCGACCCTTTCCACAGCCTGTGCGTCGTCGCTTGAGCCCGCCTCGAGGATCAGCACGCCCTGCTCGAAGCTGAGCCGGACCGGGGTGTTGCGCTCGGCCACCAGGGCCACACGCTTGACGGCCTCGACGAAGGGGGCGGTCTCGATCACCGCGACCGAGTTGAACTCGGTGGGGAAGAGCGTCCGGTACTTCGGCAGATCGCCCTCGAGCAGCCGGGTGGTGGTGCGGCGGCCGGCGCCCTCAAAGCCGATGAGGCCCTCGCCCTTGCCGGAGCCCGAGAGCGCCAGGGTGACGGTGTCGCCGCTGGTGAGCGCCTTGGCGGTGTCCAGGAGGGTCTTCGCGGGCACCAGGGCGACCGCGGAGGCGTCCGGGGACTCCGGCTTCCACAGGAACTCGCGGACCGCGAAGCGGTAGCGGTCGGTGGAAGCCAGGGTGACCGTGTCGCCCTCGATCTCGATGCGCACACCGGTGAGGACGGGAAGCGTGTCGTCACGGCCGGCGGCGATGGCCACCTGCGCGGCGGCGGAGGCGAAGACCTCACCGGGGACGGTGCCGGTCGCGGTGGGCATCTCCGGCAGCGCCGGGTACTCCTCCACAGGCAGGGTGTGGAGGGTGAAGCGGGAGGAGCCGCAGACCACGGTCGCCCGTACACCGTCTGTGGAGATCTCCACCGGACGGTTGGGGAGGGCACGGCAGATGTCGGCGAGCAGCCGACCGGAGACCAGGACGGTGCCGTCCTCCTCGACCTCCGCCTCGACGGACACGCGGGCCGAGACCTCGTAGTCGAAGCTCGAGAAGCTCAGGGCGCCGTTCTCGGCCTTCAGCAGAAGGCCCGCGAGTACGGGCGCCGGCGGACGGGCCGGGAGGCTGCGGGCCACCCAGGCCACCGCCTCGGCGAGTACGTCGCGCTCCACCCGGATCTTCACCGGAACCGCCTCCTGCTTGTTGCTGGCTCTTCGTCGACTGCGGGAACCAGTCTGACGTACGCCGCCGACACTCGGTGCTGCTCCGGGTCAAGTCGCGACGAGAGCGCGTCGGAACTCCGGCGCCGAGTTGTGCACAGGCCCCACTTCGAAACGGATTCCTAGCTAACTCTAAGTGGGAGTAGTAGTAGGGCCTGTGGAAACGGTGGATAACGTCGTTTTCGCAGGTCAGACCCGATTTTTTGTCCACCGACCCTGTGGGTGGAACCGGTGGACAACTGGGGTTCTCTGTGGACACCCGAAAGTTCTGCACAGCCCATGCACAGGGCACGGGGAGTTCTCCCCAGCGCTGTCCCCAGCTTTCCCCAGGTTCCCCACAGCCCAAACGTCTCCCTTGGTGTGACCGCTTTCACTCGGCCCGGTGAGCGGGGGTGTTTCGTTGCCGAACAGTGGACAGCGGTGTGGAGAAGCTGTGGGCAACCGGCCCTTCCCTGTGGGCGGCCGGTGGACAACCTTCCGGCCCCCCTGTGGACGAAAGATTCATCCACAGCCTGTGGAGATCTTTTACCAACAATTCCACAGGGGCCTGACCTGGGGTGATGATCAGTCAGCAGGTCAGCCTGTGGACAGGATCCGGATAACTCGGCAGTCCCCACCCTGTGGACGGGAGATCATCCCCCAATCTGTGGAGAACCCGCCACCGGAACGGAGTAATCGAACACTCCGGCCTCGTACACAGCTGTGCACAGCGAACAGACGCTCCCAGGAACGGGCCCACGAGCGGGCCCGGACACCTCCCGGGAACGCCGAAGGGCGCCCCGGGTGGGTTCCCGGAGCGCCCTTCGGCGGCCGCTGAAGCGGTCCGTCAGCCGTTCTTGATGCGGTTGGTCAGCTCGGTGACCTGGTTGTAGATGGAGCGCCGCTCCGCCATCAGCGCGCGGATCTTCCGGTCCGCGTGCATGACCGTCGTGTGGTCGCGGCCGCCGAACTGCGCGCCGATCTTCGGCAGTGACAGGTCCGTGAGCTCGCGGCACAGGTACATGGCGATCTGCCGGGCCGTCACGAGGACGCGGCTGCGCGAGGATCCGCAGAGGTCCTCCACCGTAAGACCGAAGTAGTCGGCCGTGGCCGCCATGATCGCCGGCGCGGTGATCTCCGGCGACGAGTCCTCGCCGCCCGGCATCAGATCCTTGAGGACGATCTCGGTAAGACCCAGGTCCACCGGCTGCCGGTTGAGGCTCGCGAAGGCCGTCACCCGGATCAGCGCGCCCTCCAGCTCACGGATGTTCCGCGAGATCCGGGAGGCGATGAACTCCAGCACCTCCGGCGGCGCGTTCAGCTGCTCCTGGACCGCCTTCTTACGGAGGATCGCGATGCGCGTCTCCAGCTCGGGCGGCTGCACATCGGTGGTGAGACCCCACTCGAAGCGGTTGCGGAGCCGGTCCTCCAGGGTCACCAGCTGCTTGGGCGGCCGGTCCGAGGAGAGCACGATCTGCTTGTTCGCGTTGTGCAGGGTGTTGAAGGTGTGGAAGAACTCCTCCTGCGTCGACTCCTTGCTCGCGAGGAACTGGATGTCGTCGACGAGCAGGATGTCCACATCGCGGTAGCGCTTGCGGAAGGCGTCGCCCTTGCCGTCGCGGATCGAGTTGATGAACTCGTTCGTGAACTCCTCCGAGCTCACGTACCGCACGCGCGTGCCGGGGTACAGGCTCCGCGCGTAGTGTCCGATCGCGTGCAGCAGGTGGGTCTTGCCGAGACCCGACTCGCCGTAGATGAAGAGCGGGTTGTACGCCTTCGCCGGCGCCTCGGCCACCGCGACGGCCGCCGCGTGCGCGAAGCGGTTCGAAGAACCGATGACGAAGGTGTCGAAGAGGTACTTCGGGTTCAGCCGCGCGTGCTGCTCGCCGGGGGCGCCGGAACCTCCCGGCGACGACGAGGACCCGTGGCCGCCGCCGGGCGCGGGACCACCGGGGCGGGAACCGGGGCGGCCCCCGTGGTTCTGCGGGTCGGGAAGCTCGGCGCGCTCGGGCCGCTGCGGCTCGTACCCCCGGGGCGGCTCGTCGTAACGCGACTGCCTGGGCTGCTCGGGACCGGTGTACGGCGCCCGCTCCTGGTAGCCGCCCATGCGGGGCTGCTGCCAGGACAGGTCCTCCTGGGTGCGCGGCCAGGCACCGGGGTCCGGCCGCTGCTGCGTGTAGTCCGGGTAGGCCGGGCGGGCGGTGGGCAGCCCGTCGTCGGGCATCGGCCGGTGGCCGTAGCCCTCGTACTTCTCGTACGGCTCGGGCTGCGCGCGCTCGTCGTAACGGGACTGCTGCTGCACGGGGGGCGCCGGCGGCGTCGGCTCGCCGACGGAGTCGTCGACGGTGATCGCGATCCGGATCGGGCGGCCGCACTCACGGCTCAGGGTCTCGCTGATCAACGGAGCGAGCCGGCCTTCGAGGACGCGCTTGCCCCACTCGTTGGGCACAGCGAGAAGCGCGGTGTCCGCGACCAGGGCGAGCGGCTGGCAGCGCTCGATCCACTGCTTGTCCTTGGGCTCGATCCCCTGCTGGCCCTCGGCGAGGAGGTGCTCCAGGACGCGTGGCCACACTGCGGCAAGATCGGCAGGAACGTCAGCCACAGGGCACGCTTTCTCGCAGGTCCCACGATGGTGTGGTTCTCGGGGGACGGTAGGTCGACGTCCGTGAGGACGGGTCCAGGAGGACAGGTGGGACAGAACGGAAAAGAATGTGGAGTCCATCCACGGTAGTCGCGGCGGCTGACGTGGTTCAAGTTGTTGTCCACAGCCTGTGCACAATGGGGGGCGATGACAGGTCGGTTTGACCGGATGGCGTAGCCGCGCGTACCGTAACCAGGTCGAGTTGTCGATGGCTGCTGCCGCCTGCCTCCGATGGGCAAAGATCACGGTCTGTGATCGTGAAGCGGTGCACTCGGGCGTATTGCGAGCTACTCGTGGGCGCACGGTGACAGCCAGGCGATGTCCCGCCATCTACGAATCATTTCTGGAGCCCCCGAGTGAGCAAGCGCACCTTCCAGCCGAACAACCGTCGTCGCGCCAAGACCCACGGCTTCCGCCTGCGGATGCGTACGCGTGCCGGCCGAGCCATCCTTGCGAACCGCCGTTCCAAGGGCCGCTCCGAGCTGTCCGCCTGATCTGCCTTAACAGGTCATGACGTGCTGCCTACCGAGAATCGGCTGAGGCGGCGCGAGGACTTCGCAACCGCGGTACGCCGAGGTCGCCGGGCCGGTCGCCCGCTCCTCGTCGTCCACCTACGCAGCGGTGCAACGAGCCCGCACGCGTCTGGGGAGAGCGCTCCCCCGGCACGTGCGGGTTTCGTCGTGAGCAAGGCCGTGGGCGGTGCGGTCGTACGCAACCAGGTGAAGCGACGCCTCCGCCATCTCGTCCGCGACCGGCTCACCGAGCTGCCCCCCGGTAGCCTGGTGGTCGTACGGGCGTTGCCCGGAGCCGGCGACGCCGACCACGCACAGCTGGCCCAAGACCTGGACGCCGCTCTTCAGCGGCTGCTGGGAGGGGGCACGCGATGAAGTACCCGCTGCTGGCTCTCATCAAGCTGTACCAGTGGACGATCAGCCCGCTCCTGGGCCCCGTCTGCCGGTACTACCCGTCGTGTTCCCACTACGGATTCACGGCCATCGACCGGCATGGCGCGATCAAGGGCACGGCCCTGACCGCCTGGCGCATCCTGCGGTGCAACCCGTGGTCGCCCGGTGGTGTGGACCACGTCCCCCCGCGTAAGCGCCCCCGCTGGCACGAAATGCTGAGGAACGCGCTGCGCGGAGACAAGGGCGGGTCCACCGCCGAGACGAGCCCGGCCGCAGAGACCTCGCCCAATGCTCAAGGAGCCTGATTAGTGGACACGATTGCCAGTTTTTTCAGCTTCATCACCACACCTGTCTCATGGGTGATCGTCCAGTTCCACAAGGTGTACGGGGCGATCTTCGGTCCTGACACGGGCTGGGCCTGGGGCCTGTCCATCGTGTCCCTGGTGGTGCTGATCCGGATCTGTCTGATCCCGCTGTTCGTCAAGCAGATCAAGTCGACCCGGAACATGCAGGCGCTCCAGCCGAAGATGAAGGCGATCCAGGAGCGCTACAAGAGCGACAAGCAGCGTCAGTCCGAAGAGATGATGAAGCTGTACAAGGAAACGGGTACCAACCCGCTCTCCTCGTGCCTACCCATCCTGGCGCAGTCGCCGTTCTTCTTCGCTCTGTACCACGTGCTCTCCAACATCGCCGAGGGCGACAAGGTCGGCGTGATCAACCAGTCGCTGCTCGAGAGCGCGCGACAGGCGCACATCTTCGGCGCCCCGCTGGCCTCGAAGTTCACGGACAGCGCCGCTGACGTCGCCGCACTCGACGCCTCTGTCACCTCGGTCCGTATCGTCACCGCGATCATGATCATCCTGATGTCGGCCTCGCAGTTCTTCACCCAGCGCCAGCTGATGATGAAGAACGTCGACCTCTCGGTGAAGACCCCGTACATGCAGCAGCAGAAGATGCTCATGTACATCTTCCCGGTGATCTTCGCCGTCATGGGCATCAACTTCCCCGTCGGTGTCCTCGTCTACTGGCTGACCACCAACGTGTGGACCATGGGCCAGCAGATGTACGTGATCAACCAGAACCCGACCCCGGGCAGCAAGGCACAGGACTCCTACCTCCAGCGTCTGCTGAAGAGCATCACGACCCACGGCGAGGTCCGCGGCCGCCGCCGCAAGACCATCGTGAAGATGATCGTCGCCAAGGCCAGCAGCGACCGCAACGAGAACGAGCGCCGCTTCTTCTCCGGCCTGACCAAGGCCGGCTTCGCCGCCCAGGCCGACGGCACCGTGATCAAGAGCGACACGATCGAGGCCGAGGCCGAGGGCGGTGCCGCCGCCAGGCGCCAGCAGCCCAAGCGCCAGACCAAGGCCCAGCGCCAGGCCGCCGCGGCCCAGGTCATGGCCAAGGACACCGGGGAAGTCTCCGAGCCGGCCGCCGAAGAGGCGACCACCTCGCTCGAGAAGAAGCCCCAGGGTCCGGCCAAGACCGCCGCGAAGGGCGAGCCGAAGGACGAGGCGGGCGACAAGCCCGCGCGTCCGAGCCGCGCCAACTCCGGAGGTACCCGTCAGGGCAAGTCCGGCCAGCGCAAGGGCCAGCAGCGGCCCAAGCACCCGTCCTCCAAGAAGTAAGCCTCGCCGAAGCAAGAAGGAGTCCATCCGTGACGGAAGGCACCACCTCCGCCGCCGCCGAGGGTGGCGACACCCTGACCCGCCTGGAGCAGGAGGGTGAGATCGCGGCCGACTACCTCGAGGGTCTGCTCGACATCGCCGACCTCGACGGCGACATCGACATGGACGTCGAGGCGGACCGGGCCGCGGTCTCGATCATCAGCGACTCCGACCGTGAGCTGCAGAAGCTCGTGGGCCGCGACGGCGAGGTCCTGGAGGCCCTCCAGGAGCTGACTCGCCTGGCCGTGCACCGGGAGACGGGTGACCGCAGCCGTCTGATGCTCGACATCGCCGGCTTCCGCGCCCAGAAGCGCACCGAGCTCGCCGAGCTGGGCGCCAAGGCCGCGATCGAGGTGAAGTCCACCGGGCAGCCGGTCAAGCTGGACCCGATGACGCCGTTCGAGCGCAAGGTCGTGCACGACGCGATCGCCGCCGCCGGTCTGCGCAGCGAGTCCGAGGGCGAGGAGCCGCAGCGCTTCGTCGTCGTGCTCCCGGCCTGAACCCTCACGTAGTGTCGGCCCCGTCTGTTCGCAGGCGGGGCCGATCTTTGTCAGCCCCATAAGTCAGCCACCACAGTGCGCTCGCACGCGAAGCGTGCGGTACGGAAGGACGGTTCCCGTGACGGAGGCAGCGGAGCTCCCCGAGGCTCCGGAGCAGGCGCGGACAGTCTTCGGTGAGTACTTCCCGGAGGCCGTGCGGTACGCGGAGCTCCTCGCGGACGCGGGTGTGAAGCGCGGCCTGATCGGCCCGCGGGAGGTTCCGCGGCTGTGGGAGCGCCACCTGCTCAACTGCGCTGTCCTCTCGGAGGTCGTCCCCCAGGGCGTCACCGTCTGCGATGTGGGCTCGGGTGCCGGTCTCCCCGGCATCCCGCTGGCGCTGGTCCGGCCCGATCTGAAGATCACGCTCCTTGAGCCGCTCCTCCGCCGGACGAACTTCCTCCAGGAGGTCGTCGAGCTGCTCGGCCTCGACCATGTGACCGTGGTCCGGGGACGCGCGGAGGAGATGCTCGGCAAGATCACGCCCGTGCATGTGGTGACCGCTCGTGCGGTGGCTCCCCTTGACCGGCTGGCCGGCTGGGGTGTTCCCCTGCTGCGCCCGTACGGGGAGATGCTGGCGCTCAAGGGCGACACCGCGGAGGAGGAGCTCAGCGGTGCTCGCGCCGCGCTCTCCCGCCTCGGCGTGGTGGAGACCTCGGTGCTGCAGGTGGGCGAGGGGATCGTCGATCCGCTGTCCACGGTCGTCCGGGTGGAGGTCGGCGAGAGTCCGGGTGGGGTGCGGTTCGCGGCGAAGCGGGCCAAGGCGGCCCGGACGAGCAAGACCCGTCGACGCCGCTGACTGTCGCATACGTACCATTTCGGAGTGTCGAACGACCGCGGCCGGGCAGCACGGGCATGGTGTTTCACGTGAAACGTCGCTCACTGCTGCAGGGGATCATCAGCCGCGGTCGCGCGGCTGCCACGCCCCGGGACCGTCGACCCCGTGTGAAGCCACCCGCGAGGGTTACGGAGATGTCCACAGAGGTGGATTCACCCACAGAACCACCGGCCTCGCTGGTTCACGACCCCGAAAGCATGGCAGGCTCTCCCCATCGCGAGCCTGAAGCCGAGGAGAGTGAATCCTTGCGGTCCGACGCCAACATCGCGGGACCGATGACCGATCCGGTCCCCGGTCCCCGAACCGAATCGGTGGGGGAGGATGTTTCACGTGAAACGCCGCCCCCGATGGACGACACCCCCATTGGTCGTGCTGCCCAGCTGGCAGTAGAAGCCCTGGGTCGTGCCGGTGAGGGACTTCCCCGCCCGGCGCAGACTCGCGTGATGGTGGTCGCCAATCAGAAGGGCGGCGTGGGCAAGACGACCACGACGGTCAACCTTGCCGCGTCCCTGGCCCTGCACGGTGCCCGGGTCCTGGTCATCGACCTGGACCCGCAGGGCAACGCCTCCACGGCTCTCGGCATCGACCACCACGCCGAGGTCCCCTCGATCTACGACGTCCTCGTCGACAGCAAGCCGCTCTCCGATGTGGTGCAGCCGGTCATGGACGTCGAGGGCCTCTTCTGCGCCCCCGCCACCATCGACCTCGCCGGCGCGGAGATCGAGCTGGTGTCGCTGGTGGCGAGAGAGAGCCGCCTGCAGCGGGCGATCCAGGCCTATGAGCAGCCGCTGGACTACATCCTGATCGACTGCCCGCCCTCGCTCGGTCTCCTCACGGTCAACGCCATGGTGGCCGGAGCCGAGGTGCTGATCCCGATCCAGTGCGAGTACTACGCGCTGGAGGGGCTCGGACAGCTCCTGAGGAACGTGGAGCTGGTACGGGGGCACCTCAACCCCGCACTGCATGTCTCGACGATCCTGCTCACCATGTATGACGGCCGGACGAGGCTCGCCTCGCAGGTCGCCGACGAGGTGCGCACCCACTTCGCCGAGGAGGTGCTGCGGACCAGCATTCCGAGGTCCGTCCGTATCTCGGAGGCTCCGAGCTACGGGCAGACGGTTCTCACCTATGACCCGGGCTCCAGCGGCGCCCTGTCGTACCTCGAAGCGGCCCGTGAGATCGCCCTGCGGGGGGCGGCCGTGCACTACGACCCGCAGCACGCCCCGGTGGGGCACGCCCCGGTGGGGCACCAGAACAACCAGCGCAGCATGTCGGAGGGGATTCAGTGAGTGACCGACGTAGGGGATTGGGGCGTGGGCTCGGTGCGTTGATCCCCGCTGCTCCCCAGGAACGACAGACGCCGACGGTCGGAGTAGGGGCGGGTGCGACCTCCCCCGGTGCGGTGCCTTCCCTGTCCTCGGACCGAGGGGTGGCGGCGGCCAAGCTGGCGACGCTCCCGCAGAGCGCACAGTCGCCGGAGTCCACGCCTTCCTGGAACGAGAACGGGTCGGTGTTCCGGCCGGAGCCGCCGGCCGGGGCGTACTTCACCGAGCTTCCGCTCGACTCGATCGCCCCCAACCGGCACCAGCCGCGTGAGGTCTTCGACGAGGACGCTCTGGCGGAGCTGGTCATCTCCATCAAGGAGGTGGGCCTGCTTCAGCCTGTGGTCGTGCGCAAGGTCGATGACGAGAGCTACGAGCTCGTCATGGGTGAGCGTCGCCTGCGGGCGTCCAAGATCGCCGGTCTGGAACGGATCCCGGCGATCGTCCGGGACACCGACGACGAGAAGATGCTCCTGGACGCCCTCCTGGAGAACCTCCACCGTGCCCAGCTGAACGCGATCGAAGAGGCTCACGCCTACGAGCAGTTGCTCAAGGACTTCGGTTGCACCCATGACCAGCTCGCGGAGCGGATCGGGCGGTCCCGCCCGCAGATCTCCAACACGCTGCGTCTCCTGCGGCTCTCGCCGCCGGTGCAGCGGAGGGTTGCCGCCGGAGTACTGTCCGCCGGTCACGCGCGGGCCCTGCTCGGTGTGGAGGACCCGGAGTCCCAGGACAAGCTGGCCTACCGGATCGTTTCCGAGGGCCTCTCGGTGCGCACGGTCGAGGAGATCGTGAGCGTCATGGGCTCCGAGGAGCCCGCCGGTACGGTCAAGCCGAAGGGCCCGCGCGCCGGCGGCCGTGTCTCGCCCGCTCTGACGGACCTCGCCTCCCGGCTCTCGGACCGCTTCGAGACCCGGGTGAAGGTCGACCTGGGGCAGAAGAAGGGCAAGATCGTCGTCGAGTTCGCCTCGATGGAGGATCTGGAACGGATCCTCTCGACTCTGGCTCCCGGCGAGGGCCGGGTCATGGACAAGAAGAACGCCGAAGCCTGATCTCCGGTTCTCCTCCGAGGACGCCCAGGGCGGGCCGCGTTCCGGTCTTCACCGGAACGCGGCCCGCCCTTTGCACGTGAGCGGTGTCCCCCCGATCGCCTGATCGATACGATTCCAAGAGGCGTATCCGTACGCGATGGCGAGGGAAGTGAGGAGCGGCTGTGGGGCGTCGGCTCGTACCGCTCACGCTGGACAACCTTCCGGACCTGCCCAAGCGGTGCCGCTCCTGCGTCTTCTGGGAGCTGGACCCGGTCAGCGGAGAGGCAGCGGTGAAGGCCGGGCGCCCGGAGCTGGAAAAGGAAGCCTGGATCTCCGGCGTTCTGTTGGAGTGGGGGTCCTGCGGTCGGGTGGTCTATGTCGACGAGGTGCCGGTCGGCTACGTCCTCTACGCTCCCCCGGCCTATGTGCCGCGCTCGACGGCCTTTCCGACCAGTCCCGTGGCCGCCGATGCCGCGCAGCTGATGACGGCCTGGATCATGCCCGGTTATCAGGGGCAGGGGCTGGGCCGGGTGGTGGTGCAGACCGTGGCCAAGGATCTGCTGCGGAGGGGGTTCAAGGCCATCGAGGCGTTCGGTGACGCCCGGTGGAAGGAGCCCGCCTGTGTTCTGCCGGCCGATCACCTGCTGGCGGTGGGCTTCAAGACCGTGCGGCCGCATCCGGCCTTCCCCAGGCTGAGGTTGGAGCTCCGGACGACGCTCTCCTGGAAGGAGGACGTCGAGATGGCCCTGGACCGGCTTCTCGGCGCTGTGCAGAAGGAGCCTGTCCTCCGGCCGCTCTAGGGTCAGGACATGAGAACGGCCCGCCCCCGTCAGGGGCGGGCCGCTTGTGTTTCACGTGAAACAACAGCGCTGTTTCACGTGAAACAGCGAGGGAGCATCAGGCCTTGGACGGCTCGACGAAGCCCTCGAGGTCGCGCAGGATGGCGGCCTTCGGCTTGGCACCGACGATCGTCTTGACGACCTCGCCGCCCTGGTACACGTTCAGCGTCGGGATGGACATGACGCCGTACTTGGCGGCCGTGGCCGGGTTCTCGTCGATGTTGAGCTTCACGACCTCGATCTCGCCGTGCTCGGCGGCGATGGCCTCCAGCGACGGGGCGATCTGGCGGCAGGGACCGCACCACGCCGCCCAGAAGTCCACCAGGACGGGCTTGGTGCTCTTGAGGACGTCCTCTTCGAAGGAAGCGTCGGTCACAGTCTTCAGGGCCACAGCGGCCTCCTTGATCTCGCGGGGTGTGGGTGAGGAGAGACGGGGTCAGACCGCGGGGGTCTCGGCCAGCTTCTCGCTGTCGGCGAGGGCGGCCAGGAAACGCTCGGCGTCCAGCGCGGCGGAGCAGCCGGTGCCGGCGGCCGTGATGGCCTGGCGGTAGGTGTGGTCGACGACATCGCCGGCGCCGAAGACACCGGTGAGGTTCGTGCGCGTCGACGGGGCGGCCACCTTGAGGTAGCCCTCCTCGTCGAGGTCCAGCTGGCCCTTGAACAGCTCGGTCCGCGGGTCGTGGCCGACGGCGATGAAGAGGCCGGTGACGGGAAGCTGACGGGTCTCACCGGTCTTCGTGTCACGCAGGGTCAGACCGCTGAGCTTCTGCTCACCGTGGATCTCCGTGACCTCGCTGTCCCAGGCGAACGAGATCTTCGGGTCGGCGAAGGCACGCTCCTGCATGGCCTTGGAGGCACGGAGGGTGTCACGGCGGTGGACGATCGTGACGGTCTTGGCGAAGCGCGAGAGGAAGGTGGCCTCCTCGATCGCGGTGTCGCCGCCGCCGACGACGGCGATGTCCTGGTCCTTGAAGAAGAACCCGTCGCAGGTGGCGCACCAGGAGACACCGCGGCCGGAGAGCGTGTCCTCGTTCGGGAGGCCGAGCTTGCGGTGCTGGGAACCGGTGGTGACGATGACGGCCTTGGCGCGGTGCACGGTGCCGGCGGTGTCGGTGACGGTCTTGATCTCGCCCGTCAGGTCCACGGCGATGATGTCGTCAGGGACCAGCTCGGCGCCGAAGCGCTCGGCCTGGGCCCGCATGTTGTCCATCAGGTCCGGGCCCATGATGCCGTCACGGAAGCCGGGGAAGTTCTCCACCTCGGTCGTGTTCATCAGTGCGCCACCGGCGGTGACGGCACCCTCGAAGACCAGGGGGTTCAGCGACGCTCGGGCGGTGTAGAGCGCAGCGGTGTAACCCGCGGGCCCGGAGCCGATAATGATCACGTTACGGACGTCGCTCACGGGTTTCTTCCTCGTCTCTGCAGACTGCCACTGCCTACGGGGGCGGTCGTCTCGGTCACTCTCACCCCACCCAACGGATCCTAAGGGGCGTACATTCCCGAGTTTGCCGCGCGGCGCCGGGGCCGGACGGGGGAGAGAGGTCAGGACCGGGGGTAGGTCCGGCTGAACAGGAGCTCGGCGACCGCGCTTCCGCTTCCCGCGGTCCGGTCCGCGCAGGAGGCGTCCAGTACGAAGGCCTGGATACGGGCGCTGTCCGCGGGGTCCGGCAGGACGACCAGATAGGCAGGCGTTCCCTGGTACTCGCCCCGTTCGTGGCCGAGCACCGCATCGGTGCGGCCGGTGCCGGCCAGGACACAGGCGGGGACGGCACTGTCCCTGTTCCGCTGGGGGGCCGTGGTGCCCGTCTCCGCGGACATCGACTCGGGGCCGATTCCCCGTGGCGTCTTGGCAACGCTCTCCTCGGCCAGGAGCGCTTGCACGCGGTCCTCGACCTGGGCCCCTGAGAAGGGGCTCAGACTCTCTCCCGCGACGTCGGCCTTCGTGGTCTTCTCAGCGGTGTCTCCGGCGTTGAGGTTGACCGCCTGGCTGAGGAAGAGGCTCGTTCCCAGGACGACGGCACTGAAAGCGGCGCCGAGCGTGGCGAGCAGCGCGATCCGGCGGCGGGGCCTCCTGGTCCGGCCGGGGCCGGTGGCAGCGCCGGGGCGTCCGGCGGGGCGGCCCGCGACGGGGAGCCGGGAGGGGGAGGTAATGGCCTCGGACGGAGTACGCGATGTTTCACGTGAAACAGGCGCCTCGCTCTCCGGGGTCGTGGCGTCGAGGAGAGCTTCGGCGGCCAGGGCGGCATCGATGCGGCCGGCGATCTCGGCGGGCATGCGGGGCGGGCCGGGCAGAGTGCCCAGGAGACCGCGGATCTCCTCCAGGGAGGTCCGTACGTCGGCGCAGAGCGGACAGTCGTCCAGATGGCGGCGTACGGCGGCGGAGCGGCTGGGTGAGAGCAGCCCCTCGGTCAGGTCGGAGATCTCCGAGACGTCCGGGTGCTGTGTCGTGTCGGCCTTGCCGGTCGTGGAAGTCACGCGCGCCCACCTCCGCCCTTCACAGCAGCTGGATCGATCGGTCCGGTATCCGTCGGCCCCGGCACCTGTGGGACGGATGTCCCCGGCGTCCGGTTCCTTCCCCCATCGGGGGCCTCGTTACCCACGGTGTCGGCGCGCAGATGAGTGACCATCGGAAGCAGGCGTGCCCGTCCGCGCGCGCAGCGGCTCTTCACGGTGCCGGTGGGAACGCCGAGGATACGGGCCGCCTCCGCCACCGGGTATCCCTGCATGTCGACCAGGACGAGGGCGGCACGCTGGTCGGCGGGGATGGCGGCGAGAGCGGCGAGGACTTCGCGGTGGACGTCCTGCCGTTCCACGGGGGCCTCGGCCGACTCATGGGGTTCGAGGAGCTGCTCGAAGCGGTCGGAGTCGTCGACGGGCGAGGTTCTGCGGGAGGCTGCCTTCCGGGCGCGGTCGAGGCAGGCGTTCACCGTGATGCGGTGGAGCCAGGTCGTGACGGCCGACTGGCCCCGGAAGGTATGGGCGGCCCGGAAGGCCGAGATCAGGGCGTCCTGGACGGCGTCGGCGGCCTCCTCGCGGTCTCCCAGGGTCCGCAGGGCGACCGCCCACAGCCGGTCGCGGTGCCGGCGTACGAGCTCACCGAAGGCGTCCGGGTTCCCGGCGACATGGAGCGCCAAGAGCTCCTGGTCGCCTGTGGCCTCGTCTATCGGATCGTCCAACGGTGAGCCCCCTCCCGTGGGGTGGTCAGCCCATGACCTTGATCTCGGTCAGCTTGCCCCGGAAACCGCCGTCCGCGGAGGGCAGATTCGTGAGCCAGACCAGAACGTAGCGGGTGGTGACGGGCTTGGTGGGCTTCAGTGTCACCTCGGTTCCGTCTCCGGAGGCCTGGGTCGTGAACGCGTCGGGTGTGGACGGTGCCGAGGAGGCGTCGGAGGGCGCGGTGCGCAGCTCCACCGAGGTGTGTCCCAGGAACGACAGCTCTACCGAGCTGACCTCCTGTGCCTTGCCCAGATCGAGCACGACCCCCACGCCGGTCTTCAGGTTGGCGAAATCGGGGCCGAAATAGCGATCGGTGTACCAGAAGGTGCTGGGGTCGCCGTCGAAGGCGCGGTCTATGGCCTGGGGCTTCTCGGCGCCGTTGCCCAGCGGGTCGAAGTCGTGAGCGGACTCGATGGTGAGCGGCTTGGGCGGCGGCGGCTTCTCGTCGGCCGTCGGCGTGGGCACCGGCGTCTTGGTGGTGGCCTCCGGGGCGAGGAGCCGGTCCGCGATCTGCCAGCTGCCCAGACCGAGGGCGGCGATGAGAAGGGCGGAGACGGCCCACTTCAGTGCCGTGCCGGTGCGGCTCTGGAGCGGGGGCGGCGGGACGACCAATGGCTGGGTGACCACCGGGTGCTGCTGGGGGCGGCCGTACGTGCCCTGCTGGTACGTCGTGCGCTGGTACTCGGGCGGGGCGGCGAACTCCGGCTCCGGCGGCTTCACACGGGGCATCGCGGCCACGGCCTTGGCCAGCTCGTCCGGTGTGGTGCAGGGCGGTTCCTGGCGCGAGGCGGTGGCCCCGTCGTTGGCCAGGGCGCGCATGGCGATCTCGGAGAGGCCCCGGTGGACGCCGGCGCGGACCTGGTCGGGCGGGAGCAGCCCGACGCCCTTGGGGAGGCCGGAGAGCCCGTAGGCGTCGCTGTCGTACGGCCAGCGCTGGGTGAGGGCGGCGTACAGGAGTGCGCCGATCGCCTCGGTGTCGGTGCGCTGGGGGCGCTCGGCGGTGATGCCGCGCAGGGCGGCGTTCACGGCGAGGCCGCGGATCCGGTACTGGCCGGTGGAGCTGCGCAGGACGGCGCTTGGTGTGAGCCGGAGGTGGGCGAGGCCTTCGCGGTGGGCGGCGGCCATGGCCTGGGAGACCTGGCTGACGAGCTGGTAGGCGTCGTGGGGCTCCAGCGGGCCCAGCGCGAGCAGCGCGGTCAGCTCGGTGGAGTCGGGCAGCCACTCGTGCACGACGTACACAAGCTCGTTCTCCTCGACGGCGTCGAGGACCTGGACGAAGCGAGGGTCGCCGAGGAGGGCCGAGGAGCGGGCCGCGGCCAGGACCGAGCGGGCCCGGGGGTGCTCGGCGGGCAGCAGGTGGACCCCGACGGCACGCCGCAGTTTCTCGTCGACGGCACGCCAGCTGCTGAAGCCGTCCAGACGGGTGACGCACTCCTCGAGCCGGTAGCGCCTGGCCAACTTGTGGCCGCTGTGCAGTTCGGGAGCCGTGAGGGAGGGCTGTTCGCCGTTCTGTCGTTCGACCGCCTTCTTCTCGGTGGGCTCGGCGGTCTGCTCCGCCGCCTTCTGCTCTTCCGCCACCCCGTCGGTCGCGGCCGTCTCCGCCTTGGCGGTCAGCGGGTCGTCACCGCTGTTGTCGGCCACGTCGACGGCAGCCGTGCTACGTTCCGCCACCGTCGTTCCTGCCTCCCCATCCGTTGCGCCACATCCAACAGCCAAGCCAATTGTGCCCACAGTCGGACGCTATGCACGACACGCGGTTCCCCCCGATGGTTGTGCGGGGCCCGTGGGTTCAGCGTCCCAGGCGTCCGCGCACCATGCCGACCAGGGTGTTCAGCTCCGCGATCCGCATCCGCTTGGCCGCGACGAAGAAGACACCGAGGAGTACCGCTCCGCCGGCGAGCAGGGCGACGAGCGAGCCCAACGCGCCCTCGCCGAGGAGCTTCAGCAGGCCGAAACCGACGGCGCCGGAGACGATCGCGGCGGGTACGGAGGCCATGCAGAGGCGGGCGTAGGTCCGCATCACCTGGGTGCCGTCCAGGTCGCCGCCCAGCCGCTTGCGGAGGCGCCGCCAGGCGATGCCGACACCGACGGCGTAGGCGAGCCCGTACGAGGCGGCCATGCCGACGACGGCCCACCGGGCGGGCAGCACGACGTAACAGAGCGCGGAGGCGGCCGCGTTGACGGCGGCGACGATGACCGTGTTGTAGAAGGGCGTCCGGGTGTCCTCGTAGGCGTAGAAGCCGCGGAGCACGACGTACTGGACGGAGTAGGGGATCAGGCCGAGGCCGAAGGCCATCAGGATGAAGCCCATGCCCTGGGCGGCCTCGATGCCGCTGGAGGCGTACAGCAGGGTGCACATCGGGACGCCGAGCGCCAGGAAGGCGAAGGAGACCGGGACGATCGCGACGGCCGAGTTGCGCAGGCCCTGCGAGATGTCGTCCCGCACGGCACCGGGGTCGTCGTCGTGAGCGGCGCGGGAGATCCGCGGCAGCAGCGCGGCCATCACGGAGACCGTGATGATGGCCTGCGGCATGCCCCAGATCAGCTGCGCGTTCGAGTACGCGAGGAAGCCGGCGCCGTTCTTCCCGGACTCCGCACCGGCGGCCGTGGCCAGCTGGGTGACGACCAGGACGCCCGCCTGGTTCGCGAGGACGAAGAGAACGGTCCACTTCGCGAGCTTGACCGTCTTGCCGAGCCCGTGGCCCTTCCAGTCGAAGCGGGGCCGGAAGCGGAATCCCGTCTCACGGAGGTACGGGATCATCGCCAGCGCCTGGACGACGAGTCCGAGCAGGGTGCCGATGCCGAGCAGGCGGATGCCGTCGTCCGGGATGGTCTGCACACCCATGTGGGACTCGGCGGAGGTGCCGTAGACCCAGATGAACAGGCCGAAGGTGACGATCATGACGATGTTGTTGAGGACCGGGGTCCACATCATCGCGCCGAACTTGCCGCGGGCGTTGAGGATCTGACCCATCACCACGTGCACGCCCATGAAGAAGATCGTGGGCAGGCAGTAGCGGGCGAAGGTCACGGCCACGCTGTTGGCCGCGGCGTCGTCGGCGATGGTGTTCGACATCAGCCTGATGAGCAGCGGGGCTGCGAAGACGGCCAGGACCACGATGGCGCCGAGCGCCACCATGACCAGGGTGAGCAGCCGGTTGGCGTAGGCCTCGCCGCCGTCCTCGTCGTTCTTCATCGAGCGGACGAGCTGCGGGACGAAGACCGAGTTGAGGCCACCGCCGACGGTGAGGATGTAGATCATCGTCGGCAGGGTGTAGGCGATGGTGAAGGTGTCGCCGAGCAGGGCCGCGCCGAGCGCGCCGGTGATCACCAGGCTGCGGACGAAACCGGTGAGCCGGGAGACGAGGGTGCCCGCCGCCATCACCGCGCTCGACTTCAGCAACCCGGAGGCTCGGCCGGACTTCTTGGGGGCGGGGGCGGGCATGGGGTCCGGCTCCGGGGCGGGTGGGGGCACCTGGCCGGGCGTCTGCTGGTCCCGGTAGAGGTGGGCGAAGGCGTCCGGCTCGGGGTCCTCCTCGCCGGCCCGGGTGACCAGGTCGTCGACGCCGGTGAACTGGACCGTGCGCGCGTCGTCGCCGTACGGCAGGTGGCGTGAGGGACCTTCGGGCTCCGGCGCCGGGGTCTGCGCCCACACCCGGGGGTCGGGAGCGTGCGGGGGCGCGGCCGGCTGCTGGTACAGCGGCTGCGGCTCCTGGTAGGTGCCGGGCGGGGGCGGCGGGTGCGCGGCGCGGTCGTAGAGCGCCTCGGTCACCGGGTCCTGCGCGGAGAGGTCCTGGGCCCGGTACGGGTCGTGGGTGTACGCGTCCTGGACGTAGGGGTCCTGGGCGTACGGGTTCTGCGGGTGGGCGCCCTGTGCGTAGGGGTCGTGCCCCTGCGGGCCGGGGGCGGCCTGCTGCGGGGGCGGCACCGGCGGGTAGCCGGAACCGGGAGGGGCCGCGGGCGTCCCACCGGACGGCGCGGGGCCGCCCGGGCCCTGGCCGCGGTCACCGTCGTACGGCGCGTTCATGGTTACCCCACCTCATCGTCCCCGGCCGACCGGCCACGACATCGCTCAACGGTCCACTTTCTCACCCGTGCCCGACGGGTCGGCGCTTTCGGGCCCGGTGTCCGGTGTCGGGTCACTCGGCTGCTCGGGTTCGTCCCCGTCGGCCTCCGGCGGCTGCGCTTCCGCCTCCGTGCCCTCTTCCGCCTGCTCCGCGGCCTGCTCCGCCGCTTCCTGATCCGCCTCGGGATCCGTGTCCGGCTCCGTCTCCGGCTCCGTCTCCTCGGCCTCGGCGTTCCGCGCGGCGAGCCGCTTGCGCTGGCTGTACATCCGCACGCCGGCCAGGACGAGGAGGAGGACTCCGCCGGCGATCACGAGCATCACCGTGGCGGTGATCTCGGAGACCTTCACGTTGAAGGTCATCGGCTTTCCGTACGGGGTGCCGTCGTCGGTGTAGAGCTGGGCCGTCATCGCCACCTGGCCGTTGACGCTCGCCGAGACGGGGAACTTCACCGACTGGCTGTGACCGCCGTTGATCCTCACGGGCAGTTCGGCCGGCCCGTCGCCGCCGTCCACCCTCAGCCGGTTCTTGTTGGCGGAGGTGAGTCGCAGCACCAGATGCACGTCCTGCAGCAGCTGGTTCTGGACGGTCACGGGGATCGTCGCGCTGCGGCCGGACAGCGTGAGGTCCGACTTGTCCACCAGCTGCACACCCTTGGTCAGGGTCTGCAGATAGTCCAGGACGTTGCCCCGGTAGATCGCGGCCGATCGCGCCTGACCGCGCCACGAGGTCGACATCTCGCGGTTGATCGCGTTGCCGAAGGGGGTCGCGACGCGGTACGGGAGAGCAAGGATGACCTTGAAGTCGTCCAGCTCGTCGCGGGTGGTCTTCATGTCCCGGAAGGCCTGGACCGGCAGCTCCCGGTCGCGCAGCTTCTCCGGGTACCGGGAGCTGCCGGGCACGGTGGTGGAGGCGCCCGGGTCCGGCTTGGCCGCCGCGGCCGCCATGAGGTCGATCGGCTCGCTCCAGCGCCGACCGGAGAGCCCCTGCAGGGCGGTCGCCATGGTCTGCGCCTGGGCGACGGTCGGCATCCGCTGGGGGGCGACCACGATGCTGCGCGGGGTCCCCGGCTGCTCCAGGGTGACGGCGAGGGACTGGGCGAGGAACTTCTGGACCGCGAGCGTGGAGTTCTCCGTCCGGACCATGTCCCCCTCGAAGGCGGTCGACAGGAGCGCGTCGCTCACGACGGCCGTCGTGCTGCCGTTGCCGAGGGGGCGGGCGGCCGTGGGCGTGTACGAGAGGTCGTCGCGGACACTGTCGCTGCGGGCGATCACCTTGTCGGCACCGGCCGAGGTCGCCACCGCCACGATCGAGGGGTCGACGGCTCCGTCGGCGGGCCAGGCGAAGTCGGTGGACGGCTGGACGTGGAGGATCGTCTCCACCGTTCCCCTGGCGAGGGCGGTCGCCGACTGGAGGTGCCCCAGCGAGCCGGGAACGTCCTTGCCGCGGTGGGCCAGGGAGGCGAGGTCGGGATCCGCGAACGGAAGGGCGACGACCTTGCGGCCCTGGACCGCCTTCTCCAGCTCGTTCAGCCACCGCTCGGCGACGGTCTGGTTCGGGCCCGGGACGTGCAGGGCGCCGGTCTTGACGCGGTAGCCGTTCGCCATGGCGTCGACGGAGGCCAGCAGGTCCGGGTCGACCACCCAGGTGACCGGGAGGTCCTTGCCCAGCGAGACCATCTGGTCGAGCCGTCCCCCCGGCTTCAGCTCGGTCGCCAGCGCGTCGTCCTCGAAGACCGGGGTCTGCTGATCGTCCGTGGCCGTCTCCGCCGAGACATGGGCGGAGGAGATCAGCGGCCACAGATAGGTGAGCTGGGTCTTCTTCTCGGTGGCCTCGGGCTGGTACGGCACGAAGGTCCGCTCGATGCCGAGGACCCGGTCGTAGCGCTGGTCCGCGGTCTGCCCGGTGAGGGAGACCCCCAGCTGGTAGACGCCCGCCGCGTCGAGCCCGAGCTCGGAGACCGGCACGGAGAGGGAGAACTCCGCACTCAGGCCGGCGCCCAACCGGGGGATGGCGACGGTGGGGGCGTCCTTGAGGGGGTCGGGGTCGCTGTCGCGCCGGAAGCCGGTACGTCCCGCCACCTGATCGATCTGGCTGCGGCTCGTCATCCGGGGCCCGACGTGCAGGTCCACGGTCGCGTCGATGACGGTCTTCTTGCTCCGGTTGGTGACCGTGCCGGTCACCTTGACGGTGTCCCCCTCGACGGGAGCGCTCGGGGTCAGCGTGTCGAGGGACACATCGACGGTCTTCGAGCCGGTGGCGTCCTCGGCGGCGACTGCCGGGGAGGTCACCGCCGGGGCCTGGAGCAGGCCGGCGAGGAGGGGCGCCCCGAAGGCGACGGTGATCGTGCGCCGCAGCCATCGGCGGGCAGGTGAGGGACCGGTTCCCTGGATGTCTGCCGCCTCGGCCACGCGTTCGCCCGTCCTCGTCGTTGTCTGTGGTGCCGGTGGTGTAGGTGGTTCCCGGTTGCTGTGTCCAGGCATGGTAACGAGGCACGCTGGGAGCAAGTGCCGGGGACTGCTCCAGCCGATCTCCCGCGGATCTCCGACCGGGCACCCGGCTGGGGCCTAACGGCGCCCGGAGCTCGGGAAAAACGGGGACGTCGCCGCGAGCCGGGGCACGTACCCTTTTCTGTTGTGCCGAACGCCAACGAAGACACCCCGACTGCACTGAGCCAGGTGCAACGCCGCGCGGTCAGTGAACTGCTGCGTGTGTCCCCTGCCGCCGACGACCTCGCCCGCCGTTTCCAGGAGGCGGGGTTCAGCCTCGCGCTGGTCGGCGGCTCGGTCCGGGACGCCCTGCTCGGCCGGCTCGGCAACGACCTGGACTTCACCACCGATGCCCGCCCCGAGGACGTACTGAAGATCGTCCGCCCGTGGGCCGACGCGGTGTGGGAGGTCGGCATCGCCTTCGGGACGGTCGGCTGCCAGAAGGACGCTCGCGTCGGAGACACCGTTCAGCGCTTTGAGATCGAGGTCACCACGTACCGCTCGGAGGCGTACGACCGGACGTCGCGCAAGCCCGAGGTGTCCTACGGCGACTCCATCGAGGACGACCTCGTCCGACGTGACTTCACCGTCAACGCCATGGCCGTGGCCCTTCCGGAGAAGGAGTTCATCGATCCGTACGGCGGCCTTGAGGACCTCGCCGCCCGGGTGCTGCGCACGCCGGGTACGCCGGAGGAGTCCTTCTCCGACGACCCCCTGCGCATGATGCGGGCCGCGCGGTTCGCCGCTCAGCTGGACTTCGAGGTCGCCCCCGAGGTCGTCACGGCGATGAAGGAGATGTCCGGCCGGATCGAGATCGTCTCCGCCGAACGCGTCCGTGACGAGCTCAACAAGCTGCTGCTCTCGGCCCAGCCGCGCAAGGGCCTCGGGCTGCTCGTGGACACCGGGCTCGCCGACCACGTGATCCCCGAGCTGCCCGCGCTGCGTCTGGAGAGCGACGAGCACCACCGCCACAAGGACGTCTACGAGCACTCCCTGACGGTGCTCGACCAGGCGATCGACCTGGAGGAGGACGGGCCCGACCTGGTGCTGCGCCTTGCGGCCCTGCTCCATGACATCGGCAAGCCGCGTACCCGTCGCTTCGAGAAGGACGGCCGGGTCTCCTTCCACCACCACGAGGTGGTCGGCGCGAAGATGACCAAGAAGCGTATGACCGCGCTCAAGTACTCCAACGAGATGATCAAGGACGTCTCGCGGCTGGTGGAGCTGCACCTGCGCTTCCACGGCTACGGGACCGGCGAGTGGACCGACTCGGCCGTCCGACGGTACGTCCGTGACGCCGGGCCGATGCTCTCGCGTCTGCACAAGCTGACCCGTTCGGACTGCACCACCCGCAACAAGCGCAAGGCGACCGCGCTCTCCCGTGCCTACGACGGCCTGGAGGACCGCATCGCCCAGCTTCAGGAGCAGGAGGAGCTGGACGCGATCCGCCCCGACCTCGACGGCAACCAGATCCAGGAGATCCTGGGCATCGGTCCCGGCCCGGCCATCGGCCAGGCGTACAAGTTCCTGCTGGAGCTGCGCCTGGAGAACGGGCCGATGGAGTACGACGGGGCGGTCGCCGCGCTCAAGGAGTGGTGGGACACGCAGAGCTGAGCTGCGTCGGGCGTCGCGGTGTTTCACGTGAAACACCGCCGCCCGCGGTACCGACGAGGGGTGGTGTTTCACGTGAAACATCACCCCTCGGTGCGTTCCCGACGCAATGCCAGCGCGATCGCCGCGTAGATCACGGCCACCAGCACGACCAACAGAGCGGAACGGCCGTCGGGCGGCAGCATCAGCGCCGCGACGCCCGCCGCGGCCACGAAGGCGACGTTGAACAGCACGTCGTACAGCGCGAAGACCCGACCTCGGTAGGCGTCGTCCACGGACAGCTGCACCACCGTGTCCGTCGCGATCTTGGACCCCTGGGTGATGAGCCCGAGGAGGAAAGCCGCGACGAGGAAGGGGACGGGGGCGAAGGTCAGGGCGAGTGCCGGTTCGAGTACGGCGGCCGTTGCCGCGCACACCGTCATCCAGCCGAAGGGGCCGAGCCGCCCCACCGCCCAGGGGGAGAGGACGGCGGCCGCGAAGAAGCCCGCGCCCGAGATGCCGACGGCGAGACCGAGCAGCCCGAGCCCCTCGGACTCCGTGGAGCTCCACGCGTAGCGGCAGAGCATGAGGACGGTGACCAGCAGGGCGCCGTAGCAGAAGCGCATGAGGCCCACCGCGGCGAGAGCGCGGGCGACGGGCCGACGTTCCGCGAGGTGGCGCAACCCGGCGGCCAGGCCCCGGGCGGTCGAGACCAGGGCCGAGGTGAGGCGCTGCGGTACGAGGTCCGGGTCGGGGCCGAGAAGCTCCCGGGACATCCGCAGGGAGGCGAGGGCGGCGCAGAGGTAGAGGACGGCGCCGAAGGTCACCACGGCCGCGTCGGACTGGGAGGCGATCAGCTGGATGCCGAACGCGAGACCGCCGCCCAGGGTCGCGGCGAGGGTGCCGGCGGTGGGGGAGAGCGAGTTCGCCACGACCAGCCGCTCGGCGTCGACGACGCGCGGGAGGGAGGCCGAGAGCCCCGCCAGGACGAAGCGGTTGACGGCTGTGACGGAGAGCGCGGAGGCGTAGAAGAGCCAGTCGGGGACGGAGGCGACGACGAGTACGGCGGTCCCGCCGGCGAGCAGGGCGCGCAGGAGGTTGCCGTACAGGAAGACCTGGCGTCGCTGCCAGCGGTCAAGGAGGACGCCGGCGAAGGGCCCGACGAGTGAGTACGGGAGCAGGAGGACCGCCATGGCGGAGGCGATCGCCGTCGGGGAGGTCTGTTTCTCGGGGGAGAAGACGACGTACGTGGCCAGGGCCACCTGGTAGACGCCGTCGGCGCACTGGGAGAGCAGCCGGACGGTGAGCAGGCGGCGGAAGTTCGTCAGGCGCAGGAGTACGCGCAGATCACGTACGACGGACATGGCAGCAAGACTCACATACGAAGAGGGCCCCCGGGGCAGCGCCTCGGGGACCCTCTGTCGACAAGCGCGCGGAGCTTAGCGCTCGACCTCACCCTTGATGAACTTCTCGACGTTGGCGAAGGCCTCGTCGTCGAAGTACTGCACCGGCGGGGACTTCATGAAGTACGACGACGCGGAGAGGATCGGGCCGCCGATGCCGCGGTCCTTGGCGATCTTCGCGGCGCGCAGGGCGTCGATGATGACACCCGCCGAGTTCGGGGAGTCCCACACCTCGAGCTTGTACTCCAGGTTCAGCGGAACGTCACCGAAGGCGCGGCCTTCGAGGCGGACGTACGCCCACTTGCGGTCGTCCAGCCACGCCACGTAGTCCGACGGACCGATGTGGACGTTCTTCTCGCCCAGCTCGCGGTCGGGGATCTGCGAGGTGACGGCCTGCGTCTTGGAGATCTTCTTCGACTCCAGGCGGTCGCGCTCCAGCATGTTCTTGAAGTCCATGTTGCCGCCGACGTTGAGCTGCATCGTGCGCTCAAGACGGACACCGCGGTCCTCGAACAGCTTCGCCATCACGCGGTGCGTGATGGTCGCGCCGACCTGCGACTTGATGTCGTCGCCGACGATCGGGACGCCCGCCTCGGTGAACTTGTCCGCCCACTCCTTGGTGCCGGCGATGAAGACCGGGAGAGCGTTGACGAAGGCGACCTTGGCGTCGATGGCGCACTGGGCGTAGAACTTCGCGGCGGCCTCGGAGCCGACCGGCAGGTAGCAGACGAGAACGTCGACCTGGCGGTCCTTGAGGATCTGGACGACGTCGACCGGCTCCTCGGCGGACTCCTCGATGGTCTCGCGGTAGTACTTGCCCAGACCGTCGAGCGTGTGACCGCGCTGGACCGTGACGCCGTTGCTCGGGACGTCACAGATCTTGATGGTGTTGTTCTCGCTGGCGCCGATGGCATCCGAGAGGTCGAGGCCGACCTTCTTCGCGTCGACGTCGAAGGCGGCGACGAACTCGACGTCACCGACGTGGTAGTCGCCGAACTGGACGTGCATCAGGCCGGGCACCTTGGCCGCCGGGTCGGCGTCCTTGTAGTACTCGACGCCCTGAACCAGCGAGGCGGCGCAGTTGCCCACGCCGACGATGGCTACGCGAACCGAACCCATTCCGGTTGCTCCCTGTGTGATCGTGGAAGCCCTGCAGTGCGCAGGGTTTCACTTGGCGGTGTCGTCGGACGGATCCGGCCGGGTACTGCCCCCGTGCCGGGGCAGGCCGCCCGTCTCTCCAGAATCGTTGTCGTGCAGAGCGGGGGCGTCGGAGCCGGATCGCTGATCCCGCCCTGCCCGCTCGCTCTCGATGAGCTCGTTCAGCCAGCGCACTTCGCGCTCCACGGACTCCATACCGTGGCGCTGGAGCTCAAGCGTGTAGTCGTCGAGACGCTCGCGGGTCCGGGCCAGGGAGGCGCGCATCTTCTCCAGGCGCTCCTCCAGCCGGCTGCGGCGTCCTTCGAGGACGCGCATCCGCACCTCGCGCTCGGTCTGCCCGAAGAAGGCGAAGCGGGCGGCGAAGTGCTCGTCCTCCCAGGCGTCCGGTCCGGTGTGGGAGAGCAGCTCCTCGAAGTGCTCCTTGCCCGCGGACGTCAACCGGTAGACGATCTTGGCTCGGCGTCCCGCGAGTGAAGCGGCGAGGGCCTCCTCGGGAGCGCTGCCCGGTTCCTCGATCAACCAGCCGTTGGTGACCAGCGTCTTGAGGCAGGGGTACAGCGTTCCGTAGCTGAAGGCCCGGAAGACGCCCAGCGAGGTGTTGAGGCGCTTCCGCAGCTCGTACCCGTGCATCGGGGCCTCACGCAGGAGTCCGAGGACGGCGAACTCGAGGATGCCGGAGCGTCTGCTCATGCGTCGCCTCCTCCTCCGCTTCGGGGCCCTTATGCCGTGCTGATGTATCGACTCGATACATCAGCACGATAGAACGGCCTCCCTGTCCCGACAAGTGGGACCGCCGTGACCGGCGTCACATCGTCAATTCACAGCGTTCGACTTGCCTGATTTGGGGTGAAGTCCGGCCCTAGGAGGGTTTTGGCCGTGCGTAGTCTGTGCGGCATGCAGAACACCGGGAACCGAGCATCGCCGTGGGGCGTCAGTGCTCCGGGTGACCGGCTGCGGTACGGAGGGGCCTCCGATGGGGTTCAGGCCGTGCGCATTTCGGGGGGACCGGAACTCAACTGCCGCTTCCAGGCGTATGCGCCTGCCCGAGGAGTAGTCGTTCGATGAGCGAGCATCGTCGCAAAATGCCGCCGCAGCAGCCGCCGACGGGCGGACGCGCGGCGGCACGGCGCGCTGCCCAGCAGCCGGTGGGCCGCAGGTCGGCCCCGGCCCATGACGTCGTTACCGGGGCCCCTTCGGCCTCGTACGGTCCCGCTTCCTCCCACGGGGAGGAGCAGCGTCCCTACGGGGGTCGCGCGGAGGCCCGCAGGGCCGCCCAGCGCGGCAGCCGCCGGAAGGGGGCCGACGCCGGCCCCGGCGGCCCCGTGGGTCCCGGCGGGTCCGGTGGTGGACGACGTGGCGGCGGCGGCCGTGGCAGCGGTCCGGGGCGTGGTTCCGGCGGTCCCCCGCCCGGCAAGAAGCGGTTCATCGACTACCCCCGTTACGGAAAGTACGGCTGGCGTCGCTGGATGCCGTCGTGGAAGCTCGTGACGGGCACGTTCCTTTTCTTCGTGGCGAGCCTGATGGGCGCGGGCGCTTTCGCGTACTCGCGGGTGGAGATCCCCAACGAGGCCCTGACCGCGAAGTCGCAGAACAACATCTACTACTGGGCCGACAAGACCCGCATGGTCGCGACCGGCAGTGGTACGAATCGCCAGATCGTCCCGTTCGCGAAGATCCCGAAATCGATGCAGAACGCGGTGATCTCGGCCGAGAACAAGACCTTCTGGGACGACTCCGGAATCGACCCCATGGGTATCGGCCGAGCCGTGTGGAACATGGCCAAGGGCGGCGAGACCCAGGGCGGTTCGACGATCACCCAGCAGTACGTGAAGAACAACCGTCTTGACGACCAGTCGCAGACCGTCAGCCGGAAGGTGAAGGAACTCTTCATCTCCATGAAGGTCGGCGGCGAGGTCGAGAAGGACGAGATCATGGCCGGCTATCTGAACACCGCGTACTACGGCCGGGGAGCCTACGGTGTCCAGGCGGCGGCGCGCGCCTACTTCAACACGGACGCCGAGAAGCTCAACCCCAGCCAGTCTGCGCTGCTCGCCGCGGTCCTCAAGGGCGCGACGTACTACGACCCCGCCGGCTACCCCGAGATCGACTCCGAGGCCACGCCCGAGAAGAACACGAAGCGTGCCACCGAGCGGTGGGCGTGGATTCTCGACGAGATGAAGAACGACGGGCACCTCTCCGCCGAGGAGCGTGCGAAGTACACGGCGTTCCCCAAGGTCGAGGGGCCGAAGAAGAGCGCCAACCTGAGCGGTCAGATCGGCTATCTGGTCAGCACGGCCAAGGCGAACGTCAAGGCCCAGTTCGGTATTACCGAGCAGGATCTGGAACGTGGCGGCTACGAGATCTACACCACCTTCGAAAAGGAGAAGGTGAATGCCCTCGAGAAGTCGGTCACGAAGATCCTGGACGAGTACATCGACCCGAAGAAGCGCCCGAAGGAGGACACCAACGTGCAGTTCGGTGGTGCCTCCGTCGACACGGCGACCGGGAAGATCGTCGCTCTCTACGGTGGCGTCGACGCGACCAAGCACTTCCGCAGCAACGCCGACAACACCGGTGCCCAGGTCGGATCGACGTTCAAGCCCTTCGTACTCGCCGCCGCCATGACCGACGGGGTCCGGGACAAGGACCTCGGAGAGGTCCAGGACCGGTCCACCCGCACGATCGTGGACCCGGACAAGAGCCGCTACTCCGGTCAGAACAAGCTGACGATCCGCAAGTACAACGGCGAGATCTGGCACGACGACAAGGGCAAGGAGTGGCGCCAGACCAATGACGACGACGCGAGCTACAAGGACATGACCCTGCGTCGGGCCATGGTCAAGTCGGCGAACTCGCCGTACGTGCAGCTCGGTATGGACGTCGGCATCGACAAGGTCCGCGAGGCCGCCATCAAGGCGGGCCTGCGCCCCGACTCGCTCGTCCCGGGCGAGTTCCCCTCCTTCTCCCTCGGTGTCTCCAGCCCCAGCGCCATCCGCATGGCCGGCGCCTACGCGACCTTCGCCAACGAGGGCAAGCAGAACGACCCCTACTCGGTGGAGACCGTGAAGCGGGAGGGGGTCGTCATCAAGCAGCACGAGGAGAAGCCGAAGGACGCCTTCTCCCCGGCCGTCGCCAACAACGTCACCGACGTCCTCCGGAGCGTCGTGGACGAGGAGGAGGGCACCGGCAGGAAGGCCCGGATCCCGGGCCGTGAAGTGGCCGGCAAGACGGGTACGACCGACGGCAACAAGTCGGCCTGGTTCGTGGGCTACACCCCGCAGCTGTCGACGGCGATCGACATGTACCGGTTCGACGACGACGAGACGAAGAAGAACCGCGAGTTCCAGGAGATGTTCGGCACGGGTGCCCAGCCGCGCATCCACGGTTCGTCGTTCCCGTCCCGGATCTGGCAGGACTACATGACCGGAGCCGCGGCGAGCTACCCGGTCAAGAGCTTCCCGAAGCCGGAGAAGCTGGAGGGCGCCGAGCCGGTCTTCGGTGGTGGCGCCACCAGCCCGACGCCGACGCCGACCGCGACGACGCCGTCGCCGACCATGACGACGCCGACGCCGACGACGACTCCCCCGACGACGCCGCCGACGACGGCTCCCCCGCCCACCGCCACCAGGACGCCCAAGCCGGGCAAGACGACCTGTGACGTCTGGAACTGGAACTGCGACAACACGGAGGAACCGGGTGGCCCCGGCGGCAACACCGGGCAGCCCACCAACACGGGTACCCCCACGGGCACACCGACGACGCCGAGCGGTACACCGAGCGACGACGGCAACGGCAACAACGGGAAACCCGAGGACGGGTCCTGGATCCCCTGATCCCTCCCGCCCGGGCACTCCCTGAGGGCCGCCGCGACCGCTCCGTACCTTCCGTACGGGCCGGGCGCGGCGGCCCTCGCCGTTTTCCCGGAGACGTACGGCAGGATGTCCCCCATGCCGAGCCTCCAGAAGACGAGTGCGCCGCAGGGACGGTCGCAGGGCCGCTCGCAGACGGTCATCCCCACCCACCGGGACAAGGTGGCCGCCGCGGGCAGCGAGCTGATCGGCGGTCCCTACGGCCGTCGGGCGCTGAGCGGTACCGGACAGCTGACGCCGGTGCGGGTGATCGCCCTCGTGGCCATCGGCATGTTCGCGCTCGGCATGGTGCAGAAGCTGCCCTGCTACAACTGGGCCTGGTTCCGGGGCACGACCTCCCAGTACACCCACGCCTGCTACTCGGACATCCCGCACCTCTACTCCGGGCGGGGCTTCGCGGACGGTCTGGTGCCGTACTTCGACCGGCTGGGCGGCGACATACCGTTCCTGGAGTATCCGGTCCTGACGGGTCTGTTCATGGAGGTCGCGGCCTGGCTGACGCCGGGCGGCGGCGACACGATGCAGCAGGAGCGGGCGTACTGGCTGGCCAACGCCGGTCTGCTGATGGTCTGCGCGGCCGTCCTCGCGGTCTGTGTGGCCCGTACGCACCGCCTGCGCCCCTGGGACGGCCTCCTCGTCGCCCTGGCGCCCTCGGTCGCGCTCGCCGCCACGGTCAACTGGGACCTGCTGGCCGTCGCGCTGACCGCCGCCGCGGTCCTGATGTGGTCGCGCGGGCGGCCGCTGGCCTTCGGCATCCTGCTCGGCCTGGCCGCCGCGTCCAAGCTCTACCCGGTCCTGCTCCTCTGCCCGCTGCTGCTGCTCTGCTGGCGGGCCGGGAAGTGGCGCGAGTACGGGGCCGCCGTGCTCGGCGCGGGCGGCGCGTGGCTGCTGGTGAACCTGCCGGTGATGCTGCTCGCCCCCGAGGGCTGGAAGCAGTTCTACCTCTTCAGCCGGCAGCGGAACGTGGACTTCGGTTCGGTCTGGCTCCTGGTCAGTCAGCGGACGGGCGTGTCGATCCCGCCGGACCGGGCCAACCTGTACGCGCTGCTGCTGATGCTGGCGGCGGTGGCGGGCCTCGCCTACCTGGCGTTCACGGCGCCCCGCAGGCCCCGCTTCGCCCAGCTGGCCTTCCTGATCGTCGCCGCGTTCGTACTGACCAACAAGGTCTACTCACCGCAGTACGTCCTGTGGCTGGTCCCGCTTGCGGCCCTCGCCCGGCCGCGCTGGCGCGACTTCCTGGTCTGGCAGGCGTGCGAGGTCATGTACTTCGTGGGCGTCTGGATGTACCTGGCGTTCACGTACAGCGGCAACAAGCAGGGACTGCCGGTGGACGGCTACCAGTTCGCGACCGTCCTGCACCTGCTCGGCACGCTCTACCTGTGCGTGATGGTCGTACGCGACATCCTGAGGCCCGAGAAGGACCCCGTCCGGCAGGACGGCGCCGACGATCCGTCGGGGGGTGTCCTGGACGGCGCGGAGGACGTCTTCGTGGCGGGCAGGGCGGCGCTTCCGGCCCGGCACGCGGCGCCGGCCATGGAGGCGGGGCCGCGCGTGGAGTGGGGTACCCCCGGACGGGAGGCCTCCCGGGGGTGAGCGGGTCCGGGCGGCTCAGCGCTCGACGATCCGGTCGAACTGCGTCGTGGTGTGGCGCAGATGTGCCACGAGCTCGTCGCCGACCCGGGGCTCCTGGGCGTCGGCGGGCACGAACAGGATCGACACCTGCATGTGCGGCGGTTCGGCGAACCAGCGCTGCTTCCCGGCCCAGACGAAGGGCGACAGGTTCCGGTTGACGGTGGCGAGACCGGCCCGCGCGACGCCCTTGGCGCGCGGCATGACGCCGTGCATCGCCTTGGGGGCCTCCAGGCCCACGCCGTGCGAGGTGCCGCCGGCGACGACGACGAGCCAGCCGTCCGACGCGGCCTTCTGCTGGCGGTAGCCGAACCGGTCGCCCTTGGCGACCCGGGTCACGTCGAGGACCGCGCCCCGGTACTCCGTGGCCTCGTGGTCACCCAGCCACAGCCGGGTGCCGATCCGGGCGCGGAAGCGGGTCTGGGGGAACTGCTGCTGGAGCCGGGCCTGCTCCTCGGCGCGCAGGTGGCTGACGAACATGGTGTGCAGCGGCAGCCGGGCGGCCCGCAGCCGGTCCATCCAGCCGATGACCTCCTCCACGGCGTCGGTGCCGTCCGGGCGGTCCAGGGGGAGGTGGAGGGCGAAGCCCTCGAGACGGACGTCCTCGATGGCGGCGTGGAGCTGCTGGAGCTCCTCCTCGCGGACGCCGTGCCGCTTCATCGAGCTCATGCACTCGATGACGACGCGGGCCCCCACCAGGGCGTGGACGCCGTCCACGGACGACACGGAGCGGATGACCCGGTCGGGCAGCGGAACCGGTTCCTCACCCCGGCGGAAGGGGGTGAGGACCAGCAGGTCACCGCTGAACCAGTCCTTGATCCTCGCGGCCTCGTAGGTGGTGCCCACGGCGAGCATGTCGGCACCGAAGCGGGCCGCCTCGTCGGCGAGGCGCTCGTGCCCGAAGCCGTACCCGTTGCCCTTGCAGACAGGGATGACACCGGGGAACTGGTCGATGACGGTCTTCTGGTGCGCGCGCCAGCGAGCGGTGTCGACGTAGAGGGAGAGCGCCATGGCCGGCCCGGAACCTTTCTGATGGCAGCGGTGTATCAAAGGTATGTACGAGACTACGGAAACGTCAGCGGCGGGACATGTAGATGTCGAGCGCCTTGTGCAGCAGCTTGTTCAGCGGGAAGTCCCACTCGCCGACGTACTCGACGGCCTCGCCGCCGGTGCCCACCTTGAACTGGATGAGCCCGAAGAGGTGGTCGGTCTCGTCGAGCGAGTCCGAGATGCCGCGCAGGTCGTAGACGGTCGCGCCCATCGCGTAGGCGTCGCGCAGCATGCGCCACTGCATCGCGTTCGAGGGCCGGACCTCGCGGCCGATGTTGTCGGAGGCGCCGTAGGAGTACCAGACGTGGCCGCCGACGACGAGCATCGTGGCCGCGGAGAGGTTCACACCGTTGTGGCGGGCGAAGTAGAGCCGCATGCGGTTGGGGTCCTCGTTGTTGAGGACGGTCCACATGCGCTGGAAGTACGAGAGCGGGCGCGGCCTGAAGTGGTCGCGGACGGCCGTGATCTCGTACAGCCGCTGCCACTCGGCCAGGTCCTCGTAGCCGCCCTGGACGACCTCGACACCGGCCTTCTCGGCCTTCTTGATGTTGCGGCGCCACAGCTGGTTGAAGCCCTTGAGGACGTCGTCGAGGGAGCGGTTCGCGAGCGGGACCTGGAAGACGTAGCGGGGCTGCACGTCGCCGAAGCCGGCGCCGCCGTCCTCGGCCTGCTGCCAGCCCATCTTCCGCAGCCGGTCCGCGACTTCGAAGGCACGCGGCTCGACATGGGTGGCCTGGACGTCCTTGAGACGCTTGACGTCCGGGTCCTGGATGCCGGACTTGATGGCGGCCGAGTCCCAGCGGCGGATGACGACCGGCGGGCCCATCTTCACCGAGAAGGCGCCCTGCTGCTTGAGGTGCGCCAGCATCGGCTGCAGCCAGTCGTCGAGGTTGGGCGCGTGCCAGTTGATGACCGGGCCCTCGGGCAGATAGGCGAGGTAGCGCTTGATCTTCGGCAGCTGGCGGTAGAGCACCAGGCCGGCGCCGACGAGCTCGCCGTCCTTGTCGAACCAGCCGAGGTTCTCCGAGCGCCACTCGGTCTTCACATCAGCCCACGCCGGGACCTGGCAGTGGCTCGCCGAGGGCTGGCTCTGGATGAATGCCAGATGCTGCTCACGGCTGATGGTCCTCAGGGTCAGGCTCATGCGGGGCGCTCCTCGGCAGGTGTGTCCCCATCGGTCAGGGGCTCCGGCTCTCGCGCCGAAGCCTACTGTGACCGGGGAGCGCCCCGGATGGGCATGTGTGCCCTGACGTGCCGCCGGTCAGCCGACGACGCCTCCGAAGAGACCGCCGTGGGCCATGCCGAGGAAGAAGCCCAGGGCTGCCGCGCCGAGTCCGACGATCAGGGCGAAGCGCTCGCGGGTCGTCACGGAGATGAACTGTCCGTAGGCGCCGGTCAGGATGCCGATCAGGCCCGCCCAGGAGCTCAGCAGATGCAGGTTGTGGAACTGCGCGGTGACGAGGGCGACGACGCCCAGCACCAGTGTCACTCCGACCAGGGTGTCCTGGAGCGGATGGGGCTTGCCGTCGGTTGCGAAGAGGGAGTGGCCCGGGTCGGGTCGCATTGCCTGTGCCATGGAGCACCTCCTGGCGTGCCTGCGGGAAGGCGGCGCGTCGTGGCGCCGCCGACATCCGATGTGTACAGATTGCGTCCCCTCACCAGTGAATTTCAACCGGAGGGCGATGTCCGGGTACGCTGTACGGTCTGCACCGGTGTCTGCCCTGGTCCGTCTCGGATCCCGGCGGTGTCCCTCGTTCGCGAGGGGGACTGTCAGTGGCGGCGGATACCGTTGCTAACGCATCACGACCCTCCTGCCACGGAACGACCGTGGCCGCTGAGTCCAAAGGAGGTGGGTTCCACATGCGTCACTACGAAGTGATGGTCATCCTCGACCCCGATCTCGAGGAGCGCGCTGTCTCCCCGCTGATCGAGAACTTCCTTTCTGTCGTCCGTGAGGGCAACGGAAAGGTCGAGAAGGTCGACACCTGGGGCCGTCGTCGTCTGGCCTACGAGATCAAGAAGAAGCCCGAGGGCATCTACTCGGTCATCGACCTGCAGGCCGAGCCTGCGGTCGTCAAGGAGCTCGACCGACAGCTCAACCTGAACGAGTCGGTCCTCCGGACCAAGGTCCTCCGTCCCGAGACCCACTGAGCTTCTAGCTCAGTGGTCATCGGGTCCGAGTAGCAGCAAAGCAGCCAGAAGCAATCCCGCCGAGAGGTTCCCCCATGGCAGGCGAGACCGTCATCACGGTCGTCGGCAATCTTGTCGACGACCCCGAGCTGCGCTTCACCCCGTCCGGTGCGGCGGTCGCGAAGTTCCGTATCGCGTCCACCCCCCGCACCTTCGACCGTCAGACCAATGAGTGGAAGGACGGCGAAAGCCTCTTCCTCACCTGCTCGGTCTGGCGTCAGGCGGCGGAGAACGTCGCCGAGTCGCTTCAGCGAGGCATGCGCGTCGTCGTGCAGGGCCGGCTGAAGCAGCGGTCCTATGAGGACCGTGAGGGCGTCAAGCGCACGGTCTACGAGCTGGATGTCGAGGAAGTCGGCCCCAGCCTCAAGAACGCCACGGCCAAGGTCACCAAGACCACCGGTCGCGGCGGCCAGGGTGGTTACGGCGGCGGTGGCGGCGGCCAGCAGGCCGGCGGAGACAGCTGGGGTGGGAACTCCGGCGGTGGCCAGCAGGGTGGTGGCGGTGCTCCCGCCGCCGACCCGTGGGCGACCGGCGGTCCCTCCTCTTCCGGCTCTTCCGGCGGCCAGCAGGGCGGCGGAGGCGGCTGGGGTGGAAACTCCGGCGGCGGCTACTCGGACGAGCCCCCCTTCTAGGGCGCAAGCCCTCGAAGCAGCTCGTATCCCACTTCTTGATCACACAGGAGAAACACCATGGCGAAGCCGCCTGTGCGCAAGCCTAAGAAGAAGGTCTGCGCGTTCTGCAAGGACAAGACCGTGTACGTGGACTACAAGGACACGAACATGCTGCGGAAGTTCATTTCCGACCGCGGCAAGATCCGTGCCCGCCGCGTGACCGGCAACTGCACGCAGCACCAGCGTGACGTCGCCACGGCCGTCAAGAACAGCCGTGAGATGGCGCTGCTGCCCTACACGTCCACCGCGCGATAAGGGAAGGGTGACCGAAAAATGAAGATCATCCTCACCCACGAGGTCTCTGGCCTCGGTGCCGCTGGCGACGTCGTGGACGTCAAGGACGGCTACGCTCGCAACTACCTGGTCCCGCGTGGTTTCGCGATCCGCTGGACCAAGGGTGGCGAGAAGGACGTGGCGCAGATCCGCCGCGCCCGCAAGATCCACGAGATCGCGACCATCGAGCAGGCCAACGAGATCAAGGCCAAGCTCGAGGGCACGAAGGTGCGCCTGGCCGTTCGCTCCGGCGACGCCGGCCGTCTCTTCGGCTCCGTGACCCCGGCCGACATCGCCTCGGCGATCAAGTCCGCGGGTGGCCCCGACGTCGACAAGCGTCGCGTCGAGCTCGGTTCGCCGATCAAGACCCTGGGCTCGCACCAGGTGTCCGTGCGTCTGCACCCCGAGGTTGCCGCGAAGCTCGGCGTCGAGGTCGTCGCCGCGTAACGCTGCCCTCGGCAGTCTGCGCTCAGCAGTGAGGAAGGGCCGCACCCCTCGGGGTGCGGCCCTTCCGCCGTTTCACGTGAAACATCACCGGGTCGCGCCGGTGACGATCCAGCGGCCGGAGCGGGACCGCAGCCAGAGCGTCGCCATCCGGACCGACATCATCAGTGCCATCGCCCACCAGACCGCCGTGAGGCCGCCCCCGAGCATCGGGATGACGAGGGCGACCGGGGCGAAGACCGCGAGGGTCAGCAGCATGGCCCAGGCCAGATAGGGGCCGTCCCCCGCGCCCATCAGGACGCCGTCGAGGACGAAGACGACTCCGGAGATCGGCTGTGAGAGCGCGACCACGAGCAAGGCCGGAAGCAGGGTGTCCTGGACCGTGGTGTCGCTGGTGAACAGCGGGATGAACAAGGGGCGGGCGACGATGATCAGGGCGCCCAGCACCACACCGGAGACCACGCCCCACTGCACCATGCGGCGGCAGACCTGGCGGGCGCCCTCGGCGTCGTCCGCGCCGAGATAGCGGCCGATGATGGCCTGGCCCGCGATGGCGATCGCGTCGAGAGCGAAGGCCATCAGGCTCCACAGGGACAGGATGATCTGGTGGGCGGCGACCTCCGCGTCGCCGAGTCGGGCCGCGACGGCCGTGGCGATCATCAGGACCGCACGCAGCGAGAGCGTACGGACGAGGAGTGGGACGCCGGCCTGGGCGGAGGCACGTATGCCGGCCGCGTCGGGGCGGAGGGAGGCCCCGTGGCGGCGGGCGCCTCGTACGACCACGACGAGGTAGGCGGCGGCCATGCCGCACTGGGCGATGACCGTGCCCCAGGCGGAGCCCGCGATGCCGAGATCGGCCCCGTAGACCAGACCGACGTTGAGCGCGGCGTTCGCCGTGAAACCGCCGATGGCCACGTAGAGCGGTGTACGGGTGTCCTGGAGGCCGCGGAGGACGCCGGTGGCGGCCAGGACCACCAGCATCGCGGGAATGCCGAGGCTGGAGATGCGGAGGTAGGTGACGGCGTAGGGGGCCGCGGTGTCGGAGGCCCCGAAGAGGTCGACGAGCCACGGTGCGGTGGGCAGGGTCAGCGCGACGACGGCGGCGCCGAGGAGCAGGGCGAGCCAGATGCCGTCCATGCCCTGACGGATGGCGGCCTGAAGGTCTCCGGCGCCGACACGGCGGGCGACGGCGGCGGTCGTGGCGTAGGCGAGGAAGACGAAGACGCTGACGGCGGTGGTCAGCAGTGCCGCGGCGATCGCGAGACCCGCGAGTTGAGGCGTGCCGAGGTGGCCGACGACGGCGCTGTCGACCATGAGGAAGAGCGGCTCGGCGACCAGAGCACCGAAGGCCGGGAGGGCGAGGGAGACGATCTCGCGGTCGTGTTGCCGGCGGATGGCCTTGGAGGTCGCGGGGGCCTGGGTCATGGGATCAATCTAATCTTCCACAGGTAAGAGATGCAATGGCTCTGTAGTCCTTACCTGGGGAGGGGAAGGGGCTTCGGATGTGGGTCGTTTGTTCTGATCTTGGGCCGACGGGAAAAGTTTTTCTCCCCCACAGGCCGTGGATGGGAAAAGCCCAGGTCAGATGGGCAGGGCCGGGAGGTCTATGAGTTTGTCCACATGACTGTCCCCTGCTGCGTGCACAGGTTCCGGCGAGTTCTCCACAGCATCTGGCCCTTCACCCACAGGGCCTGTGGATAACCAGATTGGCTGACGCCCCTCGCGGGCCTACCGTGGACCGGCGCCCGACGCGCCAGAAGCGGTCGCGAAGCCACTCTTTGATGAAGGCCGTGGCGTAGGAAAGAGTGGCATGGCGAGGTCCGCGGAGCGGACGGGAGGAGGTGGCTTGGTGAGCGTTACCGAGCCCTTGGACGACCCCTGGGCCGACAGCGGACCGAGCGACCGGCTGCCCGCCCGTCCCCGCGGCGAAGGGCGTGGCCGCGGCAGAGGCCGCGACGACCAGCACGAGCGGGGCGGGGACGGTCCCTGGGACGGGGGGCTCTCCGGCTTCGAGCGGGTCCCCCCGCAGGACCTCGACGCCGAGCAGTCCGTCCTCGGCGGCATGCTGCTCTCCAAGGACGCCATCGCGGACGTCGTGGAGATCATCAAGGGCAACGACTTCTACAAGCCCGCCCACGAGACGGTCTACGCCGCGATTCTCGACCTCTACGCCAAGGGCGAGCCGGCCGACCCCATCACGGTCGGCGCGGAGCTCACCAAGCGCGGCGAGATCACCCGTGTCGGCGGCGCCTCCTACCTGCACACCCTCGTCCAGTCCGTACCGACCGCGGCCAACGCCTCGTACTACGCGGAGATCGTCCACGAGCGGGCCGTCCTGCGTCGCCTCGTGGAGGCCGGCACCAAGATCACGCAGATGGGCTACGCGGCCGACGGAGACGTCGACGAGATCGTGAACTCGGCCCAGGCCGAGATCTACGCGGTCACCGAGCAGCGCACCACCGAGGACTATCTGCCGCTCGGCGACATCATGGAGGGGGCGCTCGACGAGATTGAGGCGATCGGCTCCCGCAGCGGCGAGATGACCGGTGTCCCGACCGGCTTCACCGACCTCGACTCGCTCACCAACGGCCTCCACCCCGGCCAGATGATCATCATCGCGGCCCGTCCCGCCATGGGTAAGTCGACCCTCGCCCTCGACTTCGCCCGGGCCGCGTCCATCAAGCACAACCTGCCCAGCGTCATCTTCTCGCTCGAGATGGGCCGCAACGAGATCGCGATGCGTCTGCTCTCGGCCGAGGCCCGGGTCGCGCTGCACCACATGCGCTCCGGCACGATGACCGACGAGGACTGGACCCGCCTCGCCCGCCGGATGCCGGACGTCTCGCAGGCCCCGCTCTACATCGACGACTCCCCGAACCTGTCGATGATGGAGATCAGGGCGAAGTGCCGCCGGCTCAAGCAGCGCAACGGCCTCAAGCTCGTGATCATCGACTATCTGCAGCTCATGCAGTCCGGCGGCTCGAAGCGGCAGGAGAGCCGGCAGCAGGAGGTCTCCGACATGTCGCGAAACCTGAAGCTCCTCGCCAAGGAGCTGGAGCTGCCCGTGATCGCGCTCTCCCAGCTGAACCGTGGCCCCGAGCAGCGCACCGACAAGAAGCCGATGGTCTCCGACCTGCGTGAATCCGGCTCGATCGAGCAGGACGCCGACATGGTGATCCTGCTTCACCGCGAGGACGCCTACGAGAAGGAGTCGCCCCGCGCGGGCGAGGCGGACATCATCGTGGGCAAGCACCGTAACGGCCCGACGGCCACCATCACCGTGGCCTTCCAGGGCCACTACTCCCGTTTCGTGGACATGGCCCAAACATGACGGCTCCAGCTCACTCCTGCAGGGGCAGGCATTCGGCGAGTAGGGCGACGATGTCCTGCCAGGCTCGTTGGGCGTGTCGGGGGTGGTAGCCGACGCCGGGGAGGACGGTCTGGTCGACCGGTGGGTGGTGGAAGGCGTGCAGGGCTCCGCCGTAGACCACGAGGCGCCAGTCGACGCCTGCGGCCTGCATCTCGGCGGTGAAGGCGTCCCGTTGCTCGGTGGGCATGATCGGATCCTGCGATCCGACCCCGGCCCACACGGGGCAACGGATGTGGGCGGCTTCGCCCGGGCGGCCCGTGGTCAGGCCGTTGACCGTGCCGATCGCGCGCAGGTCGACGCCGTCGCGCCCGAGTTCCAGTGCGATGGCGCCCCCGGTGCCGTAGCCGATGGCGGCGATCCGGCCCGGGTCGGTGCGTGGTTCGGAGCGCAGGACGTCGAGTGCCGCATGGCCGATCCCCCGCATCCGGTCCGGGGCGGCGAGCAGCGGGGTGACGTGCGCCAGCATCTCCTGGGGGTCGGTGAACCAGCGGCCGCCGTTGATGTCGAAGGCCAGTGCCACGTAACCCAGTTCGGCGAGGGCGTCGGCCCGGCGGCGCTGGACGTCGTTCAGGCCCGGGCCCTCGGGCCCGAGCAGGACCGCGGGCCGGCGGTCGGTTCCGGCGGGGAGCGCGAGGTGGCCGATCATCGTGAGGCCGTCGGCGGGGTACTCGACCGTGCGTGTGGTGACCGTCGTCATGAGACCGAATGTAGTGAGGGGCGAGCCCGGTCGGGCCGGACTTCACCGTCGGCGGAACGGCGCGGTGACGGCGCGGGGCCGACCGCGGACAAACCGGGGAGCGTTCTGCGGGGCCATCGCGTTGGATGGCCCTCATGTCCTCATCTTTCGAAGCCTTGTTGCCTGGTACCGAGCGGGCCCTGCTGCACCGCGTCGCCGTCGCCCAGTCCGAGGGGCGGGCGCCGTCCTTCGTGGGGGCCGTGGTGCGCGACGGAGCGCTGGTCTGGAGCGGCTCACGCAGTTGTGTGGACGGGCACGCCCCGGATGCCGACACGCAGTTCAGGATCGGCTCGCTCACCAAGGTGTTCACCGCGGTACTCGTGATGCGATTGCGCGACGAGGGGCTTCTCGGCCTTGACGATCCGCTGGAGCGGCACCTCAAGGACACGGGCGTCGGTGAGGTGACGATCGCTCAACTCCTCGGGCACAGCGGTGGGCTCGCGGCCGAGACCCCGGGGCCGTGGTGGGAGCGTTCCTCCTCCGCGCTCCGGCCGGAGCTCTCCGACGTCCTGGGGGAGCAGCCGTTCCTCGGGACGCCGGGGCGACGGCACCACTACTCCAACCCCGGCTACACGCTGCTCGGTTCGCTGATCGAGGCCGTGCGGGGGATGACCTGGGAGGAGGCCCTGCGGCGCGAAATTCTGGAGCCCCTGGGGATGGGCCGTACGACCGTCGATCCGGTCGCGCCGCACGCGGGTGGCTGGACGGTGCATCCCTGGGCCGATGTGATGCTGCCGGAGCCGTCCGAGTCGCTGGGGCTGATGGCGCCGGCGGGGGTGCTCTGGTCGACGGCGGCGGACCTCGCCCGGTTCGCCGCGTTCCTCGCGGCGGGTGACGAGCGGGTGCTCGCCCCGGCTTCCGTGGAGGAGATGAGGGTGCCGGCCGCCCCGGCCGGCGAGGGGGACTGGGAGGGCGGTTACGGGCTCGGTCTCCAGCTGCTCCGCACGGACGGCCGGACCCTGATCGGTCACACCGGTTCCCTGCCCGGCTTCGTCGCCGCCCTGTGGGTGAGCGTGGAGGACGGGCTTGCGGCGATCGCCCTCGCCAATGCGACGTCAGGGCCGTCGACGGCGGTCGTGGCCGCTGATCTCGTCCGGATCGTGGCCGAGGCGGAGCCGCGGTTCCCGGAGCCTTGGCGCCCGCTTCCGGAGGCCGAGGTCGACGAGGAACTCCTCGCCCTGACGGGGCCCTGGTACTGGGGCACGTACGCCTACGGGCTCCGGCTCGGCGCCGAGCGGGGAGTGGTACTCGGGCCCCTACGGGGAGCCGGGCGGCGGGCCCGCTTCCGGGCGCTGCCGGAGGGCGGCTGGGTCGGGCTGAACGGCTACTACGCGGGGGAGACGCTCCGGGCGGTCCGGCGCGCCGACGGCAGCGTGAGCCATCTCGACCTGGGCTCGTTCGTCTTCACGCGGGAGCCGTACGCGCCGGCGGACGTCGTGCCGGGCGGAGTCGACGAGGCCGGGTGGCGCGGTCTCTGAGCCGTTCCGCGATGTTTCACGTGAAACGGCGCGCCCGGACCTGTGTCCTGGCGCGCCGCCGCCTTGCTGCCCGTCTCAGAGGCTCTTCTTGAAGCCCACGTGGGAGGCCTCGAAGCCGAGGCGCTCGTAGAAGCGGTGGGCGTCGGTGCGGGTGGCGTCGGAGGTCAGCTGGACGAGCTGACAGCCCTGGCGCTCGGACTCCTCGACGGCCCACTCGATGAGCTGGGTCCCCAGGCCGCTGCCGCGCTCATCGGCGTGGATGCGGACGCCCTCGATGATCGAGCGGGTGGAGCCCCGGCGGGAGAGCCCCGGGATGACCGTCAGCTGGAGGGTGCCGACGACCTTCTCCGCGCGGACGGCCACGACGAGGTGCTGGTGGGGGTCGTTCGCCAGACGCTCGAAGGCGGTGAGGTACGGGCGGAGGTCGTCCGGGGATTCACGCTGGGCGCCCAGGGGGTCGTCCGCGAGCATCGCGACGACGGCTTCGAGGTCTGCCGCTGCGGCGGGACGTATCTCAAGATCGCTCATGGCTCGCAGCGTACGCCGGACCGGCTACGGATCCGTTTGAGGGTTCCGTGGCGCGAGGAGCGAGTACTTCCGCACGCTCAGACCGGGCCGGCTCTCCAGGGCATGTGGGGGGGCTATCCGGCCGCGACGGTGAGGGGGGCGAAGCGGCGGCGCCAGTCGCCGGGGAGGTCGGGGAGAGAGCGGACCATCACCGCGTTGGAGGCGATCGCGTCGAAGCCGTTCTCCTTGACCCAGCTCAGCAGGGCCGTGTGGCGTACGTCGATGTCCGTGCGCAGCGGGCGGTCGGTGGCGGCTGCCAGGGAGGCGATCAGGGCCTGGGCCGTCGCGGGGTCCCGGGCGATCAGCGGACCGACGACATGGGTGTCCATGTTGGGCCAGGCCGCCGCGAAGCCGGTGATCTCGCCGTTCTCCTCCGCGACTCGGAGGTGGTCCGCGAACGCGGGGAGCCGCGTGATGACGTGGGTGCGGTCGAGGCCGAAGATCTCGTGGTCCAGACGCAGGATCGCCTGGAGGTCCTCCGCTGTCGCCGGGCGCACTGGTACGGCCGGGGCGGGTGTGGTGAAGGTGAAACGCCCGAGCACCATCTCCGCCCGGCTGGTCTCGGTGAAGCCCAGCTGTTCGTACAAGGGCTGGCCGTTCACCGTGGCGTGGAGCGTCAGCGGCGTGTCCCCGGCTTCCGCGACGACGTGTTCCATGAGTCGACGTCCCACTCCTCGGCGGGCGTACCGCTCGGCGACGAGGACCATGCCGATGGCGGCGAGCTCCGGTCCGTACGGCGTGACCACCGAGCAGGCGATCAGCCCGGTTCCGGAGGGGTCGTCGATGCCGTAGCCGGTGCCGGCGGTGAGCAGCAGTCCCCATTTGTGTTCCTCGCGGTGCCAGCCCCGGTTCTCGGCGAGGTCGGCGCAGGCGAGGAGGTCGACCGAGGTGAGGCGCCGGATGGGGAGCTGTGCGAGGGCGGAGGTGGAGATCGGCATGTTTTCAGGCTGTCCGACTCGGAGATCTTCCGTCCACCGCTTTAGTGGATCTGGCCGATACGCGAGGGAGCGTGCGTTGCATCCGCCCGGCGGCTTGAGGACGATGTTTCACGTGAAACCCCCTCGGCAGCGACTGCACCTCTTCGACCTCGACGGCACCCTGATCCGGGGTTCGGCGGCAGCCGTGGAGATCTCCCGGCAACTGGGGCTCAGCGACGAGATCGCTGCTCTGGAGGAGAGCTTCCTACAGCGAGGGCTCACTCCGGACGAGTTCGCCGTCCGGGCCCACGCGCTGTGGTCCGCGCTCACCGAGGCCCAGGTCGCGGCTGCTTTCGAAGGGGCGCCGTGGCTGGCGGGCATCCGTGAGGTCTGGGCCGACATCCGGGAGCGGGGCGACCGCTGTGCGGTGATCTCCCTCTCCCCCGACTTCTTCGTCGAGCGGCTGCTCGACTGGGGTGCCGACGCGGCGCACGGTTCGCGCTGGCCGGCCGTCCCCTTCACCGAGCCGATCCACCGGCCCAGCATCCTCGACGCGAGGGCGAAGGTACGGATCGCGGGGCGGCTCTGCGTGCAGTTCGGGGTGGACCCGGTCGACTGCGTCGCCTACGGGGACTCGATGTCCGACGCGGAACTCTTCGCGATCGTGCCGGAGACCGTGGCCGTGAACGCGGACCACCATCTCGCCGGGCTCTCCCGTCACAGCTACGTGGGCGGCGATCTGCGAGAGGCCTACGCGCTGGTCCAGAACAGCGCAGCCTAGCCAGAAACCTTGCTCTTCGGCCCGAGAACGGCTGTTTCCGTCTGAAGCGTCGGGGGGTAGCGCATGCTGCGACCACGGAAGCCGTCCAGCGCGAGGCGAGGCACATGATGGATGCTCCGACCACCACGACGACAGCGGAGGACACGGACGAGCCCCGAATATCCGGCGAGCCCTCCGCCGGCACATCCGGCGAACCTTCCGCCGACGCGGTGCTCGTACGCCGCACCCTCGCGGAGATCGCCCCGGTCGCCGACCGGGTGACCTCGTACTTCTACGCCCTGCTCTTCATCCGGAACCCCGGGCTGCGCGAGATGTTCCCCGTGGCCATGGACACCCAGCGGGACCGGCTCCTGAAGGCCCTCCTCACCGCGGCGGAGCACCTGGACGACGCCCCGACGCTCACCGCGTACGTGGAGAACCTCGGCCGAGGGCACCGCAAGTACGGCACCCACTCCGCCCACTACCCGGCCGTGGGCGAGGCGCTCATCGGGGCGCTCGCCCGGTACGCGACGACGAGCTGGGACGAGGAGACCGAGGCGGCCTGGGTCCGTACGTACACCACGATCTCCCAGACCATGATCGACGCGGCGGCGGAGGACGAGCGGTCGGCGCCCGCCTGGTGGCAGGCCGAAGTGGTCTCCCACGAGCTGCGGACTCCGGACATCGCCGTCGTCACGCTCCGGCCCGACCAGCCGTATCCCTTCCTCGCGGGGCAGTACACGACGCTGGAGACCCCGTGGTGGCCGCGGATCTGGCGCCACTACTCCTTCGCCTCGGCCCCCCGCCCCGACGGGCTGCTCTCCCTCCACGTCAAGGCGGTCCCGGCCGGCTGGGTGTCCAACGCCCTGGTCCACCGGGCACGCCCCGGGGACGTGCTGCGCCTGGGGCCGCCCGCCGGCTCCATGACGGTCGACCACGCCACCGACACCAGCCTGCTCTGCGTGGGTGGCGGCACCGGGATCGCGCCGATCAAGGCCCTGGTGGAGGACGTGGCAGAGCACGGGGACCGGCGGCCGGTCGACGTCTTCTACGGGGCGCGCAGCGGTCACGACCTCTACGACATCGACACGATGATGCGGCTCCAGAAGACCTTCCCCTGGCTCTCCGTCCACCCGGTCACGGAGGAGCAGGGGCGGCTCCCGGAAGCCGTTTGCCGTTACGGGCCCTGGAGCGAGCGCGACGCCTATCTCTCCGGTCCGCTCGGCATGGTCCGTCGCGGGGTGGACGCGCTCCGGGGAGCCGGGATTCCCGCGGAGCGCATCCGCCATGACTTCCTCGCCGAGCTCGCCCCGGCGAAGGCTTCCGATCAGCCGAGGTCGGGGGCGTGCATCGCGCGGACGCCCTCGATGTTGCCGTCGAGGTAGTGGCGCAGCGAGAGCGGGACGAGGTGCACGGCGGCGATGCCGACCCGGCTGAAGGGCACCCGGACGATCTCGTACTCGCCGGCCGGTTCCTCCACCTCGGGGCCGTGGCGCAGCGAGGGGTCCATGGAGTCGAGCCGGCACACGAAGAAGTGCTGGACCTTCACCCCGGAGACCCCGCCGTCGACGATGTGCTCGACGGTGTCGACGAAGCAGGGCACCACGTCGGTGACCTTCGCGCCGAGCTCCTCGTGCACCTCGCGGTGGAGGGCTTCGACGACGGTGGTGTCGGAGGGTTCCACGCCGCCACCGGGCGTGACCCAGTAGGGATCCATCCCCGGCTTGGTGCGCTTGATGAGGATGAGGTCGTCCCCGTCGAGCAGGATGGCGCGTGCGGTGCGTTTGATCACGGGCCGTTCGTTCATGGGAAGAAAATGGCCCGTACGCGGTGTCCTGAAACTCACCAGTCCGCCGCGGCCCGCAGCAGCTCCTCGTGAGCCCGGGCGATCGGCGACAGCGCGAGCGTCCCCGTACGCACGACGAGGAAGTAGGTCCGCAGTGGGGGGACCGGCGGGTCGAGCAGCGCCACGAGCCGGCCCTGCTCCAGCGCCTCCTCGCAGAGGTAGCGGGGCAGGACGGCGAGCCCGGCGCCGGAGGCGGCGGAGTCCCGCACCGCGCGCAGGTCGGGGGCGATCACGGTGGCGGCGACCGCCGGCTCGGACTCGAAGACGCTCGCCCAGTAGCGGGCGACGAACGGCAGCGACTCGTGCACCTCGACCACGGGAAGCTGCTCGAGGACCACCGCGCCCCGGTGGAGGAGCGCCTCGGGGGAGAGCCGGGCCGCCCAGCGCGGCGCCGCGACCAGGACGTACTCCTCGTCGCAGAGCGGGGTGGAGACGAGCAGTCCGCCCCGGGGGCGGGCGGTGGCGACGGCCAGGTCGTGGTGGCCCGCGGCGAGGCCGTCGAGGATCTCCTCCGTGTTCCCGAGGAACGACGCCCGTACGGCGAGCCCCTGGCCGACGAGGGGTGTGAGGGCGGGCAGGACGCGGAACGCGGTGAACTCCGGCAGCCCCGCGACGTGGAGGGTACGGACGCCGCTCTCCTCGTCGAGGCCCGTCTCGGCGATCTCGACGAGGGCGTCGAGATGCGGGGCGGCGCGGTGCGCGAGTTCGTCGCCGATGGTCGTCGGGGTGACTCCGCGGGCCCGCCGGAGGAAGAGCGGGCGGCCGAGCTGCCGTTCGAGGGTGCGGATCTGGCTGGTGACGGCCGGCTGGGAGAGGCCGAGGAGCGCGGCCGCGCGGGTGAAGGAGCCGGCCCGGTGCACCGTGACGAACGTGCGCAGCAGGGCCAGGTCCATGTCCGTCCCCTCCCGGCCGTGCGGCCGTTCGACTTCGGCGGTCGGCTGACTGCGCCTCAGGAACGTCCAACTATAAATAAGTCGATAGGTCTCTGTCGCTACCGTGATTGGACACTGACGCTCGGTCAACTAGCCTTGCTCAGGCGGTCTCCGCGCGTGGACCGAGGGCGTTCCGAGCCACGAGGGGGGAGGCTCGGAGCGCCCCGTTCCGCGTATCCGCGGCCGGTGGCGCCGGTCTCAGCCGGCGGCTCCGGCCTCGTCGAGGGCCCGCAGCACGTCGGCGATCAGGTCCTCCGGGTCCTCGGCGCCGACCGAGAACCGGATGAAGCCCTCCGCGACCGCGTCCCCGCCCCACCGCCCGCGCCGTTCCGCCGTGGAGCGCACGCCGCCGAAGCTGGTGGCGTCGTCCACGAGCCGCAGCTCTTCGAGGAAGCGATCGGCCCGCTTGCGGTCCGCGAGCTCGAAGGAGACCACGGATCCGAAGCGCCGCATCTGCCGGGCGGCGACCGTGTGGGAGGGGTCGCCGGGCAGCCCCGGGTACCGCAGCCCGGTCACGTCCGCGCGCTCGGCGAGCGCCCGGGCGAGGGTGAGGGCGGTGGAGCACTGGCGGTCGATCCGCAGGTGGAGCGTGGCGAGCGAACGGTGGGCGAGCCAGGCCTCCATGGGACCGGGAATGGCCCCGACGACCTTGCGCCAGCGCCGCACCTCCGCCGCCCGCTCGGGGCCGCGGCAGCTGACGTGGCCGAGCAGGATGTCGCCGTGCCCGGTCATGCCCTTGGTGTCGCTGGCGACCGAGAAGTCCGCGCCCAGGGCGAGGGGTCGTTGGCCGAGCGGGGTGGCGAGTGTGTTGTCGACGGCCACGAGCGCCCCCGCGGCGTGCGCCTCGCGCACCAGGCGGCGGATGTCGCAGACGTCGAGCCCGGGGTTGGACGGGGTCTCGATCCAGAGGAGACGGGCCCCGTCGAGCACGGCGAGCTGGCCGTCGCCGCCGGTCGGCGCGGTGCGGACCTCGATGCCGTACGCCCGCAGCTGCTCGTGCAGCAGGGGCAGGGCCTGGTAGCCGTCGGTGGGCAGCACCACCGCGTCGCCCGCCTTCAGCTGGGAGAGGAGGACGGCGGAGATCGCGGCCATGCCCGAGGCGAAGACCAGCGTCTCGACGCCCTGCTCCCCCGGCGCCTCCAGCTCGCCGATGGCCCGCTCCAGATGGGTCCAGGTGGGGTTCTCGTCGCGGCCGTAGGTGTACGGGCCCGTCGGCTCGCCCGGCAGATGGAAGTGCGCGGCGAAGACCGGCCCCGGCAGCGTCGGCTCGTACTTCACGGGGTCGGGAAGCCCGGCCCGCACGGCGCGGGTGCCGTCGCCGTACTCCTTGTCGGTCACGGAGTCCCCGCTCGTGGCGCCCACTCAGTCGCCGTCCGGAAGCACGACGTTCAGCGCCCACGAGACGACGGAGATGATCAGGCCGCCCAGGACCGCGGTCCAGAAGCCCTCGACGTGGAAGCTGAGGTCGAACTGCTCGGCGAGCCAGGAGGTGAGGAGCAGCATCAGGGCGTTGACCACGAGGGTGATCAGGCCGAGCGTCAGGATGAAGAGGGGCAGCGTAAGCAGCTTGACGACCGGCTTGACCAAGAAGTTCACGAGCCCGAAGACCAGGGCGACGAGAATGAGGGTCAGGGCCTTCTTGCCGGTGCTCTCACCGGTCAGGGTGATGTCCTGGAGCAGCCAGATGGCGACTCCCAGGGCGCCCGCGTTGGCGAGCGTCTTGACTACGAAATTCATCATGTGTCTGATCGTGGCAGACAGGATCGGGCCAAGGGCAGGGGCAGCGGGCGATGAAGGCATTCCGACTGGAAGAACTGGAGGCGGAGCGTGCCGCGAACAAGGGTGCGTACCTCCAGTTCCTGCGGGAGCGGAACATGTCGGTGGGCCTGTACGCGCTGGACGCGGGAGAGCTCGACCCCCAGCAGCCGCACCGCCAGGACGAGGTGTACTTCGTCGTGAGCGGCCGGGCGGCGATCACGGTCGGGACGGAGACGACCCAGGTGGCGCGCGGCAGCGTGGTCTATGTGCCGGCCGGGGTGGAGCACAAGTTCCACCACATCAGCGAGGACCTGCGGGTGATGGTGGTCTTCTCCCCGCCGGAGAGCTGAGACCCCGTCCGGCACGCCACCCCCTAGGGGTCGGATCAGGGGAGAGCGGGGGCCTCGGCGCCCCCATGGGCCTCTCCCGGCCCCTAGCCTTGAGGGTGTTCGGCGCGGAGTGTGCCGGACGGACTTCGAGAGCGAGGTAGGACGATGGCCGTACAGGAGATTCTCGCGGGGATGCCCTGGTGGGTGAAGTGGCTCGCCATACCGGCGCTCGCCCTGCTCGTCTTCGGCGGGCTGATCACCAGCGTCCTCGCCGTCGTGGTCGGACTGCTCTTCAAAGTGCTGCTCTTCGTGGCCCTCGTCGCCGGACTGATCTACGTCGTCCGGAAGTTCAGCTCCTCCGACCGCTCCCGTGAGGAGTGGTAGCACAAGCTACTCATCGGTATGAAGGCGACGGAGGGTATTAGCCCGGCCGGGGGAACGCGCCGGTCGAATCGGGGCGGGGGCCCGAGGGCTGCCACTATGGTGGAATCTCTCCGCCGCGTTGGGGACTACAGGCGTAGACCTCCGTACTGACCAGCGGTTTCCCAGGCCCGGCGGGCGCGCGGGGGCGGCCCCCGCGGGCGGATGCACTGCATCCGTCGACACGCCTGGGGGTGACCTTTGGCCACGGCTACGCAGACAGCTGCGCCTACCCTGATCGGCTCGGTGCAGCGGGCGCTGAGACTTCTGGAGGCCGTGTCCTCCCACGAGGGCGGCGCGCCGGCCAAACAGCTCGCCCGTGAGACGGGCCTCCCGCTGCCCACCACGTACCACCTGCTCCGCACCCTGACGCACGAGGGCTATCTGCGCCGTGAGAAGGGTGTGTTCGTGCTGGGTGAGGCCGCCGTCCGACTGGCCGGCGGCGAAGCTGTGCAGAATCGTCGCATCAAGATCGAAGACTCCCTTGCCCGCTGGCGGGACGAGATCGGTGTGCCGGTCTACTTCGCCCTCTACCGCGAGGGGGAGATCGAGCTCGTCGCCGTCGCCGACACCCCCTCCGCCCCCGCCGTGGAGGAATGGGCCGACTTCCGGCAGACCGCCCACGCCCATGCGATCGGGCAGTGCCTGCTGAGCCAACTCGATCCGAAGTCCCGTCAAGACCACCTCGACCGCCATCCGGTGGAGGCCATCACTCCGTTCACGGTGCGTAACCACCGTGTGCTTTTGGAGCGTTTGGACGGTTTGGGGCGAATGGAACCCCTGGTAGAGCGTCAGGAATATGCGCTCGGCACGGTCTGTGCCGCGATCCCCATCACCGCGGGCTCCGCGGCGGCCGCGATGGCCATTTCCCTCCCCCTTCACCAGGAAGAACGGTTGCTGCCAGCGATCGAGCGGCTACGTAACGAGATCGGAAGGCTCTTCAGTTCACTCGCTTTCTCTATCAGTATCTGAAAAATCACTCCTTGTGATCTGCTAGCGCTTCCAGCACGATTGCGTCAAGAGGGCCACGGGGGATCATTCCTGGCCGTTTCGGTCACAGCTTTCAGCAGCGGTGTTCACACAACTGCTTCATCTACTGCGGGGTACACGATGCGAGAGTCCGTTCAGGCCGAAGTCCTGATGAGCTTCCTCGTCTCCGAGGAGCTCTCCTTCAGGATCCCGGTCGAACTCCGATATGAGACCCGGGATCCCTACGCGGTGCGGATGACCTTCCACCTTCCCGGGGACGCTCCCGTGACCTGGGCGTTCGGCAGAGAACTGCTGCTCGACGGGATCAACCGGCCGAGCGGGGACGGTGATGTGCACATCGCCCCGACCGAGCCCGAGGGACTCTCGGACGTCTCCATCCGGCTCCAGGTCGGCGGCGACCGCGCGCTGTTCCGCGCGAGCGCGCCACCGCTGGTCGCCTTCCTCGACCGTACGGACAAGCTGGTCCCGCTCGGTCAGGAACGGACACTCGGCGACTTCGAGGACAACCTGGAGGCCGCGCTGGGCCGGATCCTGGCCGAGGAGAGCGCGGGGCCGGCCGCCTGAGCCGGCGCGCACCCCCTCGTACGCCTCAGGCGGCCCGGCTCGCACGCCTCACTTGGCGCGGCGGCGCCGTCCGCCCCGTACCGCCGCGGGTCGGGAACCCCCGGAAGCCGGTCGGTCGGCGGAGACCACCAGGGCCGCGAGCGCCGTGGTGACCGGCACCGATGCGACCAGGCCGATCGATCCCACCAGGGTCCGTACGATCTCCTCGGCGACCAGCTCGCTGTTGGCCACCGTCCCCATGCTGCTCTGCGCGATCGAGAAGAGCAGCAGCAGCGGGAGGGCGGCACCCGCGTAGGCGAGCACCAGCGTGTTCACGACCGAGGCGATGTGGTCGCGGCCGATCCGGATCCCGGCCCGGTACAGCGCGCGCGGACCCATGCCCGGATCGGCCTGGTGCAGCTCCCAGACGGCCGACGTCTGGGTGACCGTCACGTCGTCGAGCACGCCGAGCGAACCGATGATGACCCCGGCCAGGAGCAGACCGGACATGTCGATGTTCGGGTACAGACCGTGGATCAGGCCGGTGTTGTCGTCGGTGTTGCCGCTCAGCGAGGCCCAACCGATGAAGAGCGAGCCGAGCAGGCCGATCAGCAGCAGGGAGATCAGCGTCCCGAGCACCGCGACCGAGGTGCGGGCCGAGAGGCCGTGGCACATGTAGAGCGCGAGCAGCATGATCGCGCTCGACCCGACCACCGCCACGACCAGCGGATTCGACCCCTGCAGGATCGCCGGCAGGATGAAGAACGTCAGCACGAGGAAGCTCACCGCGAGCGCCACGAGCGCCATCAGGCCCCGCAGCCGGCCGACGACCACGACCGCGAGGGCGAAGATCCCGGCGAGCAGCGCCATCGGGAGCTTCCGGTTCACATCGGTCACCGAGTACTGCAGGTCGCGTGGGGCGTCGGGGGCGTACGCCACCACCACCCCCTGCCCCTCGTGCAGTTGGCGTGGTGCGTCCGGCTGCACGATCTCGGTGAACGTCCGCCCCTTCTCCGGGCCGCTGGTCACCTCGACGGTCGCCTTCTCGCACTGCCCCTGCTGGGATTCGACGGCCTCGCGCCCCTCCGGGGTGGAGGTGTCGCCGGTCGGCGGGACCTGCGCGGCGTTCACGTCCTTGCAGTCGACCTGCTCGACGGAGACGACCGTGCCCTGCTCGGTCTGCCGGTCGAAGCCGACGCCGGTGCGCTCGTGCGCCGGGGCGCCGCCCGGCCACAGCCAAACGAGACCCACCACGACAGCGGTGGCGAAGGGGATCAGGACCGCGGCGATGACCTTGCGCAGGTGCCGGGAGACCGGGGCGGCGGGGCCGTGGCTGTGGCTGTGGCCGTGCCCCTGGCCGTGCCCGTGGGAGGGGCCTGGACCGTGGTCGTGGCCGTGCGGCTCGGGAGTCTGCTCGGGGGAAGTCACCGACCGATCATCGCAAGAACGACGGGGGCCCACTGTTCAGCACGCCAGGGATGACGCTAGCGTGGTGGCACCTTTGCACACGCGGGAGCTCGGAGCACCGGGCTGAGAGGGCGCTGATCACCGTACGCACGTACGGGAAGAGGCTGCGCCGACCGCCGAACCTGTTACCGGGTAATGCCGGCGTAGGGAGATCGGTCTCATGACCATTCAGGACGCACGCACGCCTGCCTCCGACCAGGACGGCACCTCTGTCGACGGCGAACGCACGCCGGGCTGGCACAAGGGGTACGTCCAGGGCTCGCGCCCCGACCTGCGGGTGCCGGTCCGTCAGGTGCACCTCACCAACGGCAAGGACGTCACGCTGTACGACACGTCCGGCCCGTACACCGACCCCACCGTCGACACCGACGTACGCCGGGGCCTTCCGCCGCTGCGGGAGAACTGGATCATCACGCGCGGCGACACCGAGGAGTACGCGGGCCGCCCGGTCCGCCCCGAGGACGACGGCATCAAGCACACCTCGCCGCGCGGGGGCGGGCTCAAGAACCTCGACGCCGTCTTCCCCGGTCGCCCGCGCCTGCCGCGCCGGGGCCGCGACGGCCAGGCGGTGACGCAGCTCGCGTACGCCCGCCGGGGCGAGATCACCCCGGAGATGGAGTACGTGGCGATCCGGGAGAACGTCTCCCCCGAGGTCGTACGGGAGGAGATCGCCGCAGGCCGCGCGGTGCTCCCGGCGAACGTCAACCACCCCGAGATCGAGCCGATGGTCATCGGCAAGCGGTTCCTGGTGAAGGTCAACGCCAACATCGGCAACTCCGCCGTCACCTCCTCCATCGAGGAGGAGGTGGAGAAGATGACCTGGGCGACCAAGTGGGGCGCCGACACGGTCATGGACCTGTCCACCGGCCGCAACATCCACACCACCCGCGAATGGGTGCTGCGCAACTCCCCCGTGCCGATCGGCACCGTGCCGCTCTACCAGGCCCTGGAGAAGGTCGACGGCAGGGCCGAGGACCTGACCTGGGAGATCTACAAGGACACGGTCATCGAGCAGGCCGAGCAGGGCGTGGACTACATGACCGTGCACGCCGGCGTACTCCTGCCGTACGTGCCGCTCACCGCGCGCCGCAAGACCGGCATCGTCTCGCGCGGCGGCTCGATCATGGCCGCCTGGTGTCTCGCGCACCACGAGGAGAACTTCCTCTACACGAACTTCGAGGAGCTCTGCGAGATCCTGGCGGCGTACGACGTCACGTACTCGCTCGGCGACGGACTGCGTCCCGGCTCGATCGCCGACGCCAACGACGAGGCGCAGTTCGCGGAGCTGCGCACGCTCGGCGAGCTGAACACGATCGCCAAGCGGCACAACGTCCAGACGATGATCGAGGGCCCCGGGCACGTCCCGATGCACAAGATCAAGGAGAACATCGACCTCCAGCAGGAGATCTGCGAGGAGGCGCCGTTCTACACGCTCGGCCCGCTGACGACGGACGTCGCGCCCGCCTACGACCACATCACCTCGGGCATCGGCGCGGCGATGATCGCCTGGTGGGGCACGGCGATGCTCTGCTACGTCACGCCCAAGGAGCACCTGGGCCTGCCGAACAGGGACGACGTGAAGACGGGCGTCATCACGTACAAGATCGCGGCCCACGCGGCGGACCTCGCCAAGGGGCACCCGGGCGCGCAGGAGTGGGACGACGCGCTGTCGGACGCGCGGTTCGAGTTCCGCTGGGAGGACCAGTTCAACCTGGCGCTCGACCCGGTCACCGCACGCGAGTTCCACGACGAGACGCTGCCGGCGGAGCCCGCGAAGACCGCGCACTTCTGCTCGATGTGCGGTCCGAAGTTCTGCTCGATGAAGATCTCGCAGGACATCCGCCGTGAGCACGGCGGTACGCAGCAGGAGATCGAGGCCGGGATGGCGGAGAAGTCCAAGGAGTTCGCCGCGAGCGGCAACCGCGTCTACCTGCCGCTGGCGGACTGACCCATGGCGGACTGACCCGCACCGGCGCATGACCGGCCCGCGACCCCGGGGGAGTCGCGGGCCGGTGGCGTGTCAGGGGTGGGGCGGTGCCGGCGGGCCGGCGGTGGGTGGGCCGGTGGCGGCCAGGGCGTCGCGGAGGAAGGGGAGGATGCCCCGCTCCAGGAGGGCCAGGCGCCAGGCCGCCCGGGCGCGGGTCAGCTCGTCGTCGGGTGGGGCGCTCGCGGCCGGGCTGTTGCGCAGGGCCGTCATGAGGAGTCCGGCGGCCGCGCAGAGCAGGCCGGCCGCGGCCAGGGTGCCGAAGACCAGGCCGGCCGTGAGGAGCGTCGCGCCGAAGGCCAGGGTGGGGGCGATGGCCCGTAGGACCGCGCCGACCAGCAGGAGTACGGCGGCGGCCGACCCGGAGAGTACGGGCACCAGGACGGTGAAGATCGCGACGACGCCCGCGCCGGGACCGGCCCGGTCGGCCGGTTCCGGTGACCGGGCCCCGAGCGCGGCGCGGTTCGCCTCGCGGACCTTCACGAAGTGGTCGTACTCGCTCGCCGCCGCGCTGGTGACCAGCGCCGTCGCGTTCAGCGTCATGGCGCGCAGCTGCGCCAGCGTGAGGCGGGTCCCGGCTCCGGGGAGGTCCGGGCGTGCGTGGGCGGTGCTCAGTGCCTCGTCGAGGATCCGCTCGTACTCGGCGCGGTCCTCGGTCAGCAGGTGCGGAGCCACGTTCATGTGCATCCCCCGATGCTCCGTAGGCCCGGATCAGCCGTGGGACACGGTGGGTCGGGCGGAAACGGAGGAGAGCCTGCTACGGATGGACCCGATGGTAGGGCCGGGGTGCCACGCGCTGACAGGGAGTTTCCGGAATTCGCCTTCCCCGGATGCGCAGGGTTATGCCTCAGCGGTCCAGGGGGAGTTGGACGACCAGTAGCTTTCCGGCCATGGTCACTCCGCCGTCCATGGCGATCGCCAGACCGTCCGCGTAGACGTGCGGTCCGTCGACGACCGGGCCGGAGTTGCCCTCGCCGTCCTCCGTGCCGACCTGGCCGAGGAGGTACGGGATGGGGCTGTGGCCGTGGACGATCCGGTGGCCGCCGTAGGTGGAGAGCAGCTCCTGGACGGCCTGGGGGCCGCCTTCGTCGCGGAAGGCGAAGCGCTTGGTGAACTTGCGGAAGACGTCCCAGACCTCGTCGGCGTCGTTCCGGTTGAGGATGTCGTGGACCGTGTCGTTGACGTCCTCGATGGTCTCGCCGTATTCGAGGTACGCGGTGGTGTCGGAGTGCAGGAGGAGGTGGTCGTCCTCGCGCACCACGGCGTCGAGCCGGGACATCCACTGGAGGTGGACGTCCTGGAGCCGGTCCATGTCGTGCTTCTGACCGCCGTTGAGCAGCCAGGCGGCCTGGAAGGTGGCGGTGCCCGCGCCGGAGTTCACCGGGGTGTCGCCGAAGCGCTTGGCGCCGATGAGCAGCAGCTCGTGGTTGCCCATGAGGGCCTTGCAGTAGCCGCCGGCGGCGGCGGCCTCGGCGGAGAGCCGCATCACGAGGTCGATGACGCCGATGCCGTCGGGGCCGCGGTCGGTGAAGTCGCCGAGGAACCAGAGGCGGGCGTTGCCCGCGGCCCAGCTGCCGTTCTCGTCGATGAGGCCCTGGGCGTGGAGGGCCCCGACGAGCTCGTCGAGGTAGCCGTGGACGTCACCGACGACGAAGAGCGGGCCGGGTCCTTCGCCGTTCGCGGGCGCGGGCTCGGTGGCGGGGGCGGTCTCGGGGGCGACCGGGACCTGGAGGGTGTCGCCGCGGTTGATGACCGGGAGGTCGCGCTCGGTCGGCGTGTAGCCCTCGGGCATCGCGTCGTCCGGGTAGCCGTTGCCCGGGTGGCCGGTGGCGACGGAGACGATCGAGGAACCGGCCGTGGCGCCGTACGCGGGTGCGGTACGGCGTCCCAGGTGGAGCGTCGGCTCGGCGGGCATGGGCGCGGGCGCGGGTGGGCTCCCGGCCGGTGCGGGCGCCGGTTGCGGCGCCGCGGAGGTCGGCCGGGGCTCCGCCGGCGTCGGTTCGGTGACATGGCCCTGTACGGGCACCCGGGCGTACGGCGGTACGCGGAAGTCACGCAATGTCGCCGTGCGCACCACGGGCTCCTGCCCGGCCCCCTGAGTCATGGACCCCTCCACCACCGTCGCGATGCCCTGCACATCGCGGCCCGGCCTGGTCGGGGTGGTCCACGATGTCGTGCGCCCATCATAGGAATGAGCTTCCTCCTGTGTGACGCACCAGGGGTGGTGAATCCGGGTCCACTCCGGGTTCACCGGTTGTTTCGCCCGAATTGAGAAGGTCGAGTCCAGGGTTGGGGCCGGTTCGGTGGCCGGTTTCGCCGTCCCTGCCCACGGGCAGGGGCGGGGACGGCGGCTTCGGTGGGGCGGATTTCAGTCCTTCGCGGGTGAGCGCGGCGGGCTGACCGTCGTGCGGGGCGGACGGCGCTGCGAGGAGGTGCGGACGATGAGTTCGGTCGGTATCACCTGTTCGACCGGGCCGTCGGCGTCGGTTCCCTCGATGGCGTCGATGAGGAGTTGGACGACGGCCGTGCCGATGCGGCGCGGCTTGAGCGAGAGGGTCGTGATGGGCGGTTCGGTGGTGGCGTAGACGGTCGACTCGCTGCAGCAGACCAGCAGCAGGTCGTCCGGGACGCGCAGTCCGTAGCGGCGCGCGGCCGCGAGGAGGTCGGTTCCGTTGGGGTCGAAGAGGCCGTAGACGGCGTCGGGCCGGTCCGGTCGGGCGAGCAGCCGGTCGGCCGCGACGGCGCCCGCGCACGGGTCGTGCGCCGGATAGGCCTCGTAGACGGGGTCCTGGCCCACTCGCTCGCACCAGTTGAGGTAGGCGGTGGTGGACAGGCGGGTGTAGGTGTCGGTGGTGGTTCCGGTGAGGAGGCCGATGCGGCGGGCGCCGGCGTCGGCGAGGTGGTCGAGCAGGTCGAGGACGGCGGTTTCGTGGTCGTTGTCGACCCAGGCGGTGACCGGAAGGGTGCCGGCGGGGCGTCCGTCGGAGACGACGGGCAGGCCCTGGCGGACCAGTTCGGTGACGACCGGGTCGTGGTCGGAGGGGTCGATGACGACGGTGCCGTCGAGGGCGACGTTCGACCAGACGTCATGGCGGGAGGTGGCGGGGAGGATGACCAGGGCGTAGCCCCGGGCGAGCGCGGCCGATGTGGCTGCTCTGGCCATCTCCGCGAAGTACGCGAATTCGGTGAAGGTGAAAGGTTCATCCCCGTACGTGGTCACGGTCAGGCCGATGAGTCCCGACTTCCCGGTGCGGAGCGTGCGGGCCGCCGCGGACGGGCGGTAGCCCAGCCGGTCGGCGACCTCGCGCACGTGACGGCGGGTGGCGTCGGGGAGTCGGCCCTTGCCGTTGAGCGCGTCGGAGACAGTCGTGATGGAGACCCCGGCGGCGGCGGCCACGTCCCGGATGCCCGCCCGGCCCTGCCGGCTTCCCCGGGTCTGTGCCCGGCTCACCTGGTGCTTCCCTGCTGCTGTCATGGCGAGCCGATAGTAGGGCGACGAGGGGCGGTTGAGACGGTCGCATATGCAAGCGTTGACAGGCACGTTTCTGCATGGTCATGAGTAGTCAATTGGCATGGAATCACAGGTAGTTGGGGTCCTTGGCATGGGACCTGTGGTTGTCGAACGGCGTAGGCCTGGCGTGGGGGCGAGGTCTCGAAGAGGTCTCAACTCACCTCTACGGGGGATGCGCGCCACGGCGCTCGCCACCAGCGCGCGCCACCCCGGTCCGCGCTCCCCCCTGCTCCGGGCCGCTCCGGGGCCGTGTCCCCAGCGTGTCCCTCCTGTTGTCCGCAGGCCATTCGCAGCGGGGGTGAATCCTCTTAAGGTGAGGAGTATTGGCGGTACGGACGGTCGAGGAGGCCACACAGTGAGCGAGACCAGCGGGACGAGTACGGGCAGCCCGAAGCTGCGCGCCGAGCTGGACGGCGTCCCCACCTACAAGCCGGGCAGGCCGGCGGCCGCGGGCGGCCCCGTGGCCTTCAAGCTGTCCTCCAACGAGAATCCGTACCCGCCGCTGCCGGGGGTCATGGAGAGCACACTGGCCGCCGCCGCGAACTTCAACCGCTACCCCGACATGGCCTGCACGGGTCTGACGGAGGAGCTGGCCGACCGCTTCGGCGTGCCCGTCTCGCACCTGGCCACGGGCACCGGTTCGGTCGGCGTCGCCCAGTCGCTGCTCCAGGCGACCTCCGGCCCGGGCGACGAGGTGATCTACGCCTGGCGTTCCTTCGAGGCGTACCCGATCATCACGCAGATCAGCGGGGCCACCTCGGTGCAGGTGCCGCTGACCGAGGGCGAGGTGCACGACCTCGACGCGATGGCCGAGGCGATCACCGACCGGACCCGGCTGATCTTCGTCTGCAACCCCAACAACCCCACCGGCACCGCGGTGCGCCGGGCCGAGCTGGAGCGCTTCCTCGACCGGGTGCCCTCCGACGTGCTCGTGGTGATCGACGAGGCGTACCGCGAGTTCGTGCGCGATGCCGAGATCCCCGACGGCATCGAGCTGTACCGCGACCGTCCGAACGTCGCCGTGCTCCGTACCTTCTCCAAGGCGTACGGCCTGGCGGGGCTGCGGGTCGGCTTCGCCGTCGCCCATGAGCCGGTGGCGGCGGCGCTGCGCAAGACCGCGGTGCCGTTCGGGGTGAGCCAGCTGGCGCAGGACGCCGCGGTGGCCTCGCTGCGGGCCGAGGACGAGCTGCTCGGGCGGGTCGGCTCGCTGGTGTGCGAGCGCGACCGCGTGCGCGCGGGGCTCGAGGCCCAGGGCTGGACCGTGCCGGACACCCAGGCCAACTTCGTCTGGCTGCGGCTCGGCGAGCGCACCCTGGAGTTCGCGGCGGAGTGCGAGCGGCACGGGGTGATGGTCCGGCCGTTCGCGGGCGAGGGCGTGCGCGTCACGATCGGTGAGACCGAGGCGAACGACCTGTTCCTGAAGGCGGCGGAGGGCTTCCGCAGGGAGAGCTGACCCGGCTGTCCCACCTTCTGGCCCAGGCCCCCGCGAGCGCTCCGCTCGTGGGGGCCTTCGCGTGCATATGTACCGGTTTGCGGCCCTGTCCGGTTCTAGGGGGCCCCGGTTGACGATACGGATTTCGTATGAGCCATAATAGCTTGTGAATGTGAACGCGTTCACAAGCGCTCCCGGTTCCTCCCGTTACGGGTGGGATTGACGGGGCGAACTGCCGATGTGATCGCGGCGATGTAAGGAGAGAACGACGTGGACCTCGCTCTGGCGCCAGAGACGTTGGCGCGCTGGCAGTTCGGCATCACCACCGTCTACCACTTCCTCTTCGTCCCCCTGACGATCTCCCTCGCCGCGCTCACCGCCGGGCTCCAGACGGCCTGGGTGCGGACGGAGAACGAGAAGTACCTCAGGGCGACGAAGTTCTGGGGCAAGCTCTTCCTGATCAACATCGCCATGGGTGTCGTCACCGGCATCGTGCAGGAGTTCCAGTTCGGCATGAACTGGTCCGACTACTCCCGGTTCGTCGGTGACATCTTCGGCGCGCCGCTCGCCTTCGAGGCGCTCATAGCCTTCTTCTTCGAGTCGACCTTCATCGGTCTGTGGATCTTCGGCTGGGACAAGCTGCCGAAGCGCATCCACCTCGCCTGCATGTGGATGGTGTCGATCGGCACCATCCTCTCCGCGTACTTCATCCTCGCGGCCAACTCCTGGATGCAGCACCCGGTGGGCTACCGCATCAACGAGGAGCGCGGCCGGGCGGAGCTCACGGACTTCTGGCAGGTGCTCACCCAGAACACCGCCGTCACCCAGTTCTTCCACACCATGACGGCGGCCTTCCTGGTCGGCGGCGCGTTCATGGCCGGCATCTCCGCCTTCCACCTGGCGCGCGGGAAGCACATACCGGTGATGCGGACCTCGCTGCGGGTCGGCCTGATCACCCTGATCATCGCCGGCCTCGGCACCGCCATCAGCGGTGACCTGCTCGGCAAGGTCATGTTCAAGCAGCAGCCGATGAAGATGGCCGCCGCCGAGGCGCTCTGGGACGGCGAGGCGCCCGCGCCGTTCTCGATCTTCGCCTACGGCGACGTCGAGAAGGGCCACAACAAGGTCGCCGTCGAGGTCCCCGGGATCCTGTCCTACCTCGCCAACGGCGACTTCGACTCGTACGTCCCCGGCATCAACGACATCAACAAGTCCGAGCAGGAGAAGTTCGGGCCCGGCGACTACCGGCCCAACATCCCCGTCGCCTACTGGGGCTTCCGCTGGATGATCGGCTTCGGCATGGCCTCGCTGACCATCGGGATGATCGGCCTCTGGCTGACCCGGAAGAAGTTCATGCTGGCGCCGGGCCTGAGGACCGGTGAGGACGAGGTGCCGAACCTGGTCCTGTTCAAGCGGAAGGCGCTCAGCCCCCGCCTGGGCAGGTGGTACTGGATCATCGCCCTCTGGACCACGGCCTTCCCGCTCATCGCCAACTCCTGGGGCTGGATCTTCACCGAGATGGGCCGCCAGCCCTGGGTCGTCTACGGCGTGCTGCGCACCCGGGACGCGGTCTCCCCCGGCGTCTCCCAGGGCGAGGTACTCACCTCGATGATCCTCTTCACCACCCTCTACGCGATCCTCGCGGTGATCGAGGTCAAGCTGCTCGTCAAGTACATCAAGGCGGGCCCGCCCGAACTCACCGAGGACGACCTCAACCCGCCCACCAAGATCGGCGGGGACTCGCGAGACCCCGACCGCCCCATGGCCTTCTCGTACTGAGGCTGAGGAGATCGAGGCATGGAACTCCACGACGTCTGGTTCGTACTCATCGCCGTCCTCTGGATCGGCTACTTCTTCCTCGAAGGCTTCGACTTCGGGATCGGAGTCCTGACCAAGCTGCTCGCCCGCGACCGGGTCGAGAAGCGGGTCCTCATCAACACCATCGGACCCGTCTGGGACGGCAACGAGGTGTGGCTGCTCACCGCCGGCGGCGCGACCTTCGCCGCGTTCCCCGAGTGGTACGCGACCCTCTTCTCCGGCTTCTACCTGCCGCTGCTGATCATCCTGATCTGCCTGATCATCCGGGGCGTCGCCTTCGAGTACCGGGCGAAGCGGCCCGAGGAGAACTGGCAGCGCAACTGGGAGCAGGCCATCTTCTGGACCTCGCTGCTCCCCGCGTTCCTCTGGGGTGTGGCCTTCGGCAACATCGTCAGGGGCGTGAAGATCGACGCCGACATGGAGTACGTCGGCGGCTTCTGGGAGCTGCTCAACCCGTACGCGCTCCTCGGCGGCCTGGTCACGCTCACCCTCTTCACCTTCCACGGCGCGGTCTTCGCCTCGCTCAAGACGGTCGGTGACATCCGGGTCCGGGCGAGGGCGCTCGCGCTCAAGCTGGGTCTGGTCACGGCGGTGCTCGCGCTGGGCTTCCTGGTCTGGACCCAGGTCCACACCGGGGACAGCTGGAGCCTCGGGGCGATGGCGATCGCCGTGGTGGCCCTGGTCGGCGCGATCGGCGCGATCAAGGTGGGCCGGGAGGGCTGGTCGTTCGCGCTCTCGGGCGTGACCATCGCGGCCGCCGTGGCGATGCTCTTCCTCGCGCTCTTCCCGGACGTCATGCCGTCTTCGCTCGACCCCGCGTGGAGCCTCACCGTGACGAACGCGTCGTCGAGCCCGTACACGCTCAAGATCATGACCTGGTGCGCGGCGATCGCGACCCCGCTGGTGCTGCTCTACCAGAGCTGGACCTACTGGGTGTTCCGCAAGCGGATCGGTACGCAGCACATCGCCGACGCCCACGCCCACTAGTCGGTCCGTAGTCGGCTCTTCTCAGGGAGCATGTTTCACGTGAAACCGATCGATCCGCGTCTGCTCCGGTACGCCAGGGCCACCCGTGTCTTCCTGATCGCGGTGGTGTTCCTCGGCCTCGTCGGGGCGGCGCTGGTCATCGCCCAGGCGATGTTCATCGCCGAGATCGTGGTCGGGGCCTTCCAGAAGGGGCAGTCGGTCGCCGATCTGACCACCCCGCTGCTCCTTCTCGCGGGCGTCGCGGCGGCGCGGGGCCTGGTCTCCTGGCTGACCGAGCTCGCTGCCCACCGGGCGAGCGCGGCGGTCAAGTCCGAACTCCGCGGCCGGCTCCTCGACCGCGCCGCCGCGCTCGGGCCGGGTTGGCTGAGCGGGCAGAAGGCCGGTTCCCTGATCGCCCTCGCCACGCGGGGTGTGGACGCCCTCGACGACTACTTCGCCCGCTATCTGCCCCAGCTCGGCCTCGCGGTGGTCGTGCCGGTGGCGGTCCTGGCGCGGATCGTCACCGAGGACTGGGTGTCGGCGGCGATCATCGTCGTCACCCTGCCGCTCATCCCGCTCTTCATGATCCTCATCGGCTGGTACACCCAGGCCCGGATGGACCGGCAGTGGAAGCTGCTCTCCCGGCTCTCCGGACACTTCCTGGACGTGGTCTCCGGGCTTCCCACCCTCAAGATCTTCGGCCGGGCCAAGGCCCAGGCCGAGTCGATCCGCTCGATCACCTCGGAGTACCGCCGGGCGACCATGCGCACGCTGCGGATCGCCTTCCTCTCCTCCTTCGCCCTGGAACTCCTCGCGACCCTGTCGGTCGCGCTCGTCGCCGTCACCATCGGCATGCGGCTCGTCCACGGGGACCTCGACCTGTACGTCGGGCTCGTCATCCTGATTCTGGCCCCCGAGGCGTATCTGCCGTTGCGGCAGGTGGGAGCGCAGTTCCACGCGGCGGCGGAGGGGCTCGCGGCGGCGGAGGAGATCTTCGAGGTCCTGGAGCAGCCGGGGCGGATCGGGGGTGCGGGCGCGGGTGTTGCCGTTCCGGGCTCCGTCCGGTTGGAGCTGGCGGGGGTGACGGTACGTCATGCCGGGCGGGCCGAGCCCTCGCTCGACGCGGCGACGCTGACGGTCGAGCCGGGCGAGACGGTGGCCCTGGTGGGGCCGAGCGGGGCCGGGAAGTCGACGCTGCTCGACGTGGTGCTGGGCTTCGCGGTACCCGAGGAGGGCGGCTCCGTGCGGGTCGGTGGCGAGGACCTCGCCGCGCTCGACCTGGAGGAGTGGAGGTCGCGGATCGCCTGGGTGCCGCAGCGGCCGTACCTCTTCGCGGGGACGATCGCCGAGAACGTCCGCCTGGCCCGTCCGGACGCCTCCGACGAGGCGGTGCGGGACGCTCTGCGGGACGCCGGTGCGGACGGGTTCGTCGCGGGGCTGCCGCGGGGGCTCGACACGGTGCTCGGGGAGGACGGGGCCGGGCTCTCGGCGGGGCAGCGGCAGCGGCTCGCGCTGGCCCGGGCATTCCTCGCGGATCGGCCGCTGCTGCTGCTCGACGAGCCGACGGCGGCGTTGGACGGGGCGACGGAGGCGGGGGTGGTGGAGGCGGTGCGGAGGCTGGCCGCCGGGCGGACCGTGCTGTTGGTTGTGCATCGGCCGGCGCTGCTTGCTGTCGCGGATCGGGTGGTCGGTCTGGCGGCGGCCGGGGTGCCGTCCCTGGCCGGGGTGCCGGGGGGCGGGGGTGCTGTCCTGGTGGACGCGCTCGGGGCGGGCCGGGGTGACGGGGGCGCCGGGTCCGGCGCGGGTGGGGTGTGCCCACCCGTTCCGCCCTTTGCGGAACAGATGCCCACAACCGGCGCGGACGGGGTGGGTGGGGAGCCCGCAACCGGGGCCGCGGGGTCCTCCGTCGCCCGTCGGTCCGTGTTGGGGCGGGTTCGGGGGATGGTGGGGGAGTTTCGGGGGCGGATGGGGCTTGCTCTGTTGTTGGGGAGTCTGGCGCTCGGGTCTGCCGTGGGGCTCATGGCCGTGTCCGGGTGGCTCATCTCGCGGGCTTCCGAGCAGCCGCCCGTGCTGCACCTGATGGTGGCCGTCACCGCCACCCGCGCCTTCGGTATCGGGCGGGCCGTGTTCCGGTACGCCGAGCGGCTCGTCTCGCACGACGCCGTGCTCCGGATGCTCGCCGAACTCCGGGTCTCCGTCTACCGGCGCCTGGAGCGGATCGCCCCGGCCGGGCTGCGCCGCACCCACCGGGGGGACCTGCTCGCCCGGCTCGTCCAGGACGTCGACGCCCTCCAGGACTACTGGCTCCGCTGGCTGCTCCCCGCGGGCGCCGCGCTCGTCGTGGGCGTCGCCTCCGCCGGGTTCACCGCCTGGCTGCTGCCCGAGGCCGGTGCCGTCCTCGCCGTGGGCCTGCTCGTCGCGGGCGTCCTCGTGCCGGCGGCCGGCGGGGCGCTCGGCCGCCGGGCCGAACGGCGGCTCGCCCCCGCCCGCGGCGCCCTGGCGACCGCCGTGGCCGACCTGCTCCGCGGCTGCGCCGAGCTGACCGTGGCCGGGGCCCTGCGGAGCCGTATCGAGCGGGCGCGGACCGCCGACCGTACCCTCACTGGCATCGCCTCCCGGCAGTCCGCCGCCACCGCGCTCGGCGCCGGGCTCTCCGCCCTGGTGTGCGGGCTCACGGTCGTGGCCGCCGCGGTCGTCGGCGTCCAGGCGGTACGGGACGGACGGCTCGACGGAGTGGCCCTCGCCGTGGTCGTCCTCACCCCGCTCGCCGCCTTCGAGGCCGTCACCGGACTGCCGCTCGCCGTCCAGTACCGGCAGCGCGTCAAGCACAGTGCCGAGCGGGTCTTCGAGGTGCTCGACGCCCCCGTTCCCGTACACGAGCCGGCCCGGCCCGGCACTCCCCCGGCGAGCCCGTTCCCGCTGGAGCTGGCCGGGTTGTCCGCCCGGTACCCGGGCCAGGAGCGGTCGGCGCTCGCCGACTTCCGGCTCACCCTGGAGGCCGGGCGCCGGGTCGCCGTCGTCGGCACCTCCGGCTCCGGCAAGACCACGCTCGCCCAGGTGCTGCTCCGCTTCCTGGACGCGGAGTCCGGCACGTACCGCCTCGGCGGCGTGCCCGCCCGGGAGCTCGACGGCGACGCGGTCCGGCGGCTCGTCGGCCTCTGCGCGCAGGACGCCCACCTCTTCGACAGCTCCGTCCGCGAGAACCTGCGGCTCGCCCGTACCGGAGCGAGTGACGAGGAACTGCGCGAGGCGCTGCGCCGGGCGCGGCTGCTCGACTGGGTGGACGGCCTTCCGGACGGGCTCGACACCCTCGTGGGCGAGCACGGCTCCCGGATCTCCGGCGGTCAGCGGCAGCGCCTCGCGCTCGCCCGTGCCCTGCTCGCCGACTTCCCCGTCCTCGTCCTCGACGAGCCGGCCGAGCACCTGGACCTGGCCACCGCCGACGCGCTCACCGACGATCTGCTGCGGGCCACCGAGGGCCGTACGACCGTCCTCATCACCCACCGGCTGCACGGTCTCGACGCGGTCGACGAGGTGCTCGTCCTGGAGGAGGGCCGGACCGTGCAGCGCGGCCCGTACGCGGAACTCGCCGCGGCGGACGGTCCGCTGCGCCGGATGCTCGAACAGGAGCGGGAGACCGACCTGCTCGCCGTTGGCGCCGGGGCGGGCGGCGACGGGCGGCCGACTTTTCTCGCCAAATAGGACTTACTAGGCTCAAGCCATGACCGCCGCAGCGTCCGACGCCCCGGACCCCCTGGAAGCCGCCACGCAGGCCGCCCGCAGCCTCCAGGGGCTGTCCACCGAGCTCACCGCCCGCGTACCGCAGCTCCTCGAGGCCATGCGCTCGGTCGGTACCGGGCTCGAACTCCACTCCACCCTCGACCGCATCTGCGAGACCGCCGCCGAACTCGCCGGCGCCCGCTACGCCGCGATCGGCGTCGTCGACGAGGAGGGCGAGAGCCTGTCGGACTTCGTCACCTTCGGCGTCGGCGAGGACGTGGCCCGCCGGATCGGGCGCCGCCCCGACGGCCACGCGGGGCTGCTCGGCGCGCTGATCCGCGAGCCCCAGACGATCCGCCTCGCCGATCTGTCCACCGATGCGCGCTCGGCGGGCTTCCCGGCCGGGCACCCCCCGATGGCCAGCTTCCTCGGCGTCCCCATCCGGGTCCAGGGCGAGATCTTCGGCAACCTGTACCTTGCGGAGAAGCGCGGCGGCGGCGAGTTCAACGACTACGACGTGCACATGGTCCGGGTGCTCGCCACCGAGGCCGGCATCGCCATCGGCAACGCCCGGCTGTACGAGGCGGCCCGGCAGCGCGAACGGTGGATCGACGGTTCGGTCGCCGTCACCACCGCGCTGCTCTCCGGTGGTGACGCGGACGACGCCCTCACGGTCGTCGCCGAGCAGGCCCGCCGCCTCGCCGACGCGGACGCGGGGATCGTGCTGCTGCCCGCCGAGGACGGCGGTCTCGAGATCGTCGCCGTCTCCTCGCCCCGGCCGACGACATTCCTCGGCGAGGTGATCCCGCCCGAGAGCGCCGTGGTGCGGCGGCTCCTGGGAGGCGAGACGGTCTTCGTGACGGACGCGGCGGCGGACCCGCGCATGATCAGCCGGCTGACCTCCTCGTACGGGCCGAGCATGATGCTGCCGCTGCAGAGCGGCGGGCGGGTGCTCGGCGCGCTCGCCACGCCCCGGGCGCGGGGGGCCCGCCCGTTCACGGAGACGGAGCGGACGCTCGCCACGCAGTTCGCCTCGCAGGCGGCGCTTGCCCTGATGATGGCCGACGCGCAGCGGGACCGGGAACGGCTGGCCGTGTACGAGGACCGCGACCGGATCGCCCGTGACCTGCACGATCTGGTGATCCAGCGGCTCTTCGCGACCGGCATGATGCTGGAGAGCGCCCAGCGCAGGTCGATCGTGCCGGCCGTGCGGGACGGCGTCGGCAAGGCGGTGGACGAACTCGACGTGACCATCCAGGAGATCCGTACGGCGATCTTCGCGCTCCAGCAGGGGCCCGCCGAGGCGCCGTCGGGGCTGCGCACGCGTGTTCTGCGGGAGATCAACATGGCCGCCGTGCCGCTCGGCTTCAAGCCCGCGCACCGCTTCCTCGGCGCGATCGACTCGACGGTCGGCGAACTTACCGGCAAGAACCTCATCGCCGCCCTGCGCGAGGCGCTCTCCAACGCGTTCCGGCACGCGGAGGCGAGCCGGATCGAGGTGGTCGTCGACGCGGGCGTCACCCTGCCCGACGGCTCCGCGGGCGTACGGCTCTCGGTCGCGGACGACGGCATCGGCCTCCCGGCCGGCGGTCGCCGCAGCGGCCTGCGCAACCTGGCGCGGCGGGCCGAGTCACTGGGCGGCGCGAGCTGGTGCGGACCGGGTGTCGGGGAGGACGGCGGCGGTACGACGGTGGTGTGGGAGGCGCCGCTCTGACGGGTGCCTGATCTGGCGGGTGTCCGCCGGGACGGCCGTCTGGTGCGGCGGGTGGCCGGTTCGGTCCGCGCCCGGACACGCCCTAGGTGGTCTGCCGGGGTTCGGCGGCGGCCTTCGCCTCGGTGATCAGTTGTTCGATGACGACGGCCACGCCGTCCTCGTCGTTGCTCGCCGTGCGGCCCGAGGCGGCGCTGATCACGTCGGGGTGGGCGTTGCCCATCGCGTACGAGCGGCCGGCCCAGCTCAGCATCTCGATGTCGTTCGGCATGTCGCCGAAGGCGACCACCTCCTCGGCCGTGATGCCGCGCTCGGCGCAGCACAGGGCCAGGGTGGAGGCCTTGGAGACGCCGAGCGCGCTGATCTCGATGAGGGCGGTGGGGCTGGACCGGGTGAACGAGGCCCGTTCTCCGGCGGCCGCGCGGGCCGTCGCGAGGAACACGTCGGGGTCGAGCTCCGGGTGCTGGGCGAGCAGCTTGAGGACCGGGGCCGCGGCGCCGGGCGTCTCCTCGAAGAGGAGCTTCTCCGCGGTGGCGACGGTCGCCCCGGGGTCGAGGAAGAACGGCGGGTACTGCGGCTCGTAGTGGATCCCGGTGGTGAGCTCGACCGCGAAGGACGTTCCCGGTGCGGCGGCGCGCAGCGCCCGGACGACGTCGAGGGCGATCGGCCGCTCCAGCGGGTGCACCTCGAGGAAGGTGCCTCCCGTGTGGAGGTCGACGACGGCGGCGCCGTTGGCGCAGATCGCGAGGCCGTGGCCGTGGACGTGGTCGCTGACGACGTCCATCCAGCGGGCCGGGCGGCCGGTGACGAAGAAGACCTCGATCCCGGCCCGCTCGGCCGCGGCGAGGGCGGCGACCGTGCGCTCGGAGACGGTCTTGTCGTCGCGCAGCAGCGTGCCGTCGAGGTCGGTGGCGATCAGCCGGGGCGCCGGGGCGGGAGTGTGCGGGGCACGGGGAGAGGTCACCGCACCATTCTTCCGCACCGAACGCACGGGCGTGCGGGGAGCCGCACATATGAGTGCCCGAAGGTCGTCGGCCGGGCCCGGCGGGGGCGGGACCGCACCGCCCGGCGGGTACGCCCCGACATGGCCGTAAACATCCGTTCGTTTTCGGGCCCGCGGGGGAATGTCCCTGAGAGCTGATGGCGTCTCAGGGGGGCGGGACATGGGCTCGGGCCGGCGAAGCGACGCGTGCGACTCCTGCGGTGTGCCGTACGGGACGGGGGTCCCGGGTCTCGGCATGGACCTCTGCCCGCGGTGCGAGGGTTTCGGGGCGGCGACGCCTGCGACGCGGGACCCGGTGCTGGTGGGGGACGTGCTGGCGGGCCTGGTGAACGCCGCGGCGTTCACGGCCGCCGTGCCGGAACCCCGCTCCGGGGCGCCCGCACCGGATACGGCCGCTCCCGCGCTCGCGGCCTGCGGGCAGTGCGGGGCCACGCCCGGCGGTTCGCCGTGCACGGTGACGCTCGCGCGTGAGGTGTGAGGTGGGTGGGGGGACGCGTGCGTGATCCCTGAAAGCCGAGACGGCATCGAGGACCGTTGTCCTCGATGCCGTGCTCATTCTGGAAAGGGCACTCCGGGCACTCCGGGCGCCCCGTCCCGCGTCACCGGGCGACGCCATGGCGGCGAAGCGTCGAGGCGTCGAGGCGGATGTCAGCCCCAGATCATGTCGTCCGGCGCGGGGCCGCCGACGACGACGGACTCCGTGGTGTCGCCGGACATGGCGACCGCCGGGGTCAGGAGGGCAAAGGCCGTCAGGAGAACCGCAGCCCAGCGGGCGGGACGAAAGCGCAGCAACGGATGATTCCCTTCCGAAGTCGGTGAGTTGTTCCTTCTGTGCGACAAGCTTCGCCAAGCAGAAAGACCTTCGGAAGAGGAATCCGGTGGACGGAACGGGCCCTGGACCGAAACGGTCAGCGGCACGTGTCCCCGTACTCAATGGTCAGACATCGGGACTCAGCCACAGGTCTTCGAGACCGTGCGGGGCGAGCAGCGGCGCCTCGGAGCGCCCGACCCGCCACCCCGGCAGCGGACCGATCGCGTCCACCGCGCGTCCGCACAGTCTCGCCGCCGTCTCCTCCGCGTCCCGCAGGCCATCGGTCAGCAGGTAGACGCCCACCGTCACCCCGTGCCCCGGGCGGGGGTGGATGACCACATGTTCCACCCCTTCGTCGGGGTGCGCCAGGGCGCGAAGGAGATCCGCGAGGTTCCGAGGGATACACAAGTCCACCTTCCTGTTAAGGAGTTCGGTGTGAACGAGATACACGCTCGCATTTTCCCAAAAGGGCGAACACGGGAGAAGAGCACCAGAAGTCCCATTCCGGCAATGGCCGGTACAGTCCACCCCTCCACCTGTAGAAATCAAGCCACACGTGTGATGATGTAGCGTCTTTACGAGAGCTCCGGGGGGAGAAGTTCCGTGCTCAAGTCGCTTGGTCTCGATGCCATTGCCGAGGCCGTCTACCGGGGCCTTCTCGCGCAGCCGCGTGACGGCGTCACGGACCTCGCTGAGCGACTGGGGCTCACTCCCGAGCAGGTGCGCCACGCCCTCGACACCCTGAGCGAGCTGGCACTGCTCAGACCCTCGTACGACCGCGAGGGCGAGCTGTGGCCCGTATCGCCCGAGGTCGGCCTCCAGATGCTGATGGCGCGCCAGCAGGCGGAACTCGCCGCGCACCAGAAACAGATGGAGGACTCGCGGGCGGCCGCGGCCCGGCTGATCGCGGAGTTCGCGGAGGCACGGCCGGCCGACACCCGCTCGCACAGCGAGCGCCTGACCGGGATCGACCAGATCCGCGACCGGCTCGCGGCCCTCACCCGGGAGACGCGGGAAGAGGTCATGACCTTCGCCCCCGACGGGCCCCAGCGGCCGGAGCACATCGAGGCCGCGAAGCCGCTCAACCAGGAACTCCTGGAGCGCGGTGTCCGGATGCGGACGGTCTACCTCAACAGCGCGAGCAACAGCCCGCACACCCTCCAGTACGTGAGCTGGCTGTCCAAGTTGGGCGGCGAGGTGCGTACCGTGCCGACGCTGCCGACCCGGATGATCGTCGTCGACCGCAAGGCCGCCGTCATCCCCGTGAACAGCGACAACAGCTCCGAGGGAGCCCTCGTACTGACCGGCCACGGCACGCTGACCGCGCTGTGCGCGCTGTTCGACAGCGTGTGGAACGGCGCCCGGCCGCTGAACGAGGAGAGCAGGGCCGACGACCAGGGGCTCACCGACCAGCAGGCCATGGTCGTGGTCCTGCTGGCCGAGGGCCACACGGACGAGACCATCGCCAAGCGGCTCGGGGTGTCGCCGCGGACCGCTCGACGCCTTGCCTCCGAGCTGATGACCCGGCTCGGGGCGCGCAGCCGGTTCGAGGCGGGTGTCCGCGCCGTGCAGAACGGCTGGATCCCGGAGCACCGCTGACCGTCGGAGACCGGTGGTCGTTGATCGGGCCGGTCGTTTCCTTGTAGACCGGTGGCCCTGAGATGGGCCGGTCGTTCGCCCCCGTAGACCGGTGGCCCTGAGGTGGGCCGGTCGTTCCCCCCCGTAGACCGGTGGCCCTGAGGTGGGCCGGTCGTTCCCCCCCCGTAGACCGGTTGCCCGTGTGGCAGGCCGGTTTTTTCGCCGTACCCCTGCGCGCCCTGCGCCCCGATGTCCCCTTCTGTCCAGGACCCCAATGGGCCACCGGAGTTGTCTTCCGTACCGTCCGAACGATCCAGAAGATTGGCCCCGTACCGCCGGAACGGACCGGAACCAGCGCAGACGGGGAGTCGACATGGTGCGTGCCGGGATCTTCGTCCGGAACCAGCTCGCCCTCCTGGGCGTCCGCTACCTGCTCGACGCGGAGGCCGACATCCAGGTCGCGTTCGCGACGGGCACGCCCTTCGCGGTGGCGGCCGGCACGGTCGACTGCCTGGTCCTCGACCTGGGCCTGCTCGACGCACTGCCCGCCGGGGTGCCCGCCGCCCGTACGGTCCTGCTGACGGCCGACGGAACCTCCGCCGGCCGCGCCGCGGGCCCGCACCGGATGGGCGAGACGCATCCGTTCGACGACGCGCCCCTGCTGCTCGTGGACGCCGTCCGGCGGGTGGCGGGCCCGGTCCCGGCCGGTGCCGGACCCGGCGCCCCGCAGGGCGTCGCCACGCTCTCCCCGCGGGAGCGCGAGGTGCTCGGGCATCTCGTCGAGGGCTGCACCCACGACCAGGCGGCCCGGCGGATCGGCATCAGCCAGCACACGGTCGACACGTACGTGAAGCGCATCCGCTCCAAGCTCGGCGCGCACAACAAGGCGCAGCTGGTCCGCGCCGCCCTGACCGCGCACCCCTAGGGCCTGTCTGACAATTCCCGCCGGGTCCGGCCCGCCCGGCACGCACGGCCTGATCCGACGCGAATTGTCAGACAGGCCCTAGCCGAAGAAACCCCCGACAACGACAGCAGGTGGAGACATGACGTCCGAAGACAACAGCGCCCATCTCGTGGTCCGCAATCACGAACTGCGGTACTCGCTCTGGCCCGCCGACCGCGAGCTGCCGGCCGGCTGGGAGCCGGACGGGTTCCGTGGCGACCGGCAGCAGTGCCTCGACCACATCGAGCAGGTGTGGACGGACATGAGGCCGCTCAGCGCCAGGACCCCGGAGCCCGCGGCGGCCCCGCGCTGAAGGCGGCGGCCGAGGGGCGGCTCCGGGAGTAGGCGGTGAAGGCCAGCGGCCCGCCGCCGATCACGGTCACCGCGGCCGCGCGGCCCGCACCCGCCTCCAGGTCGGCCAGTACGAAGTCCTCGGCCGGCCTGGCGGCCGGACCTCCCAGGAACAGCACCCTCGGGTCCTCCTCCGGGGCCGATACCCCGATCTCGGCCAGCGGCACCCGCAGCCCCAGGCCCGTCGCCTTGAGCACGGCCTCCTTCCGGGTCCACATCCGGTGGAAGCCGCTCGCGGTGGCGTGGGCGGGGGTGCGCGGTTCCGCCGGTCCGATGACATGGGGGAGCAGTTCCGCGGGGGACACGGACGTGCTGATCTCCTCCACGTCGATGCCGACCGCACCGGCCCTGGTCACGGCGACCGCCACCCGGTCGCCCGAGTGCGAGACCGACACCTGGAGCCCGGTGCCCGGCAGTTCGGGCTTGCCGTGGTTCCTGTCGCAGTCGGGGCAGTGGGCGACCACCTCGACACGCCGGGGCGGAAGGCCGAGGTAGCCGGCCGCGGCGGTACGCAGCAGGGCCCGGCCGGCGATGAACCGGCGGCGGTCCTCCGCCCTGCGCAGCTGCGGGACCCGTTCCTGTTCGGCCCCGTCGAGCAGGGTCTGGCAGTCGTCGGTGACCGTGGCCGGATCGGTCCACCAGATGTGGCAGTCGGCCGGACCGAGCGCCGGGACGGCCGGGGGCGCGTCAAGCAGCACGTGCTCTCCCTGGGGTCGAGGGCAGAGCCCGGGTGACGCGCTCCACCATGGAGCCGAACGAGGCGTCGACGGCCAGGTCGCTGCTGCTCACCTCGACCCCGAAGACGTCGGCCGCCCGCGCGGTGACCTGCACCGCGAGCAGGGAGCGGCCGCCGACGGCGAAGAAGTCCGTGGCGTCCTCGACGCGGTCCATCGCGAGCGCCCCGCACCAGATCTCTGCGAGCCGGCCGCGTACGGCGCCGGGCCCGAGGTCGTCTTCCACCGCATCGCCTTCCGTCATGCCTTCCACTGCCGGTCGGCCTCCCATGGTCACCGTCTCGCGGCGCGAACACACGCCCCCGAAAGCCGTGACACCTGTTTGGGGGACACCGCCTGTTCAGGAATGGGACATCGCACCGTCCACGCCTTGGACGGAATTGCACGCCCCCGGCATTGACCGGATCCGTCCAGGGATCCGATATTGCCCACCCTCTCGGCGCCCCTCTAACGTCACCGTCGTGATCGAAAGTCAGGGCCTCTCCTCACTAGGAATTCTCATGGCTGCAACCCCCTTCAAAATGTCTCCCCTTTCCGATCACCACGGTCTGGTGATCGAGAGTGCGGATCTTCCCCTCGCCGAACTCCCGCACTCCGAGATAGCCGAACTCTTCAAGCAGCACGGCACGCTGATGTTCCGCGGGTTCGGGGCCACCGCCGACGATTTCCGCGCCCTTGTGCAGAAGTTCTCGTCGAAGCTCTTCTTCCACCAGAACCCCAACCGCGAGACGATTTCCGACGACGGCGCCGTCCTCCTCGTGGACGCGCACCGGAATCCCATTCCGGCGCACTCCGAGATGAGTTACTGCCCGCTGCACCCGGGCCTCCAGTGGTTCTACTGCGTGCGGCCGGCCGACGAGGACGGTGAGACGACCGTCTACGACGGCGTCGAGGCGTACAAGCGGCTCGCCACCGAGACCCGCGACCTGTTCGACAAGCTCCGGCTGACCTGGCGCCTGCCGTTCCCGACCGCCCCGGAGCACCAGGAGCGCGTGTTCGGTACGGCCGACCGCGCCGAGCTGGAAGCGCTGTTCGCCACGTTCGACGACTTCGCGTACGACTTCGACGACGCCGGGAACCTCAACTGGAAGTGGACCGTCTCCGCGGTCCCGCAGGCGCCCTACGTGGACGCGCCCACGCTGTGCAACAGCTACCTGGGCTCCGGCGCGATCGTCTCCTTCGAGGACGGATCCTCCATCCCGCAGCACGTCCGCTGGGACGCGCTCGACGCCACCGAGCAGGTGCGGGTCGACCTCCAGTGGCAGGCCGGCGACATCGTCATGATCGACAACAAGCGCGTGATGCACGGCCGGCGCGGCTTCGAGGACCCCGACCGCAAGGTCGCGGCGATGCTCTCGACGCCGAACTTCTGACCGCCCCCACCACCTCCACGCGTCGTCGCCCTCGCCTCGCCCGTCGACCGCCGCTCTCACAGTTTGGATGCGACTCCATGACCCACGCCGTCGGTCTGCCCACGCTCACCGGTCCGACCGCCCCGCTGTCGTCCTTCTACGAAAACGCCCTGCACGCCATGGAGCTCGGCGACCCCGCGCTCTACGGGCTCATGGACGACGAGCTCCGCCGGCAGCACGAGACCCTCGCCCTGGTCGCCTCGTGCAGCCCGGTGACGCCCGCGGCGCTGCTCGCCGAGGGCAGCTTCTTCGCCAACGTCACGGCCGAGGGGTACCCGGGCCGCAGGTTCCACGCCGGCTGTGTGAACGTCGACAAGGTCGAGCGGCTCGCGGTCGAGCGCGCCAAGCAGGCCTTCGGCGCCCGCTACGCCAACGTCCAGCCCCACTCGGCGAGCACCGCCAACCAGGTCGTCATGAACGCGCTCCTGAAGCCGGGCGACCCGATTCTGGGCCTCGACCTGGACGCGGGCGGCCACCTCAGCCACGGCGCCTCGGTCAACATCTCGGGCCGGATCTTCGACGCGCACAGCTACGGCCTCGGGCCCGACGGCCTCATCGACTACGCGGAGGTCCGGGCCCAGGCCCTGCTGCACCGGCCGCGTCTGATCGTCGCGGGCACCACCGCCTACCCCCGTACGCTCGACTGGGCCGCGTTCCGCGCCATCGCCGACGAGGTGGGGGCGTACCTGCTCGCCGACATCACCCACATCGCCGGTCTCGTGGTGGCCGGGCTGCACCCGTCGCCGCTGGCCCACGCCCATGTGGTGACCACCTGCACGCACAAGCAGCTCTACGGCCCGCGCGGCGGTCTGATCCTGCTCGGCGACTCCGCCGACACCGTGCTCCCCACCGGCCGTACGCTCCGGCAGACCCTGCAGAGCGGGCTCTTCCCGCTGATCCAGGGCGCGCCGGTGGTGAACAGCATCGCCGCCAAGGCCTACGCCCTCGGGGCGGCGACCACGCCGGAGTTCACCGCCAGGATCCACCGGGTGCGCGACCTCGCGGCCGCGCTCGCCGAGCAGCTCGTGGGCCGTGGTGTGCGGGTCATCTCCGGCGGCACCGACAACCACATCGTCGTGGCCGACGTCCTCACCTCGTACGGCGTCACGGGCGTCAACGCCGAGAAGGCGCTGGAGCAGTGCGGCATCCTCGTCAACAAGAACCGGATCGTCGGTGACGCGCACTCGGCCATGGTGACGTCGGGCGTGCGGTTCGGCAGCAACAGCATGGCGGCGCGCGGGTTCGAGCTCGCCGACGTCGCGGAGGTCGCGGGCCTCGTCCACGAGGTGCTGACCGCCACGGAGAACACGGCGAACACCACGTACGCGCTCGACCCCGCGCTCCAGGCGCGCGTCCAGGAGCGGATCCGCTCCCTCTGCCACCGCCGGCCCGTCGCCGGCTACTGACCGCGATTCCCCGGCGGGCCGGCACCCCCATCACGCCGGCCCGCCCCCGCGGTGCGCCCTCGGGCGGACCCCCAGGCCCGCCCCACCCGTCCGGGCTCCAGAACTCCACGCCGATGCGAGAACGGTCTATGTACGCACACAACTCTGTCGTTGATGTCATCCGCCGCAATGTCTCCGAGCGCGGTGCCGCCCTGAGCTACGAGTTCCTCGCCGACGCCGGCGGTGTCGACACCGAGCTGAGCATGCTCGAGATCGACAGGCGTGCGAGGGCGATAGCCGTCTCGCTCCTGGAGCGGGCGAAACCCGGTGCGCGGGTCATGCTGCTCTATCCGCCGGGCGAGCACTTCGTCGTGGGCTTCGTGGCCACGCTGTACGCCGGCATGGTCGCGGTCCCCGTCTATCCGCCGGACCCGATGCGGATCGCCCGTACGCTGCCCCGGCTTCGTGCGGTCGTCGCAAGCTCCCGCGCCGAGATCGTCCTCTCCGACAGCCTCGTACAGGCCTTCACCCACGAGCTGTTCGAGCAGCAGGCGCCCGAGGTGGCCCGGCTGCCGTGGGTGGTGACCGAGGACGCGATGCTGGAGGGCGCCGACGACTGGCGCCGCCCGGACCTGAGGCCCGACTCGGTCGCCCTGCTCCAGTACACGTCCGGCTCGACCGGCACCCCGCGCGGTGTCGTGGTGACGCACGGGAACCTGCTGTCCAACGGCTCCGCGATCGCCGCCGGTTTCGGCATCGGCGAGGGCGACGTCGTCGCCTCGTGGCTGCCCTTCTACCACGACATGGGCCTGCTCGGCGGTGTGCTCCAGCCGATGCTCTCCGGCCTCTCCAACGTCCTGATGTCGCCGCTGGAGTTCATGCGCCGGCCCATGCGCTGGCTGGAGGCCATCTCCTCCCGCGGCGCGACGGTCAGCGGCGGCCCGAACTTCGCCTTCGACCTCTGCGTCAACAAGAGCACGCCCGCCGAGCGGGAGGCCCTCGACCTGTCGTCCTGGCGGGTCGCGTTCTGCGGCGCCGAGCCGGTGCGCCACCGCACCCTGGAGCGCTTCGCCGAGGCGTTCTCGCCCAGCGGCTTCGACCGGTCCGCGCTGCTGCCCTGTTACGGGCTCGCCGAGGCCACCCTGTTCGTGGCCGGCAGCGGCCGTGGCAACGGCGCCCGCACCACCCGGCTCGACCGCGCGGCCCTGGAGCAGGGCCGCGCCGAGGTGCGTGCGGACGGCGACCCCCTGGTCTCCTCCGGTCTCGTGGCCGAGGGCCACGAACTCGCCGTCGTCGACCCGGAGTCCGGCGCGCGGGTCGCGCCCGGCGCGGTGGGCGAGCTGTGGGTGCGCGGCACCTCCGTCGCCTCCGGCTACTGGGAGGACGAGGCCGCGACCGAGACGGCGTTCGGCGCCCTGCTCGCCGACGACCCGGAGCCGTACCTGCGCACCGGTGACCTCGGGTTCGTCCTGGACGGCCAGATCCACGTCACCGGCCGCCTCAAGGAGATGATGGTCGTCCGCGGCCGCAACCTCTACGCGCACGACCTGGAGGAGACCGCCGTCGCGGCGTCCTCCTGGGCCCGCCCCGGCTGCGGCGCGGCGTTCTCGGTGGAGACCGGGGACGGCGAGGAGTGCGTGATCCTCCACGAGGTCGCCGCCGGCACCCCCGAAGAGGAACTGCCCCGGATCGCCGACGCGATCGCCGCCGCCGTCCAGCACGAGCACGGCATCGCACTGTTCGACGTGGTCCTGCTCGGCGCCCGCAGCCTCGCGAAGACCTCCAGTGGCAAGATCCAGCGCCTGGCCGGCCGGACGGCGTACACCGCCGGTCAGGTCGAGGGCGAGCTGCACCGCCGCTCCGCGTCCGCCCCCGCCCGCGGCGAGAAGCGGCAGCTGACCCTCCCGGCGCGCGCCGAACTCCTCGCGCTCCCCCGCGAGCAGCGCGTCGACGCCATCGAGCGCGCCCTGAGCCTGGTCGGCCGGGGTGAGGGCGACGCGCCCGCCACCATGGTCGCCGAACTCGACCTCGACTCCCTCGCGGCGGTCGACCTCGCCTTCCGGATCGAGGAGCAGCTCGGTGTCGTCACCGACCCGGGCCTGCTGCTCCAGCCGACGAGCCTGCGCGAGGTGGCCACGGCCATCGAGGAGCGGACGCACACCGCCCCCGAGACACCGGTACGGCAGGAGCCCGGCCGGCGCGGCGGAGCCGTACCGCTGTCCGCCGGTCAGCAGTCGCTGCTGTTCATGCGCGACCTCGAAGGCCCGGACTGCCTGCAGAACGTGTCGGTGGCCGTCCGGCTGCACGAGCCGGTCGACACCGGCGTGCTGTCCGCGGCCGTACGGCACATCGGCGCCCGCCACCCCGTCCTGACCGCCCGCTTCACCACCGACGGCAGCCGGCGTACGCAGCTGATCGACCCGGCCGTCCCGTTCGAGCTCGACGTCGTCGACCTGACGGGCGAGGCGGAGCCGGAGCTCCGGGCCCGGGTCGACGCGTGCGCCCTCGCCCCCTTCGACATCGAGAGCGGCGACGTCGCCCGCGCGCGGCTGTTCACCGGCTGCGGCGCACCGGTCCTGGTCCTCGCGCAGCACCACGCCATCACGGACTTCTGGTCGGTGGTGACCCTGCTCGACGAGCTGACGACCGTCTACGGCGACCTGCTGCACGAGCGCACGCCCGAGCTTCCGGCGGCCGTCGGCTACGAGGAGTTCGTCCGCTGGCAGCAGGACTACGAGCGCTCCCCGCAGTGGGGGGCCGACGAGCGCTACTGGCTCGACCTGCTCGCCGGGGACGTCCAGGCGCCGACCCTTCCGGTACGGGAGCGTCCGCAGCCCGGGAAGGGCATCGCGAGCCACCGGGTGACCGTGGACGCCGAGCTGCTCGCCGACCTCGAACGGGTCGCGGGTGACAGCGGCACGACGGTGTTCTCGGTCCTGATGGCGGCGTTCGAGGTCCTCGTCGCCGCGCACAGCGGCTCGCGTGACTTCGTCGTCGGCGCCACCACGGCCGGCCGCCCGCAGGCACGTTTCCGCAACACCCTCGGCTACTTCGTCAACACCATTCCGGTACGCGCCGAGCCCGGCGCCCACGCCACCGTCACCGAGCTGATCCGCAGCACCGGGCAGCAGCTGCGGCAGTCCCTCGGCCACCAGCACTTCCCGGTCAGCCGGCTCGTCGAGCTGCTGCGCGCCCGGGGCAACACCTCGGTCGCGATCAACACCGCGGTCGTCTTCGAGCGGCCGCACAACGCGATCGCCGACGACGTCACCTCGGTGCTCTTCGGCGCGGGCCGTGACAGCGCGGTCCTCGGCGACCTCACCCTCGCGCCGTTCCCGGCCGGTGAGCTGGCCACCCAGTTCGACATCACCCTGCACGCCGTACCCGCCGACGGCGGCCTCCTCGCGCACATGCTGGTCCGCGCGGACCGCTTCGACGAGGCCCTCGCCGCACAGCTGGGACAGCAGTTCCTCGAACTGCTCGGGCAGCTCGCCACCCACGGCGACTCGCCGGTCTCGGCGCTGCGCCTCACCGGCGCGACCGAATCCCTCGGCCGGGCCGACGTCCCCGCCCGCACCCTGCCGGGCGTCACCTCCGTGCACGAGCTGTTCGAGGCGACCGCCGACCGCACCCCCGACGCGGTCGCCCTCACGGCCGGGCCGGTGGAGCTGACGTACGCCCAGGTGGAACGCGCGGCGAACCGCCTCGCGCACCGCCTTCGGCAGGACGGCCTCGGCCCCGAGGACACCGTCGGTCTCTGCCTGGAGCGCTCCACCGAGCTGATCGTCGCGATGCTCGCGGTCATGAAGTCCGGGGCCGCGTTCGTACCCCTGGACCCGACGCTGCCGCAGAGCCGTCTCGCCGACATGGTCGGCGACGCGCGCTGCGCGCGGATCCTCTGCCACGCCGCGACCGCGGACCTCGCCGGCTCCCTGGGCGCCGCGACCCGCGTCGACGAGGAGTCCGGCGCCGGCCTCCCCGAGGACCGCCCCGCGCTCGCCGCCACCGGCGACACCCTGGCGTACGTCATCTTCACTTCCGGCTCGACCGGACGCCCCAAGGGCGTGCAGATCGAGCACCGGTCGCTGGTCAGCTACCTGCTGTCCTTCCTCGACGCCTTCGACGTCGAGGAGGGCGACCGGGTGCTCCAGTTCGCGCCGCTCACCTTCGACCCCTGCCTGGAGGAGATCTTCTCCGCCTGGACCCGGGGCGCGGCCCTGGTGCTGCGGGACGAGTCCGTCCTCGGCTCGCCGGAGCGGTTCTGGGCCTGGTGCGAGGAGCAGCGGCTCACCCTCCTCGACATCCCCACCGCCTTCTTCCACGTCCTCGTCACCGCCCTCGACGCCGGCGCGCAGGTCCCGCCGACGCTCCGCTCGATCCTCATCGGCGGCGAGGCCGCGCACCCCGACAAGCTCGCCCGGTGGTTCGCGGCCGACCGCGGCCACGTCGGGCTCTACAACCGCTGGGGCACCACCGAGACCACGGTGTGCTCGACCGTCGCCCACCTCGGCCCGGAGTCGGGCCAGGTCTCCCGCGCCCGCGACGTGTCCATCGGCGCCGACATGACCGACGCGGTCGTCCACGTCCTCGACGCCGGGCTGCGACCCGTCGCGGACGGCGTCGTCGGCGAGGCGTACATCGGCGGCGTGGGCGTCGGGCGCGGCTACGCGTCGGCGCCCCGCAAGACCGCCGAGCGGTTCGTCCCCGACCCGTTCGCGACCGAGCCGGGCCGGCGCCTGTACGCCACCGGCGACCTGGTGCGCCGGTCCGCCGACGGCGAGCTGCGCTACGTCGGCCGCGCCGACCAGCAGGTGAAGGTACGCGGCTACCGCATCGAGCTCGGTGAGGTCGACGTGGCGCTGCGGCGCCACCCCGACGTCGCCGAGGCGGCCGTCGTCGCCTCCCGGGGTACGGGAGAGACGGAGCTGATCGCCGCCGTCACCGGCGAGGGCGTCGGCGTCGAAGGACTGCGCGCCTGGCTGAACCGCGAGCTGCCCAGCTACATGGTCCCGAGCCGGCTCCTCGTCCTGGACGCGATCCCGCTCACCTCCAACGGCAAGGTGGACGCGCACGCGCTGCGCGAACTCGCCCTCGACGCGTCCCGCTCGGCCGGGGCGGCGGACATGTCGCCCCTGGAGAGCAGGCTCGCGGCGATCTGGTGCGAGGTGCTCGAAGTCGCCGGGGTCGGTCCCGACGAGGACTTCTTCGGGCTCGGCGGGCACTCCCTGCGCGCGGCGGACCTCAACACCCGGGTACGCAAGGAGTTCGGCGTCCAGCCGCCGCTGCGGATGTTCTTCGAGTCGGTGACCGTACGGGCCCAGGCGGCGCGGATCGCGGAACTCGCGGTCACGGATGCGGTCTCTGTCGACGCGGCCGACACCGTGCCCGGCGTCGTCGAGCCCGCGCTCTCGCTGGGTCAGCGCCGGCTGTGGTTCCTAGAGAAGTTCGCCCCCGGCTCCCGCGCCTACGTCGTGCCCGGCGTGCTCCGGCTGTACGGGCAGCTCGACCCGGCCGTCCTGCGCGGCGCGCTCGACGCGATCGTCGAGCGGCACCCCGCCCTGCGTACCGGCTTCAAGGACGAGGGCGGCCGGCCCGTACCCTTCGTGCACACCGGCCTCACCTGCCCCTTCGAGGTCATCGACCGGACCGCGGTCACGCCCGCACAGCGCGAGGCGGAACTGGCCGGACTCGCCGTCGACCACACCCGGCAGCTCTTCCGGCTGGACGAGCCGCCGCTGATGCGCGCCGCCCTGGTGGAGTTCGGGCCCGACGAGCACGCGCTGCTCCTGGCCTTCCACCACATCGTTTCCGACGGCCGCTCCATGGAGATCATCGCCGGAGAGCTGGCCGAGCTGTACGCGCACGGCTCGGGCGTCGCCGGTCACGGCGAACCGCCCGCGCTCGTCCACGAGTACGCCCGGTGGGCGGTCGACGAGACCTCCCGTCTCGATGCGGCCGAGGGCCGGCGCGGCCTGGAGTTCTGGACCGGGCACCTCGCCGGTGCGCCGCTCGCCCTCGACCTGCCCTTCGACCGGCCCCGCCCGGCCGTGCAGACCTTCGACGGCGCGCGGGTGCCGCTGACGCTGAGCCAGGCCGACTCGGACCTGCTGCGCTCCCTCGCCAGGGACCAGCGGGCGACCGTCTTCATGACGCTCGCCGCGTGCATGTCCTCCACCCTGTCCCGTCTCACCGGGCAGGAGCGGGTGGTCATCGGCGTACCCGACGCCAACCGCACGGGCGACGGCTCGTACGACGACGTCGTCGGCTTCTTCGTGAACACCGTGCCGCTCTGCTTCGAGGTGCCGGGCGCCGCCACCGGCCGCGACCTCGTCGACCGCGCCAGGGCCACCACCCTGGAGACGCTGCCGCACAAGTGGGTCCCCTTCTCCGCGATCGTGGAGGCGACGGGACAGGACCGCGACCCGAGCCGCAGCCCGCTCTTCCAGGCCATCCTCGACGTCCGCACCGGCGCGCTGCCCACGCCGGCCCTGCCCGGCCTGCGGGTCGAGACGGCGCCGCTGTACACCGGCACCGCCAAGACCGACCTGACCTTCGAGATCACCGACGACGGCGGTCCGCTGACGGGCTGGCTGGAGTTCAACTCGGACCTGTTCGGGCCCGAGACGGCTCAGCTCGTCGCCCGGCTCTTCGGCGAGACGGCCCGCGCGATGGCGCAGCGGCCGGACGAGCGCGTCGAGACCCCCTCGGCGGCCGCGGCCCTGGACCGCTGGCCGTCCCCCGCGGGCGCCGAGGAGCGGCCCGACACCTTCTGGGCGCGGTTCGAGCGGGTCGCGGACAGCCGCACCGACGCGATCGCGCTCGAGGGTCCGGACAGCGCGCTGTCCTACGGCGAGCTGCGTGCCCGGGTGGACCGGGTCGCCGGGGTGGTCGCGCGGCGGTTCGCCGTGCGCCCCGGGGACGTCGTCGCCGTGTCGGTCGAGCCGTCCGTCGAGGCCGTCGTCGCCGTCCTGGCGGCGCAGCGCTGCGGAGCGGCGTACCTGCCGATCGACCCCGCCTACCCGGCCGAGCGCAAGGAGTTCATGCTGGCCGACTCGGGGGCGCGCGGTCTGGTGACCCGCGACCTCGTCGAGGAGGCACTGCGCGAGGCGCCGGCGGCGGAGGCCTCGGCGCTGCCGCCGGCCGAGCCTGACGCCCCCGCCGAAGCTGCGGCGCTGCCGCCGGCCGACCCTGACGCCCCCGCGTACCTCCTCTACACCTCGGGCTCCACCGGCCGCCCCAAGGGTGTGCTCGTCTCCCACCGTGCGCTCGCCCACCTCACGGCGTACCAGGCGGGTGTCTTCGGGATCGACGCCGACGCCCGCATGCTCCAGTTCGCGAGCCTGAGCTTCGACGCCTCCGTCTGGGAGATCTTCTCCACGCTAGCCGCGGGCGGCACCCTGTGCGTCGCCGGCCGTGAGCACGCCCTCGTCGGTGAGGCGCTCGCCGATGTCCTCGCCGAGCGCGCGATCAGCGTGTGCCTGCTGCCGCCCTCGGTGATCGCGTCCCTGCCCGTCCGTGAACTGCCGGAGCTCAGGACCCTGGTGTCGGGCGGCGAGGCCTGCCGCGCCGAGCTGGTCGAGCGGTGGCAGCCGGGCCGGCGCTTCGTCAACGCGTACGGCCCCACCGAGTGCACCGTCGTCATCACGGCCGCCGAGTGCGTCCCGGGGCGTCCCGCCTCGCTGGGCGCGGTGCTGCCGGGCGGGACGGCGTACGTCCTGGACGCGGAGCTGCGTCCGGTGGTCGCCGGCGCGGTCGGCGAGCTGTACGTCGGCGGCGCGGGCCTGGCCCTCGGCTACCACGGCAGGCCGGGACTGACCGCGGGGCACTTCCTGCCCGACCCGTTCTCCGCCGCTCCCGGCGCCCGGATGTACCGTACGGGCGACCTCGTCCGGCTGCGCGCCGACGGGACCCTGGACTACTGCGGCCGTCGCGACAGCCAGATCAAGCTGCGCGGCTACCGGATCGAGCCGGCCGAGATCGAGTCGGTGCTGCTCGCCCTGCCCGGTGTGACACGGGCCGTGGTGCGGGGCCTCGACGGGGTGCTCGTAGCCCATGTCGAGTCCGCCCATGTCGAGTCCGCCCATGTCGAGTCCGCCCATGTCGAGTCCGAGCTGACCCCGCCGGCGCTGGCGAAGCTGTGCGCGGCCGAGCTGCCGCCGCACATGGTCCCGGCCGCGTTCGTGGTCCGTCGGGAACTGCCCCGGCTGCCCGGCGGCAAGATCGACCCGAGCCGCCTCGGGCGTCCGGGCCGGGCCGACTTCGCGCTCGCCGAGTTCGCCGCCCTGGAGACGGAGACCGAGCGGACCGTCGGCCGGGTCTGGGCCCAGGTCCTGGACGTCGACATGGTCGGCGCGGGTGACGACTTCTTCACCATCGGCGGCCACTCCCTGCTCGCGACCGTGATCACCTCGCAGGTGAGCGAGGAGCTGGGCCGGGAGGTCCCGCTGCGGGCGCTGTTCGAGGCGCCCGTGCTCCGGGAGTACGCCGCGCTGTGCGACGCCGCCGCCGTCCGGGACACCTCCGGCGGGATCGCCGCCCACGCCGCCGGCGGTGCGGACGCACCGCTGTCGGTGATGCAGGAACGCCTCTGGCTGCTTGAGGAGATCGAGAACGGCTCCGGCGAGACCGGCTCCACCGGCAACACCTCCACCGGCCGCTACCACCTGGCCGGCGCGATCCGGCTCACCGGCGCCCTCGACGAGGCCGCCCTCCAGCGGGCCGTCACCCGCCTGGTGGACCGGCACAGCACGCTCCGCACGGTCGTCGCCCACCAGGAGGGCGAGCTGACGCAGGCCGTCCTGGACAGCGCCGACGTCACCCTGACGCGCACCGAGCTGACCGGCGCGACCGCCGAGGAGCGCGCCTCCGAGGCCCGCGCCCTGGTGGAACGCGAGGCGGCGGAGCCGATGGACCTGGCGGGCGGCCCGCTGCTGCGGGTCCGGCTGCTCCAGCTCGGCCACGACGACGCGGTCCTGGTCCTGACCCTGCACCACATCGTGGGCGACGGGTGGTCGATGGAGATCCTCAAGCGGGATCTGACCCACTTCTACGCCGAGGAGACCGGCCACGAGCCGTCCTCCCCGCTGCCTCCGCTCCAGGTCACCTACGAGCAGTTCTCCCGCTGGCAGCGCCACCAGCTCGACTCCGGCGCGCTCGACGCCTCCGTCGCGTACTGGTGCGAGCAGCTCGACGCGCTGCCCTCGCTCAGCCTGCCGGTCTCGCGCGGCGCGGCCGAGCCCGCCGCCGACGAGGGCCGGGGCCACCGGGCCCGGGCGACCGTCACGCCGGAGCTGCGGGAGGCGATGGAGCGGCTCGCCGCCGAGTCCGGGGCGACCCTGTTCATGGTGCTCGCGGCGACCCTCCAGCTGACCCTCGGGCGGCTCGCGGGCCAGCGTGACTTCGCGATCGGCGTGCCCATCGCGGGCCGCGGGCACCGCGAGGTGGAGGACCTGATCGGCTTCTTCATCAACTCGCTCGTGCTGCGCGCCGACCTGTCGGGCGACCCGACCTTCGACGAGCTGCTCCAGCGGGTCCGCACCAGCACCCTCGACGCGTACGAGCACCAGGACGTGCCGTTCGAGACGCTGGTCGGCAGGCTCGCCCCCGAGCGCGACCTGAACACCACCCCGCTGTTCCAGGTCTATCTGAACCTGCTCAACATCCCGCCGCACCGGGGCGACCTGCCGGGCCTCACCGTCGACACCTTCGCCGTCCCCGACCTGGGCGCGAAGTTCGACCTGACCTTCTACGTCGACCCTGGGCAGCCGGGCCTCTCGCTCGACCTGATGTACGCCGCCGACCGCTTCGACCGGGCCACGGTGGACGAGCTGCTCGCCCAGTGGATCAGGGTCATCGAGCAGGCCGTCGCCGACAGCGGCAGCCCCGTCGCCGCGCTGCGGCTCGACACCCCGCTCGCGCGCCGCGCGCTGCCCGACCCGGCCGCACCGCTGGACACCACCTGGTACGGGTCGGTGGTCGAGCAGTTCGAGCGGCGGGCCGCCCGTGAACCGGGGCGGATCGCGATCACCGAACCGGGCCAGGAGCTCACCTACGGGGAGCTGTCCTGGGCGACGGCCGCCATGTCGGGCCTGCTGAACCAGCAGGGCGTCGCCAAGGGCGACGTGGTCGCCATCTACGGCGAGCGCAGTGCCTCGCTGGTCTGGGCGATCCTGTCCGTGCTGCGCGCCGGTGCCTCGTTCGCCATCCTCGACCCGAGCTATCCGGCGGACCGCATCGCCGACTGCCTCGCGGTGGCCCGCCCGAGCGCCTTCCTCCAGCTGGAGGGCGCCGGAGCCGTACCGCTCGCCGTGGACACCGCGCTCCAGGCGGCGTCGCTGCGCTGCCGCTTCGAGCTGCCGTCGAGGCTGGCGGACGCCCGGCACCTGGTGCCGCAGGGCGCGGAGCCGGCCGAGGCCGTCGAGGTGGGGCCGGGGGACTGCGCGTACATCGCGTTCACCTCGGGTTCCACCGGCAAGCCGAAGGGCATCCGGGGCGCGCACGGCTCCCTCACCCACTTCGTGCCGTGGATGGTGGAGACCTTCGGGCTCCGCGAGACCGACCGCTACAGCCTGCTCTCCGGCATCAGCCACGACCCGCTGCACCGCGAGGTGTTCACGCCGCTGGTCACGGGCGCCACGATCTGTGTACCCGACCGGCTCGACGTCGAGACCCCGGGCCGGCTCGCGCAGTGGTTCCGTACCGCGCAGGTGTCGGTCAGCCACATGACGCCCCCGATGGCGAGGCTGTTCGACCAGCTGTCGGTCGCGCCGGGCACCCTGCCGCTCCTGGAGCGGGTCTTCTTCCTCGGCGACACGCTGACCAGCCGTGACGTGCGGGCCATCACCCGCATGGCGGGCTCGGCGACCTGCGTCAACCTGTACGGCTCGACCGAGACGCAGCGCGCGGTCGGCTACTACGTGGTGCCCGCGGCCCACGGCGTCGCCGACACCGACCCGGGTGTCACGTACCCGCTCGGCCGCGGCATGAAGGACGTCCAGCTCCTCGTACTGAACGAGGCGGGGCGGCAGGCCGGCGTCGGGGAGCCGGGAGAGATCGTCATCCGCTCCCCGCACATCTCGCTGGGGTACGCCCACGACGAGGCGCTCACCGCCGCCAAGTTCGTGCGCAGCCCGTTCGGCGACTCCGACGGCGACCGCATGTACCGCACCGGCGACCTCGGCCGCCATCTGCCCGACGGCTCCGTCACCCCGCTCGGCCGCGCCGACACCCAGGTCAAGATCCGCGGCTACCGCGTCGAGACGGACGAGGTGCAGCACGTGATCTGCGCCGCGCCGGACGTCCAGGACGCCCTCGTCCTGGCCCGTGCCGACGCGAGCGGCGAGAACGCGCTGGTCGCGTACGTGGTGTCGAGGCCCGGCACCAGGGCCGTCGGCAACGACGTGAAGGCCTTCGTCCGCAAGCGGCTGCCGGACTACATGATCCCGGCGTTCGTCGTCGCCCTCGACGCCTTCCCGCTGACCCCGAACCGCAAGATCGACCGCGCCGCGCTGCCCGAGCCCTCCTCGGTGGCCGGCGGCCACGAGGACGGACCGCGCGCGCCGCTGACCCCCACCGAGGAACTGGTGGCCGGCCTGTGGCAGGACGTGCTCGGCGCGCCCAAGGTGGGCCCCGAGGACAACTTCTTCAACCTCGGCGGCCACTCCCTCATGGCCACCCAGGTCGTGTCGCGGATCCGCCGGGTGTTCGGCTGCGACATCGCACTGCGCACCCTGTTCGAGAAGCAGACCGTACGGGACCTCGCCGCGCACATCGACGGCGTCTCCGGCGGAGGCAGCGAGACCGCACCGGTCGTCGCCCTGCCCCGCACCGGACCGCTGCCCGCCTCGTACGGCCAGGAACGCCTCTGGTTCCTGGACCAGCTGGAGGGCGATACCGGCGCCTACAACAGCGCCACCGTCGTGCGCATGCGCGGCCCGCTGGACACCGGAGCCCTGGCCGCGACGCTCGACGAGCTGGTCGCCCGGCACGAGGTGCTCCGCACCCGGCTCGTCATGGACGACGGGCGGGTGAGCCAGATCGTCGAGCCCGCCGACGCGGTCACCATGCCGCTCACGGTCGTCGACCTGAGCGGCGAGCCGGAGGAGACCGCCGAGCGGCGCTGGCCGGAACTCGTCGACGAGGCCGCGCGGCACCGCTTCGACCTGGCCGAGGCACCCCTCGAACAGGCGACCCTGATCCGGCTCTCCGACGAGGACCACGTCTTCGTCCTCGCCGTGCACCATGTCGTCGCCGACGGCTGGGGCCTGCAGATCGTGGTCCGCGACTTCGCGGCCCTCTACCAGGCGCACCGCCAGGGCACGGCGTCCCCGCTGCCCGAGCTCGACGTGCAGTACGCCGACTGGTCGAGCTGGCAGCGCGAGCGCGTCGAGGGCGGCGACCACCAGGCGCAGCTCGACTTCTGGTGCGAGACGCTGGCGAAGCCGGCGCCGCTCCTGGAGTTCCCCGCGCAGCGGCCGAGGCCGGCGGCGATGACCAACCGGGGCCTGACGGTACGCCGGATCCTCGACGCCGAACTGGTCGGCGGGGTACGGCAGGTGGGCCGCGAGCACAACGCGACCCTGTTCATGACGTTGCTCGCGGCGTTCAACTGCCAGCTGCACCGCTACAGCGGCGCCGCGGACATCGCGGTCGCCACCCCGGTGGGTACCCGCTCGGTCGAGATCGAGGACGTGGTCGGGTTCTTCGTGAACACGATCGTCTTCCGCAACACGCTCCGGGCGGAGGAGTCCTTCACCGAGCTGCTCGACCGCGTCCGGTCCACGACCCTGGCCGCGTACGCCAACCAGGACGTTCCCTTCGACCGGGTGGTGGACGCGCTCCAGCCGAGCCGGGACCTGAGCACGAGCCCGCTGTTCCAGGTCATGTTCACCCTGCACAACGCGCCGTACTCGGAGATCGACCTCGGCGACCTCAGGCTGGAGCGGCTGCACGCCCCCGTCGGCACCGCCAAGTTCGACCTCAGCCTGGACCTGGCCGAGGAGAAGGACGGCCTGCACGCCACCCTGGAGCTCAACGCCGACCTCTTCGACGAGGAGGCAGGCCGGACGCTCCTGGACCACTTCGAGGCCCTGCTCGGCAGCATCGCCGCCGCCCCGAAGCGCTCCGTGGCCGACCTGGAGATCCGCCCGGAGGCCGAGGCCGCCGCGCAGGACGCCCTGAGCGCGGGACCGGGGGCCTTCACGCCGATGACCACCACCGAGTCCCTCGCGCACTGGGCGCGGCTCACCCCGGACGCCCCCGCCGTCATCGACGGCGGCACCGTCTGGACGTACCGCGAACTGCGGGACCGGGTCGCGGCGCTCGCCGAGCGGCTTTCCGCGGCGGCCTCCGGCCCCGAGCCGGCCGTCGTGGTGTGCGCCGGGCGCTCGGCCCGGCACATCGCCGCCGCCCTCGCCTGCGACGCGGCCGGAGCGACGTACGTGCCGGTCAGCCCCGCCGTACCGGACCGGCGGATCGCCACCGTCCTCGACCGGCTTGGCGAGGTCGTCGCCCTCACCGACGACGAGCAGGCGGAGCGGATCGCCGCCCTGCTCGCCGACGCCCGCGGCACCCACCTCGTCCTCGACGACTCCGTCTCGGACCGGCCGCTCGACACCCACGGGACGCACCCGGCCCGGCGCTCGTACGTGATCTTCACCTCCGGTACGACCGGTGAGCCCAAGGGCGTGGAGATCGAGCAGGCCGGCCTGCTCAACCACCTGGAGCTGATGGCCCACGACCTGGAGCTGTCCTCGGGCGACGTCATCGCCCAGACCGCCTCGCAGTCGTTCGACATCTCGGTCTGGCAGATGCTCGTCGCGGTGACGCGCGGCGCGGCCACCGTGGTCAGCGACGACGCCACGAGCCGGGACGCGGAGGCGCTGACCGCCCTCGTCCGGGAGCGCGGTGTCAGCGTCCTCCAGCTGGTGCCCGGCATGATCAGGGCGCTGCTCGACCACGCGGAGGACGGCGACCTGGCGAGCCTGCGGTATCTCATCGCCACCGGAGAGGCGCTGCCGCCGGACCTCGCGGCGGAGTGGCTTCGCCGCTTCCCCGGGATCCCGATGGTCAACGCGTACGGCCCGGCGGAGTGCTCGGACGACACCCACCTCGCGGTGCTGACCACCCCGCCGCCGACCGACCGCGCGGTCCCGCTCGGCACGCCCGTCGCCGGAGTGACGTCCTACGTCCTCGACGCGCAGGGACGGCGGCTGCCGTTCGGCGTGCCGGGCGAGCTCGCCATCGGCGGCCCGGCGGTCGGCCGCGGCTACCTCGGGGACCCGAAGGCCACGGCGGAACGGTTCGTCCCCGACCCGTACGCGGCGGAGCCCGGCGCCCGGCTGTACCGCACCGGCGACCGGGTGAGGCTGGGCTCCGACGGCCACCTCGAGTTCCTCGGACGGCTCGACGACCAGCTGAAGCTCCGCGGCTTCCGCATCGAGGCCGGCGAGGTCGAGACGGCCCTGTGCGAGCTGCCCTCCGTACGGGAGGCGGCGGTCGTCCTGCGCGACTGCGACGGCGAACCGACCCTGGTCGCCTGCGTGGTCACCGCCGAACGGGACCCGGCCGTCCTGGCCGCCGCGGTCGGCACCCGCCTGCCGCGCTACATGGTCCCCACCGGCTACGTCTTCGCCGACCGGCTGCCCCGCACCCCCAACGGCAAGGTCGACCGGGCCGCGCTCCAGCGGGACGACGTGACCGTCGAGCGGGTCCGCCGGCGCTTCGAGGAACTGTCAGGACCGACCGAGCGGCTCGTGGCCTCGGTGTTCGAGGAACTCCTCGGCACCCCGGCGGTCGGCGCGCTCGACGACTTCTTCACCCTGGGCGGCCACTCGCTGCTCGCCACCCGCCTGGTGGCCGAACTGGCCGCCCGGACGGACATCGAACTGCCGCTGCGCACGGTCTTCGAGCAGCCCACCGTGCGCGGTGTCGCACAGGCCCTGGAGGAACTCCAGCTGGCCGGGCTGAGCGAGGCCGAGCTCCTCGAACTCGAGGTGCTGCTCGACGGCGTGACCGACGACCAGGCCCGCGAGCTGCTCGCGGCCGGCGAGGAGAGGGACGCATGATCCGGGAAGCCGCCACCGAGCGGGAGAGCATCGAGAGCCTGTCCGCGGCCAAGCGGGAGCTGATGGCCTCGCTGCTGCTGGCCCGTGGCAAACAGCGGGCCGCGGCGCGCACCATCCGCCGCCGCGACACCGCGAAGCCCGGCCCGCTGTCCCGGGGCCAGGAGCAGCTGTGGGTCGCCGAGTCCCTCGCGGACGGCCGGCCGCTGTACAACGTCCCCTACGGCGTCCGGCTGCGCGGCGCCCTCGACACCACCGCGCTGCGGGCCGCGCTCGACGGGCTCGTCGACCGGCACCCCGTCCTGCGCACCGTCTACCGGCAGCTGCCGGACGGCGGCCTCGAACAGGTCGTCCTGCCGGCCGCGCCGATGGAGCTGCCGGTCGAGGAGGCCGCCGACGAGGAGGCCGCCGTGGCCGCCGCGCAGCGCGAGGCGGCCCTGCCGATCGACCTGGCGGACGGCCCCGTGATCCACGGGCGCCTCTTCCGGATCGCCGCCGACGACCATCTCCTCGCCCTGGTCGTGCACCACATCGCGACCGACGCCTGGTCGGTGGGGGTCCTCCTGGAGGACCTCGCGGAGCTGTACGACGCGGCCCGCGAGGGCCGCTCGCCCCGGCTGCCCGCGCTCGGCATCGACTACGCCGACGCGGCCGCCCACGAGCGGGCCCAGGAGCCCGAGGACTACAACTGGCTGGTCGCGCAGTGGCGTGAGCAGCTGGCCTGGGCCCAGCCGCTCGGCCTCTCCCCGACCGGAGACCGGGGCACGGCCCGTACCGGCCGGCGCATCCGCTCCCAGTGGGACGGGCAGTTCGGCCGCGAGCTCCAGCGCACCGCCGAGGCGCACCGTACGACCGTGTTCAACGTGATGCTCACCGCGTTCGCGGTGCTGCTCAACCGGTACACGGGCACCTCCCGGTTCGCCGTCGGCACGGTCATGGCCAACCGGAACCGGCAGACCGAGCGCCTGGTCGGCTACTTCGCGAACACCGTCCCCGTGGTGGCCGACCTGTCCGCGGGCGGCGGCAGCCTCGGCGACGTCCTGGCCGGCATCAGCCGCGAGTCGCTGTGGGCGCAGGAGCACCAGATCCCCTTCGACGTCCTCGTCGACAAGGTCGCGCCGCAGCGCACGCTGGCCGAGAGCCCGCTGTTCGAGGCGATGTTCGTCTTCAACAACGGCCCCGGCCACGAGATGCGGCTGCGCGACCTGTCCCTGACCCCCACCCACCTGCACTCGGGCACGGCCAAGTTCCCCCTCGACCTGTCCTGCGCGGTGACGGACGACGAGGTCATGGTGTCCCTGGAGTTCGACGAGTCGGTGCTCGACACCGCCGCCGCCGAGCGCCTCCTCGGCCACTACCGGCGGCTGCTCACCGGCCTGTGCGAGACCCCGGACGTCCACGTCGACAACGCGGACCTGCTCACCCCGGCCGAGCGGGAGCTGGTCGTCGACGAGTGGAACCGTACGGGCGAGGAGTACCCCGCCCACGCCACCGCCCACGGCCTGTTCGAGGAGTGGACGGACCTGGAGCCGGACGCTGTCGCCGTGACCTGCGGCGACGAGGCCGTGAGCTACGCCGAACTCGACGCCCGCGCCAACCGGCTCGCCCATCTGCTCATCGCCGAGGGCTGCGGCCGCCACGCACGCGTCGGTGTCTGCCTGGAGCGGGGCGTCGACCTGGTCGTCACCCAGCTCGCCATCGCCAAGACGGGCGCGGGGTACGTCCCGCTCGACCCCGGCTACCCGGCCGAGCGTCTCCAGTGGATGCTGGCGGACTCCGGGGCCCGCCTGGTCGTCACCCGTGACGACCGGCTCGCCGGCGAGGGCGTCACGGCCGTCGACCCGGCTGCCGCCGCCGCCCACCCGGCGACCCGGCCGGAGCGGGACGTCCGCCCGGACGACCTGCTGTACCTGATCTACACCTCGGGCTCGACCGGACTGCCCAAGGGCGTCCTGCTCGACCACAGGGGCCGCGTCAACAACTTCACCGACTTCAACCGGCGCTTCCTCGTCGGCCCCGGTGACAAGGTCTTCGGCGTCTCGGCGCTGGCCTTCGACATGAGCGCGTACGACGTGTTCGGCACGCTCATGGCCGGTGCGACCGTGGTGTTCCCGGCCTCGGAGGACGAGCGTTCGCCGCACCGCTGGATCGAGACGATCGAGCGCGAGTCCGTCACCGTGTGGCACTCGGTACCGGCGCTCTTCGGACTCCTCGTCGAGGAGTGCGAGATCCGCGCCGGCGAGCGGCTGCCGATCCGGCTGGTGCTGCTCGGCGGCGACTGGATCCCGCTGGCACTGCCGCAGCGGGGCGCCGCGCAGCTGATCCCCTCGGCGCAGCTCGTCAGCATGGGCGGCGCCACCGAGGTCTCCATGGACTCGACGATCCACCTGATCGGTGACGTCCTGCCGGAGCAGCGCAGCATCCCGTACGGCGTCCCGATGGCCAACCAGACCTCGTACGTCCTCGACGCGGGCCTCTCCCCGCTGCCCGTGGGCGTGCCCGGCGAGCTGTACCTCGGCGGTGTCGGTGTCGGCTGGGGCTACCACAACCGGGCCCGGCTGACCGGCGAGCGCTTCGTGCCCGACCCGTTCAGCACGGCCCCCGGGGCCCGGCTGTACCGCACCGGTGACCGGGCCCGCTGGATGCCCGACGGCAACCTCGAACTGCTCGGCCGCATCGACTTCCAGATCAAGATCAACGGCTACCGGGTGGAGACCGGTGAGATCGAGGCCGCGCTGCGGGAGGTCATCGGCGGCGGTTCCTGCCTGGTCGCGGCGCACGGCCCGCGCGACGGCGCGAAGACCCTCGTGGCCTATCTGGTGGCGCCCCCGGGCGGTGAGGTCCCCGACGACGCCGAGCTCAAGCGGCAGCTGTCGGCGAGCCTTCCCGCGCACATGGTGCCCGCCTCCTTCGTCCGTATGGAGTCCTTCCCGCTGACCCACAACGGCAAGGTCAACCGGCGCGAGCTGCCGGCGCCCACGGCCGCCGCCCTCACGGGGCGCGCCGCGAGCACCGGGACCGAGCGGGCCCTGGTGGAGCTGTGGCGCGAGGCCCTCGGCCGTGACGACGTCCCCGTCGACATCGGCTTCTTCACCCTCGGCGGCAACTCGATCGCGGTCATCCGCATGGTGAGCGCGGCCCGCCGCGCGGGGATCGAGATGACGCCGCGCATGGTGTTCGCCCACCAGACGGTCGAGGCACTCGCGAAGGCGATCGACGAGCGCGAGGCCTCGGCCCCGACCCGCGAGGCCTCGGCCCCGACGGCGGGGGCGAGTCGGGCCCGGTCCGCCGGCCCGGTGGTGACGCCCGGGCAGCAGCACATGCTGGACGTCCTCGACAGCGCCTGGGTCCCCGGCCTCTACCAGATGCAGTCCACGACCGAGCTGCCCTTCGAGATCGACCCCGACTGCTTCCGGACGGCCTGGCGGCAGCTCAACGACCGGCATGCGGTGCTGCGCACGGGGTTCCGGAGGGACGGCGGGAGCGAGGGAAATGTGGGCGCTTGGACGCCTGTCGTCGCCGACGCCGACGGACTCGACCCGGTGATCGAGGTCCTCGACTGGAGCGAGCACGCGCCGGACGCGGTCGCCGACGAGCTGATCGCCCTCCTCGAAGCCGAGCGCGCCACGCCCTTCGACGTGTCCGCTCCGCCCCTGTGGCGGGTGTGGCTGGTGCTCGGCCCGTCCACCTGGTGGCTGGGCCAGATCCAGAGCTACCTCGTGGCCGACGGCTGGTCGAACCTGGTGCTGCTCGACGAACTCCTCGCGCTGTACCTCGCCGCCCTCGAAGGCCGCGACGCGGGCCTCCCGCCAGTCCCCGCACTCGACGCCGAGGACGCCGACCCCGAGGCGGACCGCGCCTTCTGGCAGAACCAGCTGGCCGGGGCGCTCCCCTCGCGCCTCGCCGCGGAGCCGGGCCGCCTCGGCCCGTCCCGCTTCAGCCGTACGGCGGGCAGGCTGGACCCGGCGGTCGCCGAGACGCTGCGGGAGCGGGCCGCCGAGCACGGCCACACCTTCTCGACCCTGGCCTGCGCGGGCTGGGCCCTGCTCGCCTCCTCGCGCCTCGACCGCGCCGACGTCACCGTCGGCGTCGTCTCGGCGGGCCGCGACCGCGCCGTCGAGGGCCTGGAGCGGGCGGTCGGCCTCTTCATCGCCGCCCTGCCCGTCCGGGTCGAGGTGAACCGGGACGACACCCTGACCTCCCTCTTCGACCGCTTCCAGCTGGCCCGCGTCGAGGGCGCCGAGCACACCTCGGTCCCCACCGGCGCCCTCCAGCGGATGGGGTCGGGCGAAGGACCGCTGTTCGACTCGGTCGTCGTCGTCGCCAACTACCCGGTGTCCTCGGGGCTGCGCGCCCAGCAGTCCGCGAGCGTCCAGCGCGGCACCGAGAGCGACGGCACGCGCAACCAGACCGAGTACGCGCTCCGCCTGGACATCACCGACGACGCCGAACCCCGTATCGCCCTGTCGTACTACGGCGACCGCGTCGCCGACACCGAAGCCCGGCGGCTGCTCGACGACTACCTCGCGCTGCTCGCCGCAGTCGCCCGTACGCCTGCCGCCACCGTCGGGCAGGTACTCCCGCTCCCGCTCTCCCCCCTCCCGATAGGAGACCTCCGATGACGGTCCTGGCAGATCTGACGACGTCCACCCAGGTGCTCGAAGCCACCCCCGCCCCCACCGCGGCGGCGCGCGAAGCCACCGCCACCACCGTGTTCGAGACGCGCGAGTCCGGTGTCCGCTCGTACTGCCGGGCGTTCCCCGTCCTCCTCAGCTCGGCTCACGGCACCACCCTGGTCGCCGAGGACGGCACGGAGTACGTCGACTTCTTCTCCGGCGCCGGTGCCCTCAACTACGGCCACAACCACGCCCACATCAAGCGCCAGGTCGTCGCGCACCTGGAGGGCGACGGGCTGCTGCACGCGCTCGACTTCCACACGGCGGCCAAGCGGGAGTTCCTGGAGCGCTTCGGCCGGGAGGTCCTGGAGCCGCGCGGGCTGAACCACCGCGTGCAGTTCTGCGGCAGCACCGGCACCGACGCCGTCGAGGCGGCCCTGAAGCTGGCCCGTAAGCACACCGGCCGCTCCCAGGTGATCGCGTTCTCCGGCGCGTACCACGGTGTCAGCCGCGGCAGCCTCGCCGCGACCGCCGACCTGTCGCTGCGCAAGGTGGCCGGTACGCCCCTCGGCGAGGTCACGCACCTGCCGTTCCCGGTCGGCCCGCGCGGCCCGTTCCCGACGATGGACCTCCTGGAGCAGTACCTCGGCGACGACCTGTCCGGCGTCGACGTGCCCGCGGCCGTGATCCTCGAAGTCGTGCAGATGGAGGGCGGCGTCTACCGCATCCCCGACGCGGACCTGCGGCAGCTGCGCGACATCTGCGACCGGTACGGCATCGTGCTGATCGCCGACGAGATCCAGGCCGGCTGCGGCCGGACCGGCGGCTTCTTCTCCTTCGAGCAGGCCGGGGTCGTCCCCGACCTCATCACCGTCTCCAAGTCGATCGGCGGCCTGGGCCTGCCGATGTCGATCCTCCTCATCCGCGAGGGCCTCGACTCGTGGGCGGCCGGCGACCACCCGGGCACCTTCCGCGGCAACCAGCTGGCGTTCGTCGCCGCCTGCGGCGCCCTCGACCTCTGGCAGAGCCAGGCCTTCCTCGACCAGGCCCGCGACGGCGCCGAACTGCTGCGCGACTTCTGGGAGAACCACCCGCTGCCCGGCGTCGAGGTGCGCTGCGAGGGCCACGCGATCGGCATCGACCTGACCCACGCGGGCGGCCGGCAGGCCGCGGACGACGTCGTGGCCTGGTGCTTCGAACGCGGCCTGATCGTCGAGTCGACCGGCCGCGACAAGGCCGTCCTCAAGCTGCTGCCCGCGCTGACCATGGAACTCGACGTGCTCCGTTACGGCTGCGAGCTGATCCACGAGGGCCTGCGCACGGCGCTGGCCCGCTGATCCGCCGTATCCCTTCTCGAACCCCCGCCCCCACAGGACACAGGAACAGGAACAGGACCCGTCATGACCATCGACCAGGCCGAACTGGACGCGACCGTCGCCGGCACGATCTTCCCCGAGGCCACGGTGAAGACCGACGCGATCGACCGGATCCACGCGCCCTCCCGCGAGGAGTTCACGCGCGAGTACGTCTACAAGCGCAAGCCCGCCATCATCACCGGCCTGATGGACTCCTGGCCGGCCATGGAGCGCTGGAGCCTCGACTACTTCCGCGAGCACTTCGGCGACCTGGACATCCACGCCAACCTCCAGCGGCTCGACAACGAGCTGATCCTGGGCAACGTCGGCGGCTTCCGCGGGATGAAACTGGCCGCGCTGCTCGACGAGATCGAGAAGAACACGGACGCGAACCGCGCGTACTACCTGCGCGCCTACCCCGTCCACCGCATGGTGGAGCACTTCCCGGGGCTCGCGGACGACTACGACCTCCCCGACCTGGCGCCGAACTGGGCCGACATCCGCTTCAAGGCGGACTGGCGGACCGGCACGGCCAACCCGGCCAAGCTCCTCGGCCTCTACCTCGCCAAGACCTTCCTCAACCGCGGCGGCGGCAAGGGCGCCCCGCGCGAGACCGTGTCCTCGCGGGTCGCGGCGGTGATGTTCGTCGGCAGCAAGGGCACCGTGACGCCGTTCCACAGCGACGGCATGCAGACCGCGGCCTACCTGAGCCAGGTCGTCGGCCGCAAGCGCTGCTACTTCGTCTCCCCCGACCAGCACGAGAAGCTGTACCCGCGCCGGTTCCGCCGCCAGTTCGGCATGGCGCAGGTCGACTACCGCCGCCCCGACCTGACGCGCCACCCGCGCTTCAAGGACGTGGTCGTGGAGGAGACCGTCCTGCACCCGGGCGAGACGCTGTACGTCCCCAGCGGCTACTGGCACGCCATCGAGGCCATGGACACCTCGATCTCGTACAGCCACCAGATCGTCGGCGAGGACAACGCGCTCGGCTGGCTGACCTGCATCCCCGAGCGCTACCTGGCCCAGATGTACTTCAAGTCCCAGGGCGGTCTGCGCAACGTGACCGGCGCCAAGGACTGGGACGACTGGGCCTGACGGTGAGCACACCAGCGAGCACACCACCAGCGGGCACACCCCCAGCGGGCACGGCCGCGAGCACGGCCGTCGGCGTGGCAGCGAGTACGGCCTCCGGCACGGCAGCGGGCACGGCCGTCCCCGCCGGCCCGAATCTGCTGCGGGACCGCGACTTCCTCCTGTTCGCCGGCGGCCAGGGCGCCTCCGCACTCGGCGACGCGCTGAGCAAGACCGCCCTGCCGCTCCTCGTCCTCGCCCTCACCGGCTCCGGACTGCACATGGGCCTCATCGCCATGCTGACGGCGCTGCCCATGATGCTGCTCGGCGTCGCCGCGGGCGCCTGGGCCGACCGCTTCGACCGGCGGCGGATGATGCTCTGGTCGGACGTCGGCCGTGCCGTGCTGGTCGGCGCGGTGCCGCTCGCCGCGCTGCTCGACCTGCCGATGCTGCCGGTGCTGTACGCGATCGCCGTGCCGGTCGGTGTGCTGTACGCCGTCTTCGAGGCGGCCTGCCTGTCCTGTGTGCCGTCGCTCGTCGGCCGGGACCGGCTCGGCGAGGCGAACTCGCTGCTCTCGATCGGCAACGCGCTCGGCTACATCGCGGGTCCCGCGCTCGCCGGTGTCCTGGTGACGGGCGTCGGCGGGGCCGGCACCCTCGGGGTCGACGCGCTGACGTTCGCCGTGTCGGCGGTCTCCCTGATGCTGATCCGCCGCCCGCTCCAGACCGCGCGGGAGCTCCCGCCGGCTCCGATGCGCCGGCAGGTCCTGGAGGGCTTCCGGTTCATCGCGGGGCACCGGCTGCTGCGGGCGGCGCTGCTCTACTGGGCGGCGATCACCTTCTTCACCGCGCCGATCATCATCTGTGCCACGTACTTCATCCGTGAGGACCTCGGCTGGTCGCCCGGCGTGCTGGGGTCGATCATCGCGGTCTACGCCGTCGGGGCGATCGCCGGCGCGGTGCTCGCCTCGCGGATCAAGGAGGCCTCCGTCGCGGTCATGTGCGCCGGGACGGTCCTCGGCAGCGTCGGACTGCTCGTCCTGAGCGGCACCGCGTCGCTGCCGCTGGCCCTCGGCGTCGTCCTGCTCGCGGGCGGCGGCGAGTCGCTCTCCGCGATCCTCTACAGCACCCTGCGCGCCCGGCTCACCCCGGACGAGCTCCTCGGCCGGGTGACGACGACCGCGCAGGTCGCCGCGTTCAGCCTGAAACCCCTGTCCGTCCTGGTGGCCGGTCTCGCCCTCGAAGCGACCTCCGGCTCCCTGACCCTGGCCGTGATCGCGGTCTCCTGCATCGCGATCAGCGTCGGCTTCGGCGTCTTCAGCCGCCGGCTCCCGACGGCGGCCCCCGCGACCCCCCTTCTCCCGAACCTGACACCCCAAGAGGTAGTGCGATGACTGTGACCACCGTGGAGCCCGAGTACGTCGTCGTGGTCAACGACGAGGAGCAGTACTCGATCTGGCGGAGCGACCGCGAGCTGCCGGCCGGCTGGGAGGCCGACGGTCCTTCCGGCACCAAGGACGAGTGCCTCGACCACATCGAGACCGTGTGGACCGACATGCGTCCGCGCTGCGTGCGGGGCTGATCGGCCGTCATGACACTGCTCAGAAGGCTCAGCGCCGGTGCCGGAAGCAGCCGGATCGTCTGCCTGCCGTACGCGGGAGGCAACGGGACGATCTACGAGAGCTGGACCGCGTGGCTCCCCTCGGACGTGGAGCTGTGGGCGCCCGACCTGCCCGCGCGCGAGCAGCGGATGCTCGAAGCGCCCGTGGAGGACATGGAGCTGCTCGTCGCCACCCTCGCCGACGAGCTCGCCGCGGACGGACGGCCGACCAGCCTGTTCGGGCACAGCTTCGGCTCGCTCGTCGCGTTCGAGGTGGCCCGCACGCTCCAGCGGCGGGCGGACCCGGTGGACTGCCTGGTCGTGTCCGGGATGCCGGCGCCGCAGGTGCTGCCCGACCGGCTCGCGCCGACGGACGCGGAGATCCTCTCCAACCTCCGTTCGCACGGTGTGGCCCCGCCGGAGTTCTTCGAGCAGCCGGATCTGCTCGAACTCGTCATGCCGGGCCTGCGGGCCGACTACCGGATGGCGATGGGCTACCGGTACCGGGACGGCGAGCAGCTCTCGGCCAGGGTGTTCGCCCTGGGAGGCACCGACGATCCCGGGGTGCCCGCCGAAGGACTCACGGCCTGGGCGGCGCAGTCCGGGTACGGCTGCCCGACCCGGATGTGGCCGGGCGGACACATGTATCTGCTGAGTCATGCCGAGGAAGTCGCCGCATTCGTGATCGGCTGCCACATGCGGTCGATCGGCCGCACTCTGCAGTCACTGGAAGGATGAACATGGAAACGCGCAGGATCACCGTCCCCGGCGGAGAGCTCTGGACCGCCGGCAGCGGCGCGGAGGCCGCCCCCGCCACCGTCATGGTCCATTCCGGCATCGCCCACGGGGAGATGTGGTCCCCGCTGCTGCGGGCCCTCGGCGACGAGGTGTTCGGCGTCGCCTACGACTGCCGCTGCTTCGGCCGGTCCACGACGGTGCTCGACGGCGAGTTCTCCGACATCGACGACCTCGCGAGCGTCCTGGACGCGTACGGACTGAAGTCAGCCGTCCTGGTGGGGGAGTCCCGGGGCGCGCGGCTCGCGATCGACTTCGCGCTCGCCCACCCGGAGCGGGTCAGCGGCCTCTTCCTGCTCGCGCCCGACGTCTCGGGCTTCGACGGGCCGGTCGCGGACGACGAGCGCCCGCTGCTCGACGCGGTCGACGCGGCCGAGGAGGCCTGGGACGCCGCCGAGGCGGCCGACACCGACCGGGCGGTCGAGGAGCTGATCGCGCACGAGGTACGGCTGTTCGTCGACGGCCCCGGCCGTGAGCCGGTGGCCGAGCGCGCCGCCGTACGCGAGACGGTCGCCGACATGCTGCGGCTCAACTACACGCAGCAGAAGGACACCCCCGACTTCGTGAAGGCGGAGCCCGCGGCCGGGCGCCTCGCGGAGCTGGGCTGCCCGGTCCGGGTCCTCGTCGGGGACGCGGACACCGCCGGCATGCGGGCCACGGCGGAGGAGATCGAGAAGACCACGCCGGGGGCCTCGCTGGTACGGGTCCCGGACGCGGCGCACGCCCTCACCCTCGAACACCCGGAGACGGTCGAGCGGGAACTGCGGTCCTGGTTGCGGGAGATCAGGGGCACCGGGTCATGACCGAAGGAGCAGGCACGGCGGTGAGCGCACGGAAGTCGGGGGCGGACGAGGGCGTACGGGACGGGGCGGACGTGCGGACCGTACGGGACGGGGCCCGCGCCCGGTCTGTACGGGACGGGGCCGACGCCCGGTCTGTACGGGACGGCGCCGACGCGCGGACCGTACGGGACGGCGCCGACTCCGCGCGGTCCGGTCTCGGCGATGTTTCACGTGAAACCCCGCGCCGCGTGGGTGTCACGGGCCGGCCCGGTCCGGGCCGGTTCGCCGGCACCTGGGCCGTCCTGGGCCTGCTCCTGGTCGTCGCCTTCGGGCTCGCGCACTGGGCGACCCGCCCGGCGCCCGACGGGGAGGCCGGCCGCGCCGCCCTCGCCACCACCCAGCGCCTTGAGGACCTCGGCCCGCACGTCGCGGCGAGCCCGCAGGTCGCCGAGGCGCTGGACATCGTCGCCGGTGAGCTGAAGGGGGTCCCGGGCCTGGAGGTGGAACGCCAGCGTGCCTCGGGCTCGTACCGCTTCCATGACCGCGCCGTCGACTACAGCGTCGAGAACGTGATCGCCCGCCAGCCCGGAGACTCCGACGACGCCCTCCTGGTGAACGTCCACGTCGACTCCGCGATGGAGGGCCCCGGCGCCGCCGACGACGGCGTCAACGTCGGCGCGCTGATCCAGGCCGCACGGCAGCTGGCCGGCCAGGACCACCACCGTACGGTCATCTACCTGTTCAACGGCGGCGAGGAGGTCGGCCTCACCGGGGCGGACGCCTTCACCCGGCACCCGTGGGCGGCGGACGTCCGCTGGTTCCTGAACCTGGAGGCCGTCGGCTCCGGCGGACTGCCCATCCTCTTCCAGGCGGGCGAGGACGACGGTCGGCTGATCGAGCTGGCGGGCAACACCGAACGGCCCTACGGCTCCGTCCTCGGCCAGTGGCTGTTCCAGGCGGGCCTCATCAACTCCGACACCGACAGCCGGGTGTGGCGCGCCCAGGGCTGGTCGGGCCTCGACTACGCCCTCTTCGAGGACGGTTACCGGTACCACACGCCGAACGACCGGGTCGTCGGCATCGGCTCCGGATCGGCGCAGGCGGTCACCGACATGACCGTCCGGTTCGCCACCGACGTGGCCGGGACCGCCGACCTGGGCGAACGGAAGCCCGCCCCCTACTACTTCGACGTGCTGTCCCGCGGCTGGGTCACCCTCGACCCGCTCCAGATGAAAGTCGGCACGCTCGGGCTGCTGCTCGCCCTGGCCGCGCTGACCTGGCGGGCCTGCCGGGTCTGGGACCTCAGGACCGGCCGGGTGGCGGCCACCGCGGGCGCCGCGCTCCTCGGTCTACCGGCGGCCGTGGTCACGGGCGTCGCGCTCGGCGCGGCCCAGTCCCTGGCCGGCCCGCACTCCTGGTTCGCGCATCCGTGGCTGGTCCACGCGGTGACGCTGCCCCTCGTCGTCCTCGGCGCGCTCGCCCCCCAGCTGCTCCTCGAACGCAGGCGCCGCCGCCGCACCCCGGACGCCACCCGGCGGCCGGCGGCCCGTACCGCGCTCCTCGGCAATGCCTGGGCGGTCGGCCTCCTCGGCGCGGTCACCGCCTGGCTGGGCATCGGCCCCGGCTATCTGCTGTGGATCACCTCGGCCCTGCTCGTCGTGTCGATCGGCGGCTTCCTGGTGCTGCCGGGCCGCTGGCGGGCGGTTCCGCTGGTGGTGAGCGCGTTCGTGTCGTTCGTGCTGATCGCCCAGTTCACCCGGAACCTGTTCGAGCTCGCGGTCCCGATGATGGGCCGGCTGCCGACCGCCATCCCCCTGGACGCGGCCCTCGCCGTGGCGTCCGTCCTGGTCGCCGTACCGCTGGCGCTGATCCTCGCGCCGTTCGCCGCCTACGCGGGGCGGCCGCCGCGCCGGTCCGGCCTCGTCCTGGCGGCGTACACCGTCTGCGGACTGCTCGTCGTCGGCCTCACCTCGCCGTACGACAGCGCGCACCCGAAGCTGGTGGAGCTGTTCCAGGAGCAGACCGGCGGCGAGGACGCGCGGATCGTGCTGGAGGGCCGCGACTACCTCACGCCGCAGAAGCTGGGCGTCGTCGACCAGGTCGCCCGCGAGACCGGGCTGCGGGCCCGCGACGGCGCGCTCACCGCGCGGAAGGTGTCCGTACCGGAGGGGACCGTCTCCTTCGCCACCGCCGGTACGACCGCGCCCGTCCGGATCACCCTCGGCGCGAACCGCGCGGAGCTGATCAGGATCACGGTGACGGGCTCCGGCCTCTCCGTCGGCGGCCGGTCCTTCGACGGCGGCGAGGCGGTGATCGACGTCGTCGGCCGTTTCGACGGGCACACGGTGACCGTGACCCGCTCGGGTCCCGTCGAGATCCAGGTCGACCAGGTCTTCCTGCAGACCGGGGAGGACGCGAAGCGGGCCCTGGCGGCCCTGCCGGAGTGGACGGTGGGCCACGCGCAGACGGTCGTCCAGCGCAGGTGGGCGGACGACCGGTCCTGAGAGGGCGTTACTGCCGAGGGCGCCGACGGAGTTGGTACGACCACCGCCGTCGGCGCCCTCGGCTCGGCGTCTATCGGGTGCCGTCGGTCCAGGCAGCCGGGAGCCGGTAGGTCAGGTCGGCTTCGACCGTCGCCACGTCCATCTGCGCCTTCTGCAGCGAGCCGGAGAAGTCCCAGTTCATCGACTGCCAGCGGGTGAACTGGTCGAGCACCCACACCCCGGACTGGCGGCTGCCGTTGCCGGACTTGCCGTTGCCGCCGAACGGCAGGTGGGCCTCCGCGCCCGAGGTGGAGTTGTTGACGCTGATCATTCCGGCGCCGACGCCCTGCCGGAAGCGGAACGCGGTGGCCGGGTCGCTGGTCCAGACGGCGGCGGAGAGCCCGTAACCCGGGGTGTTGGCGAGCTCGATCGCCTCGTCGATCGTCCGGTACGTGGTCACCCCGACGATCGGCCCGAAGGTCTCTTCAAGGAAGATCCGGTCCGTGGGACGGACCCCGTCCACGAGCACCGGGTGGTAGTACAGGCCGTCCGACGGGTCACCGACGAAGCCCTCCCGGGGCGACTCGGCGGTGATCCTGCCGACCGCGGTCGAACCGAGGACCGTGTGGTGCTCGTCGATCCAGCTCAGGGCGGTCTCGTAGGAGCGGGCGAACTTCTCGTCGAGCAGCGGGCCGTAGACGACGCCCTCGGACGGCTCGCCCACCGGCGCGGTCCGTACCGCCTCGGTGAAGCGGCGCACGAACTCGTCGCGCACGTCCTCGTGCGCGATGACCGTGCCCAGCGAGGTGCAGCGCTGGCCCGCCGTGCCGTAGCCGGAGAACAGCGCGGCCTGCACGGCCAGGTCGAGGTCCGCGTCGGGCGCGACGACCATCGGGTTCTTGCCGCCGAGCTCCAGGCACGGCGTCTGCAGGTGCCGGCCGCACAGCTCGCCGATCCGCCGGCCGACGAGCGTCGAGCCCGTGAAGCCGACCTTGTCCACCAGACCGCGGCCCAACGCGGCGTCCAGACCCTCGAACGTCGTCTCGCCGTCGGCGAAGACCAGGTTGAGGACCCCGGCGGGCACACCCGCCCGCCACGCGAGTTCGGCCAGGGCGCGGGCGGTCGCCGCCGCGTACTCGGCGGGCTTCCACACCACCGCGTTGCCGCACAGCAGGGCCGGGGCCAGGTACCACGAGGGCACCGCCACGGGGAAGTTGCCCGCCGTCACGATGACCGCCACGCCGACCGGCATCCGGAAGGTGAAGAGCTGCTTGTCGGGCATCTCCGACGGCACCGTGTGCCCGTACAGCCGCCTGCCCTCGCCGAGGAAGAACTCGCAGGTGTCGATGATCTCCTGGACCTCGCCCAGCGCCTCGGCGTACGTCTTGCCCACCTCGCGGGTGACCAGCCGGGCGAGGGCCTCCTTGTTCTCCTGCACCAGGCGCCCGAAGGCCCCGACGACCTGCCCGCGCACCGGGGCCGGCACCCGCGCCCAGTCGCGCTGTGCCTCGCGCGCCGCCGCGCAGGCGTCCTGGAACGTGTCCGCGTCGGCCAGCCGGACCTCGGTGACGACGTCGCTCAGGAGCGCCGGGTTCCGTGAGGTGTAGACGACGCCGTCCCCGGCGGTCTCCTTGCCGTCGATCACCGAGTTCAGCGCAGTCGGAGCCGCCACCTGGGTTTCCTCTCACCGTGTCGAATGCGGCCGCGAGTATAGCTGTCGGTGCCCGCGCGACCGGCTCGGCGGACCAGGCCCTTCGGTCACGCCCCCGGGAAGCGCAGGAACTCCGGTGGGACGGCGTCGGACAGCCAGACCCCGTTGGCGCTGACGTGGAAGACGTGTCCGGCCCGGTGCATGGCGCCGGCGTCGACGACGAGCACGACCGGCCGCCCGCGGCGGGCGCCGACCCGGGTCGCGGTCTCCCGGTCGGGGGAGAGGTGCACATGGTGGCGGGCCATGGGGCGCAGCCCCTCCGCCCGGATCGCGGGGAGCACGGCCGCGACCGTGCCGTGGTAGAGGTACGCGGGCGGTTCGGCGGCCGGCAGGTCCAGGTCCACCTCGACGGTGTGGCCCTGGCTGGCGCGGATGCGGGTGCCCTCGATCGCGAACCGCTTCTTGTCGTTGGTCGCGACGACGTGGTCGAGTTCCTCGCGGGTGATCGGGAAGCCGCTCCGCGCGGTGGCGTCGAGCAGCGCGTCGATCTCGGTCCAGCCATGGGCGTCGAGGACGAGTCCGATGCGCTCGGGCTGGTGGCGCAGATGCTTGGAGAGGTACTTCGAGACTTTCACCGTGCGGCGCTCGTCCGACGGTTGTTGACGGGTCATTCCTTCAGGATGCCGGAGCCGGGTCCGCTTGACCATTGATGTGCGGCGGGCAGGTTTGGTCCACAACCAAAGTGAGTTATCCACAGGCTAGTTGCGAATTCTGTGGACAACGGGGCCGTGCTGACAGCCTAATTGAGCAACTTATCCACTCTCAGGGCGACTTGCGGTAAGAGCATCCAATGTCCTCTTGTGCACCTCTCGTTCGGCGGCGGCGGTGACAAAGGCCGCGACCCCGTCCTGCCCGACGAGATCCTGAACCGCCCGTATGGTCCCGGCCGGAAGCGCCACCGGACGCGGCTCGTCGTCCCGCACCGGCGGCGCGTCCGGTGACAGATGGAGCTGGAGATGCCGGGTCGCCAACACTTGCATGGCCCGCGCCAGTTCGGCGTCGACGGTCTGCTGGGCGAGCGGCCGGAGCCGTCGCACCATCGTCGCCGCCTCCGTCGCGTCCGCGTCCGTGGGTGGCCGGTGCTCCAGGTAGCGGGCGAAGACGTGCTCGGTCGTGAACTCCAGGAAGCGGGAGGCGATGTACTCCACCTGGTCGCGAAGTTCCCTCAGATGGCCGGTGATCGCCACGAGGGGCACCCCCGCCGCGTACAACTCCACCGCAACGGCCAGTTCCTGGGGACTGGGTACGAGGTACTCCTCCGTCTCCCGGTCCGGTATCCGTTCCAGTACGCCGAGCTCGACCGCCTCCCGGATGGCGTCCTCGTCCGGCGTGCCGCCGAAGCGGGCGTCCAGCTCGGCGCGCGAGATCCGGGCCGCCTCCTCGTCCGTCCACGGTCCGTGGACCTCCGCGACCAGACCGAGCACCCCGCCGAGGCCCCGGCCGGTGTCCCAGGCCTCCAGGAGCTCCTTGATCGAGGCCAGGGTGTAGCCCCGGTCGAGGAGGTCGGCGATCTGCCGGAGCCGCGCGAGGTGCGCGTCCCCGTACACGTTCGACCTGCCCCGCCGCTCCGGACGGGGCAGCAGACCGCGGTCCTGGTAGGCGCGGATCGTCCGGACGGTGGCCCCGCTGTGATGGGCGAGGTCCTCGATCCGGTACTCCGGCTGTGCTGACTGCTCGGACAAAACCGCTCCCACCGACCGCTCGCTCCACCCCGCCACCGGGGCCCCTCAGACAGGGATCGTACGACCGCCGCCCCGCCCGCTCCCTACTCCGGCGGCTGCCAGCGTGCGAAGGCGCGCAGCGCTCCCGGGCTCAGCCGGGACAGGAGGCGGACGCCCCGGGCCTCGGGGGTCACCGGCACCACCGCGCGGTCGTGCAGGACCGCCCCCAGGATGGCGTCCGCGACCTTCTCCGGCGGGTAGTTCCGCAGGCCGTACAGCCGCGACGCCTTCCTCTGGCGCCGCTTCTCCTCCGCTTCGTCCATGACCCCCGCGAACCTCGTCGTCGCCGTGATGTTGGTGTTGACGATGCCGGGGCATATCGCGGACACCCCGATGCCCTGGTCGGCCAGCTCCGCGCGCAGGCACTCGCTGAGCATGAGCACCGCCGCCTTCGACGTGCTGTACGCGGGCAGCGTCCGGGAGGGCTGGAACGCCGCGGCGGACGCGGTGTTCACGATGTGACCGCCCTGACCACGCGCGGTCATCTGCGCGCCGAAGATCCGGCACCCGTGGATCACGCCCCACAGGTTGACGTCGAGGAGCCGCTTCCACTCCTCGCTCGTCGTGTCGAAGAAGGAGCCGGCGAGCCCGATGCCCGCGTTGTTGACGAGGACGTCGACGATCCCGTACTCGTCGGCCACCTTGGCCGCCAGTTTCTCCATCGCCTGTTCGTCGGCGACGTCGACGGACTCGGCCCAGGCCTCCGGGGCGCCGATCAGCCGGGCCATCTCGGCCGTGCGGACCGCGCCCTCGCCGTCCCGGTCCACGGCCACGACCCGCGCACCGGCCTCGGCGAAGGCGAACGCGGTGGCCCGCCCGATGCCGCTGGCCGCGCCGGTCACCAGGACCAGCTGCCCGCCGAACCGCTCCGCGTACTCCGGCCTCACCCCGCTCTTCGCCGCCGTCGCGGCGGCCGGCCAACGGGCCCCCGGCGCCTTGGCCGCCGGTTCCTCGTTGGCCCGGACGAACGCGCCGATCCAGGCGGACAGCTGGTCCGGCCGGGTCCGCGGCACCCAGTGCTTCGCGGGCAGCGTGCGCCGGGTCAGCTCCGGCACCCACGTCCCCAGGTCGTCGTAGAGCCGCTCGGAGAGGAAGGCGTCACCGGTCGGCGTGATCAGCTGCACGGGCGCGTGCGCGAACGCGTCGGGGCGCGGCCTGCGGAGCCGGGCGCGGACGTTGTCCCGGTAGAGCCACGCGCCATGGGCGGCGTCGCTCGGCAGCGAAGGCGTCGGGTAGTCCCCGGCCGGGACCTTCTCGATCCGCTCCAGGATCTTCGGCCAGCGCCTGCCGAGCGGCCCCCGCCAGGCGAGCTCGGGAAGGACGGGCGTGTGCAGCATGTACACGTACCAGGACTTGGCGCCCTGGCCGAGGAGCTGGCCGACCCCGCGCGGGGTGGGCCGGGCCATCCGCTGCTTGATCCAGTGCCCGAAGTGGTCGAGCGAGGGCCCCGACATCGAGGTGAAGGAGGCGATCCGGCCCTCGGTGCGGGGGACCGTCACGAACTCCCAGGACTGCACCGAACCCCAGTCGTGGCCGACGAGGTGCACCGGCCGGTCCGGGCTGACGGCGTCGGCGACGGCGAGGAAGTCGTCGGTCAGCTTCTCCAGGGTGAAGCCGCCGCGCAGCGGGGCCGGCGCCGTCGAGCGGCCGTGGCCCCGGACGTCGTAGAGGACCACGTGGAACTCCTCGGCGAGCCGGGTCGCGACCTCCGACCACACCTCCTTGGAGTCCGGGTAGCCGTGCACGAGGAGGACGGTCGGCCGGCCCGTCTCACCGAGTTCGGCGACGCACAGTTCGATCCCGCCCGTACGGACCCAGCGCTCCCGCGCTCCCGCGAGCTGCGTCATCCCCGTCGCCCCCGTCGTCGTTCCGTCGTGCCCCGCCATCAGACCGCCCCTTCGTTCCAGCGCCGCACGTGCGGCAGATCGTCGTCCAGCCAGAACGCGCTCTGCTCGGGGTCCCGGGAGTCGGTGACGACCAGGATCTCCTCGAACTTGGCGCCCGTCCCCCGGAATCCGAGGTGCGGCTCGACCGCCCAGAGGCCGGGCCTCGGCGGGTGGTCGGAGAACGTGTAGGGCGACCAGAGCGGCGACCAGCCGTCCCGGTGGCCGTGCAGGGCGTCGCTCGCGAGGCCCTTGAGGGCCTGGGTGCCGAAGCCGAAGAGCGTCGGGGACCAGCGGCGCTCCTTCACCCGGTCGATCTTGTGGGCGATGACGCCGAAGGGATAGGCCCGGTGCCGGTTGGCGTATCCCTGGCGGACCATGAGCCGGTCCACGTCCTGGTAGATCTCGCGGAGCGTGCGGCGCTCGCGGACCTCGCGCAGGATCAGCTCGCGATGGTCCTCGAGGTCGGCGAGCAGCTTGTCGTGCAGGGGGTTGAGGCCCAGGCAGCCGCTGTAGCCGATGTCGGCGGTGTACCCCTTGTAGACGGGGGCCATGTCGAGGATGAAGGGCATGCCCGCTTCGAGCCGCCGGTTCGTCGGGAAGAACTGCAGCGGGATCCTGAAGTCCACGAAGGCCGTGCGGTCCCCGAACCAGGCGAACGGCCGGTGGAACCAGTCCCGCACCCCCCGCTCGTACAGCCACTCGCGCTGCATCCGCGCGGCCTCGCGCTCGGTCACGCCCGGCTTGAGCTGCGCCGCGACGGCCTCCGCGCACTCGTAGGAGAGCCGCTGTACGTCCCTGAACCCGCGCAGCTCCGCGGAGAGTTCGCCAGTCACTGCTGAGGCCATGCCACCCGCCGTCCCGTGTGAGCGTCCGGTCGCGCTACGCGTTCGTAACGTGACATCGATGAATGTGACAATGCCTGGCGGCTACGTCAAGGGGTCCGACACGAGGCTGTGGAAAAGTCCGGCGGCCCGCCTGTGGAAAAAGACTTTCGTCTCGACCCCCCTACTGGGTTTGTACTCCTGTAGTCGGACAAGGATCGAGCCGTTGGGCTGACGACCGCTGTGGTGCACACCACTACCGTCGAAGCGTGACTGTGATCGCGACCGAAAGCCTCAGCAAGCGGTTCCCCCGGGTGACCGCTCTTGACCGGCTCTCCCTGGACATCGGACCCGGTGTGACCGGACTCGTGGGTGCCAACGGAGCCGGCAAGTCCACCATGATCAAGATCCTGCTCGGACTCTCCCCCGCCACGGAGGGCCGTGCCGAGGTCCTGGGCCTCGACGTCCGGACGGATGGCGCCCGGATCCGTGAGCGCGTGGGATACATGCCCGAGCACGACTGCCTGCCGCCCGACGTCTCGGCCACCGAGTTCGTCGTCCACATGGCGCGCATGTCCGGGCTGCCCCCGACCGCCGCCCGCGAGCGGACCGCCGACACCCTGCGGCACGTGGGCCTGTACGAGGAGAGGTACCGCCCCATGGGCGGCTACTCGACCGGGATGAAACAGCGGGTGAAGCTCGCCCAGGCCTTGGTCCACGACCCGAAGCTGGTCCTCCTCGACGAGCCGACCAACGGTCTGGACCCGGTCGGCCGGGACGAGATGCTGGGACTGATCCGCCGGGTCTGGACCGACTTCGGCATCTCCGTCCTCGTCACCTCGCACCTCCTCGGCGAGCTGGAGCGCACCTGCGACCACGTCGTCGTCATCGACGGCGGCAAGCTGCTCCGCTCCAGCTCCACCAGCGACTTCACCCGCACGACCACGACCCTCGCGGTCGAGGTCACCGACTCCGACGCCCACCCCGACGGCACGTCGTCGCTCCGCGCGGCGCTCGCCGCCGCGGGGGTCACCCTCCACGCGGGCGTGGAGGACGGTCTGCCCGGCGCCGGCCACATCCTGCTCCTGGAGGCGCAGGGCGAGGAGACGTACGACCTCGTGCGGGACACCGTCGCCGACCTCGGCCTCGGTCTCGTCCGCATGGAGCAGCGCCGCCATCACATCGCCGAGGTCTTCCGGCCCGAGGCGTCCCCGCAGCACGAGGAGGTGCCGGCCCGATGAGCACCCAGACCCCCCAGCCCTCCCAGGCCGCTCCCGACACGACGCAGATCCACAACATCGGCTACCGGTCGTACGACGGCCCGCGCCTCGGCCGGGCGTACGCGCGCAGGTCGCTGTTCTCGCAGTCGCTGCGCGGCGCGTACGGACTGGGCCGCAGCGCCAAGTCCAAGGTGCTGCCGATGCTGCTCTTCGGCGTGATGTGCGTCCCGGCGCTGATCTTCGTCGCGATCGCGGTCTTCACCAAGCAGTCCAAGCTGACGATCGAGTACACGCAGTACGCGATCTTCCTCCAGGTCGTCATCGGCATCTACCTGGCCTCGCAGGCCCCGCAGTCGGTCTCCCGCGACCTCAGGTTCAGGACCGTGCCGCTGTACTTCTCCCGCCCGATCGAGCGCGCGGACTACGTCCTCGCCAAGTACGGCGCGATGGCGTCGGCTCTCTTCATCCTGACGGCCGTGCCGCTGCTGATCATGTGGATCGGCTCGATGCTCGCCAAGATGGACTTCGCCGAGCAGACCAAGATGTTCGGCCAGGGGCTCGTCTCCGTGGCGCTGCTCTCGCTGCTCTTCGGTGGCATCGGCCTCGTCTTGGCGGCTCTCACGCCGCGCCGAGGCTTCGGCGTCGCCGCCGTGATCGGCGTCCTGACCATCTCGTACGGCGCGGTCTCGACGCTCATGGGCATCGCCTACGCCACGGAGAACACGGGCGCCATCGAGTGGCTCGGCCTGTTCTCGCCGATCACCCTCATCGACGGCGTGCAGACCGCCTTCCTGGGCGCCCCGCCCATGTTCCCCGAGCTCGGAGGCCCGGGCGCCGGCGTCGGCGCGGTCTATCTACTGGTCGTCCTCGCGCTGATCGCCGGCTCGTACGGCATCCTGATGCGCCGCTACCGAAAGGTCGGGCTGTGACCGCCCTCCCGTCGCCCGCCACCACCCCACTAAGGAATGGGCTGCGCCCATGAGCATCCTCTCCATCGACCACGCCTCCCGCTGGTTCGGGAACGTCGTGGCCGTGAACGACGTCACGATGACGGTGGGCCCGGGCGTCACCGGCCTCCTCGGGCCCAACGGCGCCGGGAAGTCCACCCTGATCAACATGATGGGCGGCTTCCTCGACCCCTCCACCGGCTCCGTCACCCTCGACGGGCAGACGATCTGGGGGAGCGAGTCGGTCTACCGCGAGATCGGTGTCGTGCCCGAGCGGGAGGCGATGTACGACTTCCTCACGGGCCGTGAGTTCGTCCTGGCCAACGCGGAGTTGCAGGGCCTCGGCGCCAAGGAGGCCCAGCGGGCCCTGGGCACGGTCGAGATGGAGTACGCCCAGGACCGGAAGATCTCCACGTACAGCAAGGGCATGCGGCAGCGCGTGAAGATGGCTTCGGCCCTCGTCCACGAGCCGTCCGTGCTGTTGCTCGACGAGCCGTTCAACGGCATGGACCCGCGCCAGCGCATGCAGTTGATGGACCTGCTGCGGCGGATGGGCGCGGACGGCCGCACGGTCCTGTTCTCCTCGCACATCCTGGAGGAGGTCGAGCAGCTCGCCTCCCACATCGAGGTGATCGTGGCCGGGCGCCACGCGGCCTCCGGTGACTTCCGCAAGATCCGCCGGCTGATGACGGACCGGCCGCACCGCTACCTCGTCCGCTCCAGCGACGACCGGGCGCTCGCCGCCGCGTTGATCGCCGACCCGTCCACGGCCGGCATCGAGGTCGACCACGGGGAGGGCGGTCTGCGCGTGCAGGCGGTGGACTTCGGACGGTTCACGGAGCTGCTGCCGAAGGTCGCGCGCGAGCGGGGGATCCGTCTGCTGACGGTCTCGCCCTCGGACGAGTCCCTCGAATCGGTCTTCTCATACCTCGTCGCGGCCTGAAAGGAGCCTGACCGATGTACAACCCCACAGTCGCCCGGCTCACCTACCGGGCCCTCCTCGGCCGCCGCAGGGCCCTGATCCTCTTCCTGCTGCCCGGCATGCTGCTGCTCATCTCGGCGGCGATCCGCGTCCTCAGCGGTGCGGACGACCAGGCCGCGGCCGACGTCCTCGGCGGCTTCGCGCTCGCCACGATGGTGCCGCTGATCGGCGTGATCGCCGGCACCGGGGCGATCGGCCCGGAGATCGACGACGGCTCGATCGTCTATCTGCTCTCCAAGCCGGTGAAGCGCTCCTCGATCATCTTCACGAAGCTGATCGTCGCGATCGCGGTCACGATGGTCTTCTCGGCGGTGCCGACGCTGATCGCCGGCTTCATCCTCAACGGCAACGGCCAGCAGGTGGCCGTGGCCTACATGGTGGCGGCGCTGGTGGCCTCCATCGCGTACAGCGCGCTGTTCCTGCTGCTCGGCACGATCAGCAGGCACGCCGTGGTCATCGGCCTGGTCTACGCCCTGGTGTGGGAGACCCTCTTCGGCTCCCTGATCGCGGGCGCGCGGACCCTCAGCGTCCAGCAGTGGGCGCTGGCCCTCGCGCAGAAGGTCACCGGTGACGGACTGGTCACCTCCGACGTCGGGCTGACCACGGCGGTGGCGCTCCTCGCGGGCGTCACGATCGCGGCGACCTGGTTCGCCGGCTTCAAGCTCAACCGGCTGACGCTGGCGGGTGAGGAGTAGAAACCGAGGAAGAAGCGGTACGACTCCGCGGGCGGACGCCCCACCCCGAACCCCCCACCCCGGAGCCGTACCGCACCCCCCTCCCTCACACCGTCCGATCCCGGGCGGCGAGCAGTCCCACGGCGAGGGCCGCCGCGCAGACGGCGAGGACCCCGCAGATCGGCAGGGTCCAGGAACCGGTGGCCTGGTGGAGGACACCGGCCGCGAGCGGCCCCACCGCGGCGAGCAGATAGCCGACGGTCTGCGCCATCCCGGACAGCCGGGCCGCGGTCACCGCGTCCCCGGCGCGCAGGACGATCAGGGTCAGGGCGAGACCGACCGCCCCGCCCTGGCCGACGCCGAGCACGGCCGACCAGAGCCAGGCCCCCTCGACCGGCGCCACCATCAGACCGGCGTAACCGGCCGCGACCAGCGTGGTGACAAGGACGACCAGCGGGCGCTGGCTCCGCATCCGGCCGGCGAGCAGCGGCACCGCGAACGCGCCCGCGACCTGGATCAGGTTGTTGAAGGCGAAGACGACTCCGGCGGTGGAGCGGCTCATCCCGTGGTCGGTGAAGATCGTCGGCATCCAGGCGATCAGCACGTACGTCCAGAGCGACTGCAGGCCCATGAACAGCGTGACCTGCCAGGCGAGCGCGGAGCGCCAGACGCTCACCGGCCGGGCGACGGCGGCCGGGGCGGCCCGTACCCCGTGGTCCGTACGGCCGCGGGCGATCAGCACCTGGGGCAGCCAGGCGAGGGCGGCGACCACGGCGAGCAGCGACCAGAAGGCCAGCGAACCCTGCCAGCCGCCGCCCAGCGACTTCTCCAGCGGCACGGCGGCCGCCGCCGCGACCGTCGCTCCGGCGATCATCGCGCCCGTGTAGACCGAGGTCATCGCGGCGGCCCGGCCCGGGAAGTCACGCTTGATCAGGCCGGGCATGAGCACGTTGAGCAGGGCGATCGACGTGCCGACGAGAACCCCGCCGCCGTACAGCGCGTACACGGACGGCAGTACGCGCGCGAGGATGCCGACGGCGAGCAGGAGGAGCGCCGCGAACAGGACGCGCTCGGTACCGAACCGGCGGCCCAGCCACGGTGCGACCAGCGCGCCCGCGCCGAGGAACAGCACGGGCACCGAGGTGACGAGGGAGCCGGCCGCCGCGGAGAGCCCGAAGGCGTCGGATATCTCGCCGACCAGGGGGGCCACGCTCGCGAGGGCGACCCGCATGTTCAGCGAGGCGAGCACGATCCCGGTGAGGAGCAGCGCCGGGTGGGCGAGCAGGGCCCTGCGGGCGGCCGTCCCCGCCGCTGAGGTCCGAACCCCGGCCTCGGCGTTGACGAGGACCCGCGACGACGCCGCCTCGGGCTCCGCCGAAGGTATCTCCGCCGTACGTGTCTCGGCCGTACGTGTCTCGGCGGTCATCAGGAGCGCTCCGTGAGCGCGGCGACCGTCTCCATCGGCACCCGCAGCAGTTCGCGGGCCTGCCGTTCCGCCGCGTCCGGATCGGCCGCCTCGATCGCGGCCACCAGCGCCTCGTGGGCGTCGATGTCGACCGGCGGCATCTCCCGGTCGCCGAGGGCCTCCACGAGCACCTCGTGGACCTGGGCGGAGAAGAACCGGTACACCTCGACGAAGGCCGCGTTGTGCGTCGCGCCGACGACGGCCAGGTGGAAGGCGAGGTCCGCGTCCGCGTCCCGGTCGCCCTCCTCGCGCAGGCCGGTGAGGGCCGCCCGCAGCCGCAGCAGGTCGTGGGTGTCCCGGCGGGCCGCCGCGAGCCGGGCGGCTTCGGCCTCGAGGGCGACCCGGAGTTCGAGGACGTCGGCCGCGCCGGCGTGCCGCACACCGCGCAGGACGGCTGCCGGGTCCGCCGTCGACCTGACGAAGGTGCCGTTGCCCTGACGCGACTCCAGAAGGCCCGCGTGGACCAGGACCCGGACCGCCTCACGGACGGTGTTGCGGCCCACGCCGAGCTGCTGGGCGAGCTCGTGCTCGGTCGGGATGCGGTCGCCGACCGCCCACTCCCCGTCCGCGAGCTGCGTCCGCAGCTGCTCCACCACGGAGTCCACCAGTGAGGTCCGCCCCGCCGCCCTGAGTGCCATGCCGTTCCGACCTCTCCATTTGCCCGGTTGCCCAGTCATCCTACAACTGACCGCGCCGGGAACACCGGACTACTGTGGGCCCGTACGCGGACCGAACACCCTCACCACCCTCGGGAGTCAGTCATGTCAGACCGCTTCGACGTCGTCGTACTCGGAGCTGGCCCCGGCGGCTACGTCGCCGCCATCCGCGCCGCCCAGCTGGGCAAGCGGGTCGCGGTCGTCGAGGAGAAGTACTGGGGCGGTGTCTGCCTGAACGTCGGCTGCATCCCCACCAAGGCGCTGCTGCGCAACGCCGAACTCGCCCACATCTTCAACCACGAGGCGAAGACCTTCGGCATCAAGGTCGACGGCACCGTCACCTTCGACTACGGCGACGCCTACCGCCGCAGCCGCTCGGTCGCGGACGGCCGCGTCAAGGGCGTCCACTTCCTGATGAAGAAGAACGGCATCACCGAGTTCGACGGCCGGGGCACCTTCCTCGACGCGAACACCCTCCAGGTGGCCAAGTCCGACGGCACCTCGGAGACGATCACCTTCGACAACTGCATCATCGCGACCGGCGCCACCCCGCGCCTGCTCCCGGGCACCGCCCGCAGCGAGCGCGTCGTGTCGTACGAGGAGCAGATCCTCGCCGAGGACGCCCCGAAGTCGATCGTCATCGCGGGCGCCGGCGCCATCGGCATCGAGTTCGCGTACGTCCTCAACAACTACGGCACCAAGGTCACGATCGTCGAGTTCCTCGACCGGATCGCCCCGTTGGAGGACGAGGAGGTCTCCAAGGAGCTGGCGAAGCAGTACCGCAAGCTCGGCATCGACGTCCTGACCTCCACCCGCGTCGAGACCATCGACGAGTCCGGCCCGCGGGTCCGCGTCACCGTCACCGGCAAGGACGGCACCCAGAAGGTCCTTGAGGCCGACAAGGTCCTCCAGGCCATCGGCTTCGCCCCGAACGTCACCGGCTACGGCCTCGAGGCGACCGGCGTCGCCCTCACCGAGCGCGGCGCGATCGACGTCGACGGCCGCTGCCGCACCTCCGTGCCGCACATCTACGCCATCGGTGACGTCACCGCGAAGCTGATGCTCGCGCACACCGCCGAGGCCATGGGCGTCATCGCCGCCGAGACCATCGGGGACGCCGAGACCATGGAGCTCGACTACCCGATGATCCCGCGCGCCACCTACTGCCAGCCGCAGATCGCCAGCTTCGGCTGGACCGAGGCGCAGGCCCGCGAGAAGGGCTTCGACGTCAAGGTCGCCAAGTTCCCCTTCGTGGCGAACGGCAAGGCGCACGGTCTCGGCGACGCCACCGGCTTCGTCAAGATCATCGCCGACGGGACCCACGGCGAGATCATCGGCGCCCACCTGATCGGCCCCGACGTCACCGAGCTGCTGCCCGAGCTGACCCTGGCCCAGCAGTGGGACCTCACCGTCCACGAGGTCGCGCGGAACGTCCACGCGCACCCGACGCTCGGCGAGGCCGTGAAGGAAGCGATCCACGGCATCGCGGGACACATGATCAATTTCTGAGCCGGCGGACGGAAAACCGCTCGCCCCCGAACGGCGGCCCGGCGCACACTAGTTGTACGGGGGGCACGGGGGACCCCCCGGGAGCGGCCGCTTCGAGCGCGCGGACTTCGGTCCGCGCGGGCCGCGACCCGCGAAGGCCCGCTCCCTCACCGGGAGCGGGCCTTCGAACGGGTGCGAGTGCGTGCGGCGCTCAGGCGGCCAGCAGGTTCTCCAGGACGACCGCGATGCCGTCCTCCTCGTTGGAGGTGGTCACCTCGTCCGCGACCGCCTTCAGCTCCGCGTGCGCGTTGCCCATGGCCACGCCGTGGGCGGCCCAGCCGAACATCGGGATGTCGTTCGGCATGTCGCCGAAGGCGATCGTCTCCGCGGCCTTCACGCCGAGACGGCGCGCGGCCAGCGAGAGACCGGTCGCCTTGCTGAGACCGAGCGGGAGGATCTCCACGACGCCCGGCCCCGCCATGACGATGTCCACGAGCCCGCCGACGGTCTGACGGGCGGCCAGGGTCAGCTCGTCGTCGGTCAGCGTCGGGTGCTGGAGGTAGAGCTTGGTCAGCGGCGCCGCCCACAGCTCCGCCGGGTCCTCGTACGGAAGGTACGGCAGCCGGCCCTCGTGGACCCGGTAGCCGGGGCCCATCAGGACCTCGCCCTCCAGACCGTCGCGGCTCGCGGCCAGCGCCAGCGGGCCCACCTCCGCCTCGATCTTGGAGAGCGCGAGCCCGGCGAGCTGCCGGTCCAGGGTCAGCGAGGTGAGCAGCCGGTGCTCACCCGCGTGGTAGACCTGCGCCCCCTGCCCGCACACCGCGATCCCCTCGTAGCCGAGGTCGTCGAGGATGTGCCGGGTCCAGGGCACCGCCCGGCCGGTGACGACGATGTGGGCGGCGCCCGCCGCCGTCGCGGCGGCGAGCGCGTCCCGCGTACGGTCCGAGATGGACTCGTCGGACCGCAGCAGCGTGCCGTCGAGGTCCGTCGCGACCAGGCGGTAGGGGAAGGAGCTCACTTGGCGATCGGCTCCAGGACCTCGCGGCCGCCGAGGTAGGGCCGCAGGATCTCCGGCACCCGTACCGAACCGTCGGCCAGCTGGTGGTTCTCCAGGATCGCCACGATCGTGCGCGGTACGGCGCAGAGCGTGCCGTTCAGGGTGGCCAGCGGCTGCACGGTCTTCTTGCCGCCCTGCTCGTCGCGCATCCGGACGGAGAGGCGGCGGGCCTGGAAGCTGTCGCAGTTCGAGGCCGAGGTCAGCTCGCGGTACTTGCCCTGGGTCGGGATCCACGCCTCGCAGTCGAACTTGCGGGAGGCGGAGGAACCGAGGTCACCGGTGGCGACGTCGATCACCTGGAACGGCAGCTCAAGGGCGGTCAGCCACTGCTTCTCCCACTCCAGGAGCCGCTTGTGCTCGGCCTCGGCGTCCTCCGGAGCGACGTACGAGAACATCTCGACCTTGTCGAACTGGTGGACGCGGAAGATGCCCCGGGTGTCCTTGCCGTACGTGCCGGCCTCGCGGCGGAAGCAGGGCGAGAAGCCCGCGTACCGCAGCGGCAGCTTGTCGGCGTCGATGATCTCGTCCATGTGGTACGCCGCGAGGGGCACCTCGGACGTGCCGACGAGGTAGTAGTCGTCCTTCTCCAGGTGGTACACGTTCTCCGCGGCCTGGCCGAGGAAACCGGTGCCCTCCATGGCGCGCGGACGGACCAGCGCGGGGGTCAGCATGGGGATGAAGCCGGCCTCGGTGGCCTGGGCGATCGCCGCGTTGACCAGGGCGAGCTCCAGGAGGGCGCCGACGCCGGTCAGGTAGTAGAAGCGCGATCCGGAGACCTTGGCGCCGCGCTCGACGTCGATGGCGCCGAGCGCCTCGCCGAGTTCCAGGTGGTCCTTGGCCTCGAAGCCCTCGGCCGCGAAGTCACGGATGGTGCCGTGCGTCTCCAGGACGACGAAGTCCTCCTCGCCACCCACGGGCACGTCCGTGTGGACGATGTTCCCGAGCTGGAGCAGGAGCCGCTTGGCGGTCTCGTCGGCGTCGTTCTGCTCGGCCTCGGCGGCCTTGACGTCGGTCTTGAGCTGCTCGGCCTTCTGGAGGAGTTCGGCGCGCTCCTCGGGGGTGGCCCTGGGGATCAGCTTTCCGAGCGCCTTCTGCTCGGATCGGAGCTCGTCGAAGCGGACGCCGGACGACCTGCGCCGCTCATCGGCGGAGAGCAGGGCGTCGACGAGCGCGACGTCCTCTCCACGGGCGCGCTGGGAGGCGCGAACACGGTCGGGGTCCTCACGGAGCAGGCGAAGGTCAATCACCCCACCAGGCTACCGGTGCGCGTTCGCCCGCCCCCACCGATTAACGTCACGAGTACTGTTTCGCCCGAATTGCCACCCGCGGAATGCGGGGATCAGGTGCCGCGCATTCAAGTTATCCACAGGCTGTGCGGAAAATCTGTGGACTGCGGGAAAGCGTGGGCGGATTCCCGCCCCCTGACCTGGGAAATCCGTGATCAAACGCCATTGAGGCACTCATTTGGGTGGGAATTGCTCGCTCCAAAGAGTTGGGCAAGCGGGAAGTGCTGACGGCAGAGCCCTCTCGGCACGGTGGAGCGCTGTGGACAGGCGAGGTCCGGCCCGAGAATGGCTAGGGCGATTTGTCGACCTTGTCGGGGTGGGCTGTCGACTTGTCCCCAGGTTGCGGGTGACCCCTGTGGATAACCATGGTGGCGAACTGAAAATACGCAGGTAGGACTAGTGGTTCGTACCTGTGGACGAACGCTCCCGCCGAAGGGAGCGTTCCGTCACCATCGGGTCAGGCCCGACCGTCCTGGGCCCTCGCCAGCCAGTCGGAGGCCGACATGAACTCCCCGTCCGAGGTCCCGCGCCGCAGCGCCCGCACGTCCTCGACCTCGACACCCGCCCTCGGGTACGAGCCGAGGAAGCGCACCTTGGGGCAGATCCGCTTGAGCCCCATCAGCGCCTCGCCCACCCGCCGGTCCGAGATATGGCCCTCGGCGTCCACCGCGAAGCAGTAGTTCCCGATCCCCGCCCCCGTCGGCCGGGACTGGATCAGCATCAGGTTCACCCCGCGCACCGCGAATTCCTGGAGCAGTTCGAGGAGGGCACCCGGATGATCGTCACCCAGCCACAGCACCACCGAGGTCTTGTCCGCGCCGGTCGGGGCCGCCGGCCGGGCCGGCCTGCCCACGAGCACGAACCGGGTCTCGGCGTTCTCCGCGTCGTGGATCTCCGTGACCAGCGCCTCGAGACCGTACGTCGCCGCCGCGAACTCCCCCGCGAAGGCGGCGTCGAAGCGGCCCTCCTGCACCAGCCGGGCCCCGTCCGCGTTGGAGGCGGCCGACTCCCACACCGCCTCGGGCAGGTGCGCCCGCATCCAGTTCCGGACCTGCGGCTGGGCCACCGGATGGCCCGTCACCGTCTTGATCTCCGACAGCTTCGTCCCCGGGCGCACGAGCAGCGCGAAGGCGATCGGAAGGAGCACCTCGCGGTAGATCATCAGCGGCTCGCCGGAGGCCAGCTCGTCCAGGGTCGCGGTCACCCCGCCCTCGACCGAGTTCTCGATCGGGACGAGCGCGGCGGCGGCCTCCCCGTTCCGTACGGCGTCGAGCGCGGCCGGGACCGAGACCATGGGGACGAGTTCCCTCGTCGCGGCCTCGGGCAGCGTACGCAGCGCCGCCTCCGTGAAGGTGCCCTCGGGGCCGAGATACGTGTACCGGGTGGCGGACATACCGTCACCCTAATGGGCCCGGAGGGCGCGGGCCGCCCGCTCGGGGCGTCACGACTCCAGGAGCCGCTGCCCCACGTACTCGCCCTCGGCGGGACCGCCCGGGACGGCGAAGAGACCGCTCGACTCGTGACGGATGAACGCGGACAGCGCGTCGCCCCGGTCGAGCTTGCGCTGCACCGGGACGAAGCCCCTCAGCGGATCCGCCTGCCAGCAGACGAAGAGCAGGCCGGCGTCCGGCGCCCCGTCGGGGCCGATGCCGTCGTGGAAGGAGAACGGCCTGCGCAGCATCGCCGCCCCGCCGTTCTGTTCGGGGGCGGAGATCCGGGAGTGCGCGTTGTCCGGGATGACCGTCCGCCCATCCGGGCCGACCTTGTTCAGATCCAGCTCGGTGGTCTCCGTACCGCCGGTGAGCGGGGCGCCGTCGGACTTCCTGCGCCCGATCACCTTCTCCTGCCCGTCCAGCGGCAGCTTCTCCCAGTCGTCGAGCAGCATCCGGATCCGGCGCACCACCGCGTACGAGCCGTCGGCCATCCACTCCTCCGCGCCGGTGGCCCCGGCCGGGACGAAGATCCGCCGGTCGAAATCGGGGTCGGTCAGCTTCGGGTTGCCCGTGCCGTCGACCTGGCCCATCAGGTTGCGCGCGGTCATGGGCTTCGCGGTGGCACCGGCCGAGCGGTTGAAGCCGTTCATCTGCCAGCGCACCCGGGCCGCGTCGCCCGCGTCCTTCTGGAGCGCCCGCAGCGCGTGGAAGGCGACGAGGGCGTCGTCCGCACCGATCTGCACCCACAGGTCACCCTCCGAGCGCCGGGGATCCAGCGCGTCGGCGGAGAAGGCGGGCAGCGGGTCGAGCCCGGCGGGGCGGCGCGCCACGAGCCCGGTGCGGTCGAAGAACGTACGCCCGAAGCCGAAGGTGACGGTGAGGGAGGAGGGGCCCGCGTCGAGCGCGATCCCGGTGTCCCCGGTCGGGGCCCCGCCCGACATCACCGCCTTCGCCGTCGCCGACCAGCGGCGCAGCAGAGCGACCGCCTCCTTGCGGCCGGCGCCCGGCGCGAGGTCGAAGGCGAGCAGATGGCCTCGGGACTGGAGCGGGGTGGTGATACCGGCCTGATGTTTCCCGTGAAACATCACCTCGGTCGCGCCGACCGTGGACAGCGCCGGGGCGCCACCCGCTCCGGTCGCGGTGGCGCCCTCGCCCGAGGCGGCCTCGGTGACTCCGACGCCGGCGGCCGCGCCGATGACGAGGCCGGCCGCGCCCGCCGCGCCGACGGTGCCGAGCAGGCGCCGCCGGGAGATCTCAGGGGTGTCGTTCTCGGTCACGGTCACGGGTCAGCCGATCTTCACGTTCTTGTCGATGGTGGTCTGGTCGATGTCGGAGGTACGGACGGTCACCTGGATCCGCCACTCCCCGGGCATCGGGATCTGGACGCCGCTCGCGCTCCAGTGTCCGGTCTGGATCCGGTCCGGGGCGACGGGCAGCGGCCCGACGTCCTTCGCCTCCAGGGTGAGGGCGACCTTGATCTCGGGGACGTCCAGCGGCTTGCCGTTGGGGCGCTCGACGTACAGGTGGAGCGCGTTGGCGCCGACGCGGCCGGGGTCGAGGCTCAGCCGGACGACGCCCTTGCCGTCGACGCCGCCGGTGTCGAAGGGCAGCCGGATGTCGACGGGCCGGTCCGGCACGGCGGCCGGGCCGGAGGCGGCGGTACCCCGCGCGGCCTGCTCCTCGGTGCGGCCGGGCTCGGTGGAGGTGAGGACGGTGGTCACGGCGAGGAGCACGACGGCGACCGCGGCCTCGGTGAGCACCGAGCGGCGCAGACCGGACCGCTCGGGGTCGGCGTCCCGCTCCCGCTTGCGGCGCGCGGTGGCGACGGCGGCCCGCTGCCGGGCGAGCTGAGCGGCCCGCTCGGGATCGGCGGCGTCGGGGGCCTCGGTGGCCTCCTCAGCCTCGTCGGTCGCTTCAGTCGCTCCGGTCGCTTCCGCTTCTTCGGTCGCTTCGGTCGCTTCAGTCGCTTCCGCCTCGTCGGGCGTTTCAGCCGGCGTCGGGTCGGCGAGGCGCTGGATCCAGCGGCGGCTGATCCACGCGATGCCGAGGAGGACGCACATCAGGCCGATCTTCACGAGGAGCAGCTGCCCGTAGCGCGTCCCGGTCAGCGCCGACCAGGAGCCGACCTGCCGCCAGGACTGGTAAAGCCCGGTGGCCGCGAGGACGGCCACGGAACCGAAGGCGACCTTGGAGAAGCGCTCGACCGCCGCGCGTTCGACGGACGGCGTCCGGTAGAGGGCCACGAGCAGCACCGTGAGACCGCCGAGCCAGGCGGCCACGGCGAGGAGGTGCAGGATGTCGACGGGCATGGCGATGCCGGGCTGGATGCCGGTCGAGGCGTGCTCGGCCAGCGCCCAGGTGCCGGCGATGCCGGCGGCGACGACGGTGCCGCCGATGCCGAGCCCGAAGGCGAGGTCCTTCTTCTCCTTCGGGTCGGTGCGCCGGGCGTAGGCACCGAAGAGGACGGCCACGAAGAGCGCGGCCGCGCCGAGCAGCAGCAGCCGGGAGGTGAGCGCGGCCCCGGTCTTCGTCTCCAGGACGGCCTTGAGCCCCGCCAGGTCGAAGGCGTCGGAGAGTTCGCCGGAGCCGGTGTACGGGTTGCGCAGGAGCAGCATGACGAGGGTGGCGCCGGTGAGGGTCAGCCAGCCCCGGACTACGGTCTGCTGGACGGGCCGGACGCTCGCGCCGCGCGGCCAGCAGGCCAGGACGAAGGCGCCGCCGCCGACGAGGACGGCGAATCCGGCGTACGAGAGGTAGCGCGCGATGCCGTAGAGGGCGCCGACGAGCCCGCCGCCGGCCGTTTGGTCGGGCAGGGCGACGGACGTGGCGGAGGGGGCGCCGATGGAGAAGGTGAAGGCGCCGGAGATGGGGTGGCTGTCGGCCGAGACGGTCTGCCAGGCCACCGTGTAGGTGCCGTCGGGAAGCCCGGCGCGCAGCCCCACCCCGTAGCGGACGACGGAGCCGCTGCACAGGTCGCGCATCTCGCCGGTGTCGGCCCGCCGGCCCGCCGGGTCGAGGACCCGGATCGAGTCGGCGCTCATGGCGACCTGTTCGGAGAAGGTGAGGTTGACCTCCTTGGGAGCGGTGGCGACCACCGCCCCGTCCTTCGGATTGCTTCCGGTCAGCGCCGCGTGCGCGGACGCGGGGGCGGCGCCGGCGAGCAGCGTGCCGAGCAGCACGGCCGCGAGGATCAGCAGCCGGCCCAGGGCGGTACCGAGGCGCGGGGCGGTGGTTGTCATCTCTGGGTCACTCCGTCAGTTCTCTCGGAACTCCGTCAACGCGCTCAGTGCTGCTGCGGGTTGTGGGTGGCGGCCTCGACGGGAAGCTCGACCTTGATGGGGCCGGACTTCTCGAAGTGGAGCTCGATGCTGACCTTCTCGCCCTGCTTGGGCTTCGTCTTCAGCTCCATGAACATGATGTGGTTGCCACCGCGTTCCAGGGAGAGGGTGCCGTTGGCCGGGATGTCGAAGGACTTCACCTCCTGCATCTTCTGGTTCTTCGTCTCGTGGATGGTGACGTCGTCCGAGATCGGGCTGGTGACGGAGGTGAGCTTGTCCGCCGTGCCGCCGTCGTTGGTGATGGTGAGGAAGCCGCCGGCCATGTCCGTCACCGGCTGCGGCATGAACGCGCCGCTGACCTTCAGCTCGGGCGTCCCGCCGTCGGACGAGGACGAACACCCGGTCAGTGCGAGCGTGGCGGCGAGGGCCACGGCGGCGGACAGGGTGGTGGTGCGGCGGTTCACGGGTTCTCCCCCTTGATGAGCTTCGGCAGGTCCTTGGCGTAGTCGTCGACGGACGCGTCCTCGCCGTACAGGACGTAGCCCTGGTCGGTCGTGGGCGAGAAGGCGATCACCTGCGCGCCGTGCATGGAGACGACCTTGCCGTCCTTCTCCTTCTTCGGCGGGTCGATGCCGATGCCGATCTGCCGGGCTCCCGCCTGGATGGTGGAGAACGAGCCGGTGAGACCGGTGAAGGAGGGGTCGCCGAAGGCCGGCAGCCACTTGGCGAGCTCGGCGGAGGTGTCCCGCTCGGGATCGGTGGTGACGAAGACGACCTGCAACTTGTCCTGGTCGGCCTTGGGGAGCTGCTTCTTGGCGATGGCGATGTTGCTCATCGTCAGGGGGCAGACGTCGGGGCAGTGGGTGTAGCCGAAGTAGATGAGCGTCGGCTTGCCCTTGGTGCGTTCCCGCAGGTCGTACTTCTGGCCCTTGGTGTCGGTGAGGACGAGCGCGGGCTTGGTGAACGGCCGGTCGAGGACGGTGGCGGCCTTGGTGGAGTCGCTGCCACCGGAGACCTCCGCGACCGCGCCGGAAGTCTGGCCTGAGGCCTTGTCGTCGTTGCCGCCGAGGCCGACGGCCGCGGTGATGCCGAGCGCGGCGACGATGGCGACCGCGGCGACGATCAGCGGGGTGCGGCGGCTCGGAGAGGATGTCTTCTCTGCGGACATGCTGTTTCTTTTCCGCTTCTTTCCGGAGTCTGAAAGGGGTGGTGCGGCCGGCTGTCAGACCGAGCGGCGGCGGCCGGCGAGGACACCGAAGGCGACACCGGCGACGCCGATGAGGATGCCGAGGACGCCGAGGATCCGGGCCGTGGTGTCGGTGGAGTCGGCGGCGGCCGTCTCCTTGTGCGACGCCGTCTTGTCGTCGTGACCGGCCTCCGCCGCGGCGGAGGCGGACGGGGCGGCGGACGCGGAGGCCGACGGGGCGGCGGCGCCGCCGTGGTGGTCGGCGGAGGCGGCGGAGAGCTTCAGGACGGGGGCGGGGTTCTGCGGCTCCTCCGCACCCTCCTTCTGCTCCTCGATCCAGCGCACGACCTCCTTGTTGTCGTACGTCTGGATCGCCTTGAGGACCAGCTGGTCGGCGTCCTCGGGCAGCTGGCCGAGGGAGAGCGGGAACTGTTGGAACTGGCCGGGGCCGATCTTCGAACCGTCGGCGGTCCAGGTCACCTTGGAGACGGCCTCGTTGATCGTCCTGCCGTGCAGCTCCAGCGGCTTGCTGAGCTTGCTCTTGGTCACCTCGGCCTTCCAGCCGGGGACGGGCTGCGGCATGACGGAGGCGAGGGGGTGGTCGAGCGGGAAGTTGACCTCGACCTTCACGGTGGAGGCGTTGTCGCGCTCGTTCGGGACCTTGATGTTGACGGTCGCGTAGCCGCCCTTGGCGGCCTCGCCCTGCGGCTGCACGCTCACGTGCGCGAAGGCCGTGCCGGACAGCAGCACGACGGAGGAGAGGGCGATGCCACCGGCGAGGGCGACACGGGAAGCGGAGACCCGGGACGAGGAGACACGGGAGGAGGTGGGACGGGAAACGGTCATGGCAGAAGACACTCCAGCTCGGAGAACGACGGTGGGGTCCGGCACGCCGGAGGGAGGGAACCTCCACGGGCGTGCGGACGAGCGCGGCCCCCGCTCCTGTCGAGCGGACCGCGGCGGACTGCGTCGGCCCGCGTCAGGCCGGGGCAGCCCGCGCCGGGCCGGGTCGGGCCCGCGTCAGGCTGCGAGGACGCAGTCGGCGGCCGGCGGGCCGCGCCTGATCACCGTGTCCTCGAGCGCCTCGGCCACCGGCGGTGGCGAGGAGCCGAAGGCCGTACGGACCGCCTGCCGCGGCCCGGTGCGCGGAGCCGTCGAAAGCCCGGTGAGCATCGCCCGTACGAGACGGAGCGCGGCCCGCAGCGAGCGGACGAGCGCACATTCGGCGAGCTCCGTCGCCCCCTGCTCGGAGAGCTCGACGAGGCGGCTGAGGGCGCGGTCACCGCGGCGTAGCAGCCAGCCCGTGGCGAGGGCGGCGAGCAGATGGCCGAGGACCATGGGCAGGCCGGGCAGCCCGGGCAGCAGCTCACCGGCAGGCGTGACGGCCGAGTGTCCCGCGTGGGCGTGGCCGGCCGGGGCGGCGGCCGGGTCGACTCCGGCGTCGCGGAGGATCCTCGCGGCTTCGGCGGAGTTCAGGGACGCCGTCCCCGCTCCGCAGACCAGCCGGGCCGCCATCCGGATGAGGGCGTCGTCCGCCTCGGGGCTCAGGCCGAGCCGGCGCTGGCCGAGGCCGAACAGGACGTGCAGACCGAGCTGTCCGCCGGCGAGGGCGCCGACGACGAAGCCGAGGGAACGCTCCCGCCCGGTGAAGAGGACGGTGACGCCGAAGACGCCGAGGAACCCGGCGAGCAGACTCCACACGGCGATCCCCGCGCAGGCGGCGAGCGCGTGCCCGAGCGCGGACAGCACGACGCAGACCGCGGTGAACACCGCGGCCCTCAGCAGCCGTGGAGCGAGCGCGGGGGCATTCATGGCGGGCCCATCATCGCACCAGGGGCCCTACCGGCATGCGGCAGGTCCAGAAGGTCGTCCTTGGGGGCCTTCGGGGTGACATACACCGGCGCACTGGGCGAATGCATCCGCCGAACGAGCGCTCTTGTCGCGCTCGGGGGCTTACGAAGGGTGGTGACCGGCAATACGTATCGGTATGTCGAGCCGCTTCCAGGAGGCTGGAGCATGAGCATCTGGTGGTCACTCCATCTGCGGCGCGAAGCGGCGAGCGTGCCACTCGCCCGGCGGCTTCTGATGGGGACGATGGAGACGGCGGGCGTCGATCCGGACGTGTCCTACGAGCTGTCGGTCGCGCTGACCGAGGCGTGTGCGAACGCGGTGGAGCACGGGGGCGGTGCCGGGCGCGGCCGTCCGCACGGGGCGTACCGCGTGACGGCGTACCTCGACGGCGAGACCTGCCGGATCGAGGTGGCCGACTCGGGTCCGGGCTTTCCCGGCGCCGAGGTGCCGACGGCTTCCCCAGACGCCGAGAACGGCCGGGGGATGCGGCTGATCGAGGAGCTCGCGGACCATGTGCACTTCGGCAACCGGTCGGGCCGGGGCGGCGCGGTGGTCAGCTTCGACAAGATCCTGAAGTGGAAGGACACCCCTTCCCTCCTCATGGCGTGACGGCCTGGTGGTGTGACGGCCCGAGCCGCCCGCGGCAGGCACGCGGAGGGCAAGGGGAAGGGCCCCCGCCGGTCGGTCGGCGAGGGCCCCTCGGATCCAACGTACGACGGGATCAGCCCTTCAGCGAGGCCATCCACGCCTCGACCTCGTCGCTGCGGCGGGGCAGCCCCTCCGAGAGGTTCCGGTTGCCGTCCTCGGTGACGAGGATGTCGTCCTCGATCCGGACGCCGATGCCGCGGTACTCCTCCGGCACGGTCAGGTCGTCGGCCTGGAAGTACAGACCCGGCTCGACGGTCAGGCACATGCCCGGCGCGAGGGTCGTGTCGACATAGGCCTCGGTGCGCGCGGCGGCGCAGTCGTGGACGTCCATGCCGAGCATGTGGCCGGTGCCGTGCAGGGTCCAGCGGCGCTGGAGGCCGAGCTCCAGGACGCGCTCGACCGGGCCCTCGACGAGGCCCCACTCGACGAGCTTCTCGGCGAGGACGCGCTGGGCGGCGTCGTGGAAGTCGCGGTAGGCGGCGCCGGGCTTCACCGCGGCGATGCCGGCCTCCTGCGCCTCGTACACGGCGTCGTAGATCTTGCGCTGGAGCTCGGTGTACCGGCCGTTGATCGGCAGGGTGCGGGTGATGTCGGCGGTGTAGAGCTCGGTGGTCTCCACGCCGGCGTCGAGCAGCAGCAGGTCGCCGGAGCGGACGTCGCCGTCGTTGCGCACCCAGTGCAGGGTGGTGGCGTGCGGTCCCGCGGCGCAGATGGAGCCGTAACCGATGTCGTTGCCCTCGACGCGGGCGCGCAGGAAGAAGGTTCCTTCGATGTAGCGCTCGCTGGTGGCCTCGGCCTTGTCGAGGACCTTGACGACGTCCTCGAAGCCGCGGGCGGTGGAGGCGCAGGCCTTCTCCAGCTCGGCGATCTCGAAGGAGTCCTTGACGAGACGGGCCTCGGAGAGGAAGACGCGGAGTTCCTCGTCGCGCTCGGCGGTGACCTTGTCGGTCAGCGCGGCCTCGATGCCGGCGTCGTGGCCGCGGACGTTGCGGACGGGGCCGGTGGCCTCGCGCAGCGCGGCGGCGAGCTCGCGCACGTCCTTCGCCGGGATGCCGAGGAGCTGCTCGGCCTCGGTGAGGGAGTGGCGGCGGCCGACCCACAGCTCGCCCTGGCCGTCGAGCCAGAACTCGCCGTTCTCACGGTCGGAGCGCGGCAGCAGGTAGATCGTCGCCTCGTGGCCGTCCGCCGCGGGCTCCAGGACGAGGACGCCGTCCTGGGTCTGGTCGCCGGTGAGGTACGCGTACTCCGTCGACGCGCGGAAGCTGTACTCGGTGTCGTTCGACCGGGTCTTCAGGTTGCCGGCCGGGATCACCAGGCGCTCGCCCGGGAAGCGGGCGGAGAGCGCGGCGCGGCGCGCGGCGGTCTTGTCGGCCTGGGCGATCGGCTCGAGACCGCGCAGCTCGGTGTCGGCCCAGCCGGACTTCATGTTCTCGGCCAGCTCGTCGGAGACGCCCGGGTACAGGCCGTTCTTCCGCTGCTTGATCGCCTGCTGCTCGTCGGTCTCTTCCGGGGTCTCCGGCGTGAGCTCCTCGGCCACGGGTCTGCCTCCTCTTGGTACGACACTGAACCATCACCATCGTACGGTCGTACGGAAGGGGGCCCAGGGCCGGAAGACCCATTACCGGAGTGTCATCGTCCGCTTACCGGGGCTCACGGCGCCGGTCACTCGAAGCGGGCAGCGAGCAGGACCACGTCCTCTCCGTCCTCGGCGGTGCCGAGGCCCTCTGGCAGCAGGCTCCGCAGGACGTGGTCGGCGACGGCGCCCGGGTCGCCCCGGTCCGCCTTCGGCACACTGGCCGCCGCCGCGTGGAGCCGGGCGAAGGCGCGGTCCATGGCGTCTCCGGTACGGCGCAGCAGCCCGTCCGTGTAGAGAAGCACCGTTTCTCCGGGTGCCGGGGACAGCTCCACGCTCGGCGCCTCCCAGCAGGAGAGCATCCCGAGCGGAGCGGAGAGCGAGGTCTCGACGAACTCGGTGCGCCGCTCGCCGATGACCAGCGGCGGGGCGTGCCCGGCCCCGGCGAGGACGATCCGGCGCTGGGCGGGTTCGGCGTACGCGAAGAGCGCGGTCGCCGAGCGGGCCGGTTCGGTGAGCCGGAGCAGGAGTTCCAGATCGGAGAGGACGGCGACGGGATCCTCGCCCTCCATGACCGCGTACGCCCGGAGGGAGGCGCGCAGCCGACCCATGGCGGCGAGCGCGCTCGGGCCGGTCCCGGAGACCGAGCCGACGGCGAGCCCGAGGGCGCCCTCGGGCAGCGGCAGCGCGTCGTACCAGTCGCCGCCGCCCCGGGGGCCGGTTCGGTGGCGGGCGGCGAGCTGGACGCCGGGGACGCGGGGGAGGCGGCTGGGGAGCAGCTCCTCGGCGACGGTGGCGATCTGCACGCGGGCGCGTTCGACCTGGAGGAGGCGGGCGAGGTGCTCGGTGGCGAAGCGGCCGTACAGCCCGATGAGGTGGCGCTGGCGGTCGCTGGGTTCGGCGGGCTCGTCGTAGAGCCAGACGGCCGCGCCGAGCCGGCCGGCGTCCTCGGTGGCGAGGGGGAGGGCGTAGCTGGCGGCGTAGCCGAGGCGGGCGGCGACCTCGCGGTGCCGCGGGTCGAGGCCTTCCTCGGTGCGGACGTCGCGGATGGCGATCGGGTCGGGGACGCGCTCGGGGTGGACGGGGTCCGGGAGGCCGTCCAGGAGGCGGCCGTAACTGCTGGTGCCGCGCGGGACGGTCTCGATGCTGCCGAGGTCGGAGTGGGCGAGGCCGAGGCCGATGGTGGTGGCGGGGCCCAGTCCGTCGGCCGGTTCGAGGACGGCCATGCCGCGGCGGGCGCCGACGAGGGCGGCTCCGGCGCCGAGCACCTCGCGGAGGGCCTCGTCGAGGGAGGCGGTCCTGATGAGGCGCTCGGTGAGTTCGTGGAGGGTGGTGAGGTCGGAGACCCAGGCGGCGAGCCTGTCCTGGATCAGCGCCCCGGGCGGGGGGACCGGATCGGAGGGTGCCGCCGCCGCGGGAACCCCGGGGAGGGGCGCCGTAGTGTGCGGGGGCCCGGGAACCGTTGAATCGATTCCAGCCACTTTCGGCATGTGTGGGGCGCTCATGTCAGTCGGCTTTCCGACCGGTGCGTTTGACGCCATAGCATCGCAAACCCCCATGTCATTCTGCGCCGCTCGATGCATCCACATGTACACGCACAAGAGGAGCGATGTCCAGCATTGTCCCCACGGGACTTGTGGTGTCCACGGGGTTGTCGACGAGGTGGTGCGCAAGGGTTGAACTCCTCGGGAAGTTGGCCGAAAATTGTCCCCGGTGTGCACCTTTTGCGGTCGACTGGCGTCGTTTGAAGGCGCGTCATTCCGAGCGTGCTGGGTACGTAATCGGTGACAGGCAGGGGCAGTTGGAACTGCCCCGGAACGGGACGCGGGTCCCCGGCGTCTCTCATGCCGCAGGCCTCAGCCCGTCATCGAGTGGCGGGGAACGTGTACTGACCGCCCTGGTTCCGACCCGGCTCCATCTCGTTCTGACCTGGCTCCACCTGGTTCTGATCCCGCTCCATCCGGTTCCACGTGGCTCCACCCGGTTACGGCCCGGCCGGCCCCGCTCCGACGGGGGCCGCCATCCCCCCGCGGGCCCGGTACGCGCTGATACGCACGGTGAAAAGTCCTGCACATGGTGTGATGTGGATTCGGCGTTCAACGGAAAGGAACGAGCGCTCATGCGCGAGATCCTCGGAAGGCGACGCATGTTCCGGTTCCGACGCAAGGCGCGGACCGCCCGGCGTGAAGCGGCGATCACCTTCGCCGTCCGATGGAACTGGCCCGTGCTGCCGGGAGCAGGCCTGAGAGCGACGACCCGTACGGCCGTGGGGGCCGCGGCCTGCGCCTGCCCCGACCCCGACTGCGTGGTGCCCGGCGCCCACCCCTTCGACCCGGGGCTGCTCGCGGCCACCACGGACGAGCGGATGATCCGCTGGTGGTGGACCCGGCGCCCGGACGCCCCGGTGGTCCTCGCCACGGGCGGCGCCGCGCCCTGCGCGGTCAGCCTGCCGGCGGCGGCGGGCGCGCGGGCGCTCGCCGCGCTCGACGCGACGGGCATGCGGCTCGGCCCCGTGGTGGCGACCCCGACGCGATGGTCGATCCTCGTCGCCCCGTACGACTTCGAAAGGCTCGGCGAGCTGCTGTACGCGAAGGACAGCGTGCCGAGCTCGCTGCGCTTCCATGGAGAGGGCGGCTATCTACTCCTGCCGCCCTCGCTCGCCGGTACCGGGCAGGTGCGGTGGGAGCGGGCGCCGCTCGCGGGCTCGGCCCGCCCGTGGCTGCCGGACGTGGAGGCGGTGGTCGACGCCCTGGTGGAGGCGAGCACGAGCACCCCGGGCGGCGGGAGCCGACTGACGTACTGAGCGGGCAGCCGGGGCAGCGGGCAACTGGGGTGCCCCTTCACCCGAACGGGTGTGTCCTGGTCCGACTTGTACGGGAAATGGGCGCGCGGCCGACCGCGCGCCCGCCGGCCGCCGATATGTTCCCCCCACCGTTCAAGATCTCCAGCCGAGCAGGAGCAGGTGGGACGCATGGGTCCGGTGAACCTCCGCGTGGTCGGACTCGGGGCCGCCGTCACGGTCGCCGTCCTGGTGCCGCTCGTCGCGATGGCGGGGCCGGCGGGCGATCCCGTACGACCGGCCGGTGCGACTGACGCCGCCGACGCGAAGCCGGGGGATCTGCTGAGTGGGCTGGGCGTGGGGTCCCGTACGGAGCCCTCACCGGCCCCGGTGGCTCCGGCTGTTCCGGCTGCGCCGGCGGCTCGCGCTGCCGCCCCCGCGTCTCCCACGTCTCCCACGTCTCCCCCGTCCCCGGCGTCCCCGGCGTCCCCGGAAGGGGGCGCGGAGCGGGTCGAGAACTGTGGGCCGGAACTCGCCTCTCCCGACGGGGTCGAGGCACAGACCTGCGTGCTGGCCGAAGGACCCGACACCTGGGGGCGTACGTACTACCGGAACGCCACCGGCCAGGATCTCGACGCGTTTCTGACCCTCATGGCCCCCGGCGGGCGGACCGTACAGGTCCGTTGCCGAGTCCCCGCGCAGGACGAACCGGGGACCTGTGAAACGCCCAGGGAACGCGGTCAGGGCGGGGCCACGGCCTATACGGCGGTCGCGGAATTCGCGGGCACGGGCGAGGGTGACAGCACTCCGCTGCTGCTGCGGGCGGGCAGCAACACGGCGGACCGGGAAGGAAGTTGAGCGTCGACGCCCCGGAGCCTGCCGGGAGCGGACATGGAAAGGCCCGATCGCTGGCGACGGGGGATGCACCAGCGACCGGGCTTCCAGAACGGTAACAAGAGATCTGCTGTTCGCAAATTCGATCTCGGTTATTCGGACAGGGATTTACCCGTCCCCTGACCGGGTTGTGGCAGAAGTCACCGACCGGTCGGTCTGTCAGTCACCGATACCACCTGGGGTATCAGCTGAGAGTCACCTGACGGTTGGTGAGGCCGCCGCGCGCCCGCCGCTCCTCCGCGGTGAGCGGGGCGTCCGAGGCGAGCGCCCCGGCCAGTCGCTCCGCGAACTCGGCGGCCGGCTTCTCGCACTCCTCGGCGGTCATCGACGTCGGCAGGTCCCAGACCGGCACCATCAGGCCGTGGGCACGGAACGAGCCGACGAGCCGGGTGTCCGCGCCGATGGAGGTGCCGTCGCCGGCCTGGAGGCGGGCGAGCGCGTCGAGGAGCTTCTCCTCCGGGTGCGGCATGACCCAGCGCAGGTGGTTCTTGTCCGGGGTCTCGCACCAGTAGGCGGAGTCGACGCTCGTCAGCTTGACGGTCGGGATCGCGGCCGCGTTGGCCCGCTCCAGGGAGGCGGCGACCTCCGGGTCGGCGCCGTCCGCGGACGGCGGGATCCAGAACTCGAAGCCCGAGTGGACCTCGGGAGCGAAGTCGGCGTCCGCGTCGAGCAGGTCCTGCAGACGCGGGCCCTCGGCCGGCACGCGGCGCGGGGGGACCGGGTTGCCCGGCTCGGTCTCCAGAGCGCGCTGGAGCGTGTCGGCGAGGTCGCGGGCGAGGTCGCCGGAGGTGGAGTCGTTCTGCAGGGCGAGCAGGACGGAGCCGTCGTCGCGGCGCAGCGCCGGCCACGCCATCGGCAGCACGGTCGCGAGGGTCACGGACGGTACGCCCTCCGGGAGCCCGCCCTTCAGGGTGAGCGGCACGGTGGCGGCGGGCACCAGCTCGCGCAGGGCGACCCAGTCGCACTCGCCGGCCAGCCCCTCGAAGGGGCGCTGGACGAGCTCGGTCACGGCGTGCGCGGCGGCCCGGCCGTGACACGCCTTGTAACGGCGGCCTGAACCGCACGGGCACGGCTCGCGGGCGCCGACGACCGGGATCTCCCCGCTCGTGACCTGTGCCTGGCCGGTCTTGCCGGCCTTCGTCTGGGGGCGCTTCTTGGCCATGGTGTGGCTTTCTCCCGATCGCGGCTGTGCGGTGCTTGTTCCGGGCGCGAGCCTAGCCGCACCGGGCGCCGACACCCCTCAGGCGGGGCGCGCTGCCCCGCCCCGCCCGCCGGACGCACCGGACGCGCGTCAGTCGAGATCGTCGTACGCGTCCAGGATGTCGAAGCGCGAGCCGCCGCCGCCGACGCGGGCGGCGAAGTCCTCGCGGCGGTGTCCCTCGGTGACCACCACCCAGACCGTGACCTCGCCGGTCGCGCTGTCCCGTACGCCCCAGTCCTGGGCCAGCGCACTGATGATGTTCAGCCCGCGGCCTCCCCGTGCGGTGACCGAGGGCGTCGACGGGACGGGCCGTGTCGGACCACCGCCGTCGGTCACCTCGACCCGCAGGCCGCCCGCGGAGTCCACCCGCCAGGCCGCCCGTACGTCCCCGTCGCCCCGATCCGCCCGCCCCAGCGGCCTGCCGTACCGGCAGGCATTGCTGAGCAGCTCGGAAAGGATCAGTACCGCGTCGTCGACCACCGTGTCGGCCACCCCGCTGCGGTACAGCTCGTCCCGCATCCGGTGCCTTGCCGCACCCACGCCCGCAGGGCCATGGGGTACGGCCATGCTCGACGACGTGGGCACCTCCTGTGCCACCACCAACGCCACCCCCGAGACCTCCTTTGCCCCACGCCACGGTGTGAATGCCCCAATGGCCTGGACCGGAAACCGGCCAATCCGCGTGGGATGAGGCACTCGTGACGATCGCGTAGGTACCGAACGCGCCGGTGCACACCCTGAAACCCCTGGGAACCCTTGTGGCGCAAGGGAAAGAAGGGGCTGTGGGGGAGTGAGGGGTCAGTCGCGGCCCAACTGGGAGAGCACCTGCTTGGGGCGGTTCGTGATGATCGCGTCCACGCCGAGACGCTCGCAGAGCTCGATGTCCTCGGCCTCGTCCACGGTCCAGACGTGCACCTGGTGCCCGGCCTTCCGGAGCCGGAGGATCACGGCGGGATGGTGCCGGACGATCCGGATCGAGGGGCCGGCGATGAGCGCGCCCGCGGGGAGTCGGCCGTCACGCAGGCGCGGCGAGACGAACTGGGCGAGGGAGACGGTGGGGAGCGTCGGCGCGGCCACGGCGATCCGCTGGAGGGAGCGGGCCGAGAAGCTCATGACGCGGACGGGGGAGTCGGTGGCGGACGCGGGCGCGTGGAGGCCGAAACGCTTGAGGAGCTGGAGGAGCCGCTCCTCGACCTGGCCGGCCCAGCGGGTGGGGTGCTTGGTCTCGATGGCCAGCTCGACCCGGCGCCCGGCGTCGGAGACCAGCTCGAGGAGGCGCTCCAGGGTGAGGACGGAGGTGTACCCGGGGTCCCGCCAGTCGGGGCTCTCGCCGGAGTCGTCGCGGCCCTTCCAGATGCCGAAGTCGAGGGCGGCGAGATCGGCGAGTTCGAGGGCGGAGACGGCACCGCGTCCGTTCGAGGTGCGGTCGACGCGCCGGTCGTGGACGCAGACGAGATGGCCGTCGGCGGTGAGCCGGACGTCGCACTCAAGCGCGTCCGCGCCGTCCTCGATGGCCTTCACATAGGCGGCCAGGGTGTGTTCCGGTGCGTCCTCGGAGGCTCCACGGTGGGCGACGACCTGGAGGGGGACGCGGTTCGGGTGCTGCCGTGCGTGAGTCACGGCGTCATGGTGCCATTGGCGGGGCGGAGCGGGCACACGGGAAGGCGTCCGTTCTGCCCGTATATAAAGGAAGAGGTGCGAACGCACAGCTCCGCCTTACCGTGCCCTGACGTCCGGTGGGAAAAGCTGGTGCAGCACCCTGAATCCCCTAGGTGATCCTTCAGGTGACCCCATAGGCACACCACCCCGCGACGCAGTCAACGAGGAGAGCGAGCTGTGAGCACCGAGAACGAGGGCACGGCGGTTCCGGCGGACCCGGCTGCCCCGTCCGCCCCGCCGACACCTCCCTCGACGACGGCACCGGACCAGCCGACGGCGCAGACCCCGCCCCCGCCGCCCCCGGCGGACGCCCCGACGGTCGTGCGGCCCCCGGAAGCGGTGGCGGCGGCCGCCCCGGCTCCTGCTCCCCCGACCGCGCCCGCCGCGGCGGGCGGCTGGCCGCCGCCTCCGCCGGCCGTACCGGCCTGGGGCGCCCCGCCGCCCCCGACCCCCGCTCCCGGCGCGCCGCGCAAGCGGGCCGGCGGCCTCGTGGCGGCCGTCCTCGCGGCGGCGCTCGTCGCGGGCGGAGTCGGCGGTGGCATCGGCTACTGGGCGGCCGAGCGCGGGGACGACGGCGTCAGCTCGACGACGGTCTCCTCGGGCCAGACCCCGGCGGCCTTCAAGCGGGACCCGGGCACGGTCGCCGCGGTCGCGGCGCAGGCGCTGCCGAGCGTGGTCACGATCCAGGCGAAGTCCGGCGCCGCGCAGGGCGGCGGCGAGGGAGAGGGCGGTACGGGCACGGGCTTCGTGTACGACCAGGAGGGCCACATCGTCACCAACAACCACGTGGTGGCGTCGGCGGCGGAGGGCGGCACGCTCTCCGTGACCTTCTCGGACGGCAAGGCGTACGACGCGGAGGTCGTCGGCCGGGCCGAGGGCTACGACGTGGCCGTACTGAAGCTCACGAACGCGCCGAAGGGGCTGAAGCCGCTGCCGCTCGGCGACTCCGACAAGGTGGCGGTCGGCGACTCGACGATCGCGATCGGAGCGCCGTTCGGCCTGTCCAACACGGTCACGACGGGCATCATCAGCGCCAAGAACCGCCCGGTCGCCTCGGGCGACGGCTCCGGCGGCGGCAACTCGTACATGAGCGCACTGCAGACGGACGCGTCGATCAACCCGGGCAACTCCGGCGGCCCGCTGCTCGACGCGAGCGGCGCGGTGATCGGCATCAACTCGGCCATCCAGTCCACGGGAAGCGGCTTCGGCCAGTCCCAGGCGGGCTCGATCGGCCTCGGCTTCGCGATCCCGGTGAACCAGGCGAAGAACGTGGCCCAGCAGCTGATCAAGACGGGCAAGCCGGTCTACCCGGTGATCGGTGCGACGGTGAACATGAGGGGCGAGGGCGCCACCATCGCCTCCCAGGGCACGGGCGGCACCCCCGCGGTCGTCCCCGACGGCCCCGCGGCGAAGGCGGGCCTGAAGCCCGGCGACGTGATCACGGGCTTCGGCGACCGCCAGATCGACAGCGGCCCGACCCTGATCAGCGAGATCTGGACCCACAAGCCGGGCGACTCCGTCAAGATCACCTACGAACGCGACGGCAAGACCGCTACGGCCACGGTCACCCTCGGCGAACGCACCGGCGACAGCTGACCGGTTAGGCTGTTCCCCGCGCCGCCCGTGCACATACCGACGGCGCGGGGTGGGTTGCCCGAGCGGCCTAAGGGAACGGTCTTGAAAACCGTCGTGGCAGCGATGTCACCGTGGGTTCAAATCCCACACCCACCGCAGATGAACGGCCCCTGACCAGGCGTTTCGGTCAGGGGTCGTTTGCTGTTCCCCGCGGCGGGTCGCTCAGCGGATGCGGGAGTCGGGTGGTGCCGCGATGCTGGAGGGGCTGGAACAGCGGCTAGGAGGGCCAGATGTCTGTGTTCGACAAGCTCAAGGGGATGCTCAAGGGCCACGAGGAACAGGCCTCCAAGGGCGTCGACAAGGCCGGTGACTACGTCGACGGCCGGACCCAGGGCAAGTACAGCCGTCACGTCGACACCGCCCAGGAGAAGCTCAAGCAGCAGATGGGTGGCACGGGGCAGGGGCCGGACACCCCACCGCCGAACTCCCCGCCGCCGCCGGACTCCCCGCCTCAGCGGTAGCGCGGAGGCGCACATTGCCCTCAGGGGCGCCCCGGATGTTTATGCGGGGCGCCCCTTCGGGGTTGATCCGGTTATATGGACTCGCCGGGAGGGTTGCTGGAGAAAGGGTTCTGTCGTGGTGCGGATCGTGCTCGTGCAGGGGGACATCACCGCCGAACCGGCGGACGCGATCGTCAACGCCGCGAACTCCTCGCTCCTCGGAGGTGGGGGAGTCGACGGAGCCATCCACCGGAAGGGCGGCCCCGAGATCCTCGCCGCCTGTCAGGACCTGCGCCGCGCGCACTACGGCAAGGGGCTGCCGACCGGGCGGGCCGTGGCGACGACGGCGGGGCGGCTGCCGGCCCGGCATGTGATCCACACGGTCGGGCCCGTCTGGTCGCGGGAGGTGGACCGTTCGGACGCGCTGGCCTCCTGCTACCGCGAATCGCTGCGGGTCGCCGACGAACTGGGGGACCGCACGGTCGCGTTCCCCGCCATCTCCACCGGCATCTACGGCTGGCCGATGGAGGACGGCGCCCGGATCGCCGTGGAGACGGTACGGGAGGCCCGTACCGAGGTGGAGGAAGTGCGGTTCGTGCTGTTCGACGCGCACGCGTACGCGGCCTTCGAGTCGGCTGTGGGGCAGGAGACCCCGTAGGAGATCCCGTAGGGCATCCCGTACGGCGCGGAGATCCACCTGCCGCCTCCCTTGTTGTCGAACCTTTCTTCCTCGTTGCTCATTTGTTCTGGTGCTGCGCCGGGGCGACTCGCCGTCGCGTTCTTCTCGCAGGGAGATTGGCGGGAAATCTGCCGGAACGCTTCCTCCCTTGCGGCACACCGGCTGTGCCTGTCCTGAAGTGCCTCTCCCCTGGCGACCTGGGCCTTTCCTTGTGTTCATGGGGTTTATCGGCTTGTCCTCACGCTTGCGGGGGAAACAGCCGCTCCGAGGTAGTTCGCCGGGGATTCGGTGGGCAACTCTGGATTCGCGACGTCGAGCACGAACAACCGGGGCGGTCGGCCAACTGCCCTGAAAACGGCCGTTGTTCACAGCAGTTCACAGCAGTGCAGAACAGTCCAGCGCACTTCAGAGCAGTTCCGTGCAGTCAGCACCAGTTTTCGTTCCCGGAGGAACACACATGGCAAGCATCCGTACCGCCCGCATCCTCGCCGCCACCGCCGCCCTGCCCCTCGCCGCCGCGCTCTTCGCCGGGGTGGCCCAGGCCGACAACGGCGGGTTCGCGGACAACGGATCGAACACGAGCGTCGCCACGATCATCGGCAGCGGCGTGGGTGGGGAAAACGACGGCAACTCGACCACGACGCAGCAGGTGGCGACCGGTTCCGGTGCCTCCAACCAGAACAACACCGCCAGCGTGAACGGCTCGGGCTTCACCCACATCTCCCAGAGCAACCCGGTGGTCAACTTCTACCCGTGGTGGTGACCAGCAGCACGCCAGCCGGCCCGTCGGGGGGCGTGCCCGCGGTGTGAACGGCGGCCTGTGCGCCGGTACTTCGGTACCGGCGTGCGGGCCGTCGCGCTTTCGTGCGCGGGGGCGCGTACGGGGTGCGCTCAGGGGTGCGCGTGGGACGCGCGCTCGGTCGCCGACCTTGACAGGCGTCCTGAATCTGACGGACAGTCAGAAATCTCAGTCGTCCCACGGGAGGCCGTCGCCGTGCACCTCGCCCCGACCGAGCGGCAGCTGCGGCTGCGCGCCGAACTCCGCGCGTACTTCCGGGACGTGATGCCCGACGGCCCGCCGCCCGCCACCGACACCGCAGCCCAGCGCCTGCTGCTCCGCCGGATCGGTGCCGACGGACTCCTCGGCCTCGGGTGGCCCGAGGAGTACGGCGGACAGGGCCGGGGTTCCGACGAGCAGTTCGTCTTCTTCGACGAGGCGTACCGCGCGGGCGCCCCCGTCTCGATGGTCACCCTCAACACCGTCGGCCCCACCCTGATGAGCTACGGGACCGAGGAGCAGAAGGCCTTCTTCCTCCCCCGGATCCTGCGTGGCGAGACCGTCTTCGCCATCGGCTACAGCGAACCCGAGGCCGGCACGGACCTCGCCTCCCTCCGGACGCGGGCCGTCCGAGACGGGGACTCCTGGCTGATCGACGGCCAGAAGATCTTCACCTCCAACGCCCAGAACGCCGACTGGATCTGGCTCGCCTGCCGCACCGATCCCGACGCGCCCCCGCACCGGGGCATCTCGATCGTCCTCGTCCCCACCGACGCCCCGGGCTTCTCCTGGACCCCGATCACGACCGTGGGCGGCCTCACGACCACGGCCACCTACTACGACGGGATACGGGTGCCCGCCGGCAACCTGGTCGGGCCCGAGCACGGCGGTTGGGGGCTCATCACCAACCAGCTCAACCACGAACGGGTCGCGCTCGCCGCGATCGGCATGCAGGCCGAGGACTTCTTCGCGGCGGTGCTCGACCGGGCCCGTCTCCCCGATCCGGTGACGGGCAGGCGCCGGGTTGACGAGCCGTGGATCCGCATCCGGGCCGCCGAAGCGCACGCCCGACTGGCGGCGACACGCCTGCTCAACTGGCGTTTGGTGGGTGATGTGGGGGCGGGCCGGCTGGCCCCGGGGGACGCGAGCGGCGTGAAGTTCGTGGGAACCGAATCGGCGGTGGAGGTGTATCGAATATGTCAGGAGATCGCGGGCGGGGCGGGGACGGTGCGAGCGGGATCGCCGGGGGAGTTCGACGGCGGTGAGCTGGAGCGCATGAACCGGGCCGCGCAGATCAACACCTTCGGGGGAGGGGTGAGCGAGGTGCAGCGCGAGATCGTCGCGAGGATGCGGCTCGGCATGAGGGGGAGGGGTCGGCGATGACCCTGGTGGAGGGAGAGAGCGGCGCCGATGCGGCTGGGGCATCGGAGATGTCGGAGTTGTCGGAGGTGTCCGACGGGTTGTACGAGCGGCTCCGGGGTTTCGTGGGGCGGGCCGCCGCCACCGCGGAGCTCGGCAAGGATCCGGTGAACCTGCCGATGATCCGGCACTGGTGCGAGGCCATGGGGGACGCCCACCCCGCCTACCGGGGGCCGGAGGCCGTCGCGCCGCCGACGATGCTCCAGGCCTGGACGATGGGCGGCCTCTCGGGGCACAGCGGCCGCTCCTCCGCCCACGAGGAACTGTTCGCGCTCCTCGACGGGGCCGGGTACACCTCCGTGGTCGCGACCGACTGCGAGCAGGAGTACCCGCGGCCGCTGCGGCCCGGTGACGAGATCACCTTCGACACCGTCATCGAGTCCGTCTCGCCCCGCAAGACCACGAAACTCGGATCGGGGCACTTCATCACCACCAGGACGGACGTCCGCGCCGGTGGCGAGCTCGCCGGCACCCACCGCTTCCGCATCCTCAAGTACGCGCCCGCCGCCCGGCCCCCGAAGCCGGAACCCGGGCCGGAGCCGCCGCCCAGGGCCGCGTCCGGGGCGGTGACCGAGGCCGTGACCGGGGCCGTGGCCAGGCCCGCGCCCAAGCGGCCCCGGCCCGTGGTCAACCGGGACAACGCCGGGTTCTGGGAGGGCGTGGCCGAGCACCGGCTGCTCATCCAGCGCTGCGGCGCCTGCGCCGCCCTCCGCTTCCCCTGGCTGCCAGGGTGCGCCGACTGCGGCTCGCGGGAGTGGGACACGGTCGAGGCGAGCGGCGCCGGGACGGTCTTCTCGTACGTGGTGATGCACCACCCGCCCTTCCCGGCCTTCGACCCGCCGTACGCGGTCGGGCTGGTCGAACTCGCCGAGGGCGTGCGGATGGTCAGCAACGTGGTGGGGGTGCCGTACGACAAGGTGCGGATCGGGATGCCCGTGCGGCTGGAGTTCCTGCGGGTCGACGAGGAGCTGGAGCTTCCCGTCTTCCGCGCGGGAGGGGAGGACTGACATGGACTTCACCCCGACCGAGGAGCAGGAGGCGGCCCGGGAGCTGGCCGGCCGGATCTTCGCGGATCTCGCCACGCACGAGCGGCTCAGGGCGGCCGGCACCGGCACCGACGCCGAGCTGTGGAAGGCACTCTGCGCCGCCGGACTCCCCGGCGCCGTCGAGGAGACCGGCCTGCTCGGCCTGGTGCTCCTCCTGGAGGAACAGGGGCGTGTGACGGCCCAGGTGCCTTTCGCCGCGAGCGTGGCGTACGGGCTCCTCGCCGTCACCCGGAACGGTACGGACGAGCAGCGGGCCCGGCTCCTGCCGGGCCTCCGCGACGGTACGACGGTGGTGACGGGAGCGTTCCCGGCGCCCGGCACGGTCACCGCGCGCGACGACGGCCGCGGCACCCGGCGGCTCGGCGGGGCCGTGGACTGGGTGCCGTGGCTGAGGGACGCCACGCATGTCCTCGTGCCGGACGCGGACCGTGCCCTGTGGCTGGTCCGCGTCGAGGAAGCGGCCCGCGTCGAGCCGGTCGAGCTCACCGCGCCCTGGTCCGCCGCCCGGCTGGTCCTCGACGGGGCGCCGGGGGAGCGACTCGGCGGGTCCGGTGCCTATGAGGATGTGCTCGCCGCGGCTCGGATCGCGTTCGCCGGACTACAGGCGGGGGTCTGCGCGGGTTCGCTGGCCAGAGCTGTGGAGCACACCTCCGTACGGGAGCAGTTCGGCCGCCCGCTCTCCACCCACCAGGCCGTCCAACTCCGGGCCGCCGACGCCCATATGGACACCGAGGCCATCCGGGTCACCGCGTACGAGGCCGCCTGGCGTTTCGACGCGGGCCTGGATGCCGCCGGGGCCGCTCTGACGGCCGCCTGGTGGGCCTCGGAGGCGGGGAAGCGGGTCGTGCACGCCGGGCAGCATTTGCACGGAGGCATGGGGGCGGACCTCGACCACCCCGTCCACCGGCACTTCCTCTGGGGCCGGCAGCTCGACGCCTACCTCGGCTCCGGCACCGAACTCCTCGCCGAACTCGGCGGACTGCTCGCGGAAGGAGACCTGTCATGAAGCCCGGGGACGAGCTGCCGCCGCTCACCATTCCGATCACCCGCACCTTGATCGTCGCCGGGGCCGTCGCCTCCCGCGACTACCAGGACGTGCACCACGACGCCGAGCTGGCCCGGGAGAAGGGATCCCCGGACATCTTCATGAACATCCTCACCACCAACGGCCTCGTCGGCCGGTACATCACCGACCACTTCGGCCCCCGCGCCGTCCTCCGCAAGGTCGCCATCCGGCTCGGCGCCCCCAACCACCCCGGCGACACCATGGTCCTGACCGGCACGGTCACCGACGTGGACGGCGACACGGCGCACGTCCGGATCGTCGGTGCCAACGGGCTCGGGCACCACGTCACCGGGACGGTCACCGTGGAGGTCCCCCGATGAGCGTGCGTACGCGGGACGGACTCGGCGGCCGGGCGGCCGTCGTGGGCATCGGGGCGACCGAGTTCTCCAAGGACTCGGGCCGCAGCGAGCTCTCCCTCGCCGTCGAGGCGGTGCGGGCGGCCCTCGACGACGCCGGGCTCGCCCCCGCCGACGTCGACGGCCTGGTCACGTTCACCATGGACACCAACCCGGAGATCACCGTCGCCCAGGCCTCCGGCATCGGCGAGCTGTCCTTCTTCTCCCGCGTGCACTACGGAGGCGGGGCGGCCTGCGCGACCGTGCAGCAGGCCGCGCTCGCCGTCGCCGCCGGGATCGCCGAGGTCGTCGTCTGCTACCGGGCGTTCAACGAGCGCTCCGGCCGCCGCTTCGGCTCCGGTGTCCAGCAGCGCGAGCCCTCCGCCGAGGGAGCCGCGCTCGGCTGGCAGCTGCCCTTCGGACTGCTCACCCCGGCCTCCTGGGTCGCGATGGCCGCCCAGCGGTATCTGCACACCTACGGTCTGACCCCGGACGCCTTCGGGCACGTCGCCGTCACCGACCGGCGCCACGCCGCCCGTAACCCCGCCGCGTACTTCCACGGGAAGCCGATCACCCTCGCCGACCACGCGGCCTCGCGCTGGATCGTCGAACCGCTCCGGCTCCTCGACTGCTGCCAGGAGACCGACGGCGGCCAGGCGATCGTCGTCACCTCCGCCGAGCGCGCCCGCGACCTGCCGAACCCGCCCGCGGTGATCCTGGCGGCGGCTCAGGGCGCCGGACGGAGACAAGAGGCGATGACCAGCTTCTACCGGGACGGCCTGACCGGGCTCCCCGAGATGGGCGTGGTGGCCCGGCAGCTCTGGCGGACCGCCGGGCTCACCCCGTCCGACATCGACGTGGGCATCCTCTACGACCACTTCACCCCGTTCGTGCTCATGCAGCTGGAGGAGTTCGGCTTCTGCGGACCGGGGGAGGCGGCCGACTTCGTCGCGGCCGACGCGCTCCCGCTGAACACGCACGGCGGGCAGCTCGGCGAGGCCTACCTGCACGGAATGAACGGCATAGCGGAGGCGGTACGGCAGGTCCGCGGCACCTCCGTGAACCAGATACCCGGCGCGGAGCGGACCCTGGTCACGGCGGGCACGGGAGTTCCCACGTCCGGGCTGATCCTGGGCACGGACAGCTGAGGCGAGGGCTGACCGAGCGGCCCCCGCGACGGCTGACCGGGCGGCCCCGGCGACGGCTGACCGGGCGGCCCCGGCGACGGTTGACCGGGCGGCCCCCGCGGCGGCCGGGACCGCCGCTCTCTCCCCGGCCCCGACCCTGAGGTGCCCCCGGGGGGTCTCCACCCAGAGGAGGTGGAGCGGTCCCCACCCCTACAACCTGAGGCGGACTGCGGTTCGGGACCTGGGGCCGATCCCCCGGTGCCCCTCCCCTCCTAGCGTGGAGTCATGACTCCGCCACCCTCTGGCCCCGTCTGCGCCGGTGCCTCGCAGTTCGCGTCGTACCCGACCTTCTCCTCGTACGTACGGGCGCGGGGGCCCGTGCTCCTGCGCACCGCGCGCTCCCTGACCGCCAACCCCTGCGACGCCGAGGACCTGCTGCAGACCGCGCTGGCCAAGACCTTCGTCGCCTGGGAGCGCATCGAGGACCACCGTGCCCTGGACGGTTACGTCCGCCGCGCGCTGCTGAACACCCGTACGTCCCAGTGGCGCAAGCGCAAGGTCGACGAGTTCGCCTGCGAGGAGCTGCCCGAGCCCGCGGGCCTTCCGGAACCGGACCCGGGCGAGCGGCAGGTGCTGCACGACGCGATGTGGCGCGCGGTGATGAAGCTTCCGGAGCGGCAGCGCCAGATGGTCGTCCTCAGGTACTACGAGGACCTCAGCGAGGCCCAGACCGCCGAGGTGCTCGGGGTGTCGGTCGGCACGGTGAAGAGCGCGGTGTCCAGGGCACTCGGCAAGCTCCGCGAGGACCCGGAACTGGCCCCCGTACGGTAGCGACGGGTGGCGAGCGGCAGGCCTCCGTCCGCTCCCGCCAGCAATCACTGGCAATTTTGGTACTCCCGGGTAGTGACATACCGCGTGGTATGTGCGCAGAATCTCCACACCCTTTCTGCCACGTAGCGCCCACCGGGAGGACGCCCCGTGTACAGCACCATGCAGGACGTACAGCTGACCGTGAGCCGCATCCTCAAGCACGGGATGACGATTCACGGGAAGTCCACCATCACCACCTGGACGGGCGAGCCCGAGCCGCAGCGCCGCACGTTCGCGGAAGCCGGGGCGCGCGCGCACCAGCTGGCCAACGCCCTGCGCGACGAACTCGGGGTCACCGGTGACCAGCGGATCGCCACCCTGATGTGGAACAACTCGGAGCACGTCGAGGCGTACTTCGCGATCCCCTCCATGGGCGCGGTCCTGCACACCCTCAACCTCCGTCTTCCTCCCGAGCAGCTGGTGTGGATCGTCAACCACGCCGCCGACCGGGTCGTGCTCGTCAACGGCTCCCTGCTCCCGCTCCTCGCCCCGCTGCTGCCGCACCTGCCGACGATCGAGCACATCGTGGTCGCGGGCCCCGGGGACCGTTCCGTCCTGGACGGCGCGGCCCCGCGCGTCCACGACTACGAGGAGCTGATCGCCGGCCGGCCGACCACGTACGACTGGCCCGAGCTCGACGAGCGTTCGGCCGCCGCCATGTGCTACACCTCCGGCACCACCGGTGACCCGAAGGGCGTCGTCTACTCCCACCGCTCGATCTACCTGCACTCGATGCAGGTGAACATGGCCGAGTCGATGGGCCTGACCGGCAAGGACACGACCCTGGTCGTGGTGCCGCAGTTCCACGTCAACGCCTGGGGCCTGCCGCACGCCACCTTCATGACCGGCGTCAACATGCTCATGCCGGACCGTTTCCTCCAGCCCGCCCCGCTCGCCGACATGATCGAGCGCGAGAAGCCGAGCCACGCGGCCGCCGTCCCCACCATCTGGCAGGGCCTGCTCGCCGAAGTCACCGCCAACCCCCGCGACCTCTCCTCCATGAAGCAGGTCACCATCGGCGGCGCGGCCTGTCCGCCCTCGCTCATGGAGGCGTACGACCGGCTCGGCGTCCGCCTCTGCCACGCCTGGGGCATGACCGAGACCTCCCCGCTGGGCACGATGGCCCACCCGCCGCACGGCCTGACCGCCGAGGAGGAGTGGCCGTACCGGGTCACGCAGGGCCGCTTCCCGGCCGGCGTCGAGGCGCGTCTGGTCGGCCCCGCCGGCGACCACCTGCCCTGGGACGGCGAGTCGGCCGGTGAGCTGGAGGTGCGCGGCACCTGGATCGCGGGCTCGTACTTCGGCGGCATCGACGCCGAGGCCATCCGGCCGGCCGACAAGTTCAGCGAGGACGGCTGGCTCAAGACCGGCGACGTCGGCGTGATCAGCCCCGACGGCTTCCTCACCCTCACCGACCGCGCCAAGGACGTCATCAAGTCGGGCGGCGAGTGGATCTCCAGCGTCGAGCTGGAGAACGCGCTCATGGCGCACCCGGAGGTCGCCGAGGCCGCCGTCGTCGCCGTGCCGGACGAGAAGTGGGGCGAGCGCCCGCTGGCGACCGTCGTCCTCAAGGAGGGGGCGACGGCGGACTACGAGACGCTGAAGGCCTTCCTCGCCGACGAGGGCGGCATCGCCAAGTGGCAGCTGCCGGAGCGCTGGGCGATCGTGCCGGCGGTGCCGAAGACGAGCGTGGGCAAGTTCGACAAGAAGGTCATCCGCAGGCAGTACGCGGAGGGCGAGCTGGACGTGACCCAGCTCTGACCCACCGGTAGCGACCCGTCGGCACCGACCGGCCCCGCCGAGGGGCTAGTTGGTGCCGATCTTCGCGAGCAGGTCGACGATCCGGGCCTGGACCTCGGCGCTGTTCGAACGCTCGGCGAGGAAGAGGACCGTCTCGCCGGAGGACAGCTCCGGCAGCTCCTCGCCGACGAGGTCGGCCGAGGTGTAGACGACGAGCGGGGTGCGGTTGAGCTGGCCGTTCGCCCGCAGCCAGTCGATGATCCCGGCCCGGCGGCGGCGTACCTGCATCAGGTCCATCACCACCAGGTTCGGCCGCGTCTGCGTGGCCAGGGCGACCGCTTCCGTGTCCGTGGCGGCCCGCGCAACCTGCATCCCGCGCCGCTCCAGGGTGGCCGCGAGCGCCTCGGCGATGTCGTCGTGCTCCTCGATCAGCAGGACGCGGGACGGGTGTTGCTCGCTGTCGCGCGGCGCGAGCGCCTTGAGGAGTACGGCCGGATCGGCGCCGTACGCGGCCTCCCGGGTCGCCTGGCCGAGCCCGGCTGCGAGCAGGACGGGCACCTCGGCGGCGACGGCGGCCTGGCGCAGCGACTGGAGTGCGGTACGGGTGATGGGGCCGGTCAGCGGGTCGACGAAGAGCGCGGCCGGGAAGGCGGCGATCTGGGCGTCGACCTCCTCGCGGGAGTGCACGATCACCGGCCGGTAGCCGCGGTCGCTCAGGGCCTGCTGCGTGGAGACGTCGGGCGCGGGCCAGACGAGCAGCCTGCGCGGGTTGTCGAGGGGCTCGGGCGGCAGCTCGTCGTCGACCGGACGCGGGGCGGGCCGGTTGGCGACCTCGACGGCTCCGCCGGGGCCGTCGAGCGGCTCGGGACCCTCGGCGGACCCCTCTGCGGGCGCTCCTATGGCGTACGCGCGGCCCTCGGGCGCGGCGGGCGCCAGCCCGAGCGCGGACTCGGACCCCGGGGTCGCTTCCGCCTGCTGCGGGTGCGGCCTGGCCTCGCCCGTGGCGGATACGGGGAGCGCGGCGGCCGGACCGGGCGGGTCGACCTCCGGCGGGGTGGCGAGCTTACGCCGCCGCCCGGAGCCGTTGGAGGGGGCGGCGGGGGCTGTCGTGACTGGAGGTGCGGCGGGGGCGATGGGTGCGGCGGGGGCCGCCGGCGCCGGGGGTGCGGAAGGTGTTGCCGCGGCGGCCGGAGGGACGAAGGGGACGCCCTGCCCGAGGGTGCGGACGCTGAACGCCCGCCCCTGGCTGGAGTCCTTGGGCATGGGCAGCTCGGGCGGCAGCGGAACGGAACCGGTACCCGTACCGGAACCCGTGCTGTTACGGGGCGCGGCCTGCGGCTGCGGATGGGCTTCCGGCTCCGGCCGCGGAGGCGCGACGGCCCGACGGCGCCCGGTCGGTTCGGCCGGCGGCATGGCCGGGGGGACGACCGGAGGGACAGCCCCCTGCGGCTGCGCGTGCGGATGCGGATTCGGATGAGGCTGCGGAGGCGTGTGATCGGCGCCCGGGAGACCTCGTACGGCCTCGTGCTGCCCCTCGTCGGAGACCGGCAGGGGCCCGGCGACCGGCCCGGCGACCGGCTCGGGGCGGTCGGCGTCGGCGGGCGGGAGCGCGAACGGCGTCCGGGGCCCGGCCTCGGCCGCCGCCGCCCGCTCCTGAGCGGCGGCCAGCGCACGCCGCCGGCGCCCGCTCGGCTGCCCCTCCGCCCCACCCTCACCGGAACCGGAACCGGAAGCGACAGCCGGCAGGGCGCGAGCGGGCAGGGCGGCGGGAACGCCAGAGGGCTCGACGGGGACGCCCTGCGGCGGCACGGCGGCACCGAGCGCGGCCCGCCCCTGCGCACCTTCGGCGGCGGTCACCACGGACCCCTCGGCGGGCCGACCCCGCCGACGCCCGGTCGGCTCGACGCCGGACCCGGCGGAAGCGACAGAAGAAGCAGGAGGTACGAAAGAAGCGGGAGGTACCGAGGAAGCGGCAGGCCCAGAGTGAGCAGCAGCCCCAGAGGAAGCAGCAGCCCCAGAGGAAGCGGGGACGGAATCGGCGGCCGCGTTCTGCTGGGCCGGGATCAGCTCGGCGGGACCGGCGCCCGTGCCCGTACGGGCACGGCGGCGCCCGCTGGGTTCCGTACGCCCGCTGGGTTCCGTACCGCTCTCAGGGGCGACCGCGCTCTCCAGGAAGGCGTCGGTGGAGCCGCGCCGGGCCCGTCGCCGCCCTCCACCAGAGGTCTCCGTGGAGGAGTCGGTGGCCGGGGGAGGCGTGTAGGGAGCGCCGGCCTGGACGGGCAGCGCGAGGGCCTCACGGCCACCGCCGGCCGGTGCCGCGGCCCTCGTCTCCGCCGCGGGGACGGTGCCCCGCCCGGAGCCGATCGGGACTTCGAGGACGTACGCGCCGCCGCTCGTCCCCGGCACCTCGTGGGTCTGCACGACACCGCGGTGCGCGGCCACGATCCCGCGGACGACGGGCCCGTGGACGGGGTCGCCGCCCGCGTACGGGCCGCGGACCTCGACCCGTACGACATCACCGCGCTGTGCGGCCGCGACGACGATCGTGGAGTCGGCGGATACGGAGCCCGGGGCGGTGGCACGGTTCTTGCCGGTCGCGTCGACGCCGGCGACGTCCGCGACGAGGTGCGCGAGCGCCGTCGCGAGCCGGGCCGCGTCGATCTCGGCCTCGATGGGCGGGGCGTGCACGGCGAACTGGGCGCGACCGGGGCCGATCAGCTCGACGGCCCGGTCGATGCCGGCCGCCACGACCCCGTCGAGCAGCGCGACACGCTTGTCGAGCTGCTCCGCGCCGGAGTCCAGGCGCTGGTAGCCGAGGACGTTGTCGACGAGCGCCGTCATCCGGGCGTACCCGGCGGCCAGGTGGTGCAGGACCTGGTTGGCCTCGGGCCACAGCTGCCCCGCGTCGTCGGCGGCGAGGGCGCCCAGCTGGGTGCGCAGCTCCTCCAGGGGACCGCGCAGCGAGTCGGCGAGGACGGCCGTGAGCTGCTCGTGCCGGGCGGCGAGCGCGGCGTACCGCTCCTGCTGCGCCTCCCGTTCGGCCGCGTTCCGCTCGGCGCGGTCGGCGAGTTCGGCGGCGTTCCGCTCCGTGATTTCGGCGATTTCGGCGGCGTGCTGCTCTTCGAGCTGCTCGTACGGCCTGCGGTCGGTGAAGGTCATGACGGCGCCGACGAGCTGGTCGCCGTCGCGTACCGGTGCGGTCGTCAGGTCGACGGGTACCCGCTCGCCCTTCTTCGACCATAGGGCCTGCCCGCGTACCCGGTGCTTGCGGCCCGACTTGAGGGTGTCGGCGAGCGGCGACTCCTCGTACGGGAAGGGCTCGCCGTCGGCGCGCTTGGCGAGGATCAGCGGGTGCAGCTCCTGGCCGCCGAGTTCGCCGGCGCGGTAGCCGAGGATCTGCGCGGCGGCGGGGTTGACCAGGACGACCCGGCCGTCGGTGTCCGTGCCGACGACGCCCTCGGCCGCGGCGCGCAGGATCATCTCGGTCTGCCGCTGCGAGCGGGCGAGTTCGGCCTCGGTGTCGAGGGTGCCGGTGAGGTCCCGTACGACCAGCATGAGCAGCTCGTCGCCGGTGTAGCCGCTGTACGAGTCGTAGGCCTCGCGCCCGTCCTCCAGGCTGGCGCTGGTCACCTCGACGGGGAACTCGCCGCCGTCCGTACGGCGGGCGATCATCCGGGTCGGCTTGGTGCGGCCCCGCTCGTCGGTGCCTTCGGGGCGGCGCATGGAGCCGGGGATGAGCCGCGAGTCGAAGTCGGGCAGGAGGTCGAGCAGGCCGCGGCCGACGAGTGCGGTGCCGGGCGTCTCGAACATGCCGAGGGCGATGGTGTTCGCGTTGACGACCGTGCCGTTGCAGTTGACGAGCACGAGGCCGTCGGGGAGGGCGTCGAGTATGGCTGCGAGGCGAGCAGCGCCTCGGGATGGCCTGCTGCTCACGACGACGCTTCCTCCCTGACGCACTGCACGTGCTTGCCCAACGGCCCTACCGGCCCTGTCGGCCGGCCGGCCCCATCTTGCCCCGCGGGCCGCAGCCTGTCACGGAAGGGAGTCTAAGGGAGCCTCCGGGGGTGCCCCCTGCCTCATCCCCTCCGCATCACCCCACATCCCCCCTCATCCGCTCCTCATCCCCTCCTCATCCCCGGACGAGGGGAAGGACCGGCTCCAGGTTCTCCCAGCGGTCGATCTCGCAGCCGTTCGCCCGGGAGAAGCGGGCGTCGATCGTGCGCCCCTGCCAGGTGCCGGTGATGCGCGCGACGGCGGACCCGCCGTACAGCTGCGTGCAGAGCTGGTCCTTGGGCACCGGCAGGAACGGGTCCCCGCCCGCCCTCGCGTGCCGGTCGAGCCGCTCGCAGGCCTTCTCGCGGGCCGGGTGGTTCCCGCCCGCCTTGTCGTCGCACGTGAGCTCGAAGGTGCCGTCGGCGTTCCGGTGCCCGCTCTCGGAGACCACCACGGTCAGCGTGTCGGAGGACGGCGCGAGCAGGGGCAGTGGCGGCAGCGGGGCGAATCCGGCGGTGCCGGCGGCGGTGGTGGCGAGGGTCGCGAGGGCGAGGCGGCGCAGCATACGGATCTCCAGGAAACGAGGGAGTACGGCGGGCACGGGCGCGCGCACATGCGTGCCCCGCCCCGTCTAACGCTCCGGACGCCGGGGCGTTGCGCAACCGGGGTGCGCCGGGTGGGCGGCGCGGGGCCGGCGGGGGGCGGCTGGGCGGGGTGTGGGGGGCGCCCCTCGCCCTCCCGAGATCGCCGTGGGGCTTTGCCCTCGACCCCGGAGGGCTAGTACGGTGAGAATCGATTGGTGACAGCCGGTTCGCCTGTGTCATCATCTGCACGCACCACTCGCGTATGCGCGGGGTGCATGGAGGCGTCGCCTAGTCCGGTCTATGGCGCCGCACTGCTAATGCGGTTTGGGTCTTAAAGCCCATCGAGGGTTCAAATCCCTCCGCCTCCGCCCCTACCGAAGCCCCGGCCCCAGGCCGGGGCTTCGGCCGTTCCCGCCCCGGTCCCCGACCGGGCCCCGGATCCCTGGGCGGCACGTTTCCGCAGGTCACAAGGGGTGTGGCCAATGGATTTCACATGGCGGCGGCAGTCATGTAATGTTCTTCCTGTCGCCGCGAGCGGGTCGAAAGACCGGGGAGCGAAGACAAGAAAACAAAAGACAAGCACTCGTAGCTTAACGGATAGAGCATCTGACTACGGATCAGAAGGTTGCAGGTTCGAATCCTGCCGAGTGCACACAGGTGAGAGGCCCCCGGAGAGATCCGGGGGCCTCTTGCGTTGTCTCGTGTGGCTTGCGCCGCGTTGCCGTCGGCTCAAGTCGTGGTGCTTTTTATTTGGTGTCCACGCAGGGGCACTGTCCCAGTTGGCCCCGTGCGTCCCGGGGTAGCCGTAACCCGCACTTCTGGCAGTGGGATGTGCCCCTCCGTATGTCACGCGCCGGAGGCATGTGGGCTTTGCCCTTCGGACGCTCTACGGGGTACGACATGACCTGGCCCCCCAGCCCTGCCCCAAGGCTGCGCCCGTCGGAGTGAGGGGCCGTCAGCGACGGGGCTCACACCTGAGTTTGGCAGGCGGACGCGGGGTGCGTAAGCGATCGGCGTACACGGATGTGGCGGCGGCGGGTCGGGAGGCCGAGGGTGGGCTTCGTGATGGCCCAGGCCGCGCCCTTGCAGACCAGTTCCTTGTAGGTGGCGGCGAGTCGGCCCGTCAGGGCCGTGCTGACGGCGCGGTCGTCGGCCGTGACGTACTGGATGAGGCCGTCGCGGCGGCCGAGCGAGATGCACTGGTTGAAGTAGCGGAGCGGGATGGTCGGGATCTTTCCGCCGGTCAGGCGGGCCGCGATGGCGTCGGCGGCCTGCCAGGCCATGGGGCTGCCCGTGGCGCACGACATCCGCAGCGGCTTGTCGCCGGGGCCCAGCGCCATGGCGGAGTCGCCGACGGCGTACACGTCGGGGTGCGAGACCGAGCGCATGGTCCGGTCGACCATGATCTGGCCCGCGTCCGTGAGCTCCAGGGTGGTGGCCCGCGCGAGGGAGTGCGCCGCGAAGCCGGCGGTCCAGACGGTGACCGCGGCCGGGAGGTCCGTGCCGTCGGCGGTCGTGACGTGGTCGGCCGCCACGGCGGTGACGGCGGCCCGCTCGTGCACGGTGATGCCGAGCCCGTCGACGACCTTCCGCAGATGCCCGCGGCCCTTCGGCGAGAGCCAGTCGCCGAGTCCGCCCCGTACCGCGAGGGCGACGTCCAGGTCCGGGCGCGCCTCGGCGATCTCGGTCACGGCCTCCAGGCCGGTCAGGCCGCCGCCGACCACGACCACGGGCTGTCCCGCGTCCAGCCGGGCCAGGCGGTCGCGCAGCCGGAGCGCGCCGGGGCGGCCGGCGATGTCGTGGGCGTGCTCGGCGGTGCCGGGGACGCCCTGGCTGTTCCAGCCGCTGCCGAGGGCGTACACGAGGGTGTCGTAGGGGAGTTCCTCCGTCCGGCCGGCTCCGACGGTTTCCTCTCCGGTGCCGTTCGCGACCGCGGCCGCCGTGACGGTGACCGTCTTGCGGTCGACGTCCACGGCGGTGACCTGCGCGAGCTTCAGTTCGACGCCCGTGCCCGCGAACATCTCGCTGAACGGCCGGGGCCTCAGGTCCTGGCCCACCGCCAACTGGTGCATCCGGACGCGCTCGACGAAGTCGGGCTCGGCGTTGACGAGGGTCAGGGCGATGTCCTCGCGGTGCAGCCGCTTGGCGATGCGCCCGGCCGCGACGGCTCCGGCGTAACCGGCTCCGAGGACGATGATGCGGTGCTGCTGCATGTCCGTGCTCCTGTCTTCCGCGGGTTCGCCCCTTGAACCGGGCAGCCCGGCGATTCCTGACAGGGATGCGGTGTGAAGCAGGTCACAGTGGGGTCAGGAGAGCGTGAGCAGGGGTTCTCCGTGGTCGGCGGCGGCCCACTGCCGGGTCGCGCGCTGGAGCTTGTCCGGGTTGACCTGGTTGCGGAACGCGGCGATGCCCTCGGCGTCGATCTCCAGGCACATCACGCCGACCACCACGCCGTCGACGACCGCCACGAGGGCGGGGGCGCCGTTGGCCGCCGTGATGTGGATCTCGGCCGCGCCGCCGACGAGGGCCCGCTTCGCCGGACTGGGCTTGAACAGGCCCCGCATGAACTTCGCGACCGCGAGAGCGCCCTCGAACGCCTTGGCGCGCGCCGGGACCTTCCCGCCGCCGTCGCCGATCGAGACGGCGTCCTTGGTGAGCATCCGTACGAGCTGATCGATCTGCCCGCTGGTGGCGGCCGCGAGGAACTCCTCCACGATCCGCCGGGCGGCTGCCTCGTCGACCTCGGAGCGGGGCCTGCCGTCCGCGACGTGCTTCTTGGCGCGGTGGAAGATCTGCTGGCTGGCGGCCTCGGTGAGGTCGAGGATCTCGGCGATCTCCCGGTGCGGGTAGTCGAAGGCCTCCCGCAGCACGTACACCGCCCGCTCGTTGGGGGTGAGGCGTTCGAGCAGGGTGAGGACCGCGTACGAGAGCGAATCGCGCTGCTCGGCCGTGTCGGCGGGGCCGAGCATCGGGTCCCCGGCGAGCAGCGGCTCGGGGAGCCATTGGCCCACATACGTCTCGCGGCGCGCGCGGGCCGAGGTGAGCTGGTTGAGGCACAGGTTGGTGAGGACCTTCGTCAGCCAGGCCTCGGGCACCTCGATGCGGTCCACGTCGGCGGCCTGCCAGCGCAGGAACGTGTCCTGCACAGCGTCCTCGGCCTCGCTCGCGGAGCCCAGGAGGCGGTAGGCGATGGCCTCCAGGCGTGGCATGGAGGCGGTGAACCGGTCCATGTCGTTCACGGTCAGGGCCATGGTCGCGATCCTAGCTTCCGCCACCGTCACGGCGATCGGGATCCTTGCGTTCCGAGGGCGCGGGATCAGATGATCGTTCTTTCACTTCGAATATGGGGGTTGGGGCATGGCACTCTTCGGGAACGCGCACGCGATCGATCCGGCGCAGGCGCAGCAGGACTACGCGCGGCTGCTCGGGCAGGGGGAGCAGGTGCACGCCGCGTACCTGCTGATCCGCGACACGATCTTCTTCACCGACCGGCGGCTCGTGCTGGTCGACAAGCAGGGCATCACCGGCAAGAAGGTCGAGTACCACTCGATCCCGTACCGGAGCATCACGCACTTCGCCGTCGAGACCGCCGGCACCTTCGACCTGGACGCCGAGCTGAAGATCTGGATCTCGGGCAGCCCGATGCCCGTGCAGAAGACCTTCACCAAGGGCGTCGACATCTACGAGGTGCAGGCGATCCTGACGCAGTTCGTCGCCAAGTAGGTGCCGAGGTGGGAGGCCTCCAGGGATCCGCGGGGATCCCTGGAGGCCTCCCCTTTTGGGTGAACCTGTCTTATTTGCATGTCAGTTGAATATGCCTTCGGCCTAGCTTGCGTGGCGGAGGTGATGATCGATGGACGCGATCGACATCGATGACTTGGTGTACGCCGCCACCGGCGCGCCCCTGCGGCGCCTGACCGCGCCCGACGGGGCCCACTGGTTCCCGGTGGTGGACGTCGCGAAACGGCTGGGGTACGCCGGGTCGCGGGAGGCGCTGCGGACCGTGGCGCTGCCCGAGGCGTGCCTGGCGTCCGCCCGGGAGCTCGCCGAAGGCGACGAGTTCCCCGGCCGGTACGGAATCAGGGCGACGACCCGGATGGTGAGCCTCCAGGGGCTCGTCCAGCTCGTCGGGGCGTGCCGAAGACCGGAGGCCGGGCCCTTCCGGGCCTGGGCGGCCGAGGTCGTGGCGACGGTCCAGCGGTACGGCGGCTACGGGCTCGAACCCTCCCCGGTGCACACCGGGTTCGTGCTGCCGCCGGAGCTGGTCGACGTTCTCGTACGGCTTGAGGGGCGGTTCGACGAGCGGGCCCCCGCGTACGCCGAGCACACCGAGTACGCGGAGCTGCTCCGCGAGACCCGGCAGAGCCTCTCAAGGGTCGCCGACTCCCTTGAGCGGCTCTCCGTGCCCCGTCAGCGCACCGGCGCCGCCGTCGCGCTCACCCCGCAGCAGCTCGTCGAGTCCTGGGCCGTCACCGGGGACGTACGGACGGTCGCCTTCTGCCTCGCTTCCGCCCTGGTCCGGGGCGGTGTCCGCTACCGGACCCAGGACGTCACCCGGCGCACCGGTCTCTCCCGCGAACGCGTCCGGGACTGCGTGCGCCTCCTCGTCGAACGCGGCTGCATACGAGAGGTCGGCGGGCCCGACGGGGACGGGGCGCGGATCTACGTCCTGCCCTGAGGCACGCGGATCTACGTCCTGCCCTGAGGCACCAGCCCGGCCTGCGGCGCCACCGCCACCACCTGGTACGCGTCCGCGTAGACGATCCTGCCGGGCCGGGCGGACTCCAGGCGTACGCAGGGCACGCCGTGGTCGCGCAGGATGCGCAGGTACGGGGCCACCCGGGCCAGCGCCTCGGTCGCCGTCGGGCGGAACCAGGCGGCGGCCCCCGGGTTCAGGTGCGGGTCGTAGACCGTGGGGTCGGTCGCCGTGGGGTTCGGGAAGTGGGCGTCGTACCAGTCGTTCGACGCGCGCCAGACGGCGTACTCCTCCGGGGAGAGCCTGCCCTCCCGCGCCAGTGCGTTGGCCAGACCGAAGACGCCGGGGTGATGTCCCCGGGGGCTCCTGGTCGGGGACTGGAAGCGGATGTGGCGGAGACTGGGGGGTCGGCGCGGGGACGGTGGCTGTGGCTGTGGCTGTGGCTGTGGCTGTGGCTGTGGCTGTGTCTGTGTCTGTGTCTGTGTCTGTGGTTGTGGTTGTGGCACGGGCAGGGGCAGGGGCAGCGGTGGTGGCAGGGGTGCTCGCACAGAGGCAGCTTGCACCAGGAGCGTCGGGTCGTGCCGTGGTGTGCGTGTGGAGGAGGAGCGGCGTGGAGTGGCGGTGTCGGGGGATCACCTGGAGCGGCGGGGCGCCCGGGCTGAGGTGGCAGGGCGGGAAGGTCAGCCCCCTCTCGTACGGGCAGCAGCTCGCCTTCCGTGCCGTGGGGGAGCGGCGCTGCCCCGGGGCCCGGGGAAACCCCTGCCCCCTGGACGCCGTCGTGCCCGGCCGGGCCACCGGTGGGCGGTGCCCGGAGTGCGCGCGGCTCGACCGGGCCCACTCGGTCGCCGCCGACACCTTCCTGGACGATCCGCAGCCGTACCGCGTGTACCTGGCCTGGTTCGGGCCCGGGATGACCAAGGTGGGGATCACCGCGGAGGCCCGGGGGGAGGCCCGGCTCCTCGAACAGGGCGCCGTCACGTTCAGCTGGCTCGGGCGGGGACCGCTGATGGCCGCCCGGCGGACCGAGGAGGTGCTGCGGCAGGCGCTGGGAGTCCCCGACCGGGTCGCGTACGAGCGGAAGCGCGCCGCCCGGCACGCCCTGCCGTCCGCGCCCGACCGGGCCGGCGAGGTCGAGGCCTTGCACCGGCGTGCGGCAGCGGTCGACGGCTGGACGGAGACCCTGGAACCGCTGGCGTTCGCCCCGCGCGACCATGTCGGCGTCTTCGGTCTCGACGGGCTGCCGCCGCTCGCCGGCACGGTCTCCGAACTGGTCGACGGGGGAGTCGTCCGCGGGCGGCTGCTCGCTGCTGCCGGACCCGATCTGCATCTCCTCGACTCCGGCGGACGCTGCCTCGCCCTCGACACCCGGCTGATGGGCGGGTGGGCGCTCCAGAGTGCCGGGAAGGTGGCGGAGGGGGAGGAGGGGGCCGGGTTCTCGGTGCCGGTTGCTCCGGTGATCGCCGCCGATCCGGAGAGCGCTCAGGGCGAGCTCTTCTGACGCTTCGGCCGGGACGGCGCCGGGAGAGCCACTTCGGCTGAGGCGGCGCCGGGAAGGCCGCTTCGGCCAGGACGGCTCCGGGAAGCCGCTTCGTAAAGTCTTGGATCCCTTTGCCCCGCAGCCGTGGACAGGCCCGTCCGGCCCCGGCGAGGGTGATCACATGACCCAGAAGCTGGTGGCGGGCATCGAACCGCCGTATTACACCGCCCTGTTCACTTCCATCCGCCCCGAGGCTCCCGAGGGCTACGCCGAGACGAGCACCCGCATGCAGGAGATCGTCAAGGAGATCCCCGGCTTCCTCGGCTACGAGGCCGCCCGCAGCCCCGGGGGCATCGGCATCACCGTCGCCTACTTCCGCGACCTGGAGTCCCTCGACGCCTGGCGCCTCGACACCGAGCACCAGGCCGCCAAGGCGTACGGCCGCGAGCACTGGTACGAGAGCTACAGCGTCCACATCGGCAAGGTCGAGCGGAGCTACAGCTATGAGCGGGAGTGACACCCCGGCGGGCGCGGCGGGGACGGCGGGCGCGGTCGGCGCCACCGACATCCCCGCGCTGCTCGCGCGCCTCGGGATTCCCGGGCTCGTCGACGTGCACACGCACTTCATGCCGCAGAACGTCCTCGACAAGGTCTGGGCCTACTTCGACGCCGTCGGTCCCCTGACCGGCCTGGAGTGGCCCATCACCTACCGCGAGGAGGAGGACCGCCGGCTCGCCCTCCTGCGCGGGTTCGGGGCCGTCGCCTTCACCGCGATGCTCTACCCGCACAAGCCCGGCATGGGCGCCTGGCTGAACTCCTGGGCCGCGGACTTCGCCGCCCGTACCCCCGACTGCCTGCACACCGCGACCTTCTTCCCCGAGCCGGGCGTCGACCGGTACGTCCACCAGGCGCTCGACTCCGGCGCCCGCGTCTTCAAGGTGCACCTCCAGGTCGGCGGTTTCGACCCGAGCGGCAGCGAGCTGGACTCCGTGTGGGGAACCCTCGCCGACAGCGGCACTCCCGTCGTCGTCCACTGCGGCTCCGGGCCCACCCCGGGCAACTTCACCGGTCCCGGGCCCATGGGAAGGGTGCTGGCCCGCCACCCCCGGCTGCGGGTGATCGTCGCGCACATGGGGATGCCCGAGTACAGCGACTTCCTCGACCTCACCCAGCGGTACGAGGGCGTCCACCTCGACACCACCATGGCCTTCACCGACTTCAGCGAACGGCTCGCACCCTTCCCGGAGGCGGAGCTGAAGCGGCTCGTCGACCTCGGCGACCGGATCCTCCTCGGCTCCGACTTCCCGAACATCCCGTATCCGTACGCGCACCAGCTCCACGCACTCGAACGCCTCGGGCTCGGGGACGACTGGCTCCGGCGGGTCCTGTACGAGAACGGGGCCACGTTGTTTCACGTGAAACCGTGACACCGAGGCAGCGGTTCTGAGGTCCTTTCTCCTTTCTCAGCGAATTCACAGGAAAGGGAAAGAGGGCTCTCAGCGGCGGCCGACAACGTGGGCCGCATGACCGTCACCACACGCCGCCCCGGCACCCGCGCCGACATGCTCCGTGCCGACGGCACCGCCGTCCGCGTCCTCGTCGTCGACGACGAGGCCTCGCTCGCCGAACTGCTCTCCATGGCCCTGCGTTACGAGGGCTGGCAGGTGCGCAGCGCCGGGGACGGCGCCGCCGCTCTGCGCGCCGTACGTGAGTTCCGGCCCGACGCCGTACTCCTCGACATGATGCTCCCCGACGCCGACGGGCTCAGCCTTCTCGGCTCGATCCGGCGCGAGCTGCCGGACGTGCCGGTGCTGTTCCTGACGGCGAAGGACGCCGTCGAGGACCGGATCGCCGGACTCACGGCCGGTGGCGACGACTACGTCACCAAGCCGTTCAGCCTGGAGGAGGTCGTCGCCCGGCTGCGCGGTCTCATCCGCAGGTCCGGGGTGGCGGTGGCGCGCAGCGAGTCGCTGCTCATCGTCGGGGACCTGACCCTGGACGAGGACAGTCACGAGGTCACCCGGGGCGGTGAGTCGATCCATCTCACCGCCACCGAGTTCGAGCTGCTGCGCTACCTCATGCGCAATCCGCGCCGGGTGCTCAGCAAGGCGCAGATCCTCGACCGGGTCTGGTCGTACGACTTCGGCGGCCAGGCCAACGTCGTCGAGCTCTACATCTCCTATCTGCGCCGGAAGATCGACGTGGGCCGCGCCCCGATGATCCACACCCGGCGTGGAGCCGGCTATCTCATCAAGCCGGGGGAGTAGCGTCCCGTGCGCGTACGACGCCGGGGGCCGTGGTCGCTGCGCACCCGGCTCGTCGTCTCGGCGGTCGCTCTGATCGCGGTCGTCGCGGCCGTCATCGGCGCGGTCACGACGATCGCTTTCCGCTCGTACCTGTACGACCAGGCCGACGAGCAGCTCCACAACGTCTCGCGGCGCGCGTCGGGCCCGCCGGCTGCCCTGGCCCCCGGGTCGGGTCTGCCCGACCCGGGCCGGGTGAAGGACCCGCTCTCGTTCGTGCAGGGCCCCGGCGCCCCGATCGGCACGCTCGGCGCGGTCCTGGTCGACGGCGAACTGACCTCGGCCGGCTACTCGGACGAGGCCGAGGCCGAGGTCGCGGGGAAGGACCAGGCCGCGGGCGAGGCCGATGGCGGGGCCGCGTTCGAGGCCGAGGCCGGGGACGGTGGGAGGTACGGGCGGAACGTGCGGACCACGGAGCTCGACGCGGCCCAGCGGGCCGCGCTGGCCGCCGTCCCCCGCGACGGCGAGCCGCACACCGTCGAGCTGCCCGGCGGCCTCGGCTCGTACCGGGTCGAGTACGCCGTCGGGGTCCAGGGCGCGTTCCTCACCGGCATCCCGCTCGCCGGGGTCGAGAAGGCCCTGTCCACCCTCGTCCTCGTCGAGCTGAGCGTCACCGGCGCCGGGCTCGTCGCGGCCTCGCTCGCCGGGACCGTGCTCGTCGGGGTGGCCCTGCGGCCGCTGCGGCGGGTCGTCGCCACCGCGGGTCAGGTCGCCCAGCTGCCGCTGCACAGCGGCGAGGTGGCGCTCCATCAGCGGGTCCCGGAGACGGAGGCGGATCCTCGGACCGAGGTCGGCCAGGTCGGCGCTGCCCTCAACCGGATGCTCGACCACGTCCGCTCGGCCCTCGAAGCCCGACAGCAGAGCGAGACCCGGGTCCGGCAGTTCGTCGCGGACGCCAGCCACGAACTGCGCACCCCGCTGGTCTCGATCCGGGGGTACGCGGAGCTGACCCGGCGCGGCCGGGAGCAGTGCGGGCCCGACACCCGGCACGCGCTCGGCCGGATCGAGTCCGAGGCGACCCGGATGACGGGCCTGGTGGAGGACCTGCTGCTGCTCGCCCGGCTCGACGCCGGACGCCCCCTCTCGTACGAGCCCATCGATGTCGTGCCCCTCGTGGTGGACGCCGTGAGCGACGCCCGCGCCGCCGGGCCGGGCCACCACTGGCGGCTCGAACTGCCGGAGGGCCCCGGGTCGCCCGTACGGGCCGACGGCGCCCGGCTCCAACAGGTGCTCGTCAACCTCCTCGCCAACGCGCGCACCCACACCCCGCCCGGCACGAAGGTCACCGCCCGCGTCCGTACGGAGCACGGCGCGGTGCTCGTCGACATCGCGGACGACGGGCCCGGCATCCCGTCCGAGCTGCTGCCCTCCGTCTTCGAGCGGTTCGCGCGCGGCGACGCCTCCCGCTCCCGGCACGCCGGATCCACCGGCCTCGGGCTCGCCATCGTGCGCGCGGTCGTCCTTGCCCACGGCGGCGAGGTGAGCGTCGAAAGCGCCCCCGGCCGGACCGTGTTCACCGTCCTGCTGCCCGCGGACCAGGACGTCCGTCCGGACTCACAGGCGGGGCACAGGCTCATCACACGGCCGTGACAGCGGCCCCGGCGAGTGTCGGTGCCATGCGAACCCCAATGATCGCGGGGCCCACATCCACGGCCTCCGGAAGGACCGACGCCCTCCCCGCGCGGGAACACCTGCCGGTGAACATCGCGGGGCGGCCCGTCCTGGACGTGGTCATCCCCGTCTACAACGAGGAGAAGGACCTGGAGCCGTGCGTCCGCCGGCTCCACGAGCACCTCCTCCGGACCTTCCCGTACGGCTTCCGCATCACCGTCGCCGACAACGCCTCCACCGACACCACCCCGGCCGTCGCCGCCGGCCTCGCCGCCGAGGTGCCCGAGGTGCGTTCCGTACGGCTCGAACAGAAGGGGCGCGGCCGGGCGCTGCGGACGGTCTGGTCGGGCTCGGACGCACCCGTCCTCGCCTATATGGACGTCGACCTCTCCACCGATCTGAACGCCCTGCTGCCGCTGGTCGCACCGCTCATCTCCGGCCATTCCGACCTGGCGATCGGCTCACGGCTCGCCCGTTCCTCGCGGGTGGTGCGCGGGCCGAAGCGGGAGTTCATCTCGCGGGCCTACAACCTGATCCTGCGCGGCTCGCTCGCCGCCAGGTTCTCCGACGCGCAGTGCGGATTCAAGGCGATACGGCGGGATGTCGCCGAGCGGCTGCTTCCGATGGTCGAGGACACCGGCTGGTTCTTCGACACCGAGCTGCTCGTCCTCGCCGAGCGGGCCGGGCTGCGCATCCACGAGGTGCCGGTCGACTGGGTGGACGACCCCGACTCGACCGTGCACATCGTCAGGACGGCGACCGACGACCTGAAGGGCGTCTGGCGGGTCGGGCGGGCCCTCGCGACGGGTTCGCTGCCCCTCGACCGGCTGGCCAGGCCCTTCGGGGACGACCCCCGGGACCGCGAACTCAGCGGGGTGCCCGGCGGACTCGCCCGGCAGCTGGTGGGCTTCTGCGTGGTCGGGGTCCTGTCCACGCTCTTCTACCTCGCCCTGTACTCGGCCTTCCGGCTCGGCGTGGGCTCGCAGTCCGCCAACGCCGCCGCCCTCCTTGTCTCCGCCGTCGCCAACACGGCGGCCAACCGGCGGCTCACCTTCGGGGTACGCGGCCGGGGCGGGGCCGTCCGCCACCAGGCGCAGGGCCTGGTGGTCTTCGCCATCGGCCTGGCCCTGACCAGCGGTTCGCTCGCCGCCCTCGGCGCGGCGAGCGGCGACCCGGCCCACTCGACCGAGCTGGCCGTCCTGGTCGTCGCCAACCTCGCCGCGACCGTCCTGCGCTTCCTGCTCTTCCGGCTCTGGGTCTTCCCCGACCGGCCCGCCCCGCGGACTCCCTCAAGGAACTCAAGGAACGAACGATGACCACCCCGTCCACCGCCGTCCATGCCGCACCCCGCGCCGGCCGGCTCACCCGGCTGTGGCGCGGGCGCGCCGAGGACGCCCCCTGGGTCCGGCCCGCCTTCCTCGGCCTGCTCGCCGTGACCACCGCGCTCTACCTGTGGAACCTGAGCGCCTCCGGCTACGCCAACTCCTTCTACTCCGCGGCCGTCCAGGCGGGCGCCGAGAGCTGGAAGGCCTTCTTCTTCGGCTCGCTCGACGCGGCCAACGCCATCACCGTCGACAAGCCGCCGGCCGCCCTCTGGCCGATGGCCCTCTCCGTCCGCCTCTTCGGCCTCGGGTCCTGGCAGATCCTCGTGCCCGAGGTGCTCATGGGCGTGGCCACCGTCGCCGTGCTCTACGCGGCCGTACGACGCCGGTTCGGCGCGGGCGCGGGCCTGATCGCGGGCGGGGTGCTCGCGCTGACGCCCGTCGCCGCGCTGATGTTCCGGTTCAACAACCCGGACGCGATGCTCGCGCTGCTCATGACGGTGGCCGTGTACTGCGTGCTGCGCGCCCTGGAGCAGGACGGGGGAGCGGCTCGGTGGCTCGTGTGGGCCGGGGTGGCCTTCGGGTTCGCGTTCCTCGCGAAGACCCTCCAGGCCTTCCTGATCCTGCCGCCGCTCGCCCTCGTCTACGGGGTGTGCGCTCCGGGCGGGATCGGGCGCCGGATCGGCCGCCTCGCTCTCGCCGGGCTCGCGATGCTCGTGTCGGCGGGCTGGTGGGTGGCCCTGGTCGAGCTGTGGCCGGCGTCCTCCCGCCCGTACGTCGGAGGCTCGCAGAACAACAGCTTCCTCGAGCTGACCTTCGGTTACAACGGCCTCGGCCGCATCAACGGCAACGAGACCGGCAGCGTCGGCGGCGGGGGCCGTGGCGGCGGGCAGGGCGGCGGCTGGGGCGAGACCGGTATCGGCCGGATGTTCAACGACTCGGTCGGCGGGCAGATCTCCTGGCTGCTGCCGGCCGCGCTCGTCCTGCTCGTCGCGGGGCTCGTCGTCACCTGGCGGGCGCCCAGGACGGACACGGCCCGGTCCGCGTTCCTCGTGTGGGGCGGCTCGCTGCTGATCACCCTGGCCGTGTTCAGCTTCATGGCCGGCATCTTCCACGAGTACTACACGGTGGCCCTGGCGCCGTACGCCGCGGCGCTCGTCGGTATGGGCGCGGCCGTGCTGTGGGAGGAACGCACCCGGTGGGCCGCGTCGGCGGCCCTCGCGGTGACGGTGGCGGTGACGGCCTGGTGGGCCTGGACGCTGCTCGGTCGTACGCCGGAGTGGCTGCCGTGGCTGCGCTGGGCGGTCCTGGTGGCGGGCGCGGTGGCCGCGCTCGGCCTGTTGTTCGCGGGCCGGCTGGACCGGCGGCTCGGGCTCGGGTTCGCGGGCCTGGGCCTGGCGGCGGGGCTCGCGGGGCCGTTCGCGTACACCTTGGCGACGGTGGACTCCGGTCACCAGGGCTCGATCGTGACGGCGGGCCCGGCGGGCGCGGGCTTCGGCGGGATGCGCGGCGGGCCCGGCGGCGGCCGGGACGGCGGCATGCGGATGGCGTACGGCTTCCCGGCCGGCGGCGGCCAGGGCCCCGGCGGCCAGGGCCGGCCCCCCGGCGCCCAGGGGCAAGGCCGGATGCAGCCCCCGGGACAGATGCCCCCCAACGGCAACAGCAACGGCACCTCCCCCGCCCCCGAGCGCGCCGGCATCGCTGGTGGCATGGGCGGTCTGCTCAACGGCGCGAACGTCGGTACGGAGGCGAAGGCGGCCCTGCTCAAGGACGCCGACGACTACACCTGGGCCGCGGCCGCCGTCGGTGCCCAGAACGCGGCCAGCTACCAGCTCGCCACCGAGAAGCCGGTCATGGCGATCGGCGGCTTCAACGGCAGCGACCCGTCCCCGACGCTCGCCGAATTCAAGCGGTACGTGGCCGAGGGCCAGGTCCACTACTTCATCGGTTCCGGTGGTGAAAGTGGAGGCGGTGGCGGAGGCGGCATGGGCGGCAACGGCACCAGCGCCCAGATCACCGCATGGGTCCAAGCCACCTTCGAGCAGGTCACGGTAGGCGGTTCCACGCTCTACGACCTCACGTCCGCCACGTAGCCGCGAAGTAATCGCTATACACCGTACGAGAGTCCTTGTACGGTGTACGAGACCCAGTCCCGTACACCGTACAAGGAGCCCTGCCCATGACGGCGACGACCGCCGCGAACGAACCGCCCGCCGCCCCGGCCGCGGGCGGTCACCCCCAGCGCTGGCTGATCCTCGGCGTCATCTGCCTGGCCCAGCTCACCGTGCTGCTCGACAACACCGTCCTCGGCGTCGCCATCCCCTCGCTGACCACGGAGCTCCACGCCTCCACCAGCGACATCCAGTGGATGATCAACGCCTACTCGCTCGTCCAGTCCGGCCTGCTCCTGACCGCGGGCAACGCCGCCGACCGCTACGGCCGCAAGAAGCTGCTCGTCGCCGGACTCGCGCTGTTCGGCCTCGGTTCGCTCGCCGCCGGCCTCGCCGACTCCACGGCCCAGCTCATCGCCGCCCGCGCGGGCATGGGCGTCGGCGGCGCGCTCCTCATGACCACGACCCTCGCCGTCGTCATGCAGATCTTCGACGACTCCGAGCGGGTCAAGGCGATCGCGCTCTGGGCCACCGTCAGTTCGCTCGGCTTCGCCGCCGGGCCGCTCATCGGCGGTGTCGTCATCGAGCACTTCTGGTGGGGAATGATCTTCCTCATCAACATCCCGGTGGCCCTCGTCGGCCTGATCGCCGTCATCAAGCTCGTACCGGAGTCGAAGAACCCCCAGGGCGACCGCCCCGACCTGCTCGGCGCGCTGCTCTCCACCATCGGCATGACCGCCGCCGTGTACGCGATCATCACGGGCCCCGAGCACGGCTGGACCTCCGCCGAGGTGCTCGTCCCGGCCGCCATCGGGGTCGTCGTGCTCGCCGCCTTCGCGCTCTGGGAGCTGCGCACCCCGTACCCGATGCTCGACATGCACTTCTTCCGCAACCAGAAGTTCGTGGGGGCCGTCGCCGGCGCGATCCTGGTCATGTTCGGCATGGGCGGCTCGCTCTTCCTCCTCACCCAGCACCTGCAGTTCGTGCTCGGCTACGAGCCGCTGGAAGCCGGCCTGCGGATGGCGCCGCTCGCGCTGACCGTCGTCGTGCTGAACCTCAGCGGCGTCGGCCCGCGGATCGTGATGAAGCTCGGCACCCCGCCCACCGTGGCCGTCGGCATGACCCTGGTCGCGGCCGGGCTCGGCTCGATCGCCCTGATCGGCGGCGGCACGGACGGCACCTACTGGGGCATGCTCCTCGGCCTGGTCCTGATGGGCACCGGCCTCGCCGTCTCCAACCCGGCCATGGCCAACGCCATCATGAGCGCGATCCCGCCGGAGAAGGCCGGTGTGGGAGCGGGCATCAACGGCACCCTCGCCGAGTTCGGCAACGGCCTCGGCGTCGCCGTCCTCGGCGCCGTGCTCAACGCCCGCTTCGCCGCCCTCGTCGCCGTTACCGCGACCTCGCTGCCCGCCGCCCTCGCGGCGGCCGGGACCGACGCCGAACGGGCGGAGATCTCCGGCGCCTTCGCCTCCGGCCTCCAGACCAGCCAGCTCGTGGGCGCCGTCGCCGTCTTCGCCGGCGGTCTCCTGGCGGCGGCCCTGCTGAAGCGGGCCGAACGCACGGAGAAGTCCCTTGCCGCCGAGCAGCCGGCCGCTGCCTAGCATGGTCACCCTGGTCACGGACCACTGACAGACGGAGGAACGCGATGGTCAAGGCAGCCGAGCGGGCCAAGAACCCGGCGCGTTCCAGCGTCTGGCTGGAGAAGCGGGCCGCCCGCAGCGGGGGCGGCCCGGCCGGGCTCGACCGCGACCGGATCGTCGCCGCCGCGATTCGGATGCTCGACGAGGAGGGCCTGGCCGGACTGTCGATGCGCAAGCTCGCGGCCGAGCTGAACGTCACCGCGATGTCCCTCTACTGGTACGTGGACACCAAGGACGACATCATCGAGTTCGCCATGGACAGCGTGTACGGCGAGTTCGACCTCGCGGCGATCGACGCCGCCGACGGCTGGCGGGACATGATCCGGGTGCTCGCCCTCGAATACCGCCGAATGCTGGTCCGCCACCCGTGGATGTCGCCGAGCGCCGGGCAGTACCTGAACATCGGCCCGCACGCGATCGCCGTCGGCGGCAAGATCCAGGAGGCGATGGGCGGCACCGGCCTGCCGATCGACCGTCAGCCCAGTGCGACCTCGGCGGTCTTCCAGTTCGTGTACGGCTACGGGACGATCGAGTCCCAGTTCGGGCGGCGTGCGGCGGAGGCCGGGATGTCGCAGGACGACTTCTACGTGGAGTCCGTCAAGGCCTTCCGCGAGAATCCGGGTTTCGCGGATGCCATCGAACCCATGGCGGAGATCCTCGACGAGCGGGCCTCGCACGGCAGCGTCACCGAGATCTGGGACCGGGACTTCGCCTATGCCCTGGACGTCCTGATCGCCGGCATCGAGGCGATGGTTTCACGTGAAACCGAGGCACGTGAAACGGGAACACCGCGGAGCTGAAAGCGGAACATGACGGAGCGGCGGGCCGTCCCCTGCCCGCCGCTCCGTACTCGACCCGGCCGCGCCTCCGCTCGAAGCGCCGCCGGGAGACCAGTCACCCCTTGTCAGCCGTCTCCGAGCCGCTCTTCAGCGCGACCTCCTTGATGAACAGCGTCACCACGAAGGCGAGCAGCGCGAAGGGCGCGGAGTAGAGGAAGACATCGGCGACGCCGTGTCCGTACGCGTCCTCCATGACCGTCCGGATGGGGGCCGGCAGCTTGTCCATGTCGGGGATGCCGCCGCCCGAGCCGCCCTGGCCCATGGCGCCCGCGGCCTTCGGGCCGAGTTCGGCCAGGCCGTCCTTGACGTAGTTCGCGACCCGGTGGGCCATGACCGCGCCGAGCGCCGAGACACCGATCGCACCGCCGAGGGAGCGGAAGAAGGTGACGACGGAGGAGGCGGCGCCGAGGTCGGCGGGGGCCACCTGGTTCTGGGTGCAGAGCACCAGGTTCTGCATCATCATGCCGAGGCCGAGGCCGAGGAGCGCCATGAAGAGCGCGATGTGCCAGTACGCCGTGTCGTAGCGGATCGTGCCGAGCAGACCGAGGCCGCCGGCGGCGAAGGCGCCACCGCTGACCAGCCACGCCTTCCACCTGCCGGTCTTGGTGATGACCAGACCGGAGACGGTGGAGGAGACGAACAGGCCCGCGATCATCGGGATGGTGAGGACGCCGGACATCGTCGGCGACTCGTTCCGCGCCAGCTGGAAGTACTGGCTGAAGAAGACCGTGCCCGCGAACATCGCGACGCCCACGAAGAGCGAGGCGAGCGAGGCGAGGGTGATCGTGCGGTTCCGGAAGAGGCGGAGCGGGATGATCGGCTCGCTCGCCTTCGACTCGACGAGGACGAAGATCCCGCCGAGGGCGATCGCGCCGAGCACCATGACGGCCGTCTGCCAGGACATCCAGTCGTACTTGTCGCCGGCGAAGGTGACCCAGACGAGCAGCAGGGAGACGGCGGCGCTGATGAACAGGGCACCGGCCCAGTCGACCTTCACCTGACGCTTCACGACCGGCAGCTTGAGGGTCTTCTGGAGGACGACGAGCGCGATGAACGCGAACGGCACGCCCACGTAGAAGCACCAGCGCCAGCCGAGCCAGTCGGTGTCGGTGATGACGCCGCCGAGCAGCGGGCCGCCGACGGTGGCGACGGCGAAGGTCGCGCCCAGGTAGCCGCTGTACCGGCCGCGCTCACGCGGGGCGATCATGGCGGCCAGGATGATCTGGGAGAGGGCGGTCAGACCGCCGACGCCGATGCCCTGGACGACACGGCAGGCGATGAGCATGCCGGTGCTCTGCGAGAGACCGGCGACGATCGAGCCCGCGACGTAGATGATCAGGGCTATCTGGACGAGCAGCTTCTTGGAGAAGAGGTCCGCGAGCTTGCCCCAGAGCGGGGTGGTCGCGGTCATCGACAGCAGCGCGGCCGTGACCACCCAGGTGTAGGCGGACTGCCCGCCGCCCAGGTCGGTGATGATCTGGGGGAGGGCGTTGGAGACGATCGTCGACGACAGGATGGCGACGAACATGCCGAGCAGCAGCCCGGACAGCGCCTCCATGATCTGCTTGTGCGTCATCGGGGCGCCGCCGGAGGCGAGGTCCCCCTCCTTGGCGCTCCCGCCGCGCACACCGGTCTCTGGTGTGGTCGTCGTAGCCATCAACTTCCTTCGTTCTCAAGCGTGGTGGGCCCGGCAGTCCCCGAAGGAATCGCGGAGTCGGGCGAGCAGACGGGTGAGCAGCTCGACGTCGTCGTCGGACCACTCCACGAGGGTGCGGGCGAGCATGTCGGTCAGCCGTCGGTCGAGGACGGCGAGCATGTCCTCGCCCGCGTGGGTCAGGTGCAGGATGCGGGAGCGCCGGTCGGCGGGGTCGGGCAGTCGCTCGACCCAGCCGCGGTCCACGGTGTGGGCCACGTGACGGCTGCTGACGGACATGTCGACGGCCATCAGCTCGGACACGCGGCCGATCCGCATGTCGCCGTGGTGGTGGAGCAGGGCGAGGACGATCGCGGATCCGCTGGGGCACTCGGCCGGCAGGGTCCGCGCGAGTCCGCGCTTCACCGCTCCGATGGCGCTCACCTGGCGGGCGAGGTTCTCGTACCGATTGGCTGTGTCCATCGGGTACTCCATGGTCCGGGCACTCCACACATCTTGTTGCTTAGGGCAACCATAGAGATGGATGGTTGCTCCAGGCAAACTAAATCGGTCAAACGGCGCTAAAGAATAGGCAAAGGTGGGCCGGGGGTCGTTCGCCGCGGGGTCGAGGGCGCGATCTGGGCGGTGGGCTTGGGCCCTCCACCCCGACTTCGCTAGGGTCCTGGCCCATGGCACACAACCCCCAAGCACCGTACGGCCAGGGCCAGCCTCAGGGTCAGAGCCCCGAGGGTTACGACCCCGCCGGCAACACGCAGATGTTCCGCGCCTTCGTCGACGAGGCCCCGCAGCAGCGGCAGCCGCAGGTCGTGGCTTCCTCGGGCGGCCCGCGGGTCGGCATGATCGTCGGCGTGGTCGCGGTGATCGTCGTCCTGGCGGCGGTCGCCTGGCTGGCGCTGACCTGACCGCTGCCCACGCTCCACACGCCCAGGGTGGGCCGGATCCGCATCACGCGGCCCCGGCCCACCCTTCTTTTACGGAGCTACGGAGCTACGGAGCTACGGAGTCACGGAGTCACGGAGTCGAGCGCGGGCGCGAGCATCGCGAACGCCTCCCCGATGAGTGCCCCCGCGTCCGCGGGGCTCGCGGGGCTTTCGGCGTGCTCCCCCTCGCTCCACCGGCGCAGTACGGCGTCGAAGGCGGCAAGCGCCATGCCCACGGCGAGCCGGGGGTAGAGATCGGCGTCGGGGTCGCGGCCCAGGCGGGCCGCCAGCTCCTCCGTGAGTTCCTCGCGCCACTCCGCCTGGTGCTCCAGGAAGCGGGCGAGCAGCGCGGGCGTCCGCAGGATCAGCCGGACCACCGGCAGGGCGCGCTCGGCGTGTTCGCCGCAGAGGGTCAGAGGTACGGAGACGGCGTGCAGCAGCGCCTCGGAGGGGCGCTCCCCGGGGGGCCGGGCGGCGAGTCCGGCGCGCATGTCGGCACCCATGTCGGCCAGGAACTGGACGACCACGTCCTCCTTGGACGCGAAGTACCGGAAGAAGGTCCGCTTGGAGACCCCGGCGGTGGTCGCGATCTCGTCCACGGTCACCGCGTCGAAGCCCTTGAGGGCGAGCAGCTGGAGGGCCGCCTCGGTGAGTTCGGTCGCGACGAGCTGTCGCTTGCGCTGGGCGAGGCTGACTTCGGGGCGGTTGCTCACGATGTCGATGGTACCGGGTGCCCCGTACGACACCAAGGCGCTCTCTTGACACTCGGTGACACAGACGGCAGCGTGTGTCGTATGACCAAGAAGCAGCGCTGGACCGCCGAGCTGATCCCGGACCAGACCGGGCGTACCTTCGTCGTCACCGGAGCCACGAGTGGCCTGGGCCTCGCCACCACCCGGGCGCTCGCCCGCCGGGGCGCGCGTGTGGTCCTCGCCGTGCGGGACGAGGAGAAGGGCCGCGCGGTCGCCGAGGGCCTGGCGGCGAGCGGTGCGGCGGCGGGCGCCCTCGACGTGCGACGGCTCGACCTCGCCGACCTCGCATCGGTGCGGGACTTCGCCGGCCGGATGCGCGAGGAGCATTCCCACCTCGACGTGCTCATCAACAACGCGGGCGTGATGGCCCCGCCCCGCACGCTCAGCCCGCAGGGCCACGAACTCCAGTTCGCCGTCAACCACCTCGGCCACTTCGCGCTGACCGGGCTGCTGCTCGACCTGCTCGCCGCCGGGGGAGGGAACGGGCGTGACCCCCGGGTGGTCACCGTCAGTTCGATCAACCACCGCCAGGGGAGCCTCCGCCACGACGACCTCAGCGGCGAACGCGGCTACACGCCCATGGCCTTCTACAACCAGTCGAAGTTCGCCAACGCCGTCTTCGGGTACGAGCTCCACCGGCGCCTGGCCGAGGCCCGCAGCCCGGTCCGCAGCGTCCTCGCCCACCCCGGGTACACCGCCACGAGCCTCCAGACCCGGGACACGCGCGGCCTGCTGCGGTTCCTCCTCGGGAGCGTCGGAAACCCCCTGATCGCCCAGGCGCCGGAGCGCGGTGCGCTGCCGCAGCTGTACGCGGCGACCGAATCGGGCGTGGCGAGCGGCGAGTTCATCGGCCCCGACGGCCTCGGGGAGCTGCGCGGTGCTCCGACCCGGGTGCGGCTCTCGGGCGCGGCGGCCGACCCTGCCGCGGGCCGCCGGCTGTGGGAGCTGTCGGAACGGCTGGCCGAGGTGCGCTTCCCCGTCACCGCCAGCTGACGGTGACCTGCTCGGTGTCGATCCGCATGCCGAGCGGGACCCGCCAGGAGTCCACGCAGACGGTGTACGTCTCCGTCCGCGCCGCCCCGGCGGCGATCGGCGCGGGCAGCGGCTGGGTGGAGGTGAGTGTCGCCCAGTCGACGCCGAGGGCGCCGATGACGTGCGTGGCGAAGGTGACCGTGCCCGACTGGGCGGCTCTGCCGCCGCTGTTCCGGAAGGTGACGGTCACCCGCTCGCACCAGCGCCGGCCCCCGTCGGAGAGAAGGGGCGCGGAGACGGTGAGCAGCGCGGGCCCGGGCGTCGGGACGGGAGTGGTGGGGGCCGGTGCGGGGGCGCCGGTGCCGGGCGTGGGCCGGGAGGGCGGGGCGGAGGGGGTACGCGGAGGAGTACTGCCGCCGGGGCGCGGAGCCGGACCGCCGGTCGAGCCGGAGCCACCCGTACTGCCGGGCGCGGGCACGGTCGTCGGAGCCGTACCAGACCCGGAACCCGTGCCCGTACCCGTACTGACATCCGTACCGGAGGCACCGGAGGCACCGGAGCTACCGGAACCACCGGAGCTACCGGAACCACCAGAGCTACCGGAACCACCCAACCCCCCCGACATACCGCCCGCAGAGTCCGCCGACGACATACCCGGTCCCTGACCGCGGCCCCCCTCCGGAACCGCGTCCGGTGACGGCGACGACGTGCTGGAGGTCGTACCGCTGGCCTTCGGGTCGTCCAGGGGGACCAGGGCGACCGAGCCCGAGGGGGTGGCCGTGCCTTTCGGTGAGGGGCCGGCGCCCACCGCCGCGTACCCCTCGCCGTCTCCTCCGCCGCCACAGGCGGTCAGCGCCCCGCCGAGGCAGAGCGCCACCGCTACGAGTCCCGGCTTCCTTCGCCTCATGGGCGCCAGTGTGACTGACGTACCGTCAGAAAGGGAGCCGTTCAGTGAAACCGGGCTTCGGTCTCACTCCCCGATGAGGCCCTCGCGCAGCTGGGCGAGGGTGCGGGTGAGGAGCCGCGAGACGTGCATCTGGGAGATGCCGACCTCCTCGCCGATCTGCGACTGGGTCATGTTGGCGAAGAAGCGCAGCATGATGATCTGCCGCTCCCTGGGCGGCAGTTTGGCGAGCAGCGGCTTGAGCGACTCGCGGTACTCGACGCCTTCCAGGGCCGTGTCCTCGTAGCCCAGTCGGTCCGCGAGCGAGCCCTCGCCGCCGTCGTCCTCCGGGGAGGGGGAGTCGAGCGAGGAGGCGGTGTACGCGTTGCCGACGGCGAGGCCGTCGACGACGTCCTCCTCCGACACCCCGAGTACGGCGGCGAGTTCGGGCACGGTGGGCGAGCGGTCGAGCTTCTGCGCGAGCTCGTCGCTGGCCTTGGTGAGGGCCAGGCGCAGCTCCTGGAGCCGGCGCGGGACCCGCACCGACCAGGAGGTGTCGCGGAAGAAGCGCTTGATCTCACCGACGACCGTCGGCATCGCGAACGTCGGGAACTCCACGCCCCGTTCGCAGTCGAAGCGGTCGATCGCCTTGATCAGTCCGATGGTGCCGACCTGGACGATGTCCTCCATCGGCTCGTTCCGCGAGCGGAAGCGGGCCGCCGCGTACCGCACGAGGGGGAGGTTGAGCTCGATGAGGGTGTCGCGGACGTAGGTCCGCTCCGGGCTGTCGGTGGCGGCGCCTTCGGTGTCGAGGGCGCGCAGCCGCAGGAAGAGGGAGCGGGAGAGGGTGCGGGTGTCGAGGGCTCCGGACGTGACGACCATCGGCGGAGGCGCGGCCTCCGCGCTCAGCACGGTCTCCACGCTGTCGGCCGCGGTCGGCGCCGTCGTCTGCGCGGGCACGGGAACGGGCGTGAGCGTGAGCACCTTCGAGCTGCCCAGTTCTGTGGACATGCCACCCCCTTGAGGTCGCGGACGGTCGCGGTGGCCGCGACCATCTGAGGAACGCAGCTTCCACCTGAATACCGGCGGCGGGGCTGCGGCAAACTCGGTTCCAGCAGAATGTCACATGTCGGCAACACGCTGTAGTGACTTGTCGACAAGGTGAGGGTGCATTTCCACAGGAAACAAGGGGTGTACGGCATTTGGGGTGCCGGAGAACTGCTCCGAACCGGTCTACCCGTTCTGATTACGCCTCGATCCTGTTTGCGGACCTCAATCGTGCGAAGCTGCGGGCGAGGAGCCTTGACACATGCATCTGGGAGACGCCGAGCTCCTGGCTGATCTGGGACTGCGTCAGATTGCTGTAGTAGCGCAGCATCAGGATCCGCTGCTCCCGCTCGGGCAGTTGTACGAGCAGATGCCGGACGAGGTCGCGGTGTTCGACACCGGCGAGGGCGGGGTCCTCGTAACCGAGCCGGTCGAGCAGTCCGGGCAGCCCGTCGCCCTCCTGTGCGGCCTCCAGGGAGGTGGCGTGGTACGAGCGTCCCGCCTCGATGCAGGCGAGCACCTCGTCCTCGCCGATCCGCAGCCGTTCGGCGATCTCTGCGGTGGTGGGGGAGCGACCGTGAGCGGTCGTCAGGTCCTCGGTGGCGCCGTTCACCTGGACCCAGAGCTCGTGCAGCCGGCGCGGGACGTGCACGGTGCGGACGTTGTCGCGGAAGTACCGCTTGATCTCCCCGACGACCGTCGGCATGGCGAAGGTGGGGAACTGCACGCCCCGGTCGGGGTCGAAGCGGTCGATGGCGTTGATCAGGCCGATCGTGCCGACCTGGACGACGTCCTCCATCGGCTCGTTCCGTGAGCGGAAGCGGGCCGCCGCGTACCGCACGAGCGGCAGGTTGGCCTCGATGAGGGCCCCGCGGACCCGGTGGTGTTCCGGAGTGCCCGGTTCCAGGTTCTTGAGCTGCCCGAAGAGCACCTGGGTGAGGGCGCGGGTGTCGGCGCCGCGGGTGCTCTGGGGGCGGGTGCGCGGGGTCTCCGCGCTGCCTGCCTCGTGCTGGGGCGGGACTTGAGGTGCTGTACTGGCCGGCACGTTCACGCCACCCCTTTGGCTGGTCTTGCTGGTCGACTGGGTCAACTACGGTCAACTCATCCGTCAAAAGCGGTCATAGCATCACAAGACATGTCCACTGTGTGCAAGCACCGCATAATGACGTGTTGAGTGCATGATGGTGGAAAAGGGGAGGTCACGCACCGAAAAAGCCCCCCGCCTCGACGGCAGGGGGCCTCCGTACGAAGGGGGTAGAGGGGACTAGAAGGCGTAGTCCGCGATCACCCAGGTCGCGAACTCGCGCCACTGGGCGACACCGGCCTGGTGCGCCGGGTGCTCCAGGTACCGCTGGAGCGCTTCCTTGTCCTCGACGGCCGAGTTGATGGCGAAGTCGTACGCGATCGGCCGGTCCGTGATGTTCCAGTCGCACTCCCAGAACGTCAGCTCCGGGATCTGCCCGCCGAGCGCGCGGAACGCCTCGACGCCGGCGACGACACGCGGCTCGTCACGGGCGACGCCCTCGTTGAGCTTGAAGAGGACCAGATGGCGGATCACGCGGGGCTCCTAATTGATGAGTTCGGTCATGAACTGGCCGACTCCCTGAGCGGCGCTGGCAATGCCCTCGAACCCTACCTGCACGAGATCGGCGGCCCTCTCCGGAGAGGTGACGATCGTGTACAGCACAAAGACGGCGACCGCGTACAGCACGACCTTCTTCGCTTGCACCACTGCCCAGCCCTCCCCTGTTCCCCCGCCGTACGACCGCGCCACTCTAACCGAGCACTTATGGACCAAGGGCCCGGAGATCGAGGTCTTTTGCCACCCCCCGGAAGGGTGACGGGCGAGCAGGATGGATGTTGAGCCCGGAGGATCTGGCAGGAATCCGAAGGGCTCGAGGAACCGGCCCGCACTGCGGGGTCCGCGCCGCGAGCTTCCCCCCCGACCGCGGCGCGCGACTTGTAGGACCGGTTCTCATCGGGGGGAGCGGCTTGTCCCCCCGATGCCGCTCCCCCCGTCCTACAGCCAAGGTCCCGGGACACGCCGAAGGGCCTGGTGCTGATGCACCAGGCCCTTCGATCGAAGCGGTAGCGGAGGGATTTGAACCCTCGGTGACTTGCGCCACACTCGCTTTCGAGGCGAGCTCCTTCGGCCGCTCGGACACGCTACCGAGAGAGATCTTAGCCGAAACTTCCGCTGTGATGAAATCCGATTCCCGACGCAGGTCGGAGCCGGGGCAGGGGGCCGTGGCCGGGTGCGGTCAGCGGGTGCGGAAGAAGGCCGTGAGCTGCTCCGCGCACTCCTCGCCGAGCACGCCGTGGACGACCTCGGGGCGGTGGTTGAGCCGCCGGTCCCGTACGAGGTCCCAGAGCGAGCCGGCCGCGCCCGCCTTCTCGTCCAGGGCGCCGAACACCACCCGCTCGACCCGCGACTGGACGAGGGCGCCCGCGCACATCACGCACGGCTCCAGGGTCACGACCAGCGTGCAGCCCGTCAGGCGCCACTCGCCGGTCGCCGCGGCGGCCCGGCGCAGCGCGAGCACCTCGGCGTGCGCGGTGGGGTCGCCGGCCGCCTCCCGCTCGTTGTGGGCGCGGGCGATCACCGAGCCGTCGGGCGCGAGCACGACCGCGCCGACCGGTACGTCACCGGCCGGCAGGGCCGCGTCGGCCTCGGCGAGAGCGAGCCGCATGGCGTCCCGCCAGGGATCCCGGACGGGATCGGGTACCGCGTGTGCCACTAGCGGACGGCCTCCAGGACCTCGGCCGCGCCCAGGGCGTCCGCGATCTCCGCGAGCGCGTCGCTCTCGAGCGCGAGCAGGTCGGCCGGCGCCATGCCGAGGTCGGCGAGGATCAGCCGGTCACCGACCGGGGCGGCCGGCACGGCCTCAGCGGCGACGCCGGTGTCCTCCTCTTCGTCGTCGTCCGTGACGCCGTCGAGCGGCTCCCCGTCCTCCGTACCGTCCAGGTCCAGCGACTCGAGCTCGTCGACGATGTCGTCCAGGTCGTCACCGAGGATCTCCCGCGTGAGGATCTCCCCGTACGAGGAACGGGCGGCGGCGGCGCCGTCGGAGACGTAGATACGAGGGTCTTCCTCACCCTCGACGCGTACGATCCCGAACCACGCGTCCTCCTGCTCGATGAAGACGATCACCGTGTCGTCGTCCGAGGCCTCACGGGCCAGCTCGGTCAGATCCGACAGGGTCTCCACGTCGTCGAGCTCCGTGTCGCTCGCTTCCCACCCGTCTTCGGTGCGCGCGAGCAGTGCGGCGAAGTACACCTGACTCTCTCCCACTGATCAGAGGTGTGACGATCCGGCGGCGCCCTGCTGATGCCCCGCCCAATCGGCATCGTGACAGAAACGACGCCCACAGGAGAGGTCTTCGGCTCTTGCGTCGTGCATCAGTCTGAACGACCCCGCGATCGGGTGGGCGTGCGACCCCGGCGCACACAGGGGGCGCACAGCGGGACACGCCGGGGACACGCCGGGACCGACCCGGCGGGGCCCGGCGGCGCGCGGGACCGCGGCCCGGCGGCACGCGGGAGTGCCGCTTCACCAGCGGAACGTACGCATCCGCATGGCTTGGCGCATCCGGGCGGCCCGCGCCCGTCTCGGCTGGACGCGCTCGCGCAGCGCCTTGGCCTCGTTCAGCTCACGAAGGAACTGGGCGCGGCGCCTGCGGCGCTCCGCGTCCGTCTCCTGCGCCGGCTTGCGGGCCGCCCGCTCGGCGGCGCCCTTGGCCGGTTCTTCCAGGTCGGGCATCGGCACTCCACCCCATCGCTGGGTCCCCGTGTCTCCCCCCGTGTCCCCACCTTCCCCCAGCGGCGTGGGTCGATGCCAGTGTGGGGCGGGCTACTGTTGAGTCATGCGTCTCCACGTCGTCGATCACCCGCTGGTCGCCCACAAGCTCACCACGCTGCGCGACAAGCGCACGGACTCCGCGACCTTCCGTCGGCTCTCCGACGAGCTGGTCACCCTGCTCGCCTACGAGGCCACCAGGGACGTCCGGACCGAGCAGGTCGACATCGAGACCCCCGTCACGCCCACGACCGGCGTCAAGCTGTCGTACCCGCGTCCGCTGGTGGTCCCGATCCTGCGCGCCGGTCTCGGCATGCTCGACGGCATGGTGCGGCTGCTCCCGACCGCCGAGGTCGGTTTCCTCGGCATGATCCGCAACGAGGAGACGCTGGAGGCGTCGACCTACGCCACGCGGATGCCGGAGGACCTCTCGGGCCGCCAGGTGTACGTCCTGGACCCGATGCTGGCGACCGGCGGAACCCTGGTCGCGGCGATCCAGGAGCTCATCAAGCGCGGCGCGGACGACGTGACCGCGGTCGTGCTCCTCGCCGCCCCGGAGGGCGTCGAGGTCATGGAGCGGGAGCTCGCGGGCACCCCGGTCACCGTCGTGACGGCCTCGGTCGACGAGCGCCTCAACGAGCACGGCTACATCGTCCCGGGCCTCGGCGACGCGGGCGACCGCATGTACGGCTCCGCCGAATAAGCGCACGCCGGCTCCGCCGAATAAGCACACGCCGGCTCCGCCGAGTAGATCCCGGGGATCCTCAGCACTTTCCGGTCGGTACGGGCGCGGGCTTGGTCAGGGCGACCAGGGCCGCGTCCGCCGTCGCTTTCGGGGCCAGATCCTTGAAGGCGGTCCCGATGATCAGGTCCACGTCCGCCGTGCCCCGGGTGTCCGTCTTGGTCGTGGCGCCCTTGAGCTGGGTGCCGAGGACCGGGAAGGCGCCCTTGGAGGCGGTCGTGGCACCGAGCAGCAGGCCGGCGCCGGGGACCTTCTTGTCGTAGGCGGCGGGCGCGTTCCCCACCTTGCCGATCTTGAAGCCGCGCTTCTTGAGCTCGTCCGCGGTCGACTTGGCGAGACCGCTGCGCGGGGTCGCGTTGTAGACGTTGACCGTGATCTGGGCGGGCTTGGGAAGGGCGACGGCGGGCGGGGCGGTCGCCTTGGGCGCGGGTTTGCAGTCGGCCTGTTTCCCGGCGGTCGTCTTCCTGCCCTCGTCGCCGGAGAAGACGTCGACGAGCTGGAGCGTGCCCCAGCCGGCCGCGCCGAGCACGACCACTGCGGCGGCGGACGCGAGGACGATCCTGCGCCGGCGGTGGGGGCGGCGCATGCGCGGGTAGACATCCCCCGTGATGCGGTACTTTCCGCCCATTCCGGGGGGAGTGAGCATGCTCATGAACGCAGCGTAATGCCGCCCGTCGGCGATGCCTACTTGATGATCATGTGATCGCGTCCGGATGGGGGCGAACTGACTCCGAAAGGGTCAGTGGGAGCGGGGCCGGTCGGCGCCGTCTCAGTCCATTTCCAGGACGCGGGCGTGCAGCACCTGGCGCTGCTGGAGTGCCGCGCGGACGGCGCGGTGCAGTCCGTCCTCGAGGTAGAGATCGCCCTGCCACTTCACGACGTGCGCGAAGAGGTCGCCGTAGAACGTGGAGTCCTCGGCGAGCAGCGTCTCCAGGTCCAGCTGGCCCTTGGTGGTGACCAGCTGATCGAGACGGACCGGGCGCGGGGCGACGTCCGCCCACTGCCGGGTGCTTTCCCGGCCGTGGTCGGGATACGGCTTTCCGTTTCCGATGCGCTTGAAGATCACACGGAAAGCCTACCGGGCCAGTGGCTCCCGGCGCAGCTATGCGCGGGCAGTGGGATGCTGGTTCGAACCGTGACAAACCGGATGTGGGGTGTCGTGATGAGCGAGAGCGCGCAGCCACCCGTCGCCGGGAGAACCGCCGAGACCACCGCCGAGACCACCGCCGAGATCGCCACCGGGTACGCCTTCGAGGGCCCTGCACTCGATCTGGGGGCCCTGCTCTGGGACGGCGACTGTCACCCGGACGCGTCGATCCGCATCCCGCTGCCCGTCCTCAACCGCCACGGCCTGGTGGCCGGCGCGACGGGCACCGGCAAGACGAAGACACTCCAGCTGATCGCCGAGCAACTGTCGTCGCACGGGGTGCCCGTCTTCCTCGCCGACATCAAGGGCGACGTCTCCGGGATCTCGGCCCCCGGCGAGGACGGCGAGAAGATCCGTGAGCGGGCCGCCCAGGTCGGGCAGAGCTGGGCGGGCAAGGGCTTCCCCTGCGAGTTCTACGGGCTCGGGGGCACCGGCCCCGGCATCCCGGTCCGCGCCACCGTGACCAGCTTCGGCCCCGTACTCCTGTCGAGGGTGCTCCAGCTCAACCGGACGCAGGAGCAGTCGCTCGGCCTGATCTTCCACTACGCCGACTCCAAGGGCCTGGAGCTCGTCGACCTCAAGGACCTGCGGGCGGTGGTCGCCTTCCTGGTCTCGGAGACGGGGAAGGCCGAGCTGAAGGGGATCGGCGGGCTCTCGACGGTGACGGCCGGGGTGATCCTGCGGGCGCTCACGGCCTTCGAGCAGGAGGGCGCGGGCGGGTTCTTCGGGGAGCCGGAGTTCGACACGGCCGAGCTCCTGCGGACGGCGGCGGACGGGCGCGGGATCGTCTCGGTCCTGGAGCTGCCGGCCGTACAGGACAAGCCGCGGCTCTTCTCGACCTTCCTGATGTGGATGCTCGCGGACCTCTTCCACGACCTGCCGGAGGTCGGCGACCAGGAGAAGCCGAAGCTGGTGTTCTTCTTCGACGAGGCGCATCTGCTCTTCAGGGACGCGTCGAAGGCGTTCCTGGAGTCGATCACCCAGACCGTGCGGTTGATCCGCTCGAAGGGGGTCGGCATCTTCTTCGTGACGCAGACCCCGAAGGACGTCCCCTCGGACGTGCTGGCCCAGCTGGGCAACCGGGTGCAGCACGCGCTGCGCGCCTTCACCCCGGACGACGCGAAGGCGCTCAGGGCGACCGTACGGACCTTCCCGAACTCGCCGTACGACCTGGAGGAGGTCCTCACGGGCCTCGGCACGGGCGAGGCGGTGGTCACCGTACTGAGCGAGAAGGGCGCCCCGACGCCGGTGGCGGCGACCCGGCTGCGGGCGCCGGAGTCGCTGATGGGCCCGATCGACGCGGGGGCCCTGGACGCGGCCGTGAAGGGCTCGGCGCTGTACGGGCGGTACGCGGAGGCGGTGGACCGGGAGTCGGCGTACGAGAAGCTGACGGCCGAGCAGACCGACGCCCCCCGGCAAGCCGCACCACGGGAAACGAGGGCTCCTCGCTCGCAGGAGGAGGAGCCCTCGCTCGCCGAACAGGTCGTCGGCAGCGGGATCTTCAAATCCCTGGCCCGGTCGATCGGCACCCAGCTGGGCCGGGAGATCATCCGCTCGATCTTCGGTACCGCCCGCCGCCGACGGTGAGGCCGGTGACTACTCGGTGACCTCGTGGTGGTCGTCGTGCAGGCCGCCGCCGCTGCCCGCGTCGCCCTCGGTCGGGACCGAGACGACCGGCTTGCGCAGGGAGGAGATGTCGTGGGCGTAGGTGCCCACGGCGTTGGCGATGACGTCGATGTTCACGTCGAAGGCCGTCATGTTGATGTTGTTGATGTCGTCGCCCTTGGCGTGGTAGTTCACGTCGTACGCGACACCCGCCGTGCCGCCGAACTTGGCGGCCTGACCGGCGGTCTTGATGCCCTCGGCGCCGGTGAAGGTGCCGCCGGAGGGGATGCCGACCTCGATGAACGGGCCGTAGTCGGAGCGGCCGGTGAAGTCGGTGCCCTCGTGCGGGGCTCCGCGCTTGTCCATGAAGTCGTTGATGTCCCGCTCCAGCTGGGCGGAGCCCTCGGGACCTGCGCCGGCGCCGACGCCGTCGGAGTTGTCGCCGTCGTACACGAACAGGCCGTAGTTCGGCGAGGCGATCATGTCGAAGTTGAGGTAGAGCTTGATCTCGTTCTTGTCGAGCGCGGTGAGGTTCTTGACGTAGTGCTCGGAGCCGAGGAGGCCGTTCTCCTCGGCCGACCACCAGGCGAAGCGGACCTTGTTGCGGACCTTGTCCTTCGACTTGGCGAGCTCCAGGGCGGTCTGGAGGAGACCGGCGGAGCCGGAACCGTTGTCGTTGATGCCGGGGCCGGCGGTGACCGAGTCGAGGTGCGAGCCGAGCATCACGGTGTTGGCGGCGTTGCCGCCCTTGGTCTCCGCGATGACGTTGTTGGTGGAGCGCATCTCCTGGAGCTGGCGGATCTCCACGGAGAGCGTGACCGGGCCCTTGGCGAGGTCGGCGGCGAGCTTCTCGCCCTCGGCCAGGGTGATGCCGCCGGTGGGGATCTTCCCCGAGGCCGCGTCGCCGAGGGTGCCGGAGAGGACGCCGTCCGCGTTGTTGTAGATGACGGCGGCGGCGGCACCGGCCGCGGCGGCGTTCTGCTGCTTGATCGCGAAGGCGCAGCCGCCGCGCTTGATCAGCGCGATCTTGCCGGTGAAGGTGCCGGAGGCGAAGTCGCCCGGCTCGCAGCCGGTGGTGCCGTCGGCGTCGACGGGCACGGCCGCGAGGGCCGCCGTGATGCCGCCGACCGGGGTGGACTTGGTGTACGTCATCGCCTTGATGTCGAGCGCGCGGGGCGCGGGGGCGACGACGGAGGCCTTCTCGGCGAGCGTCTGCGTGTACTCGAAGTCGAACCGCTGGTACGAGACGTTGTAGCCGGCCTTCTTGAGCTGCGTGTACACGTAGGCGGCCGAGGCGTCGTGCCCGAGCGAACCGGCGGCGCGGTGGCCGCCGGCCGAGTCGGCTATCGCCTGGAACTTCTGCAGGTGCTTGAAGGCGTCCTGCGCGGAGGTTTCGCGGACCAGCTTCTTCGCCAGCTTGGCGGCATCGCGGGCGGGTGCGGCCGTGGGGTCCTGCCCCGCGGTGGCGGGGGAGGCGAGGACCATCGGGGTGGCGAGGGCGGCGGCGGCCAGAATGGCCGCGGCTCGGCGCTGGGTAGCGTTCACAGAAGTCCTTCCCGTTACGGACGAGGGTTGAGGGGAAGTTAGCGATCTGCGGTGCCTTCTGTGAACACCTTCTCCACAATTCCTGTCACGTTCAGCAGGATTGCAATGTGGAGTTGTCAATTCCCGGAGGTTTTGGGTTCTTTGGCGCCTTTCGCCGCTTTTGCTGCCGCCTTCATCTCCTGCTTGTGGGCCCGCACCTTCGCGAGCGACTCGGGGCCGGTGATGTCGGCGGCCGAGCGGTACGCGTCCTGCTCGCCGTACGACCCCGCCGCCTCCCGCCAGCCGCTGGGCCGCACCCCGTACCGCTTCCCGAGCAGCGCCAGGAAGATCTGCGCCTTCTGCTTGCCGAAGCCGGGCAGCGCCTGGAGCCGCGCGAGGAGCTCCTTGCCGGTCGCCGCGTCCGCCCAGACGGCCTCGGCGTCACCCCCGTACTCCTCGACGAGGAACCGGCAGAGCTGCTGCACGCGCTGGGCCATCGAGCCCGGGTAGCGGTGCACGGCCGGCTTCTCGGAGAGCAGCGCGGCGAACTCCTCCGGGTCCCGGGCGGCGATGTCGTGCGCGTCGAGATCGTCCGCGCCGAGCCGGGTGGCGATGGTGTACGGGCCGGAGAAGGCCCACTCCATCGGGACCTGCTGGTCGAGGAGCATGCCGACGAGCGCGGCGAGCGGGGACCGGCCGAGCAGCGCGTCGGCCTCCGGTTGCTGGGCGAGATGGATCTCGGGGCTCATGCCCCGATCATCCCGTCGCGGCTGCCCGCCCGCCCGGTGGGTTCACCCCTTCGCGAAGCCGTCGATGGCGTCCAGGAGGTGCCGGCGGGTCTGCTCGCCGCCGAGGTGCCCCGCGCCCTCGACGATCCGCAGCTCGGCGTCCGGCCAGGTCTTGGCCAGCTCCCAGGCGGTGCCGAGGGGGCCCGCGAGGTCGGCGCGGCCGTGGACGAGGACGCCGGGGATGCCGGCGAGCCGGTGGGCGTCCCGGATCAGCGCGCCCTCCTCCAACCAGGCGCCGTGCGCGAAGTAGTGGCTGCAGATCCGGACGAAACCGAGGCGGGTGTCGTCGACGCGGTCGGTGTACGGGGTGCCCATGCCCTCCAGGGAGAGCACGGCGTCCTCCCAGGCGCACCAGTCGGCGGCGGCCTTGCGCCGGACGGCGGGGTCGGGGTGGTTCATGAGGGCGGCGTAGGCGGCGACGAGGTCATCGGCCCGGTCGGCCCCGCCCGTCCCCGCCCGGAAACGCTCGTGGGCCTCCGGGAAGAAGCGGGCGACCCCCTCGTACAGCCAGCGGATCTCGGAGCGGCGGGTGGTGGTCACACCGTTCAGGACGATCGCGGAGACCCGCTCGGGGTGCGCCTGCGCGTACGCCAGGATCAGCGTGGAGCCCCAGGAGCCGCCGTACAGCAGCCACCGGTCGATCCCGAGGTGCTCGCGCAGCCGCTCCATGTCGGCGACCAGGTGCGCGGTGGTGTTCACGGCCAGGTCGGCGGCCGGGCCGCTCGCGTGCGGGGTGGAACGGCCGCAGCCGCGCTGGTCGAAGAGGACGAGCCGGTACGCCTCGGGGTCGAAGTACCGCCGACTGTGCGGGGACGACCCGGAGCCGGGCCCACCGTGCACGACGAGCGCGGGCCGGCCCGCCGGGGAGCCGGAGACCTCCCAGTGGACTCGATTGCCGTCGCCCACGTCGAGCAGGCCCTGGTCGTACGGTGCGGGTGCCGGGTACATCCACCCGAGCCTAGGCCCTGTCCTCGCATGTCCGCCGGGTCCCGCCTACCGCCCCTTGATCCGTACCGCCGGGTCCTCGCACCACTCCAGGATCGACGGCCACTCCCCGTACCCCGCGTCGAGGTCGAGGTGCGCGCCGCTCGGGACGTGGTCCATGTCGAGGTCGAGCGGGACGCCGTAGTGCGTGCCGGCGCCCCCGGAGCAGTACGGGTCGTCGTCCGCGTACACGAGCCGGGCCTCGATCCCCGTCTCCGCCAGGTCGAGCCCGTCCGCGAAGGCGGCGATCTCGGGGATCGACGCGGTCACGGCACGCGAGGGCGGGGCGACGAGCAGCACCCGGTCGGCGTCCGGCCTGCGCGCACCCGCGTGCAGCCACAGCAGCACGGACAGACTGTGCGCGAGCACCACGAACTCCCCCTCGTCCGGCCGCTTCCCGTGCTCCCCGAGGGCCGCGAGCCACTCCTCGAGAACGGGCGCGTCGGGCGCGGGCAACTGCGGGTACCGCACGTCGTGCCCCCGCGCCCGCAACTCCCCGGCGAGCCAGTGCTGCCAGTGACCGGTCGGACGGTGGTTCTGGAAGCCGTGGAGGATCAGATACGTGGCCATGGCACGATCCTGCGGTCGGAGCCCGGACCCGGTCCACCACCGTCCGAGGGGCGGTCAGCCGCCCACGTACTCCCTCAGGTGTCGTGCCGTCAGGGTGTCGCCCTTCTCGACCAGTTGGGTGGGTGTGCCTTCGAAGACGATGTGGCCGCCGTCGTGGCCCGCGCCGGGGCCGAGGTCGATCAGCCAGTCGGCGTGGGCCATGACGGCCTGGTGGTGCTCGATGACGACGACCGTGTTGCCGGCCTCGACGAGGCGGTCGAGGAGGGCGAGGAGCTTGTCGACGTCGGCGAGGTGGAGGCCGGTGGTCGGTTCGTCGAGGACGTAGACGGCGGCCTTCTCCGCCATGTGGATGGCGAGCTTGAGGCGCTGGCGCTCACCGCCGGAGAGGGTGTTGAGGGGCTGGCCGAGGCGGAGGTAGCCGAGGCCGACGTCCTGGAGGCGGCCGAGGATCGTGCGGGCCTGGCCCTTCGCCGCGAGGGCCGTGAAGAAGTCGTACGCCTCCTCGATCGACAGGGACAGGACCTCGTGGATGTTCTTGCCGTTCAGCCGGTACGTGAGGACTTCGGGCGTGAACCGCTTGCCCTCGCACTCCTCGCAGACCGAGGCGACGCCGGCCGCGATGGCCAGGTCGGTGTAGACGAGCCCGAGGCCGCTGCAGCGCGGGCAGGCGCCTTCCGAGTTGGCGCTGAAGAGGGCCGGCTTGACGCCGTTGGCCTTGGCGAAGGCCGTACGGATCGGGCCGAGGAGCCCCGTGTACGTCGCCGGGTTCGAGCGGCGCGAGCCGCGGATGGGGGACTGGTCGGCGACGACGACCCCCTCGCGGCCGGGCAGGTTGCCGTGGATGAGGGAGGACTTGCCGGAGCCCGCCACGCCCGTGACCACGGTCAGGACGCCGGTCGGGATCTCGACGCTCACGTCCTTCAGGTTGTGCTGGGTGGCGCCGGTGATGGTCAGGGCGCCGGTCGCGGTCCGTACCTCGGCGCGGAGCTTCGCCCGGTGCGCGAGGTGGTCGCCGGTGAGGGTGCCCGAGGTGCGCAGGCCCGGCACGTTCCCGCTGTAGCAGATCTCGCCGCCCGCGGCCCCGGCCCGCGGCCCGAGGTCCACGACGTGGTCGGCGATCTCGATGACCTCGGGCTTGTGCTCGACGACCAGGACGGTGTTGCCCTTGTCGCGCAGCCGCAGCAGCAGGTCGTTCATGCGCCGGACGTCGTGCGGGTGCAGCCCGGTGGTCGGCTCGTCGAAGACGTACGTGACGTCGGTGAGCGGCGAGCCGAGGTGGCGGACCATCTTCACGCGCTGGGCCTCGCCGCCGGAGAGCGTGCCGGAGGACCGGTCGAGGGAGAGGTAGCCGAGGCCGATCTCGACGAGCGAGTCGAGCAGCTCGCGCAGCCCGGCCAGGAGCGGGGCCACCGAAGGGTCCTCTATCCGGCGGACGAACGCGGCGAGGTCGCTGATCTGCATCGCCGAGCACTCGGCGATGTTCACCCCGTCGATACGGGAGGACAGCGCGGCCCGGGTGAGCCGGGCGCCCTCGCACTCGGGGCAGGTGCGGAAGCCGACCGCCCGTTCGACGAAGGCCTTGATGTGGGCCTGGAGCGACTCCCGGTCCTTGGCGAGGAAGAGCCGCTGGACCTTCGGCACGAGGCCCTCGTAGGTGAAGGAGTTGCTGCCGACCTTCACCTTGCAGGACGGCTTGTGGAGGAAGTCCTCCCACTCCTGCTCGGTGAAGTCCGCGAGCTTCTTGTCGGCGTCGTAGAAGCCGGACTCGGCCATGATCCGCCAGTACCAGGAGTCCACGGCGAAGTTGGGGACGGTGATCGCGCCCTCGTTGAGGGACTTGGTCCGGTCGACGAGCTCGTCGACGTCGATGTCCGAGATCTCGCCGGCGCCCTCGCAGCGCGGGCACATGCCTTCGGGCAGGTTGAAGCTGAAGGCGCCGGAGGCGCCGACGTGCGGGGTGCCGAGGCGGCTGAAGACGATCCGCAGCATCGTGTACGCGTCGGTGGCGGTACCGACGGTGGAGCGGGAGTTGGCGCCCATCCGCTCCTGGTCGACCACGATCGCCGCACTCAGGTTGTGCAGTCCGTCCACGTCGGGGCGGGCGAGGGACGGCATGAAGTTCTGGAGGAAGGCGCTGTAGGTCTCGTTGATGAGGCGCTGCGACTCGGCGGCGATGGTGCCGAAGACGAGGGAGGACTTGCCCGAGCCGGAGACGCCGGTGAAGACGGTGAGGCGGCGCTTGGGAAGGTCGACGTCGACGTTCCTGAGGTTGTTCTCCCGGGCCCCGCGGACCTGGATGACGTGGTGGCTGTCCGCTGCGACGGGGTGGTTCATCGTTGCGCCCTCCGATGGTCGGCCTGCTTGCCGGGGAAGGGTACTCTATACATTGTATAAAATACATCGTATAAAATATCCTCCACTGGCTCTGAGCTGCGGAGATACGGCCTCTCAGAGGGGAACGGACGGACACGGCATGGCGGCGGTGAAGGGGAAGAACAGCAGCGGCGCGGGCGACCCGGCGCGCACCCTGGAACTCCTCTGGCGCGACGGATCGGCCGCTTCGCCGGCGGGGCGGCGCGGCCCCCGGCAGGGCCTCACCGTCGACGCCGTCGTCGACGCGGCCCTTGCCCTCGCCGACGCCGGCGGGCTCGACGCGCTGACCATGCGCGCGGTGGCCAAGGACCTCGGCGTGACCCCGATGACGCTCTACACGTACGTCCCCGGCAAGGCCGAGCTCCTCGACCTCATGCTGGACGCCGTCTTCCTGCGCATGGACCGGCCGCCGTTCCGCCCCGACGAGCCGTGGCGGAGCCGGGTCGCGGCGGTCGCCGACGCGAACCGGGCGCTGCACCTGCGCCACCCCTGGCTGGTCGAACTGCGGATCGTACGGGCTCCGTTGGGGCCCGGAGTGATGGCCAAGTACGAGTACGAGCTCGGTGCCTTCGAAGGGCTCGGGCTCGACGACGTGTCCCGTGACTCGGCGCTCACGTACGTCCTCGGCTTCGTGCAGTCCGGCGCGCGGGCGGAACTGGACGCGCGGGCCGTGGCGCGCGAGAGCGCGATGTCGGACGGGGAGTGGTGGGAGGCTCATGAGCCCCTGCTCACCCGGGTTCTGGACGAGACCCGGTTCCCGCTGGCGACGCGGGTGGGGGAGGCGTCGGCGACCGCGTACGACGGGCTGTACGACGCGGAACACGCGTACCGCTTCGGGCTGGGGAGGGTGCTGGACGGGCTGGGGGCGCTGGGGGGCTGAGGGGCCGGGGGCGGCGGTGAAGAGTCGGCCCTCAGGCGCGCAGCCGGAGCAGCTCCGTGACTCTGGCCCTCAGGCGCGCAGCCGGAGCAGCTCCGTGACTCTGGCCCTCAGGCGCGCAGCCGAAGCAGCTCCCGTACCCCCGCCTTCAGGCGGTCCGCCGACAGCTCCTGGTCGACCGCGAGGTGGTGCATGACGTCCGGGGAGAACGGCGCGAGCGTCAGATGGGCGAGGAGCGTGCTGTCGGAGCCGGGCAGGAGCCGCCCGATCAGCAGGGCCACATGCGTGTGCATCACCCGGTACGCGCCGCTGTGGTAGCGGGCGCGGGGCGCGGCCGAGTGCGCGGCGAGCAGGATCTCGCGCTGCTCGCCGACCCGGTCGACGAGCGCGTCGAGGAAGGCGTCGAACCGCTCGGCGGCCGGGGCGCCCGGGCCCAGCGGCGGCGGACCGCTCATGTACGCCTCCTGGAACTGGCGCTCGCGGTCGTCGAGGAGCGCCCACAGGAGCTGGGAGACGTCGCCGAAGCGGCGGTAGACGGTGCCGACGCCGATGCCGCTGGCGTGGGCGACCTGGTTCATGGTGACGGCCTCGGGGCCGTCCTCGGCGACGATCCGGGCGGCGGCGTCGAGGATCTTGCGCCGGTTGCGGGCCGCGTCGGCGCGCTCGGGGACGGGGGCGCCGACGGTGGGCAGCAGGCCGAGCAGCGGCGTCGGCGCGCCTGTGGCCTGCGGGTTCTCCGTGCTCATCTGTCGGCTCCTCTGCCCTTCGTGCGGGTCGTCCCGTCTCCCCCGATCCGGTCGCTCCCTGAAGTGAGCATACCGGTTCCCCTTGCGAACCGGATAGTGATCCGTTTAACCTGGGGCGCATTGAAGCGGAAAGCAATCCGGTTGAGGAGAGTTCGCATGTCCGTCAAGGTCGCCGTCATCTACTACTCGGCCACGGGTAGCGTCCACCAGCTCGCCCAGGCCGTCGCCGAGGGTGCCGAGAAGGCCGGCGCCGAGGTGCGCCTGCGCCGGGTGCCCGAGCTCGCCCCCGACTCTGCCATCGACGCGAACCCGGCCTGGCGCGCGCATGTGGACGCCACCGGTGACGTGGAGGTCGCCGCCCTGGAGGACCTGGAGTGGGCGGACGCGTACGCGTTCGGCTCCCCGACCCGCTACGGCAACGTGGCCGCGCAGCTGAAGCAGTACATCGACACCACGGGCGGGCTCTGGCAGCGCGGCGTCATGGCGGACAAGCCCGCGACCGCCTTCACCAGCGCGTTCAACCTGCACGGCGGCAACGAGTCGACGCTGCTCGCGCTCTACAACACCTTCCACCACTGGGGCTCGGTCATCGTCTCGCCCGGCTTCACGGACCCGTCGGTGTACGCGGCCGGCGGCAACCCCTACGGGACCGCGCACCCGGCCGCCAACGGCGCCCCCGAGGAGAACGTCCTCCAGGCCGCCCGCTACCAGGGCACGCGCCTCACGAGGTTCGCGAAGCGCCTGAAGGGGCTCGCGGACGACTGATCCGGCCGGTCGGGCCGCGGTGCGGACACGGACGCGGACGCGCGTAACCCCCGGGGGGAGGCCCCTCGGGGGTTACGTGTGTTCAGGCGCGTGCGAGTGACACGTGCGAGTGACGTGCGCGAGCTACGCCAGCGACAGGAAGAGCTTCTCCAGCCTGGCCCGCATCGCGTCGCGGTCCTCGCCGTTCGCGCGGCCGTCCTCCACCTCGGTCAGGCACTGCTGGAGACCGGTCGCGATGATTGCGAACCCGGCCCGGTCGAGGGCCCGGGAGGCGGCGGCCAGCTGCGTGACGACCTCCTCGCAGTCCCGTCCCTCCTCGATCATCCGGATGACACCGGCGATCTGCCCCTGGGCCCGGCGGAGCCGGTTCAGGACCGCCTTGAGCTCCGCGCCCGCGAGATCCAGTTCCACAGTCAGCCACTCCTCACAGATACCCCAGGGGGTAATTTAATCCCCGCACGGGGTTCCGTCGAAGACCAAGGATGACACCTGACATGAACGCCCCCCTCCCGCTCGACCCGGACCAGGCCCGCGCCCGACTGGCCGACCTCACCGTCGTCGACGTGCGCACACCCGGCGAGTACGCCTCCGGGCACGTGCCCGGCGCGTTCAACGTCCCGCTCGACCGGCTCGACCGGGCCGTGCCCGCGCTCCGGGAGGCGGCGGCCCGGGGCGGCGGACTGCTGGTCGTCTGCCAGTCCGGCGGCCGTTCGTCCGCAGCCTGCGCCCGGCTCGCGGCCGCCGGCGTCACCGCGTACGACCTCGACGGCGGTACGAGCGGCTGGGCGGCGCGCGGTCACGGCTTGGAGCACCCGGCGGACGCCCCGGCGAAGCCCGTGTGGGCGATGGACCGCCAGGTCCGGCTGGTCGCGGGTGCACTCGTCCTGTTGGGGCTCGCCCTCGGGCTCCTGGTCCATCCCGCGTTCCAGCTGCTCTCGGCGGGCGTGGCGGGCGGACTTGTCTTCTCGGCGCTCACCGACACCTGCGCCATGGCCCTGCTGCTCGGCAGGCTCCCGTACAACCGGGGGAGGGGGAGCGCGGGCGCGGTGGACCTGGACGCGACCCTGGCCCGGCTGCGTCAGGGCGCGGGGGCGTAACGGCGGAGGAACGTCTCCACCCCGTCGACGACCAGCCGCTCGCTCAGGTCCTCGGTGAGCTCCGTCCCGTACTGCTCGAACACCATGTGCGGGAAGACGAGCAGCGAGTAGAGCTGGAGGACGGCGACCTCCAGGTCGGGGATGTCGAGGCGGCCCCGGTCGGCGAGGGTGCGCAGGGCGTCCGCGACCTCGGGGTGGTGGCCGGCGGGGCCGTGCGCGCGCCAGGCGCGGCCCAGCTCGGGGAAGCGGTGGAGTTCGGTGGCGACGAGGGTGCGCAGGGCGCGGCCCTCGGCGTCGGCGCGCACGGCCCGGCCCCAGGCGCGGCCGGCCTCGGTCAGGGCGGCCTTGAGCGCGTCGGGCCCATCGGCGTCGACGAGCCGCGCGAGGTCGGGTCGGCGGGTCGTGCCGCTGCCGGCTGTTCCACCGCTGGGCGTCCTGCTGTCGGCCGTACCGCCGTCGGTCGTCCTGCTGTCGACCGCCCCGCTGTCGGCCAGGGGCTCGTCGAGGGCGCCGGCGACGACGGCGGTGAAGAGGGCTTCCTTGCTGCCGAAGTGGTTGTAGACGGTCACCTTGGAGACGCCGGCCTCGGCGGCGATGGCGTCCATGCCGACGCCGAAGCCCTCGCGGAGGAAGAGGGCGCGGGCGGCCCGCACGATGGCCTGCCGCTTCCGGGCGGCGCGGGGGCCGGTGGGGGCGGGCTTGGCGGGTCGGTCGTCCATACCCGGCACCCTACCCAATGAACTGTACTCTTGAGTTCAACTGTACTGTGCCGTACAGTTCAGTTATGCCCACTTCGGAACCGCCCACCGCACCCTCCCCTGCCCACCGGGACCCGCACGCGCAGTCCCCCACCAACCCCAACTCCGCCTCCAAGCCCCACCCCCACCCCGGCGCCCCGCCCCCCGACCCGCGCCGCTGGACCGCCCTCGCACTGATCTGCGCGGCCCAGTTCATGCTGGTCCTGGACGTGACGGTCGTGAACGTCGCCCTGCCCGCCCTCGCGAACGACCTCGTCCTCGATCGCACGGCCCTGACCTGGGTCGTCACCGCGTACACCCTCTGCTTCGGCGGGCTCATGCTCCTCGGCGGCCGGCTCGCCGACGCCCTCGGCGCCCGCCGTGTCCTCCTCACGGGCCTCGCCCTGTTCACCGCCGCGTCCCTGACCTGCGGCCTCGCGCCGAACGCCACCGTCCTGCTCGGCGGCCGCGTCGCGCAGGGCATCGGCGCCGCACTCCTCTCCCCGGCGGCACTCGCCCTGGTCACCACCCTGTTCCACGGCCCCGAGAGGCCCAAGGCCCTGGGCGCCTGGGCGGCCATCGGCGGCACCGGCTCAGCGGTCGGCGTCCTCCTGGGCGGCGCCCTGACGGCGGGCCCGGGCTGGCCGTGGATCTTCTACGTGAACGTGCCCGTCGGCGTGGCCCTGCTGCTCGCGCTGCCGAAGGTCGTACGGGCCACCGCGCCACGGCGGGGCGAAGGCGGCAGCCTGGACATCCCGGGGGCGATCCTCGTCACGGCCGCGACCGGCGCACTCGTCTACGGCCTGGTCCGGGCGGGCGACTCCGGCTGGACGTCCGCCGCGACGCTCCTGCCCCTGCTCGGAGCCTTCGCCCTGTACGGAGCCTTCGCGGCGGCCGAGCGGAGGAGCCGTACCCCGCTGATGGACCTCCGGATGCTCACCCGGCGCCCGGTCGTCGCGGGCTCGTTCCTCATGCTGGTCGCGACGGCGCTCCTGATCTCGTTCTTCTTCCTGGGCTCGATGCGGCTCCAGCACGTCCACGGCCTCGACGCCCTCCGCACGGGCCTCCTCTTCCTCCCGGTCGCGCTCACCACGGCCATCGGCGCCCACGCGGGCTCCCGCCTGGTGACGGCGGTCGGCCCGCGCGCCTGCGCGACGGGAGGCATGGCGGTCGCGGCGCTCGGCTGCCTGCCGCTGGCCCTCCTGAGCCCCGACTCCGGCCCCTGGACCACGCTCCTGCCGGCCCTCGCGACGGCGGCGCTCGGCCTCGGCGCGGTCTTCGTCACGGCGACGACGACGGCCCTGGGCCTGATCACCCCGCACGAGGCGGGCCTCGCGTCCGGCATCGTGAACACGTTCCACGAACTGGGCGGCTCGATCGGCGTGGCCGTCGTCTCCACCGTCGCCCTGGGCGCCACGGCCCCCACCCCGGCCGGCCTCACGACCGCGTTCACCCTCTGCACCCTGGCAGCGGCGACGACCGCCCTGGCGTCCCCGTTCCTCATCCCCCGAGGCCGCCCCCACCTGACGGGCGGCCCGCACGGAATGCACTGACTCAGCCGGCGACGGCCGAGCCGGCGACCGGCCGTCCCCGCACGGTCCGTCGCTGCTCGAACTGACTCACCTGCGCCACGACCGAGCCGTAGAAGCGGTCGACGGCCTCGTCGATGCTGCGAATGAACCCCGACTCCGTACTGCCCCGACTACTGCCCATGCCCTTGAACAGGGACAGCCGGAAACCGGTGATGTCCATTCCGTCCTTGGGCAGCAGGTCCCCCGGCTCGGGGCGGAGCCGCTCCAAGGTGCCCCGGGGTCCACTCCTGCCCTCCAGCAGGGTCTCCACGTGCAGGTCGGCGGGCGCGTCGTCCAGTACCCGCATGAGCCGCTTCGCGACCGACAGGGGATAGCCGCCGTCCGGGGCGGGAACGTCGATGGAGGTACGGATCTTCCCGGTCCTGAGATCCGCGGTGATGGACAGGATGCTCTGTGCGCCGTCGACACGCAGCTCGGCGGAGAGCTTCCCTTCCTCGCAGAGCCGGTCGGCCAGTTCGGTGCGACGGGACTTCGGATCGGAGCCGCGCCTGGCCCGCTGCACCGGCAGGGCCTTCTGCCCGAGCTCGCCGCCCAGGCGCAGACAGACCTGGCGGATCAGCCGCTCCCAGCTCTCCACGACCTCCACCGCGCGAGGGTCCCCCTCGCACAGGGTCTCGCTGTCGATCCCGTTGCGTACGGGGACCCAGGACGGCCCCATGTTCTGGAAGCCGTGACAGCCGGAGTTCTCGTGCTGGAGGTAGTGGAGCAGCTCCTGCAGGAGCCAGGCGTGCGCGGCATTGCCCACGCCCTCGTGGCGGATCAGCATCTGGGCCTGATGGGTCACCTCCGCCCACGAGAGGTGCCAGAGCGAGACCTTGTGCTTGCGCCTGCCGTCGGTCTTGACCTCGACGAGCGGAGTGCCCTCCAGGGCCACGTCGTTGGAGAGCGTGATGACGGCCTCGTACCCGCGCCTCGCGGCGATGTCCATGTAATTCTGGACCTGCTCGGACTTCAGGGGATTGCCGTTGGTTTTGGTCTCGACGAGCGCGGTCCAGAGCTTGCCCGCCCGTTCTGTCCTGATGACCCCGTCCGGGCGCTTCGGACTGTCACCGTGCGGGAGCGACACCTCGGTGAACGTCTGCATCCGGCCGGCCGGAGCCCCGAATCCCGCGGTGAGCCGGCGGCCGAACTCCGGTACCTCGGCCATGACGGAGAGGAGGACCGAGGTCGCGCGTACCTCGCGCTCGCGGTCGCTTTTGTAGGACGGGACGGGGAAGAGCCGGGCGGGCTTCCAGGAGTCGTTCTCCGCCAGGGACTTCTTCGGTGCTTTGGGGAGCGTGACCTTCTTCTTGGTCGTGCGCGTCCCGCGGCTGCGTGTCGGCCGGGGCGTCTCGCCGGCAGGGGACGGGGCGGGGGCCGCCGCCCGCGTCGTGGAGTCGGTGGGCTGCGTGGGGATGGGGATGAGGGTACGGACAGCGGCGTCGGCGTCGGCGTCGGTGTCGGCGGAGGCCGGCGGGCGGGGGTGCGCCTCGTCGGCGTCCTCACCTGGGTCGGCCGCGGCCGCGGAGAGGGCGACCGTGCCGGAGAGGCTCGGGACCTCGTCCTCGCCCTCGCCCTCGTCAACGGTGATACCGAAGTCGGTGGCGAGACCGGAGAGACCGGTTTCGTACCCCTGGCCCACGGCGCGGAACTTCCACTCCTGGTTCCGCCGGTACAGCTCGCCGAAGATGAAGGCCGTCTCGATCGTGGCGTCCGGGATGGAGAAACCGAGCAGGGCCTCGCCCGAGCGGTCGGTGACGGTCATGCGCAGGTCGTTCAGATCGCCGAAGCAGCCACCGCCGTACTGGCTGGCCGCCACGACGACGGTGGCGACGTCCTCTGGGATGGCCGTGAGGTCCAGGCTGATCCGGTCCTCGCTACCGTTCTCGGTGGGGACCTTTCCCAGCAACTGCACGCAGCCGTCCTCGGCGGCGGGATGGTTGTAGAAGTAGAAGTCCGCGTCACCGCGGACCTTGCCGTCGTCGTCGACCAGCAGCACCGAGACGTCCGCGTCGCCGTCCCCGGTCGTGCTGCTCCAGCTCAGACCGACGACGACCGATCCCGCGTCGTCGCTGAGGGAAGCCAGCCCGATATTGGCTCCCTTGGACATCTCGTGCATGCGTCCCCCCGGACCTCTCGCGATGTGATGTGCGCCTCAGGGGAACCGTAGCGTCCGCGACAGGAGGGTGGGGAGGGAAAGTGAAACCCGGACGAACCTCACCTCCCTCCCCGCGCCCGTCAGTCCTGCCTCGGCCCCACCTCGTCGATCGGGCGGATGACCACCGGGTACTCCGGAGCCCCGGTCGGCTGCGGGCAGCGGGCGACCCGGGCGGCGATCTCCGTCACGCGCTCCAGGGAGGCGCAGTCGAGGACCCAGTAGCCGGCGATGACCTCCTTGGTCTCCGCGTACGGGCCGTCCGTGACCAGGGGCTTGCCGTCTCCGTCCAGCGACACGAACCGGGTCGTGGACGGGGAGGCGAGGCCCTGACCGTCGATCATCTCGCCGGACGCCGACAGTTCCTCGTTGATCGCGTTCATGTGGTCGAACATCGCCTTGAGGTCCGCCTTGCTCCAGGCCGGACTGCTCGCCGCGGGGCGGCCCACCATGGCCTCGTAGTCGGCCTCCGCGCCCTGCACCATCACCAGATACTTCATGACGTCCTCCTCGTGTGCGTCACTGCCTCTCGCAGGAGAGTCGGAGCAGGGGACCGGTTCTCGACACCGCGCGGGCAGCGGCCACAAAAACGGGAGAAATCACCCGCCCGCACCATGATTCCGGTGTGAACGCCTTCAGCTTCTCCGCCGCCTTCATCGCCTTCTTCTCCGTCGTCGGCCCCCCGAAGGTCCTTCTCGCCTTCGCCGGCCTCGCCCAAGTCCACCCCGCCCGCCAGCTGCGGACCATCGCGCTGATCTCCTCCGGCGCGGCCGTCCTCGTCGGCCTCGTCACCGGCATCACCGCCCCGTGGCTGCTCGACGTCTTCCACATCAGCACGCCCGCGCTCCAGCTCGCGGGCGGCGTCATCTTCTTCATCTACGCCGTCGGGCTCGTCCTCGGTCTCCACCTCGGCTCGACCACCACCCACCAGGACGCCCCCGACCTCACCAGCGGCGTGCGCGAGCTGCTCATGCCGTACGTCGTGAGCCCGCTCGCCATGACCGCCGTACTCATCGAGGCGGCGGCCCGCGACTCCTTCAGCTGGCGCTCCACGGTCGTCGGCGCGTATGTGTCCGTCATCGCCCTCGATGTGATCTGCGTCCTGCTCCTCACCCGGATCCTGCGCCGCACCCACCACGCCACGATCGAGCTCCTCGGCCGCCTGCTCGGCCTGCTGCTCGCGGCGGTCGGCGTCGACCTGGTCCTGGACGGCCTCTCGGACCTGGGCGTCCCGGGCCTGTACACAAGACACTGAGCCGCTGGCCGCTGGCCGCTGGCCGCCAGCCGCTACGGACCCGTGCGCGACGGCATCCGGCTAGGGCGTGTCCGTGAGCAGCTCGCCGGACGAGCAGTCGAAGGGGCGACAGCCGAGGGCTCGGGAGATGCGGAAGATCACAGGGAGCACGTCGTCCTCCGTGCCCCGGACATCCGCCCCGCCCCGGACATGGAGCATGACCGACTCGACGGGGTCGCATGCGCCGATACCGAGTTCGATCACCCAGGTCGGACCGAGCAACTCGCCCCAGGTGGGATCGGTCAGGTCGACCTCGCCCACGGCTGACCTGAGTGCCCGGTGGACGGCGGACCGGGTTCCGACGGGAGGCGACTCGTGATCGGCGGGAAGGTCGTCGATCGACGTGAGGTCCGCAGGAAGCGGCAGCAGAAGAACGTCCCAGCTCATGGCACTCCCCACCCGAGATTCACGAGAGAGGCTATCTGCTGCCGGCGGCGCTCCCCGGCCCCAGGGCCGGGCCCCGGAGGCCCGCCCCGGCGCGAGGCTGGGGCCGCTCACTCAGCCGCCCGCTCCTCCAACGGCCGCCGCCGCACCGCGAGGTCGGTGAGGGCGGACGAGCGCCAGGCACCGTCCGGCTGGTAGAGGTTCGTCCCCGGCGGCACGATCGCGTCGATCCGGTCCAGTACGTCGTCCGTGAGGAGAACCGGCGCGCCCTTCAGCAACCCCTCCAGCTGCTCCATCGTGCGCGGCCCGATGATGACCGAGGTGACCGCCGGGTGCGCGGCAGGGAAGGCGACGGCGAGTTCGGGGAGGGTGCACCCGATCTCGTCCGCGAGCGCGACGAACTCCTCGACGGCGTCGAGCTTGGCGGCGTTGCCGGGGAGGGCGGGGTCGAAGCGGTGCGGGGTGAGCGCCGGCCGACCGCTGGTCAGATCGATGGGCTGCCCCTTCCGGTACTTGCCGGTGAGGAAGCCGGAGGCCAGCGGGCTCCAGGTCAGCACGCCCATCCCGTATCGCCGCGCGACGGGCAGGACGGACGCCTCCACACCCCGCGCGAGCAGCGAGTACGGCGGTTGCTCGGAGCGGAAGCGGCGCAGTCCGCGCCGCTCGGCGACGGCGTGGGCCTCGACGATCTCCTCGGCGGGGAAGGTGGAGCAGCCGAAGGCCCGGATCTTCCCCTGGGAGACGAGGTCACCGAGGACGTCGAGGGTCTCCTCGACGTCCGTACGGTGGTCGGGCCGGTGGACCTGGTAGAGGTCGATCCAGTCGGTGCCGAGCCGCTTGAGGCTGTTCTCGACGGCCCGGGTGATCCAACGGCGGGAACTACCGCCCCGGTTGGGGCCCTCGCCGCCGACCGGGAAGTACACCTTGGTGGCGAGCACGGTCTCGTCGCGGCGGCGCGGGTCGCGCAGCGCCTTGCCGACGATCTCCTCGGACTCGCCGGCCGAGTACATGTCGGCGGTGTCGACGAAGTTGATGCCGCGGTCGAGCGCGGCGTGGATGATCCGTACGGACTCCTGATGGTCCGGATTGCCGACGGCACCGAACATCATCGTGCCGAGGCAGTACGTACTGACTTCGATCCCGGTCCCGCCGAGTACCCGATAGCGCATGGCCGCACTCTAGGAACTGGAGTGCGCTCCAAGGCAAGAGGAGGAGAGGGGAGGTTCCCGCGACGGGTCTTCGAGGAAGTCGACGATCAGCCGGTGCAGGACCCGGGGCCGCTCAAGGTGCAGGTCGTGGCCGGTGCCGGGCAGGCTCACGCCGTGCAGCGAGGGCAGGACCCGGACCATCTCCGCGTACTCCTCGCCGCCGATGATCCCGCCGTGCTCGCCCTGCCCGAGGACCGCGAGGGTCGGGCAGGTGACGGCGGCCCATTCGTCCCAGAAGGCGCGGGTGGCGTTCTCGTCGAGGGACCGCACCATGACCTCGGGGTCGAAGCGCGGCCACAGCCCGTCGGCACGCTCTTCGAGCCCGCGCGCCCATCCCTCCCCTACGGGTTCCTTGCCGCCGCCCAGGTACGCGGCGGCCGCCTCCCGCGAGGGGAACGGCGCCGGCCACCCCCGCAGCCAGCCCCCGATCTGCTCCTGGAGGCCGGAGTCGGCCCCGCCGGGCCCGGCCTCGACGAGGACGAGGGCGCGCGGCAGCTGGGGGTGGGCGGCGGCGGTGAGGAGAGCGGTGCTCCCGCCGAGCGACTGACCGACCAACACGGGCCGGTCGAGGCCGAGTTCCTCGACGACGGCGACGACGTCCGCGACGTAGGCGGCCCGCGAGACGTCCCCCGGGTGCCGCTCGCTGCCGCCGTGCCCGCGCTGGTCGAAGGCGACGACGCGATGGCCGGAGTCCCGCAGCAGCCGGGCGGTGGCGTCCCACTCGCCGGCGTGCCCGGCGAGCCCGTGAAGCAGGAGGACGTCGGCACCGGCACCGCCCCGGCCACCCGAGTCGCGACAGAGCAGCCGAACCCCGCCCTCACGCACCACGACGATCTCTGACGAGAAAGAAGAAGTCACCCCTCATGATCGCCTAACCCCGATTCCGACTGCCTACGGGTTGAGCAACTGGTCGGCGACGGTGGTGCGGGCGTAGAGGACGGAACGCCCGCTGCGGTGGGCGGTCACCAGGCCGGCGTTCCGTAGGGCGATGAGGTGTTGGGAGACCCCGGCCGCGGACAGGCCGCACTGGGTGGCGAGCTGGGTGGTGGAGGCGGGGGTGTCGAGTTCGGTGAGGAGCAGGGTGCGGGAGCGCCCGAGGACGGCGGCGACGGCCTCGGTGGCGCCGGCGGTACGGCTCTCCCAGACGGCGCCGAACCCCCGTGCCGGATATGCGAGTTGGGGCGGATCGGGATGGACGGACCGGGTGAGGACCTGGGGCCACGCGAAGACGGACGGAACGAGCAGCAGCCCGGATCCGGCCTGGTCGCGGCTGAGTGAACAGTGGCGCCGTACGAGTCGCAGGGTGCCGTCGTCCCACCGTACGGTCTCGTGGAGTTCGCTCAGGACCCGCGCGGAGCCGTGTTCGGCGACCTGCCGGGCCCGGTGGAAGACATCCGCCTCCAGGACCTGCTGGATCCGGGCCCAGTAGGGGGCGAGGGCGAGCTCCCAGTACGTCTCGATCTCGTCGGCGACCTTGGGGAGGGCGGCGGCGGGATCGTCGTACAGCAGACGCGCCCTGACCCCGGCCTCCGCCTCCCTCCCGAGCCGGCCGAGATCGTCCCGTACCTGGTCGGCGGGGGTGCGGCGGATGGCGTCGAGTTCGGCGCCGAGGGTGGGGAAGGGCCCGGCGGGGGTGGGGTTGAGGAAGTCGGCGAGGTAACCGTGCGGGGGTACGAGCGCGGCGAGCCACCCGCGGTCGAGCCCGGCCCGCGAGATCCGCGGCCGGACCTGATCGGCCCAGCGGCGGTGGGGTGCGGAGTCGGGCCGGCGGACGAGGACCCGATAGCTGGTGACGACCTCCCACATGGGGGAGACGGCGAAGCGGGTCTGGGCGAGGTCGGCGGCGGAGAAGCTGAGTCCGGATTCCACAGGTATGCACACGTCCTGGATACGAGGGGCGAGGTGCGAGATGCGAGCCGATGATCGGGAGAGACAAGAATTGGATTCGGCCTGAGCTTAATCAATGGAGGACAACGCGGGACCCGGCGCAGTCTCCTCCCATGCCCTCACCCTCAGCCTCGTCCTCGCCGTCCCTCATCCCGTCCTCGTTCCGAGACCTCCCCCCTGTCGTGTGGACGCTCTTCGCCGGAACGATCGTCAACCGCCTCGGTTACCTGGTGACCCCGTTCCTGGTCTTCTTCCTCGCCTCGCGGGGAGTGACCGGCGCCGAGACCTCGTACGTCCTCGGTGCCCTCGGCGCGGGCAACCTCCTCGGCCCCGCGGTGGGCGGCATCCTCGCCGACCGCATCGGGCGCCGCCCCACCATGCTGATCGGCCTGGTCGGCGCGTCGGCCGCGCAGGGGGCGCTCTTCCTCGCGCCCGGCGTGTGGACGATGGCCGCGGCGGCGCTGCTGATCAGCGCGGCGGGCAGCACGGTCTCGCCGGCCGCGTACGCGCTCCTCGCGGACGCCGTCGACAGCGAGCGCCGGCAGCGCGCGTACGCCCTCTTCGGCTGGGGCGTGAACATCGGCACGGCAGTCGCGGGCGTTCTGGGCGGCTACCTGGCGGCCCAGGGCTACTGGCTCCTGTTCGCGGTCGACGCGGGGTCGATGCTCGCGTACGCGCTGGTGGTGGCGTTCCGCCTGCCGGAGGCGAAGCGGACGACGGAGCCGCGGAAGCCGGGGTCGAAGAAGGACGGCATCGGCTACGGGGTGGTCCTCCGGGACCGTCTGGCCCTCCTCCTGCTCCCGCTCTTCGGCGTCCAGCTGTTCGTGTACTCGCTCACCGAGGTCGCCCTGCCGCTGGCCATCCGCGACAGCGGTCTCTCGCCGGCGGTGTACGGGGCGATGGCGGCGGTCAACGCGATCCTGGTGGTGGCCCTCCAGCCCTTCGCGACGTCCTGGCTGGCCCGGTTCCCGCAGCTCGCGGTGCAGGGGGCGGGCAGCACGCTGATCGCCGTGGGGGTCGCGCTCACCGGCCTGGCCGACGGCATCGTCGGCTACACGGTGTCGGTCGCCGTCTGGTCACTGGGCGAGGTCGTGGTCGCCGGCATCGCCGCCGGCGTCGTCGCCAACCTGGCCCCGGCCCACGCGAGGGGCCGCTACCAGGGGGCCTTCAGCTGGACCTGGGGAACGGCCCGCTTCGCGGCCCTCACCCTGGGCGTCACGACCTATACGACGCTGAGCCCGACGGTCCTGTGGTGGACGGCCCTGGTGGCGGGAACGGCCACGGCGGCGGCGACGGTGGCGCTGAGGACCCGGGTCGAGGCTCGCACGGCCCACGAACTGGCGGCGTGAACGGGCGCGCTACTTCCCCTCGGCAAGGGTGTGGGCCACGAGCGCGTTGGCGTGCCCGTGGCCCAGCCCGTGCTCGGCCTTCAACCAGGAGACGAGCTCCATGTGCCTGGCGAGCGGCGAGGAACGGATGAGCTCCTGCCACGCGGAGATCGGGCGCCCGTACTTCTTCTCGATGGAGGGGAAGTAGCTGGCGGGACCCTTGACGACGTTCTCGGCCATGGGAGAGCTCCTGATGAGGTGGGCGGGGGCGGCAACTGAAGAGAAGACCCCCAGCCCACCGAAAACTCATCGCGAAGCGCACGATCAATCTCGCCGGATGTGCTCCGGATCGATGTGCCGCCGCACCATGGGCACGGAGGCGAGCGCGGCCGCGCACAGCACCCCGAGCGCACAGGCGAACAGCAACGGCAACCCCTCCCAGTCCCAGTGCACCGCGCCACCCCCGGTGATCAGATAACTGGACTCGGCAAGCCACCCGGTAACAATGGCCGCCCCCAGCCCCACCACCAAGGGCAACAACACCTGCACCACCTGCACCACCCGCAACGTCCCAGCCCGAGCCCCCAACAACGCGAGCGCGGTCACCTGCCCCCGCCGCTCCATGGCCCGATCGGCCACGGACACAACGAACGCGGCAACCCCGATGACAAGCCCGAGCACCATCCCGACGACGAGAAGACTGCGGATGACGGTGAGCTGAGCGAGGGAGTCGATGACGATCCCGACGGGATCGACGGAGGCGGTGGGAGCGATGGCCCCGATGCCGTCGAGCACGGAACGGATGGTGGCGGGGTCGGCGTCACTGACGAGAGTGAGGGTGCCGGCGGAGTCGGCGAGGTTGGGAGGGAGGAGGGAGGGGGGAACGAGCAGAGCACCCGATGCGAAAACGGACAGGTCCCACGGGCGTACGTCGACCCGCTCGGGAGGCACGGTGAGCGTGACCTTCTGTCCGTCCTTCAACTCGAAGGGGTAGCGCTCTCCTGCCTTCGGGTCGAACTCGAATGTCGAGCGGTCGTCCCGAAGCTGCATGACCCTGCCCTCTACGCACCCCGTGGCCCGCTCCGTGTACGCGGCGAGCTGTGCGCAGGTGGCGACGACCAGTTCGGCACGGGGTGCGTAGCTGTCTTCCAACGGAAACCAGGAGCTGTACGAGATCACCGTTGAGCGCGCTCCTGGAACCTTCTTGAGCGCTTCCTGCTGCGCTGGCCCGAGGTCACTCATATTGAGTTTGTACTCCTGAAGCGGGGCAGTCCGTCGGCTGACCTGGTCCAGTTCGATGAGCACCCCCTGCGTGAGCGCCGAGCCGAACACCAGCAGCACAAGCCCAGTGACCACCCGCAGCGACGATCCTGGATCGACCTCCGTACGGCGCATCGCCAGAGCCACTGGCAACGACTTCGCCATCCCGGCCAGCCGCCGCGCGAGCCATGCCGTGATCGGCGCCAATCCGAAGACAAGTCCGGCGCCGGTGAGCAACACGGCACCGGGTACCAGTAGGGAACTGGCTGACCCACCGGACGGGTCCTTCCCCATGGCGCTGAGAACGCAGTACCCGACAATGATCCCGAGTCCTGGGACGAGAAGCAGCGCCCCGCCCTTTCTGGGCTGTTTGCGCTCCCCGGTCCGTCGGACACTGATCGGCGACAGGGCGGCCCGCCGTGCACTGAACTGGCCCACCACCCAAGCGAGCGCCGGACACCCCAGCAGACATACCGCAAGGGTCAGCCCCGACGGTCGACCGTCCGCCGGATACCAGTGCAACCCAGGCAGCCCGATCCGCGCCATGAGCTCGTTGATTCCGAGGTAGCCCGCGATCCCGAGCACGGCCCCGAAGAGGGCGGCGGCGACACTCTCCCCCGCATTGACCCGCAGGGTGTCCTTCATGCTGAGCCCGACGAGCCGCAGAGCGGCGAGGCGACGGGCGCGGGACTCCCCGGAGAGACGTGCGCAGACGGAGAGGAAGATGACGAGGGGGAGCAGCACGATGCACCCGAGGGTGAACCGGAGAATGCTGAGGGTCGACGGGTCTACGATCTCCCGCCATGACTGGCCGACGCCGAAGCCACCCAGTTCCTCTGCTTCGGTCAGCTCGTCCGCAGTGGTGCCGATGTAGGCATAGAGGTCCTCGGCGTCGCCCAGCCCCTCCGGTGCGATGGTGCCGGTTACACGGCCGGGGACAAGACCGGCCGCCCTCGGGTTGGCGGCCAGAATCTCGGCGAGCTTCGGCGAGACGATCGCCTCGCCGGCGTTGGGAAGCTTCTCGATACCCGGAGGCACAGGAGCAGGCCCCGGTCCTGTCCGCGTCGCGAGGAAGACACGGTGGAGAGGTTGCGCCCCGTACGGATCCCGAAGTTCCTGGTAGAGAACCCTGCTTGCGCCTGGCCTCGGTTCACGGGCGGCGGTGCGCGCGTCATGGGCGGAGAGAATGGACGGGATGGTGAGGACGGCGGCAAGGCACGCGACTCCGAGCGCCGAGCCGAACGTCATCAGGAGGAATCGGGCCCGCCCTCGGCGCCCGCTGCCCCACAGGAGCCGCATACCGAGGACGAACGCGTTCACACCGCCACCCGCTGGGCCAGGGCCCCGTCCGACATCGTGTACTGCGTGTCAGCCTTGGCGGCGACGTCGGCGTCGTGCGTGACGATGACCACGGCAGTCTTCTGCCGTCGCGCCAGCTGAAGGAACTCGTCCAGCACAGCAGCGGCGTTGGCACTGTCGAGTGCACCGGTCGGCTCGTCCGCGAACACCACGTCCGGCCGGTGAACCAGAGCCCGCGCCACCGCGACGCGCTGACTCTGGCCCCCCGACAGCTTCGAGGTCCTGCGCCGCAGAAGGTCGCCCATTCCCAGCCGCCCCAGTACCTGGGCGGCCATCGCGTGAGCATGGGTCTTGCTGATTCCGGCGAGCCGGAGAGGGAGTGCTGCGTTCTCTTCGACGGTCAGCTCCGGCAACAGCTCCCCGTACTGGAAGACGAAGCCGAGACGCGTACGACGCAGGGCGCTCAGCTCACCGTCGGGAAGGGTGGAGAGTCGCACCCCGTCGAAGGTCACAGAGCCGTTGGAAGGGGGCAGAACACCGGCGAGGCAGTACAAGAGCGATGACTTGCCGGACCCGCTGCTGCCCATGATGGCGGCCACTTCGCCGCGCTTGAGCGTGAAATCGGCATTGCTGACGGCCTGCTCGGTGCCGTAGAAGAGATCCACGCCCTCGGCGCGGAGAATGACGTCCATCGTGGTGCGCTCCCTGAGGGTGGGAGCGCCGCCGCAAGGCGGCGGCGCCCAGAGTCGTCGACTACTTCCGGGAGAACACTCGCTCAGGCGAGCAGTGGTCAGGCCGCAGGGAACCTCGGTCGACGCATGCGTGCATCCGCACTTCCTTGGTCTTCAGAACGGCGCCGTCGGAGAAGACCTTGTCGACCTTGATGGTGCTCCTCTGAACGCCCTTGAGCTTGCCCCACGCATAGCCTTCGACCTTGACGCGGAGGTAGACGTTGTGGCCGTCGTTCGTGTTGTCGTCCCTGAGCTTCCCCTTCACGTGAAGGCCGCTCGGAATCTTGGTCGTTGGCTGCCACTGGTACGTGCCCTTGAACGCCACACCTGACGTCTTCATGACCAAGTCGTGTGCCGAGTCCGCAACCGCGACCCCCATCCCCCCGAAGAACAGCCCCGCAGCCACCACAGCCGTAGCGAACTTCCTCATCGATAACCCCTGTTAGGTCGTGCCGACTGGTCATCACAGAAAGTATCGGCATCACTACACACCGGCTTCCGCAGTAACGTCCCTCCCTCTGATCACCCCCCGATCCGGTGAACGCGGCCCCTCGCGGCACCATCTCCCCCGTCCTCGCTCAGCCGGTGAACCCCCGCCAGCCCCTCCAGTGGCCTCATCGCACTGACGTCAACCCGCACCACACTCGCCTCCACCAACCCCACCAGCGCCACCAGTCGGGTCACGTCACCGCGGGCACAACGCGCTACGAGTCGGTCGACCCCTGGCGGCTACCGCCGCAGAGCCGGAGTAGCCACCACGCCACCCACCCCCCACCCCCACGCCCCTGGGCTCCCCGTAGGGGTGATCATCGGTGCGCCTGCGTGAAGGGGATCTCGGCGTCCTCAAGGATGCGCGCATGCGCTCTCCCGCCCCTCCCCCTCCTTTCTCCTCGCTGCGTCGCCGCGCCCTCGTCCCGTTCGTGGCCGCCCTCGCCCTCCTCGGCACGGCCGGGGCCTCCGTCGCCGGCGCCGTGGAGGCCTGTGGTTCGGTCATCACCGCCCCTCTCGCCCGGCCCGTTTCCGCCGACGACCCCTGTCCCAGTACCGACCCGGTCGTGTGCCGGATCCGCGTCCTGCCGATGGACGAGAAGGTCGAGGCGCAGCGGACCCGGATGCAGTACCACGGGCTTCTGGAGGGCATGCACCGTACGGAGGCCGCCATGCGCGAGACGGGGGCCACGGACGAGGAGATCGCTCGCGAGTTGGTCGACATGCGGAACCAGGCCAAGGAGGTCACCCGCGCCGGTATGACTCCGGAGGAGGTGCGGATCCTGGAGCAGCGGAACGTCGCCAAGTACGGCAACCCGCTCGGCCCCACCGCCGACCAGCTCTACGCCAAGTACGGATCCTGGCAGCAGGTGATCGACGCGTCGATGCGGACCAGTTTCGCCGTCGACCGTGAGCTCAGCCTGGAGTACCGCCCCTGCCCCGTGTAGCCACTCACGCCGGAGGGCCGGACCGCTCGATGCGGTCCGGCCCTCCGGCGTACGGCAGCGGCGCGGGCGGGCGGGCGGACGATCCACGCACGCCGTACCCCGCCCCCGTGCTACTCGGAGCTCTCCGGGGTCGCGGGGGTGACCCACTCGACGAGCTGGACGACGACGCCGTTGGGGTCGGTCAGCTGGAAGAGGCGCTCACCCCAGGGCTCTTCGCGCAGCGGCATCGTGATGGGGGCGCCGGCGGCCCGCAGGCGGGCTTCCTCCGCCGCGAGGTCGGTGACGGTGAACGCCAGGATCAGCCCGGCGGCCTGCTGGTCGCGCTGCTCGGGCGGGAGGACGTCGGTGCCGCGGCGGAGCAGCACGATGTCGACGGCGGCGTCCTCACGGGTCAGCGAGGCGAACCCGTCGGCGGCCATGGCGACCTGGTAGCCGAGGTGGGTGGTGAGGAACTCCCGGGAGGCGTCCACGTCGGCGACGGTGAGGGAGAGGGTGGAGGTAGAGACGTTCACGGCTGCGGCTCCTCGACGAGTGGACGTACGTATGTGCGTGCGTGGTGCGTGGTGCGTGCTGCGGCGGGGATCCGCTGCGGTGGGTAGGGGCTGCTGTCGCGTGCCGTGTCAGTACGTGCGGCGCGGCGCGTGGAACCGGGTGCGGGCGGGCGCCTCGCGGTGGCCGGTGCGCGGCAGCTCGCGGCCCGGGCGCGGGGTGCCGGAGACCGGGCCGGTCTCCTGGGCGGCGGCGAGCTTGACGGTGGGGAACGGGGCGGCGGGGGTGGCGATGGGGTTCAGCTTTCGCATACGCGGTCTCCGGTGTCGTCCTGCGGGGCGATTTTTGCAACGGACGTAACTTTACGCACGGCTGATCCAATGCGTCAAGCGCAATCTTATGTCGGGTGTAAGATTCGCCCATGGCTACCGAGAGCACGGGACTCCGCGAGTCCAAGAAGCAGGAGACCAGGCAGCTGATCTCCGACCACGCCACCCGGCTCTTCATGGAGCAGGGCTTCGAGCAGACGACCATCGCCGAGATCGCCACGGCGGCCCGCGTCGCCAAGAAGACGGTCACCAACTACTTCCCGCGGAAGGAGGACATGGCCCTCGACCACCACGAGGCGTTCACCGCGAGCCTGGCCGGCGCGGTAACCGGGCGATCCGAGGGGGAGTCGGCGCTCAGCGCGCTGCGGCGCGAGTTCGCCGCCGCGGTCGAGCAGTGCAACCCCGTCGCGGGCTTCGCCGGCCCGGACTTCGCCCGCATGATCGCCGAGAGCCCGACCCTGACCGCCCGCCTGCGCGAACTGCACGACCAGCGGGAGGAAGCCCTCGCCGCGGCCCTCGCGGACGTGGCCCCGGCCGACGCGCTGCCCCTCGCTCCCCGAGCCGCCGCCGCCCTCCTCGCGGCCGCTCACCGCCTGCTGTTCCAGCGCATCCAGGAACTCACCCTGGCCGGCGAACCCAACGACCGGATCGCGGCCGCCGTGGCCCCTGAGGCCACGTACGTCTTCGACCTCCTCGCCACCGGCCTCGACAACCACCGACCGCCGCAAGTCTGACCGCGGCCCCTGGCCGCGAAGGCCTGACCCGCCCGGACAACGTCGAAGGCCCCCACCGCGAACGGTGGGGGCCTTCGACATCGTGCCCGGTGAGGCACTGGCGGAGGATACGAGATTCGAACTCGTGAGGGGTTGCCCCCAACACGCTTTCCAAGCGTGCGCCCTAGGCCACTAGGCGAATCCTCCGCGCCGAACATTACATGACTTTGGAGGGTGCTCGCGAACTTCATTCAGACGGGGGTCCGCGAGGGGGTTCGGGAGGGGTGCGGGGGTGGGAGGTGGGTGGGGATCGGGTACTCTGGGCGGAGCCCCTCACGCGGTGCTATCTGACTGAACTCCCCCAGGGCCGGAAGGCAGCAAGGGTAGGTCGGCTCTGGCAGGTGCGTGGGGGGCGCTTGCGTTCCCGGGGCTGGTCCGCCGGTGGGTCTGCTGGGTGGGTCTGGCGGGCAGGGCTCCCCGTGGGGTTCCCGGGTGGGGTTTCCCCGCGGGGGCGGGGCGGGCCGCCTGTGGGCGGTGGCGGTTTTTCCCGGGTTGTCGGTGGGCGCCTATAACCTCGTACATGTGTCGTCTCTCGCGCTCTACCGCCGCTATCGCCCCGAGTCCTTCGCCGAGGTCATCGGGCAGGAGCATGTCACCGACCCGTTGCAGCAGGCCCTGCGGAACAACCGGGTCAATCACGCGTACCTGTTCAGCGGGCCCCGTGGGTGCGGCAAGACGACCAGTGCGCGGATTCTGGCGCGCTGTCTGAACTGTGAGCAGGGGCCCACCCCGACGCCCTGCGGGGAGTGCCAGTCCTGTCGCGACCTTGCGCGGAACGGGCCGGGGTCGATCGACGTCATCGAGATCGACGCCGCCTCGCACGGTGGTGTGGACGATGCCCGTGACCTGCGGGAGAAGGCCTTCTTCGGGCCCGCTTCCAGCCGGTACAAGATCTACATCATCGATGAGGCCCACATGGTCACCTCGGCGGGTTTCAACGCCCTCCTGAAGGTGGTCGAGGAGCCGCCGGAGCATCTCAAGTTCATCTTCGCGACGACCGAGCCCGAGAAGGTCATCGGGACCATCCGCTCGCGTACGCACCACTACCCCTTCCGGCTCGTGCCGCCCGGGACGCTGCGGGAGTACCTGGGCGAGGTCTGCGGGCGCGAGGGCATCCCCGTCGAGGACGGGGTGCTGCCGCTCGTCGTGCGGGCCGGCGCCGGGTCCGTGCGTGACTCGATGTCCGTGATGGACCAGCTCCTGGCCGGAGCCGCCGCCGACGGTGTGACGTACACCATGGCCACCTCCCTGCTCGGCTACACGGACGGGTCGCTGCTCGACTCCGTCGTGGAGGCGTTCGCGGCCGGTGACGGCGCCGCCGCGTTCGAGGTCGTCGACCGGGTCGTCGAGGGCGGGAACGATCCGCGCCGGTTCGTCGCCGACCTCCTGGAGCGCCTGCGCGACCTCGTGATCCTGGCCGCCGTGCCGGACGCCGCCGAGAAGGGGCTCATCGACGCCCCGGTCGACGTGATCGAGCGCATGCAGGCCCAGGCGTCCGTGTTCGGCGCCGCCGAGCTCAGCAGGGCCGCCGACCTCGTCAACAGCGGATTGACCGAGATGCGGGGCGCCACCTCGCCCCGGCTCCAGCTGGAGCTGATCTGCGCGCGCGTGCTGCTGCCCGCCGCCTTCGACGACGAGCGTTCGGTCCAGGCGCGGCTCGACCGGCTGGAGCGCGGGGCGTCCGCCGCGCCCGCGCCCGTCTTCACGCCCGGACCTCCGGCGCCCGCCATGGGGTACGTGCCCGGGCCCGACGCCCACACCCCGATGGCCCCGCCCCCGCTCCCGCAGGCCCCGGCGCCCGCGCCGCCCGCGCCCGCCCCGGCACCCGCTCCCGCGCCCGTACAGGCGCAGCCCGCCCCCGCTCCCGTACACGCGCAGCACCCCGAGCCCGCTCAGGCTCCCGCCGCTCCCCGGCCCGGTGCCTGGCCGGGTGCCGCCACCCCCGGCGGCGGTGGGCCCGGCGCCTGGCCCGGGGCGTCCGCCCCGGCAGCGCCGGCTCCCGCTCCCGTACAGGCGCAGCCCGCGCCGCAGGCCCCCGCCCCGGCAGCCGGCGGCGGCGGGGACGCGGCCCAGGTGCGGAGCCTCTGGCCGCAGATCCTCGACGCCGTGAAGAACCGCCGCCGTTTCACCTGGATCCTGCTCAGCCAGAACGCGCAGGTCGCGGGCTTCGACGGCACCACCCTCCAGCTCGGCTTCCTCAACGCCGGGGCCCGGGACAACTTCGCGAGCAGCGGCAGCGAAGACGTCCTCAAGCAGGCCCTCGCCGAGCAGTTCAACGTGAACTGGAAGGTCGAGGCGATCATCGACCCCTCGGGCGGCGCCTCGCCGCCGCCCGCCGCCACCGGCTTCGGCGGATCCGGCGGTACGGGCGGCTTCGGCGGGTCCGGCGGTACGGGCGGCTTCGGCGGGTCCAGTGGTTCCGGTGGGTCCGGTGGGGCCGGCGGTTTCGGGGGCGGTCGGCCGCAGGCGTCCGCCCCGGCCTTCCAGCAGGCCCCGCCGTCGGCGCCCGCGCCCTCGCAGGGCCCGCCCGCTCCCGCCTTCCCGCAGCCGTCCGCCCCCGCGCCGTCGCAGGCACCCGCGCCCGCGTACTCGCCGCCCGCGCCCCAGCCCGTGGCGCCCGAGGACGACGTACCGGAGGAAGACGATCCGGACCTCGTCGACTCCGCCCTCTCCGGGCACGACCTCATCGTGCGCGAGCTCGGAGCGACCGTTGTGGAGGAATACACGAACGAGTAGGGGCGTCTCGTTCAGTGGCCCGCACAAGGGGCATCCCGCCCCGCGGGCTACCCTGACTGACGTGAAGGTCCTCGTCATCGGCGGCGGCGCCCGCGAACACGCCCTGTGCCGCTCTCTCTCCCTCGATCCCGACGTCACCGCTCTGCACTGCGCGCCCGGCAACGCCGGAATCGCGGAGGTCGCCGAGCTGCATCCCGTCGACCAACTGGACGGCGAAGCCGTCGCGCGCCTCGCCACCGAGCTCGGCGCCGAACTGGTCGTCGTCGGCCCGGAGGCCCCGCTGGTCGCCGGTGTCGCCGACGCCGTCCGCGCGGCCGGCATCCCCGCCTTCGGCCCGTCGCGGGAAGCCGCGCAGCTGGAGGGCTCCAAGGCGTTCGCCAAGGACGTCATGGCCGGCGCCGGGGTCCCCACCGCCCGCAGCTACGTCTGCACGACCCCCGAGGAGATCGACGAGGCGCTCGACGCCTTCGGCGCTCCGTACGTGGTCAAGGACGACGGCCTGGCCGCCGGCAAGGGCGTCGTCGTCACCGACGACCTCGCGAAGGCACGGGCCCACGCGCTCGCGTGCGACCGGGTGGTCATCGAGGAGTACCTGGACGGCCCCGAGGTCTCCCTCTTCGCGATCACCGACGGCGTCACCGTCCTCCCGCTCCGGCCCGCGCAGGACTTCAAGCGCGCGCTCGACGGCGACGAGGGCCCCAACACCGGCGGCATGGGCGCCTACTCGCCGCTGCCGTGGGCCGACCCCAAGCTGGTCGACGAGGTCCTCGCGACCGTCCTCCAGCCGACGGTCGACGAGCTGCGCCGCCGCGGCACGCCGTTCTCCGGCCTGCTGTACGCGGGCCTGGCGATCACCAGCCGCGGCGTACGGGTCATCGAGTTCAACGCGCGCTTCGGCGACCCCGAGACCCAGGTGGTCCTGGCCCGGCTCAGGACCCCGCTGGCCGGCGTCCTGCTGAACTCCGCCAACGGCACCCTGGACGACCAGGCGCCGCTGAGCTGGAGCGACGACGCCGCCGTCACCGTGGTCATCGCCTCCCACAACTACCCGGAGACCCCGCGCACGGGCGACCCGATCGAGGGCCTGGACGAGGTCGCGGAGAAGGACGCCCCGCACGCGTACGTGCTCCACGCCGGTACGAAGCGGGACGGCGACGCGATCGTGAGCGCGGGCGGCCGCGTCCTCTCGGTCACCGCCACCGGAACGGACCTGGAGCAGGCCCGCGAGCGCGCGTACGCGGCGGTCGGCCGCATCCGCCTTGACGGCTCTCAGCACCGTACGGACATCGCGCGGAAGGCCGCCGGAGCCTGATTTCTTCGCGCGGCCGTGCGGTGAACCGTACGGCCGCGCGAACGCCATCACCTTTGCCCAAAGCCATTCCATCGAGTGACGACTGAGCCATCCGGATGACGTCCGCCACCGCCCCAACTAGGGTGCGGCGAAGGCGTTCCGGCACTTGGCCCACCGGCATTGCGATGTCAGTGGCGGGTGCCACAGTGGGGGAGTGACCAACACCGCCACAGGCAGTCCCGGCATGGGCGGTCCAGACATGGGCGGCCCCGAGATGGGCAGAAGGGGGTGATGTACGGCGTGTCCGGTACCGGTTCCGTTGCCGCCGAGGAGTGGGGCGTGCGCGCCGCGCGCTCCCGGGCCATCGGCGTCCTCCGGGTCCGCGGCAGGGCCCTGGGCCTCGCGGTCCTCCCCGCCGCCGTCGCCGTCGTCCTGTACGCGGGCGGGGTCACCGGCCACTTCACGGGTTCCGGCTGGGACGCGGCCCGCTGGGTGGTGACCGTGCTCGCGGTCCTCGTCCTCCTCGCCGCCACGGCCGTCGGCCTCGTCGTCGCCCGGGCCCGCCCGGCCGCGACGCCGACGGTGGAGCTCGCCGAGACCGCCGCCCCCGACCTCTACCGGCTCGTCCGGGACCTGGCCGACCGGCTCGACGTGCCGGCGCCCGCCGCGATAGCCCTGACGCCCGACTGCGACAGCTGGCTGGAGGACCGCACCCACCGGGCCCACCGCGCGCGGCACACCCTCGTCGACGGAGCCGGATACAGAGACGGAGACGGAGACGGTGCTCCCGTCCTCGTCATAGGGTCGCCCTTCCTGTGGTGGATGCGTGTCGGCGAACTGCGGGCGGTCCTCGCCCCCGTCGTCGCCGGCACCGGCCCCGCCGCCCACCCCGACATAGCCGCCGCCCGCCGTTTCGTCCGAGGCCTGGACGCGGCCGTCGCCGTGCCCCGGGCCCCCGGCCTCGACCCGTTCCGCAGGCTCGGCGCGCACGGCGTCGGGCAGGTCGCCCGCGTCCTGCTGCGCGCCTGCCGCGGCCACGCCGCCGAGATGGAGCGCGGGGTCGCCGTCGCCGGCTCGGAGCGCGCCCAGGCCGTGGACTACGGCGTGCGGATCGTCGCTCAGGAGCAGGTCGGCCTGGCGTACGCGGGCTGGGACCGCCTACTCACCCGGGTCGCGCTGCCCGCCTGGCGCATGGGCCGCTGGCCCTCCCGGCTCGACGCGGGCGTGGTCTCCGCCCTGACCGAGCTCTCCCGCCGGGACCGGCTCGCGGACGGCTTCTCGTCCCGCCTCGGTGAGCGCCCGGCCTGCGACCTCCTGGAGGAGCCGGGAGCGGTCGACGAGGCCGCCTCGCTGCTCGCCGCCCGCCTCTTCCACGGCGGCCCGGCCGAACCCGGCCCCGACTGGTCCCCGGTGGAGTGGAGCCAGTACCCGGAGGAGGTCGTCGACCGGAAGTGGCGCACCGACGCGGCCCGACTGCACCAGGTCCTCGACGGTCTGGGCGCGGCCGGCGCGCCGGCCGGGGCCCCGTCGACCGCGGACGGCCCGACCCTGACCCGGGTGATCGCCCACCTGTCCACGGCAGCCCCCACCGCGCCCTCGGCCCCCGGCGCGGTACAGGGTGACACGACCGACCCCACCGACCCCCCGCTCCCCGAAGCAGACGCCGACGACGTCGACGACGAGGAGCCCGTCAATCCCGCCGCCGAGGCGCTCGCGGGGGCGCTCAGCGCGCTCCTCGCGCGCGAGGAGGCGGCGCGGGAGGCGAGGGTGGCTGCCGCCACCGCGCGGACCGCCGAGGCGGCGGCCAAGAGCGCCGGGACGGACGACCGGCCCGGCACCGTGCCCCTGGCGGCCGTCAGCGGCCCCGACGGGCCCCTGCCGCTCTTCCCGCTCCAGCCGCCCCGCTCCGGCCGTGACCTGCTCGCCGACCACGTCACCGCGATGGTCTGCTGCGCTGCCGTGGACACCGCCGAGGCCGCCCCGGGCCTCGACTGGCTCGACGGGCCCTCCCTCCTGGTCGGTGGCGAGCGGGCGGCGGACCTCGGACCCCGCGTCCTCGCCCTCGTCGAGGACGGCGACCCGGAGCCGCTGCGCCTCTGGCTGGCCCGCACGGGGGTGCGCCCGGAGAAGCCCGTACGCCTGGTCTGAGCCCCCTCGGGGGCAGGTTCACGGCGCGGCTTCCCGGAGCCCAAGGTTCCACTCTCGTCAATTCACGACGAACGGTGACGGAGTGCGTGCGTTATGTGATGTGCTGGAGACCGCCACTGACAGAAGCACGAGCCAGAGGCACGAAGCACAGACACACATCACAGGCACTGAGCAGCCGACCCGGGGGAGTCGAGGGAGGGGCGCAGCATGGGGGCGGACCAGATCAGGCGGTGGGAGTCGGGCGCGCTCGCGCACGCCGTCACCGATCCCTTCGGCCAGGGCCCCCTGCCCTGGCTGCGCGGGTCCGAGAACTACTTCGACGACACCGGCCAGATGGTCCCCTGGTACGCGGACGAGATCCTGGCCCGGGGCGGCAGCGGCGGCCCGCGCACGGCCGACGACGTCCGGCGCCAGATCAAGGGGTTCGCGTCCGACGGGGCCGTGGCCCCCGGCGAGTCGATCGACTTCCACATCACGGTGGACCCGCCGCAGCAGTTCTCGGTCGACGTCTACCGGATCGGCCACTACGGCGGCCACGGAGCCGCGAAGATCACCACCAGCCCCCGGCTCTCCGGGATCGTCCAGCCGGCCCCGCTGACCGCCGACCGTACGGTCTCCTGCCACCACTGGTGGCAGTCGTGGCGGTTGCAGGTCCCCACGTACTGGTCGATCGGGGCGTACGTCGCCGTCCTCACCACCGTCGACGGCTACCGCTCGCACATCCCCTTCACCGTCCGCGACAACCACCCGGCCGATCTGCTCCTCGTCCTCCCGGACGTGACCTGGCAGGCGTACAACCTCTATCCGGAGGACGGCCGCACCGGCGCGAGCCTCTACCACGCCTGGGACGAGGACGGCCGGCTGCTCGGGGAGGAGGAGGCGGCCGTCACCGTCTCCTTCGACCGCCCGTACGCGGGCGCGGGCCTGCCGCTGCACGTCGGGCACGCCTACGACTTCATCCGCTGGGCCGAGCGCTACGGCTACGACCTGGCGTACGCGGAGACCCGCGACCTGCACGCGGGCCGGGTCGACCCGAGCCGCTACCGGGGCCTGGTCTTCCCGGGGCACGACGAGTACTGGTCGGCGCCGATGCGCAGGACCGCCGAACTCGCCCGCGACCAGGGGACGTCGCTCGTCTTCCTCTCCGCCAACACCATGTACTGGCAGGTGGAGCTCGGCCCTTCGCCGTCGGGCGTGCCGGACCGGCTCCTCACCTGCCGCAAGCGGCGCGGCCCCGGCCGGTCGGCGCTCTGGCGGGAGGTCGACCGGCCCGAGCAGCAGCTCCTCGGCATCCAGTACGCGGGCCGGGTCCCCGAGCCGCACCCGCTGGTCGTACGGAACGCCGAGCACTGGCTCTGGGAGGCCACCGGGGCCGGTGACGGCGACGAGCTGCCGGGCCTGGTCGCGGGCGAGGCCGACCGCTACTTCCCGCGCACGGCGCTCCCCGAGCACCAGGGCCGCATCCTGCTCGCCCACTCGCCCTACCGGGACGGCGAGGGGGCGCTGCGCCACCAGGAGACCTCGCTCTACCGGTCGCCCTCGGGTGCCTGGGTCTTCGCCTCCGGTACGTTCGCCTGGTCACCGGCGCTGGACCGGCCGGGCCATGTCGACGCCAGGGTCCAGCGCGCCACCGCGAACCTTCTGGACCGGATCTGTAAGAGGGACTGACCGGGACCGACCGGGTGTGACCAGGACTGACCGGGCCCGCCCGCGGTCGGCCGGTCCCGGTGCGAGAGAATCGAACCGCTCCTGGATCAACCTACGCGGAGGAACCGTGTCCGGATTCGTAGAAAAGCCCGAGCCTGTCCAGGTCCCGGGCCTCACCCATCTCCACACGGGCAAGGTGCGCGACCTGTACCGGAACGAGGCCGGTGACCTCGTGATGGTGGCGAGTGACCGCATGTCCGCGTACGACTGGGTCCTGCCCACCGAGATCCCCGACAAGGGCCGGGTCCTCACCCAGCTCTCCCTGTGGTGGTTCGACCGGCTCTCCGACCTGGTCCCCCACCACGTGCTCTCGACCGACCTGCCGGCCGGCGCCCCCGCCGACTGGGCGGGCCGCACCCTCGTCTGCAAGTCGCTGAACATGGTCCCGGTCGAGTGCGTGGCCCGCGGTTACCTCACCGGCTCCGGTCTCGTGGAGTACGACGAGTCCCGTACGGTCTGCGGCCTCGCGCTCCCCGAGGGGCTGAGCGACGGTTCCGAGCTGCCCGCCCCGATCTTCACCCCGGCCACCAAGGCCGCCGTCGGCGACCACGACGAGAACGTCCCGTACGAGGAGGTCGCCCGCCAGGCCGGTGCCGAGACGGCCGCGCTGCTGCGTCAGACGACCCTCGCCGTGTACGGCAGGGCCCGTGACATCGCGCGCGACCGGGGGATCATCCTCGCCGACACGAAGTTCGAGTTCGGCTTCGACGGGGACACGCTGGTTCTCGCCGACGAGGTCCTCACCCCGGACTCCTCGCGCTTCTGGCCGGCCGACCAGTGGGAGCCGGGCCGCGCCCAGCCCTCGTACGACAAGCAGTTCGTCCGGAACTGGCTGACCTCCCCGGCCTCCGGCTGGGACCGCAAGAGCGAGCAGCCGCCGCCGCCCCTCCCGCAGGAGATCGTGGACGCGACGCGCGCCAAGTACATCGAGGCGTACGAGCTGCTGACCGGCAAGTCCTGGAGCTGAGCCGGACACGAGAAAGCCCCCGGTCGATTCGACCGGGGGCTTCTTCATGGAGCGGACGACGAGATTCGAACTCGCGACCCTCACCTTGGCAAGGTGATGCTCTACCAACTGAGCCACGTCCGCATGCGCCGTAGCGCGGAGCCAACTATACCCAACCTTTCGCCTGCGCGAGCCGTACCGCCGTATGACGGTTCTCGGCACCGAGCTTCGCGGCGGCCGAGGAGAGGTAGTTCCGGACGGTTCCGGGGGAGAGCGAGGCGCGCCGGGCGATCTCCGCGACGGGTGCCCCGTCGGCGGAGAGTTCGAGGACCTCGGCCTCCCTCGCGGTCAGCGGGGAGTCCCCGGCGGCGATCGCGTCGGACGCCAACTCCGGGTCCACGTAACGGTTTCCGGCGTGCACGGTACGGATGATCTCGGCGAGCCGCTGGGCGCTGTCGGTCTTCGGGACGAAGCCGCGCACGCCTGCGGAGAGGGCCCGCTTGAGGTGCCCCGGCCGGCCGTGGCCGGTCACGATCATGGTGCGGCAGCCGGGGAGTTCGTCCCGCAGGATCGTGGCGACCGTCACACCGTCCGCGCCCGGCATCTGCAGATCGAGCACGGCGACGTCGGGCCGGTGGGACCGGGCCATGGCGAGCGCCTCGGGCCCGGTGGCGGCCTCGGCGACGACGACGAGGTCGTCCTCGAGCCCGAGCAGCGCGGCGAGCGCGCCACGGATCAGATGCTCGTCGTCGGCGAGCAGCACGCGGAGGGGGGTGGGGGCGGGGACGGTCACCGGGACACCTCGGTACGGGTATGGGTACGGGATACGGGCGTGGTCACCGGGACACCTCGGTACGGGTATGGGTACGGGATACGGGCGTGGTCACCGGGACACCTCGGTACGGGTACGGGTACGGGATACGGGCGTGGTCACCGGGTCACCTCGGTGCGAGTACGCGTACGGCCCCCGGTTCCCGTCCCGGCCACCGGCACCCTGGCCGTCACGCGGAACGTGCCGCCCTCGCCCGGTCCGGCCTCCAGGGTCCCGCCGACGGCCGCGAGCCGCTCCCGAAGCCCCGCGAGCCCCGACCCGGCACCGCCACCGGCCCCCGCGTCGGAGCCGGACCCGGCACCCGCTCCCGCTCCGGCACCTGCCCCCGCCCCGCCACCGGCTCCGTCGTTCTCCACGGTCAGCAGCACCGCGCCCTCCTCCTCGCGTACGGCGATCGCGCAGTGCCGCGCGTCCCCGTGTCTCAGTACGTTCGTCGTGGTCTCACGGACCACCCACCCGAGCGCCGCCTGCACCTCGTCGGGCAGGGCGAGCCCTGGGGTGTCGACGGCGCAGTCGATGCCGGCCGCGTCGAGGACACCCCGCGCGCCCTCCAGCTCCACCCGCAGGTCGGCCTCGCGGTAGCCGCGTACGACGTCCCGTACCTCCCGCTGGGACTCCTGGGCGATGCGCTGCACCTCGATCATCTGGTCGACGGCCTCGGGGCGTCCGCGCCGGGCGAGCTGGACGGCGAGCTCGCTCTTGAGGGCGATCACGGACAGGTTCCGGCCGAGGATGTCGTGCAGGTCCCGCCCGAACCGCAGCCGCTCCTCGGCGACCGCGAGCCGGGCCTGCACATCGCGCGCCTCGCGCAGTTCGAAGAGGACCCCGAGCACCCAGAGCGAGAGGCGGATGGTGACGGCGAGCCAGCCGGTGATGAAGAGGACGGTCATCACGGTGAAGACGGTGGGCCAGGCGCCCCGGCCGGTGAGCGGCACGGCGGCCAGGAGCACCCCGGTCAGGAGGGCCTGGTGGAGGACGACGGTCCGTACGGGGAAGACCAGGCAGTGCCCGGCGGCGAAGGGGACGAGGGCCGCCCCGAGCATCCCGGGCAGGAGCCCGGTCAGGTCGGCGGTGGCCGCCTCGGCGAGGACGGCCCCCGCGGTGGCGGCCCCGGCCGCGGCGGCGGGCAGGAACGCGCGCGGGCCCAGCGCGGTCCCGGGCCGCAGGTACACGTCCATCGCCCGGCGCAGGAAGCGGTGGCAGAGGATCCCGTTGGCGAGGTTGAGCAGCGGGGCCGCGACGACCAGGAGGAGCGGGGCCTCGTGCCGGATCGGCCGGATCAGGAGCAGGAGCCCGAGGGTGAACACGGCGGCCCACAGGAGCATGTACGCGGTGACGCGCGTGTAGACGTCCACCTTGGCCAGCCCGCTCCGGCCGCTCCAGCTCTTCACGACGGGTTCCTCCCGGTCTCTCGGCGACATTGCGCGGCGCGGTCGCTCAGCGCCGGGGCTCCCACCGGAACCACCGCTGGACAGCAAACACCGAGAGCACGGTCCAGGCCACCGCGGTCAGCGCGGCGCCCACCAGTTCCCCCGGCTCCACGCCGCCGGACCAGCCGGCCCGTACGAGGGTCATCACGCCGGTCAGCGGCAGCAGCTCGCAGAGCGAGGCGAACCCGTCGGGGAGGACGGAGAGGGGGACGAAGAGCCCGGACCCGATGGACGAGACCACGAGCAGCGGCATCGTCGTGAGCTGGGCGCTGTCGACGGTGCGGGTGACGGCCGAGGTGGCGGCCGCGACGGCGGTGAGCAGCACGATGCCGAGGACGACGCCGGCGAGGAGCAGCGCGGGCCGGGCGGGCGCGGACAGGCCGAGGGCGGTGACGCCGCCGGCCGTCATGAGGGCGCACTGGGCGAGCGCGAGCACGGCGGCCGGCAGGGCGATCCCGGTGAGGATCTCGATGTCGGTGACCTCGCCGGTCCGCAGCCGCTTGAGGACGAGCGACTCGCGGCGGGCGACGAACGCGGAGACGAGGTTGGAGTGCACGACCATGAGGAGGGCCATGCCGATGCCGCCGGTGACGGCGACCTCCGCGATGGTCGTGCCCGCCTTGCCGAGCTCGACGCCGTCGAGGGAGCTGCGGATCGCTCCCACCATGAGCACGGGGACGAAGACGGCGACGAAGAGGGTCGTGCGGTTGCGGACGAGCAGGGTCAGCTCGGCCCGCCCGAGCGCGGCGAGCCGCGTACGGGTGAGCCGCGTACGGGCGGGGGAGTGCGTGAGCGAGCTCATCGGACGGCCTCCAGATCCGGGTCCTGCGTCTGCGTCTTCTGCGTCTGCGCCTGCGTCTGCGTCTGCGTCTGCGCCTGCCTCGGGTCCTGCGCCGGCGTCGGCGTTTGCGCCGAGGTCTGTGAAGCGATGTCGAGGAACGCCTCTTCGAGGGAGGCGGACCGGGCGTCGAGCCCGTCGAGTCGTACGTCGTGCTCCCGGGCCCAGCCGAGGAGCGCGGCGAGGTCGTCCTGGAGGTCGCCGGTACGGATCTCCACCCGCCCGCCGTCCTCGGCGGCCCGCAGGTGGAGCGGGAGGCGCCCGGCCGGGACGCCGTCGGGGAGGGTGAAGCGGATGCGGGCGGGCCGGGCGGCGGTGACCTCGGCGGGGGTGCCGGAGAGGACGATCCGGCCGGCGTGCATGATCGCGAGCCGGTCGGCCAGGGCCTCGGCCTCCTCCAGGTAGTGGGTGGTGAGCAGGACGGTGGTGCCGTCGTCGCGCAGGGCCCGGACGAGGTCCCAGGTGTCGCGGCGGCCCTCGGCGTCGAGGCCGGTGGTCGGTTCGTCGAGGAAGAGGACCTCGGGGCGGCCGAGGAGGGCGAGGGCGAGGTCGAGCCGGCGCCGTTCGCCGCCGGACAGCTGCTTGACCCGGACCCGTTCGCGGCCGGTGAGCCCGGTGGCGGCGAGGGCCTCGGCGGCGGGCCGGGCGTTGCTCGTGCAGCCCGCCCACATCCGTACGGTCTCGGTCACGGTCAGGTCGCCCGGGAAGCCGCCCTCCTGGAGCATCACCCCGATGCGGGGGCGGACGGCGGCCCGCTCGCGGTACGGGTCGTGGCCGAGGACACGGGCGGTGCCGGCGCTCGGGGCGGCGAGGCCCTCCAGGAGTTCGACGGTGGAGGTCTTGCCGGCGCCGTTGGTGCCGAGGAGGGCGAAGATCTCGCCGCGGGGGACGGTGAAGGAGATGCCGCGCACGGCCTCGAAGCCGCCGGAGTAGCCGCGGCGCAGGCCTTCCGCTTCGATCGCGTTGGTCATGTGTCCAGGCTCCCGGCGGGCGGAGCCGTACGGCAGTGCGCGCTGTCATCGCGGTGTCTGACAAATGTCATGGGGCGATGGCGGGATGCCAGCCGGGAACACGCGGCCGGGGACACGCGGCCGGGGACACGGCCGGGAACACGTCGAAGGCCCCGGTTCCTGAGAACCGGGGCCTTCGACTTCCTGAGCGGACGACGAGATTCGAACTCGCGACCCTCACCTTGGCAAGGTGATGCTCTACCAACTGAGCCACGTCCGCATGCTGCCGCTCAGCTTTCACTGGGCGGTGCGAGCACTACTCTACCTGATCCACAACAGTGGTCGGTCGAGCGGTGCAGAGCGGGTGACAGGAATTGCACACTGCGCCTTCCCCCTGGAAGGGGGCTGTTCTGCTACTGAACTACACCCGCACGCTGCGTGAGGTGGGGCCTTGCGGCCTCGCCCCTCGGCGTGTTCCAGACTCTAGCGGATCATGGGGGGTGCAATGCAAATCGGTTCCCCGGCCCGCGCGGGCCGGGTCCGCCGCCCCCGGCTCAACTCGCTTCGCGGAAGGCCTCGTAGACCCGCTTCGGGATCCGTCCGCGGGCGGGCACCTCCATCTTGTTGGACTGGGCCCAGGCCCGGACCGCCGCCGGATCGGGGGCGAGGGAGGTGCGGGTGTACGTCTCCGCCGAGGCGCTTCGGGCGGCCGCGGTCTTGGCCGGCAGCTTGCGCCCGGCCGCGAGGTACGGGGCGAGAGCCTTGCGGAGTTTCTTTGCATTGGCAGCATTCAGGTCGATCTCGTACATCTTCCCGTCAAGACCGAACGCGACCGTTTCAGCTGCCTCTCCGCCGTCCATGTCGTCGGAGAGAGTGACCACCACACGCTGAGCCACGGATATCGGTCCTTTCCTGCGGCCGACTCCGCGGAGGGGGCGCTTGTGGCGCCTCTGACGTGCGGTGATGTCGGCCTTGCGGCTGTGCCGGGACAATGCTGCTTTCTTCTGGATTCCTTTGTACAGCGGCAGGTGTCGCATTGTGAAGCCCTGGCAATTGTTTCAGCGTGTCCCGGGGCAATGAGGTCCGCAATATTTCACTCGAATTTTGTGTGGATGTGCTCGGGCGGGGGTGCGGGTGGTGTGTGCGGGCCGAGGGGCTCCGAGGCCTGGCATTTGTAGGATCCTTCAGATCTCTACCCGCGTAGAATTTGGAGGCAGGTACGCTGAGGGAACCGCCCACGCAACACACCACCGGGAGTGCCAGTGGCACGCGTCGTAGTCGACGTCATGCTCAAGCCGGAGATCCTCGACCCTCAGGGGCAGGCGGTGCAGCGTGCACTGCCCCGCCTGGGATTCGCCGGAATCGCCGACGTCCGCCAGGGGAAGCGCTTCGAGTTGGAGGTGGAGGGACCGGTCGACGACGCCGCCCTCGCCCGCATCCATGAGATGGCCGAAACCTTCCTTGCAAACACCGTGATCGAAGACTTCATCGTGAAGGTGGAGTCGTGACCGCACGCATCGGCGTCGTCACGTTCCCCGGAACGCTCGACGACCAGGACGCGCTGCGCGCCGCCCGCCTCGCGGGCGCCGAGCCCGTCCCGCTGTGGCACCGCGACAAGGACCTCAAGCAGGTCGACGCCGTGGTCCTGGCCGGCGGCTTCTCCTACGGCGACTACCTGCGGGCCGGAGCCATCTCCCGCTTCTCGCCGGTGATGGAGACGATCATCGAGCAGGCGAAGGCGGGCATGCCCGTCCTCGGCATCTGCAACGGCTTCCAGATCCTCACCGAGGCGCATCTGCTGCCGGGCGCGATGCTGCGCAACAACCACCTCCACTTCATCTGCCGCGACCAGAAGCTGCGGGTGGAGAACGCGGAGACCGCCTGGACCTCGGACTACACCGAGGGCCAGGAGATCGAGGTCCCGCTCAAGAACATGGACGGCCGGTACGTCGCCGACGAGCGCGTGCTCGACGAGCTGGAGGCCGAGGGGCGGGTGGCCTTCCGCTACCTGGACGTGAACCCCAACGGCTCGCTGCGCGACATCGCGGGCATCACCAACGCCGCGGGCAACGTGGTCGGCCTCATGCCGCACCCCGAGCACGCCGTCGAGCCCCTGGTCGGCACCGGTAAGACGGACGGCCTCGGTTTCTTCACCTCGATCCTCAAGAAGCTGGTCAACGCCTGATGAGCCTCCTCGACACCGTCAAGCACGCGAGCGAGACGCCGGACAGCGAGCAGCCCTGGAAGGAGCTCGGCCTCAAGGAGGACGAGTACGCCCGCATCCGCGAGATCCTCGGCCGCCGTCCCACCGGCGCCGAGCTCGCCATGTACTCCGTCATGTGGTCCGAGCACTGCTCCTACAAGAGCAGCAAGGTCCACCTGAAGCAGTTCGGCGAGAAGGTCCCGGAGAACGACGCCATGCTCGTAGGCATCGGCGAGAACGCCGGCGTCGTCGACGTGGGCCAGGGATACGCGGTCACCTTCAAGGTCGAGTCGCACAACCACCCCTCGTACATCGAGCCCTACCAGGGCGCGGCCACCGGCGTCGGCGGCATCGTCCGCGACATCCTCGCCATGGGCGCCCGCCCGGTCGCGGTCGTCGACCCGCTGCGCTTCGGCGCGGCCGACCACCCCGACACCAAGCGCGTGCTGCCCGGTGTCGTCGCCGGCATCGGCGGCTACGGCAACTGCCTGGGCCTGCCGAACATCGGCGGCGAGGTCGTCTTCGACGAGTGCTACCAGGGCAACCCGCTGGTCAACGCCGGTTGCATCGGCGTGATGAAGCACGAGGACATCCACCTCGCCAAGGCCTCCGGCCCCGGCAACAAGGTCATCCTGTACGGCGCCCGCACCGGCGGCGACGGCATCGGCGGCGTCTCGGTCCTCGCGTCCGAGACCTTCGACGACACGAAGCCCACCAAGCGCCCCGCCGTCCAGGTCGGCGACCCCTTCCAGGAGAAGCTCCTCATCGAGTGCACCCTGGAGATCTTCAAGGAGAAGCTGGTCGCGGGCATCCAGGACCTCGGCGGCGCCGGGCTCTCCTGCGCCACGTCCGAGCTGGCCTCCGCCGGTTCCGGCGGCATGCGCGTCGAGCTCGACCGGGTCCACCTGCGCGACGCGACCCTCTCGCCCGAGGAAATCCTCATGAGCGAGTCGCAGGAGCGCATGTGCGCGATCGTCGAGCCCGTGCACGTCGAGCGGTTCCTGGAGATCTGCGAGAAGTGGGACGTCATCGCCACCGTCATCGGTGAGGTGACCGAGGGCGAGCGCCTGGAGATCTTCTGGCACGGCGAGCAGATCGTCGACGTCCCCCCGCGTACGGTCGCCCACGAGGGCCCGGTCTACCACCGGCCGTTCGCGCGCCCCGAGTGGCAGGACGCGCTCCAGGCCGACGACGCCGGCAAGCTGCCCCGGCCGCAGGACGGCGCCGAGCTGAAGGACCAGGTCCTGAAGCTGGTCTCGTCGCCGAACCAGGCCTCGAAGTCCTGGATCACCGACCAGTACGACCGGTTCGTGCAGGGCAACACGGTTCTGGCGCAGCCCGAGGACGCGGGCATGGTCCGCATCGACGAGGAGACCAACCTCGGCGTGGCCATGGCGACCGACGGCAACGGCCGGTACGCGAAGCTCGACCCGTACACGGGTGCGCAGCTCGCGCTCGCGGAGGCGTACCGCAACGTCGCCGCCTCCGGTGCCAAGCCGCTGGCCATCTCGGACTGCCTGAACTTCGGTTCGCCCGAGGACCCGGCCGTGATGTGGCAGTTCGCGGAGGCCACCCGTGGTCTCGCGGACGGCTGCCTCCAGCTGGGCACCCCGGTCACCGGTGGCAACGTCTCCCTCTACAACCAGACCGGCGAGACGGCGATCCACCCGACGCCGGTCGTGGCCGTGCTCGGTGTGATCGACGACGTGAACCGCCGTACGCCGATCGCGTTCGCGGAAGAGGGCCAGCTCCTCTACCTGCTGGGCGACACGCGTGAGGAGTTCGGTGGCTCGGCCTGGTCCGAGGTGATCCACCAGCACCTCGGCGGCATGCCGCCGGCCGTGGACCTCGACCGGGAGAAGCTGCTCGGCGAGATCCTGATCTCGGCCTCCCGCGACGGCATGATCGACGCGGCGCACGACCTGTCCGACGGCGGTCTGATCCAGGCGGTCGTCGAGTCCTGCCTGCGCGGCGGGAACGGCGCGCGGCTGATCGTCCCGGAGGGCCTGGACGCCTTCACGTTCCTCTTCAGCGAGTCGGCCGGCCGTGCGGTCGTCGCCGTCCCGCGCAGCGAGGAGCTCCGCTTCACCGACATGTGCGGTGCGCGGGGTCTGCCGGCGGCCCGGATCGGTGTCGTCGACGGTGACGCGGTGGACGTGCAGGGCGAGTTCGCGCTCACCCTGACGGAGCTGCGCGAGGCGCACGAGGCGACGATTCCGGCCCTGCTGGCCTGATACGGAGCACTGGGGAAGCCCCCGCCCGGACCGGAAGGTCAGGGCGGGGGCTTTCGCGTTTCCCGCTTGCGGAGTGTTACGTAATTACGTAATCTCGACGACATGGAGCTTGAAGAGCGGGTCGCCGCGCTGGAACGGCGTATCGCGGCCCTGGAGAGCGCGACCGAAGCGGGCGGGGGGCGTCCCGCGCCCGAGGCCACCGCCGACAGCCCGCTCTGGGCCCTCGAAGGCCTAAAGGCGCAGCTCGCGGCGGACGCGGGAGACCGGGGCGAGGACGGCGCGGTCGTCTTCACGGGAACCGTCAGGCTGCCGACCCGGGAGCGGTACGAGTGGCAGCTCGGCGCCTTCACCGGGCAGCTGTTCGAGGAGGACTGGGCGGACGCCGCCGAGTCCTTCGCCGCGCTCGGCCATCCCGTACGGCTCCGCCTGCTGCGGGAGATCCTGGGCGGCCGGCGCACCGCCGCCGAGCTGGCGGAGCTCGAGGAGATCGGCACGACCGGCCAGATCTACCACCACCTGCGCCAACTGACCGGCGCGGGCTGGCTCAAGACCGTCGGACGCGGTCGCCACGAGGTCCCGGGGGCCCGGGTCGTCCCGCTCCTGGTGGTCCTCACCGCGGCCCGCCCGTAACCGACACCACGATCCGCGGCCCGCCCGTAACCGACACCACGATCCTCAGGGGGAATCCGGATGTCCACGCGCAAACTGGTGGTGGCCCTCCACCGCGTGCTCTGGCTGGCGTTCGTCGTCCAGGTCATCGCCTCGTTCGCCGTCGAGCTGCCGTACCCGTACTGGGTGGGCTGGCTGCCCGTGATCGTCGCGATGATCCTCGGCGTCGGTCTCGCCCGGACCGCCCGCGGCCGGGTCATGGCCACGCCCCGCGCCACGGTCGAGGTGGCCCCGCCGGTCACCGGCCTCTGGTCCGCGCTGAACAGCCCGGCGGACCGGACGCCCAGCCACGGCACCCACCAGCTGGGCCAGACGTACGCGATCGACGTCACCCGGGAGGACGAGGCGCGGCCCCGGCCGGGCTTCGCCTGGCTGTGGCCGGTGGCCCGGCGGAGCGGCGACTTCCCGGCCTTCGGCGCGCCGCTGCTCGCGGTCGCGGACGCGACCGTCGTGCACGCCGAGGACCGGCAGCGCGACCACCTCAGCCGGAACTCGCTGCTCGGTGTCCTCTACCTGCTGCTGATCGAGTCCGGCGCGCGGAGCATCGGCGGCGCCCGCCGGGTCACCGGGAACCACCTCGTCCTCGACCTCGGCGGCGGTACGTACGCGATGTACGCCCATCTGAAGCGCGGCTCCCTGGCCGTGCGCGCGGGCGACCGCGTCTCGGCCGGCCAGGAACTCGCCCGGTGCGGGAACTCGGGCAACTCGACCGAGCCGCACGTGCACTTCCAGCTGATGGACGGCCCGGACCTGGACACGGCGAGCGGTGTGCCGTTCACCTGGCGCGGTGTCGGTGTCCCGAGGAACGGCGAGACGTTCGAGGTGCCACGCGACGCGGCCTACTCGGCCTGACCCCAGAAGGCGTCGGAGACGTCGATGTCCTCGACGCACTCGTCGATGTCGGAGATCTTGCCGCCGATGATGGTGAAGACGAGAGCGCCGTTCATCTCGATGCCCATGCCCTTGTCCTCGCGCGTGGCGAAGAACCGGTTCGCCGCCACGGCATGGCCGCGGCCGTCGACGGAGACGCTCTGCAGTTCGACCCGCATCTCGCCGCGGGTGAGTTCGAACATCTTCCGGTACATGTCGAGGACGTTGTCCCGGCCCTTGATGTGCCCGGAGATCTGGCTATCGCCGGGCGAGTGGTGCGTGCAGTCCGCCGTCATCAGGGTGCCGACGGTCTCCATGTCCCCGCTGGTCCATGCTTCGAAGCCGCGGCGGACCAGGGCGGCGTCAGGGTGCTCAGCCATGGCTGATCGACCCCTCTCGTACGTGTGCGGGTGTGCGGGCGGCCCTCCCCCTCCAGTCTCCGACTACCCTCGCCCCCATGCCACCGGCCAAGAAGCGCACCCGCAGCTACGACTCCGCCAAGATCAGGGCCGCCGTGCTCGCCCAGTTCGGGCACGTACGGGAGGCGGTCGGGGCGCTGACTCCCGAGCAGCTCGACGGGCCGACCCGGCTCGGTGAGTGGACGGTACGGGACCTGGCGGCGCACCTCGCGTGGATGGTCGACTCCGTGCCGCAGCTCCTGGCCGTGCCGGAGCGCGGCGAGGACCGGCTCGCCCTGCTCGACTGGCCGTTCGTGACCGCCGGCGCGTCCGAGCGGATCGACGCGCACACCCGGGGCATCGACGCCTCCGACCTGCCGGGGCTCTACGCGCGCGTGGCGGACGATTACGGGAAGGCGATGACGGGCGCCGCCGACGAGCGGCTCCTGCCGGTGAGCTTCGGCGCGATGACCCTCGCCGACTTCCTGGTCACCCGGACCGTGGAACTCGTCGTCCACACCGACGACCTGAACGCGGCGACCGGCGCGGCCGTCCCGTACGACCGGCAGGCCCTCGCCGCCTGCACCCGGCTGCTCGCCGACACCCTCGCGGCGAAGGCCCCCGGCGGGGCGGTCGAGGTGCGGATCCCGCCGTACGCGGTGGTGCAGTGCGTGGAGGGTCCCCGGCACACCCGGGGCACCCCGCCGAACGTGATCGAGACGGACCCGCTGACGTGGATCAGGCTGGCCACCGGCCGGGCCGAGTGGGCCGTGGAACTCGACGAGGCCCGGGTCCGCGCGAGCGGCGAACGCGCCGACCTGAAGGGGCTCCTGCCCCTGATGGGCTAGGGCGCGTCCGGCGGATCATGGCCGGACACGCACTGTCCCCGCCCGGCCCCGGAACCGGACGGCGGGCTTCTCCGTCACACCTGCATGCCGAAGCCACGCGCACTCCTCGCCCTGGTTCCCCTCCTCCTGCTCACCGCCTGCGGTACGGAAGGAGGCGGCGGTTCCGGTGCGGACACCGTCTCCCCGGACCTGCCGGTCGCCGGCACGCACTGGACGGTGGACGCCGTCACGGTCGACGGCCGCAGGTCCGCCGCCCCCGACGGCGCCCGCGTCGCCTTCGTGGAGAACGGCCGTGCCCGGGGGAACAGCGGCTGCAACACCTTCGGTGCCGCCGTCGCCGTGAACGGCGACACCCTCACCGTCTCCCCGCAGGAAGTCACCGAGATCGGTTGCCCCGCCGACCGGCAGCGCTTCGAGCAGGAGCTGCTCAAGGCCTTTTCCGGCAAGCTCAAGGGGAAGATCGAGGGGGAGAGGTTCACCCTCGACTCCCCCGACGGGCGCGGCGGCCTGGAGCTGACCGCCGAACCGGCCGCCCCGCTGCGCGGCACCACCTGGAAGGTCGACGGCCTCCTCTCCAAGGACACCGCGGCCTCACTGCCCGCGGGCAGCGAGGGCAAGGCGCGGATCGTCATCGGCGCGGACGGACGGGTCGCCGGCAACCTCGGTTGCAACAACTTCTCCGCGACCGCCCGCGTCGACGAGAAGGCCCGCACGCTCACCGTCGACGGCCCGGCCGCCACCACCCGCATGATGTGCGCGAGCCCGCAGATGACGCTGGAGACGAAGCTGTACGAACTCCTCGACGGGCCGCTCACCTACCGGCTCGACCACCGCACGCTCACCCTCACCGACTCGTCGGGCGAGGGCCTCACCGCGGTCGCGGACGGCGCTCAGTAGCGAAGCAGCCCCGCGTCGATCCGTTCCCATGCCGTCCGCAGCGAGGCGGTGAGACCGGGTTCGGCGGCGGCCAGGTCCGCCTGCTCGCGGGCGTCCCGGCCGAGGTGGAAGAGCTGGTCGCGGCCGGCCTTGCCCCGGTAGTACTTCCAGTCGCCCCGGCGCAGGGCCCGCTCGCCCCGCACCCGCCAGAACAGGTCCCGCTCGGGGACCTCGTGGCCGCGCAGCAGGTGCCCGGCGAGGCTCGTGCCGTCGAGGGGGAAGGCGGGGTGGGGGCGGGCCCCGGCCAGTTCGAGCAGGGTGGCGGTCCAGTCGGGGGTGAAGACCGGGAGGCGGCTGACCTGGCCGCCGTCGATCCGGGCCGGCCAGCGCAGGATCGACGGGACGCGGATGCCGCCCTCCTGGAGGGAGCCCTTGTGGCCGGAGAGCGGCCAGTTGTAGGAGAAGCGTTCGCCGCCGTTGTCGCTGGCGAAGAAGACGAGGGTGTCGCGCTCCTGGCCGGAGCGGCGCAGGGCGTCCAGGACCGTGCCGATCGACCGGTCGAGGTCCTCGACCATCTGCCCGTACTTCTCGATCGACCCGCCGTCCTGGTGCCAGAGGGCACGCCCGTCGCCCGCCTTGATGCGGCGGGTGATCTCGTCGCTCGTCTCCTTGTCGCCGTCGGCGATCCAGGGCCAGTGCGGGGTGGTGAAGTTCAGGTTGAGGAGCCAGGGTCGGTCGTGGTCGCGGCCGACGTACTCGCTCGCCCGCTCGGTGAGGATCCGGGTGTAGTAGCGCAGGTCCTTGTACGGGGCGTCGCCTTCGTAGAGGTCGTACTCGCCGCCGAGGCCGAGCTTCGAGTAGTACTCCAGGGCCCCGCCGAAGTTGCCGAAGAACTCGTCCCAGCCGGATCGGGTGGGGGAGTAGTCGGGAAGGTAGCCGCAGTGCCACTTGCCGATGAGGGCGGTGGCGTACCCGGAGTCGCGGAGCAGCGAGGCGAGCGTGGGGTGGGTGGGCTCAAGGCCTACGGACCGGTCGGCGATGGGCTCGGCCAGGCCGCCTCTGGTACGGCCCGGGTAGCGGCCGGTGTAGAGGCTGAAGCGGGTCGGGGAGCAGGTCGCGGAGCCGGAGTAGGCGTCGGTGAAGCGGACGCCCTGGCGGGCGAGCCGGTCGAGGTTCGGGGTGCGGATGTGCGGCGAGCCGTACGAGGAGAGGTCGGCCCAGCCGAGGTCGTCGCCGAGGACGAAGAGGATGTTGGGCCGCCGGGAGTGGCGGCGCGGGCTCGCGGCCCGGAAGTCACGCTCCTCGGGCGGCGCCGGCCGGGCGTGGGCGGGGGTGGCGCCGAGGGCGGCGGCGGCCGCGGCTCCGGCGGCGGCACCGCCGAGGGCACGGCGGGACAGGGGTGTGGACATGCGGGGTCTCCAGACGGAGGCAGAGACAGGTGGGGAAAGGGGAGGGGGAGGGCCGCGAAGGCGGTCAGACGCAGCGACAGACGGCGCTCGCGACACGGACGAGGTCCACGTGTCGGCGCTGGACGAGGGTGACCGAGTGGTCACGCGGGGGCTGCATGGGGCTGGAGCTTCGTCCAGTTCACGCGTACCTGTCAACGACCGTCTCGCACCCCGGGACGAGTGTGGCGGGGGCGTTGCGAGGGTGTTTCCAGGGGCCCGGAATGCCTCGGGACTGCGAACTCCGTCACATCGCGAGAGCACCCGGAGGCTGGTACGAGCGTCCGCTCTTCAGCTCCCCGGAAGCCGGAACCCTTACCGCGCCTGCTTCGTAGGCCTCTCCAAGCCCAAGATGATCAATTCGGCTGATCGCACGAGCGCCGATGCCGCGGATTTCGCCAATTCGGACCAGTGGTCGAGCCCGTCTACACTCGGAAACGTGCCACGTGGTGACGGTCGACTCAATCACGACCTGCTTCCCGGAGAGAAAGGCCCCCAGGACGCTTGTGGCGTCTTCGGTGTCTGGGCTCCGGGTGAAGAGGTCGCAAAGCTCACGTACTTCGGGCTCTACGCCCTCCAGCATCGGGGCCAGGAATCCGCGGGAATCGCGGTCAGCAACGGCTCCCAGATCCTCGTCTTCAAGGACATGGGCCTCGTGTCCCAGGTCTTCGACGAGACCTCTCTCGGTTCCCTCCAAGGTCATATCGCGGTCGGTCACGCCCGCTACTCGACCACCGGGGCGTCCGTGTGGGAGAACGCGCAGCCGACGTTCCGGGCGACCGCCCGGGGCTCGATCGCGCTCGGCCACAACGGCAACCTGGTGAACACGGCGCAGCTCGCCGAGATGGTCGCCGACCTGCCCAAGAAGGAAGGCCGCTCCACCCGTGTGGCGGCCACCAACGACACCGACCTGCTCACGGCGCTCCTCGCCGCCCAGGTCGACGAGGACGGCGAGCCGCTCACCATCGAGCAGGCCGCCGCGAAGATCCTCCCCGACGTCCGGGGTGCCTTCTCCCTCGTCTTCATGGACGAGCACACGCTCTACGCGGCCCGTGACCCGCAGGGCATCCGCCCGCTGGTCCTCGGCCGCCTCGAGCGCGGCTGGGTCGTCGCGTCGGAGTCCGCCGCCCTCGACATCTGCGGCGCCAGCTACGTCCGCGAGGTCGAGCCGGGCGAGCTGATCGCGATCGACGAGAACGGCATCCGTACCTCGCGATTCGCGGAAGCGAAGCCCAAGGGCTGTGTCTTCGAGTACGTGTACCTGGCCCGCCCGGACACCGACATCGCCGGCCGGAACGTGTACCTCTCCCGCGTGGAGATGGGCCGCCGCCTCGCGAAGGAGGCGCCCGTCGAGGCCGACCTGGTCATAGCGACGCCGGAGTCCGGCACTCCGGCCGCGATCGGCTACGCCGAGGCCTCGGGCATCCCCTTCGGCGCGGGCCTGGTGAAGAACGCCTACGTCGGGCGCACCTTCATCCAGCCCTCCCAGACCATCCGCCAGCTCGGCATCCGGCTGAAGCTGAACCCGCTCAAGGAAGTCATCAAGGGCAAGCGCCTGGTGGTCGTCGACGACTCGATCGTCCGCGGCAACACCCAGCGCGCGCTCGTCCGGATGCTCCGTGAGGCCGGCGCGGCCGAGATCCACATCCGGATCTCCTCGCCGCCGGTGAAGTGGCCCTGCTTCTTCGGCATCGACTTCGCCACCCGCGCGGAGCTGATCGCCAACGGCATGTCGATCGACGAGATCGGCAAGTCGCTGGGCGCGGACTCGCTCTCGTACATCTCCCTCGACGGGATGATCGAGGCGACGACGATCCAGAAGCCGAACCTCTGCCGTGCCTGCTTCGACGGCGAGTACCCGATGGAGCTGCCGGACCCGGAGCTGCTCGGCAAGCAGCTCCTGGAGACCGAGCTGGCAGCGGGACCGGCCGCCACCGCGGCCTCCGACGCCCTCCGCCGCCCATAAGGACCGTCGGCCCGTAAGAACCCGCTGCGACCCGCAGTACGGCGAGCAGTACGACGACACGAAAGCTCTGAACCCATGTCTCAGACCACCGGTGCCAGCTACGCGAGCGCGGGCGTCGACATCGAAGCGGGCGACCGCGCCGTCGAACTCATGAAGGAGTGGGTGAAGAAGACGCAGCGCCCCGAGGTCCTCGGGGGACTCGGCGGTTTCGCCGGCCTCTTCGACGCCTCCGCCCTCAAGCGTTACGAGCGTCCGCTGCTCGCCTCCGCCACCGACGGCGTCGGCACGAAGGTCGACATCGCCCGCCAGATGGGCGTGTACGACACGATCGGCCACGACCTGGTCGCGATGGTCATGGACGACATCGTGGTCTGCGGCGCCGAGCCGCTCTTCATGACCGACTACATCTGTGTCGGCAAGGTCCACCCCGAGCGGGTCGCCGCCATCGTCAAGGGCATCGCCGAGGGCTGTGTCCTGGCCGGCTGCGCCCTGGTCGGCGGCGAGACGGCGGAGCACCCGGGCCTCCTCGGCCCGGACGACTTCGACGTCGCGGGCGCGGGCACGGGTGTCGTGGAGTACGACCGGCTGCTCGGCGCCGACCGTATCCGTACGGGGGACGCGGTCATCGCCATGGCCTCCTCGGGTCTTCACTCGAACGGGTACTCGCTCGTCCGGCACGTGGTCTTCGACCGCGCCGGCATGACCCTCGACCAGCAGGTCGAGGAACTCGGCCGGACCCTGGGCGAGGAGCTCCTGGAGCCCACGAAGATCTACTCGCTCGACTGCCTGGCCCTCACCAGGACCACGGACGTCCACGCGTTCAGCCACATCACGGGCGGCGGTCTCGCGGCCAACCTGGCCCGGGTGATCCCGGACGGTCTGCACGCCACGGTGGACCGCTCGACCTGGGCGCCGGGCGCGATCTTCGACCTGGTCGGCAAGGCCGGCCAGGTGGAGCGGCTGGAGCTGGAGAAGACCCTGAACATGGGCGTCGGCATGATGGCCGTCGTGCCGGGCGACTCCGTGGACGCGGCCCTGACGACCCTTGAGGACCGGGGCGTCGAGGCCTGGGTCGCGGGCGAGATCACCGAGCGCGGGGCGCACACGACCGGCGCGGAGCTGGTCGGGGACTACGCCAAGTAGTCCATCTGCGGTACCAGGCGACGGGGCGCTCCTGAGGGGGCGCCCCGTTCGCGTCTCCGCCGTCGGGCTCTACCAGGGGCATGCGGACAGCACAGAAACCCGGCCAGGTGTTCCCGGCCGGGTTTCCGTCATGCGTTTAAGAAGGTCAAGCGCGACGCGGGGACGCCGCGGGACCGGACTCGTCGTCCTCGTCCTCGTCGTCCTCGTTGTAGAGATCCGCGTACTGGGCGTACGGGTCGTCTTCCTCGTCGTCGTCCTCGAACGGCTCGCCATTCGGCGGCTGGCTCGAAGTCGAAGCGCCCAGCTCATTGGCCAGACGCGTCAGGTCCGTCCCGCCGCTGCTGTACTTCAGCTGGCGGGCGACCTTGGTCTGCTTGGCCTTTGCCCGGCCGCGCCCCATGGCTCGACCCCCTCGGTGACGGGGCTCGGTGGCCCCAGAGTCTTGACACGCGTTCATGAGTCGGAACGGACTCTCGACAGAGAGACCGGTCCGTAGAGCTTCAACGGTACCTGTTTCCGCGGGTCTACGGTACGCCGCGCGCATCACATACCCCGGTACAGAACCTTCGAGGCGCCCTTTCCTCGCTGGTCAATCGCGATTTTAACCTCTTCTGGGGGCCCGACCCGCCGAGGGGCGTGAGCGAAGTCTCCCCGGAGAGGTCTCCGGGGCCGTCCGGCGGCGGGCCGCCCCCTCGTACGGCTCAGGCGCGCCGCGCCTCCGCCATCCGCTGTTCGGCGATCCGGTCGGACGCCGCAGCCGGCGGAATTCCGTCGGCCTTCGCACGTGCGAAGATTTCGAGGGTGGTGTCGAAGATCTTCGTCGCCTTCGCCTTGCACCGGTCGAAGTCGAAGCCGTGCAGCTCGTCGGCGACCTGGATCACGCCGCCGGCGTTCACCACGTAGTCGGGCGCGTAGAGGATCCCGCGCTCCACGAGGTCCTTCTCGATGCCCGGGTGGGCGAGCTGGTTGTTGGCCGCGCCGCAGACGATGCTCGCGGTGAGGAACGGCACGGTCTCCTCGCTCAGGGCGCCGCCCAGCGCGCAGGGCGCGTAGATGTCCAGCCCCTCGACGCGGATCAGCGCGTCGGTGTCGGCGACCACGGCGACCCCCGGGTGCTTGTCGGTGATCCGGCGCACCGACTCCTCGCGCACATCGGTGATCACGACCTCGGCGCCGTCCTCCAGGAGGTGCTCGACGAGGTAGTGGCCGACCTTGCCGACGCCCGCGACGCCGACCTTGCGGCCGCGCAGGCTCGGGTCGCCCCACAGGTTCTGCGCGGAGGCGCGCATGCCCTGGAAGACGCCGAAGGCGGTGAGGACGGAGGAGTCGCCGGCGCCGCCGTTCTCGGGGGAGCGGCCGGTGGTCCACGTGTTCTCGCGGGCGACGACGTCCATGTCGGCGACGTAGGTGCCGACGTCGCAGGCCGTGACGTACCGGCCGCCGAGGGAGGCGACGAAGCGCCCGTAGGCGAGGAGGAGCTCCTCCGTCTTGATCTTCTCCGGGTCGCCGATGATGACGGCCTTGCCGCCGCCGTGGTCGAGACCGGCCATGGCGTTCTTGTACGACATCCCGCGGGCCAGGTTCAGCGCGTCGGCGATGGCCTCGGCCTCCGTGGCGTACGGGTAGAAGCGGGTGCCGCCGAGGGCGGGGCCCAGGGCGGTGGAGTGGAGGGCGATGACGGCCTTGAGGCCGGTGGCGCGGTCCTGGCAGAGCACGACTTGCTCGTGGCCACCCTGCTCCGAGTGGAACAGAGTGCGCAGTACGTCAGCAGGAACGCCGGTCACATCGGTCACGGTGGTGACTCCCAAGTACGAAGCGGCGGTTTCGGCCCTCCCTGCGGGTGGGGGAGGACCAGTTCGGCAAGAGAGTAAGTCCTACCTGTGCGTAGATCGGCCTCAGTGCTCAGGATCACCCCCTCCCGGAGTACCTCCGTGGAAGGATTCGCGACATGTCGGTCGCCTCCTCGGTCCTCGTCCCCTACGCGTCCTATCTGCGGGTGTACGAGCCGCTGACGGCGTTCCCCGAGCCGGAGCGGACCCACTGGGCCCGGTACGCGCGCCGGCCGCGGACCCCGGGGGCGCAGGAGGAGCTGCGGCGGTCGCTCGCGGACCTGCTGCCGACGCCCGCGGTGCCGGTGCCGGTCCACGAGAGCGCGGAGGCCTTCGTCGCGCATCTGGACGGGGTGGTGGTGATCTGCCCGTGGCGGACGCGGCTGCGCGCGTGGCTGGCGGTGGAGGAGCTGGTGGCCGAGGGGTATCCGGGGCTGGTGCTCGACGCGATGCTGCCGCCGGTGGTGCGGTCCCAGGTGGCGGGCGACTACGAGCGGTGGCTGCTGCGGAACCCGGACGCGCGGCCGTGGATCCGTACGGCGGTCTGGCACGTGCCGCTGCGCTGGTTCGCGCTCTTCGGGGACGAGGACCGGCATTACGAGCCGGGAGAGCCGCGAGAGCCGGGGGCGCCCGGGGGCGCGGCGGCCGGCGGCCGGGCGGCGGTGCTGCGCTACCGGACGACGATGGCGCAGGCGCGCCGGCGGCTCGCGAGGGCGCTGCGGGCGCTGCGGGAGTCGATCGACGAAGGTCCGATGACGGAGGGGCTCGTCGAGGTGGGGCGCTGGCTCGAGGAGTTCCATCCGCGGGCGCTCGTCGAGCTGGACTTCGGCGGTCTCGTGCACGCGGTCACGGAGGAGTGGCTGGCCGAGGACCGGTCGGCGGCGCAGATGGCGGAGGGGATCGCGGCGCTGCGGGCCGGGGACGGCGAGGCGGCGAGCGAGGCGTACGGGAGGCTCGCGGAGCGCTGGCGGGCGGTCAGGGACCTGCGCTTCGCGAATTGACATCACTCGGGCATCTTCGTCAGGTCGGTATCGACAAGACATGTCCGGCCGGTGTAAATGATCTTCAGGGATGTCCGGATCCCGCCTGCCGAATGTCGTTGGTCGGCCGTGCGGGTCCTTCGGCACCCGTCGGGCGGGGCCATTGGTCCCGATCCGGGCCTTTGGCTCAAGCGTGACGGACAGCACGTAACGCACCCTTGCGCCCATCGCCCACCCTCGTGCCAAAATAGGACAAGGAGTCCGGGGAGGGTTCCTTCCGTCCATCTATGGGCGGATCGCTCGACATTGCACTCTATGGGGGGTCTGAGGACTCCTGATCACTCTGTGACTGATCGTCACAGGCGTGTGACTGTCCGTTATGGCATGGTCCATCGACTTCCGCCGCTGATGAACACCTGCGAGGGCAATTCCATCGGTTTGGCCGACGTGGCTGGACGGATGGTGTAGTTGTAGTGCCGAGGACAAGCCGTTCGTCCTATAACCGACTCGGCCCGCTTCTGCCATTTCGGGCAACGCGGGTCAAGGTGCAGAATTTAGAGGAAAGAACCGAGAAGGTTCGGTTCTCCCGAGGAGGCCGCTCATGACCGCTCGCACCCCTGATGCCGAGCCGCTGCTGACCCCTGCCGAGGTTGCCACGATGTTCCGTGTGGACCCGAAGACGGTGACCCGTTGGGCGAAGGCCGGGAAGCTCACGTCCATCCGCACCCTGGGTGGACACCGCCGCTACCGCGAGGCCGAGGTTCGCGCGCTGCTGGCGGGTATTCCGCAGCAGCGCAGCGAGGCCTGAGGTCGCGCTGACACCCCGCAGTACCCCGTAACACCGGGCCTGTCCGGATCCCCCAATCCGGTCGCCCACCCATAGCTCTGCCGACGGATTCCTGCCCCAACAGGCCTTCGTCAACGGTCGCGCTGGACTCCGCCGGGTCCGGCGCGACCTTCTTTTGTGCCCGGCCCCGCGCCCCGGAAGCCGGTGCAATTGCACATATTAAATTGGGCCGGTGTAGGAAGGGTGTAAGTGAAGCGGTTCCTGAAACTGTCTCAGTGACTCCCGTCACACCGGCGAAGACTTGCCAAGAACAGCCTCCCACTTGACGGGACCCTCACCCACCCGCCGTTGGTCATGGGTCGGGAGGACTTTCGTCCTCGGTGGTCACAGCCGGCCCTTCCGGCCCCTCGGGCTCCGGAGACTCCATGGTGAGCCGCAGGAGGCGGTGGCAGACCACGCAGTGGCGCGTGAGGTGTCCGTAGCGCGACGCGGCCGCCAGATGGGCGCGCAGCAGTGCTCGTGTGTCGTGCCGTGCTGCGGACGCCGCGGCCATGCGCGACCACCTCCGGTGTGGGCCCCCGATCCCCTGATGTCCGGGGTACCGGCGGGCGAGTGGCCCCGTCAAGACACGGGAACACAACGAAAGGCCCGCATCGCATGATGCGGGCCTTTCGGTAAAGCGAACCTGACGGGACTTGAACCCGCGACCTCCACCTTGACAGGGTGGCGAGCTAACCAACTGCTCCACAGGTCCTTGCTTGCGGCCCCTCGTGAGTGGCTGCAAGAAAGACTGTACAGCAGGTCAGCGGTCCGGTCGAACTCGCCGCTGGGCAGGCGGTCAGGGCGCCGCCGCGTCGATCGCCTTCACGATCCGCTTGTCCGAGACGGGGTACGCGGTGCCCAGCGCGTGCGCGAAGTAGCTCACCCGCAGCTCCTCGATCATCCAGCGGATGTCGGTGACCTCGGACGGCACCGGGCGTCCCTTCGGGAGCTGTTCGAGGAGCCAGGCGTACTCGTCCTGCATCTCCTGGACCTTCTCCATCCGGGTGGTGTCCCGTTGCACCCCGGTCGGCATCTGCTGGAGCCGGCGGTCCACCGCCACCAGATAGCGCATCAGGTCCGGGAGCCGCTTGAGCCCCGTACGGGTGACGAAGCCGGCCGGCATCAGCCAGGCGAGCTGCGTGCGCACATCGGTGAGGTTGGTGATCAGCGCCAGGCTGTTCGTCGACTTCAGCCGGCGCTCGCAGGCCTGCCAGGCCGCCAGGATCTGCTGGACCTGGCCCACCGTCCGTACGGTCGTGTCCACGAGGTCCGCGCGGACCTTGTCGTACAGCTTCCGGAAGGACTCCTCGTCCCACGCCGGGCCGCCGTGGTCCGCGATCAGCTTGTCCGCGGCTGCGGTGGCGCAGTCGTCGAAGAGCGCCTGGATCGAGCCGTGCGGGTTCGAGGACAGGGCCAGCTTCTGCTGGTTGGTCAGCTTGTCCGAGGCGAACTTCGCCGGGTTCACCGGGATGTTCAGCATGATCAGCTTCCGGGTGCCCCGCCACATCGCGAGCTGCTGCTCGGCCTCCGTGTCGAAGAGCCGTACGGCGACGGTCGCGCCCTCGTCCACGAGCGCCGGGTACGCCTTGACCGGCTGCCCGCCCCGCTTGGTCTCGAAGACCTTCGTGAGCGTCCCGATCGTCCAGTCCGTGAGCCCTGTGCGCTCCAGGGAGGGCCCGGAGCCGTCCGGGCCGCCCGTCGCGGCCGCCGCGGCCTGGGAGAGCGCCTGACGGGCCTTCGGGCGCAGCTTCAGCCGCAGCGTCTCCAGGTCCTTGTCCTCGGCGAGCTTCCTGCGCCGCTCGTCGACGATCCGGAAGGTCACCTTGAGGTGCTCGGGGACCTTCGCCCAGTCGAAGTCCTCGGCGGTGACCGGGACCCCGACCATCCGCTGGAGCTCGCGGGCGAGCGCCCCGTCCAGCGGCTCCTGCACGGGCACGACCGCGTCCAGGAAGCGGGTCGCGAAGTTCGGCGCGGGGACGTAGTGGCGGCGGATCGGCTTCGGCAGGGAGCGGATCAGCTCCGTGACGACCTCGGCGCGCAGACCGGGGATCTGCCACTCGAAGCCCTCGTCCGTCACCTGGTTGAGCACCTGGAGCGGGACGTGGACGGTCACGCCGTCGGCGTCCGCGCCCGGCTCGAACTGGTACGTCACCCGGAACTTCAGCGGCCCCTGCCGCCACGAGTCCGGGTAGTCGTCCTTGGTGACCCCGGCGGCCTTCTCGTTGATGAGCATCTCGCGCTCGAAGTCCAGGTACTCCGGCTCCTCATGGCGCTTGTGCTTCCACCAGGAGTCGAAGTGGGCTCCGGACACGATGTGTTCGGGGACGCGCTTGTCGTAGAAGTCGAAGAGCGTCTCGTCGTCGACGAGGATGTCCCGGCGCCGGGCCCGGTGCTCCAGCTCCTCGACCTCGGTGAGCAGCTTGCGGTTGTCCGCGAAGAACTTGTGGTGGGTCCGCCAGTCGCCCTCGACGAGCGCGTTCCTGATGAACAGGTCGCGGGAGACCTCCGGGTCGATCCGCCCGTAGTTCACCTTGCGGTCGGCGACGATCGGCACGCCGTACAGCGTCACCTTCTCGAAGGCCATCACGGCCGCCTGGTCCTTCTCCCAGTGCGGCTCGCTGTACGTCTTCTTCACCAGGTGCTGGGCGAGCGGCTCGATCCACTCGGGCTCCACGCGCGCGTTGACCCGGGCCCACAGCCGCGAGGTCTCCACCAGCTCGGCGGACATGACGAAACGCGGGGGCTTCTTGAAGAGCGCGGAACCGGGGAAGATCGCGAACTTGGCGCTGCGGGCGCCCAGGTAGTCGTTCTTCGCCCCGTCCTTGATGTCCTTCATGCCGATGTGGCTGAGGAGACCCGCGAGCAGGGAGACGTGCACGGACTGCTCCGGCGCGTCCTCCTCGTTCACATGGATGCCCAGCTGCTTCGCGACCGTCCGCAGCTGCGCGTAGATGTCCTGCCACTCGCGGATCCGCAGGAAGTTCAGGTACTCCTGCTTGCACATCCGCCGGAAGGAGCTGGAACCGCGCTCCTTCTGCTGCTCACGGACGTACCGCCACATGTTCAGGAAGGCGAGGAAGTCACTCGTCTCGTCCTTGAACCGGGCGTGCTGCTGGTCGGCCTGCGCCTGCTTCTCCGCCGGCCGCTCGCGCGGGTCCTGGATGGAGAGCGCGGCCGCGATGACCATGACCTCGCGGACACAGCCGTTCTTGTCGGCCTCCAGGACCATCCGGGCGAGGCGGGGGTCGACGGGCAGCTGGGCGAGCTTCCTGCCCTGCTGGGTGAGCCGCTTCTTCGGATCCTTCTCCGTCGGGTCGATCGCGCCGAGCTCCTGGAGGAGCTGCACGCCGTCCCGGATGTTCCGGTGGTCCGGCGGGTCGATGAAGGGGAACTTCTCGATGTCGCCGAGGCCGGCCGCGGTCATCTGGAGGATGACGGAGGCCAGGTTCGTCCGGAGGATCTCCGCGTCCGTGAACTCCGGCCGGGAGACGAAGTCGTCCTCCGAGTACAGCCGGATGCAGATGCCGTCGGACGTACGGCCGCAGCGGCCCTTGCGCTGGTTGGCGCTGGCCTGGCTGACCGGCTCGATCGGCAGCCGCTGCACCTTGGTCCGGTGCGAGTAGCGGGAGATGCGGGCGGTGCCCGGGTCGATCACGTACTTGATGCCGGGGACGGTCAGGGACGTCTCGGCGACGTTCGTGGCGAGGACGACCCGGCGGCCCGAGTGCGCCTGGAAGACCCGGTGCTGCTCGGCGTGGCTCAGGCGGGCGTAGAGGGGGAGGATCTCGGTGTTCCGGAGGTTCCGCTTGAGCAGCGCGTCCGCGGTGTCCCGGATCTCGCGCTCGCCGGAGAGGAAGACGAGGACGTCGCCGGGGCCCTCCGACTGGAGCTCGTCGACGGCGTCGCAGATCGCGGTGATCTGGTCGCGGTCGGACTCCTCGCTGTCCTCTTCGAGGAGGGGCCGATAACGGACCTCGACCGGGTACGTACGGCCGCTGACCTCGACGATCGGGGCGTCGCCGAAGTGCCGGGAGAACCGCTCCGGGTCGATCGTCGCGGAGGTGATCACGACCTTCAGGTCGGGGCGCTTCGGGAGCAGCTGGGCCAGATAGCCGAGCAGGAAGTCGATGTTGAGGGACCGCTCGTGGGCCTCGTCGATGATGATCGTGTCGTACGCGCGCAGCTCGCGGTCCGTCTGGATCTCGGCGAGCAGGATGCCGTCCGTCATCAGCTTCACGAAGGTCGCGTCGGGGTTCACCTGGTCGGTGAAGCGGACCTTCCAGCCGACGGCCTCGCCCAGCGGGGTCCTCAGCTCCTCGGCCACGCGCTCGGCGACCGTGCGGGCCGCGATCCGGCGGGGCTGGGTGTGCCCGATCATGCCCCGGACGCCCCGGCCGAGCTCCAGGCAGATCTTCGGGATCTGGGTGGTCTTTCCGGAACCCGTCTCACCGGCGACGATCACGACCTGGTGGTCGCGTATCGCCTCCAGGATCTCGTCCTTCTTCTGCGAGACGGGCAGCTGCTCGGGATAGGTGACCGCGGGCACGCGGGAGGCGCGCCCGTCGACGCGCTCCTTGGCCTTGGCCGCCTCTGCGGCGATCTCGTCCAGGACGGCCTCGCGGGCCTCGGGCTTGCGGATGCGGCGGGCGCCTTCGAGACGGCGGCCGAGCCGGTGGGAGTCCCGCAGCGAGACCTCGGCCAGGACGGACTGGAGGGCGGCGAAGGAAGTAGACATACGGAATCCAGGATCGCACCTGCGGCCGAGAAGCGGCGAACCGATTTACGAGCGGCCGCGGCGGCGCTCGCGCGCGGGGTGCGTACTATTTCGGGCACGTCGACCGGACCGGAGAGGTTTCGCATGTTCTGCACCACCCGCGCGCCGGCGGCGTTCGCCGCCCTCGCGGGACTGGTGCTCGCCCTCCTGATGTGCGGCGCGGGATCGGGAGCGGGAGCGTCGGCCGAGGCCGCGCCCGCGAAGGTCCAGCTCCTGGCGGGCGCCGCCGTACCCGGCTGCGACCCCGGTCACCCCGCCGACGAAGGCGCCGCCGGCCCCGTCGTACCACCGCGTGCGCACGGCTTCGCGGAGCTCCTGCCCGCGCTCGCCGCCGACCGGACGCCGTGCGGGGACCGGCACCCGGACCCGGACGGACGGGCCGCGTCGCCGGGACGCGAGCCACCCGCGCGCGTACCGCCGTCTCCCGTGGAGCTCTCGGTCCTGAGGGTGTAGACGGACGGCCGCCCTCCGTCCGTCTTCTCCGTCCCGCCCTTCCAGGAGCACTCCCGCATGTCCAGAACCAAGCCGGTCGTCCTCGTCTCCGCCGTCGCCGTCGCCGCCGCACTGCTCGGCTTCGTGTCGTTCACCGCCACCAAGCCCTCGTCCCCCGGCTCCTCCGGCTCCTCGGCCGTCGCCGAGGTGTCCGCCGACCCGTCCGCCGGCGTCTACCCGGAACTGGAGGCCTACGCCCGCCGCGACGCCTCCGACAAGCTCGCCCTCGGCCGCGCCGACGCGCCCGTCGTCCTCATCGAGTACGCCGACTTCAAGTGCGGCTACTGCGGCAAGTTCGTCCGGGACACCGAGCCGGTCCTGATCGAGAAGTACGTCGACAAGGGCATCCTCCGCATCGAGTGGCGGAACTTCCCGATCTTCGGCGAGGAGTCCGAGGCCGTCGCCCGCGCCTCCTGGGCGGCCGGGCAGCAGGGCCGGTTCTGGGAGTTCCACAAGGCCGCCTACGCGGAGGGCGCCAAGGAGAAGGGCTTCGGGAAGGACCGGCTCGCCGCCCTCGCGAAGGAGGCGGGCGTCCCCGACGCGGCCCGGTTCACGAAGGACACCGACGGGGCCCCGGCCCGCGAGGCCGTCGGCGAGGACCAGGAGCAGGGGTACGCCCTCGGCGCCACCTCCACCCCGTCCTTCCTGGTCAACGGCCGACCGATCGCGGGCGCCCAGCCCCTGGAGACCTTCACGGAGGCGATCGAGGCGGCGGCGAAGGCGGCGAAGAGCGCTCCCGCGAAGGCCAAGCCGTGACCTCGGGCATCGGCTACTTCGCCGCGTTCCTCGGCGGGCTGCTCGCCCTCCTCAGCCCGTGCAGCGCCCTGCTCCTGCCCGCCTTCTTCGCGTATTCGATCGACACGCGCGCGAAGCTGGTGGCACGGACCGGCATCCTCTACGCGGGTCTGGCGACCACCCTCGTCCCGCTCGGTGCGGCCGGCTCCTTCGCGGGCCGCCTCTTCTACGGCCACCGGGACCTCCTCGTCACCACCGGCGGCTGGCTGATCGTCGGGCTCGGCGTCCTCCAGATCCTCGGCCTCGGCTTCGCCTCCCGCCGGATCGCCGAGGCGAGCGGCCGGATCCGGCCCACCTCGGCGCTCTCCGTCTACGCCCTCGGCCTGGTCTACGGCCTCGCGGGCTTCTGCGCGGGCCCGATCCTGGGCAGCGTCCTGACGGTGGCGGCGCTGAGCGGCAGCCCGGCGTACGGAGGGCTGCTCCTCGCCGTGTACGCGCTCGGCATGGCCGTCCCGCTGTTCGTCCTCGCGCTGCTCTGGGAGCGGTACGACCTGGGCGGGCGGCGGTGGGATGCGGGCGGCCGCTGCGGGTGGGCCGTCTGACCCTCCACTCGACCTCGCTGCTCTCGGGCCTGTTCTTCGTCGCCCTCGGGGCGCTGTTCCTGGTCTTCGACGGGACGACCGCGCTGCCGGGCCTGCTGTCGGTGGACGACTCGTTCGCGGTGGAGCAGCGGGTGGCGTCGCTCGGCCGTGCGGTCCCGGACTGGGCGCTGCTCGTCGCGGTGGTGGCCGTGGTGGCGCTGGTGCTCGCGGTACGGGGCAGGCGGGGGAGCCGTACGGGTACGGGGGAGGGCGAGGGGGTGTGACGGTACGGGGGAGGGGCGCGGGCCCCTTCCCCGTAACCCTGCCGTTTCTCCGGACACACGACGAAGGCCCCGTTCTTTCGAACGGGGCCTTCTGTTTGTGGCTGGGGCCGGGGTCGAACCGGCGACCTATCGCTTTTCAGGCGATCGCTCGTACCAACTGAGCTACCCAGCCTGGGGCATCCCCTGCTCGAAGAGCGTGGGGACGAAGCTGTTTCCAGCTTCAGCGACTCTGACGGGACTTGAACCCGCGACCTCCACCTTGACAGGGTGGCGAGCTAACCAACTGCTCCACAGAGCCTTGCTATGTGCGAGAACTAGTCTCGCACACGGTTGTGCGTACCCCCAACGGGATTCGAACCCGTGCTACCGCCTTGAAAGGGCGGCGTCCTGGGCCACTAGACGATGAGGGCTCTAGACCCACCATCGCGCTTCTCAGCGCGTCGGGGACGTCAGAAGCATATGGGATCCCGGCCGCTATCGCCAAAACGGTTTCCCGGCGGGGGAGAATGGGCGCGTGCTGGAGATGACGCGCGAGGAGTTCGAGGAGCTTGTCGCCGAGGCCTTGGACCGGATCCCGCCAGAGTTGACGCGGCTGATGGACAACGTGGCGGTGTTCGTGGAGGACGAACCGGCCCCCGACGACCCCGACCTGCTCGGGCTCTACGAGGGGACGCCGCTGACCGAGCGCGGTGAGTGGTACGCCGGGGTGCTGCCGGACCGGATCACGATCTACCGGGGGCCGACGCTGCGGATGTGCGAGTCGCGCGAGGACGTGGTCGCGGAGACGGAGATCACCGTGGTGCACGAGATCGCCCACCACTTCGGCATCGACGACGAACGGCTGCACGCGCTCGGCTACGGCTGATACGGCTGGGCGGGGCGGCCTCGCGGGGCGGTGGTCCCTCGGGTCGCGGCCTCGTGGGGGGCCGTGTCCCTTGTGGCGCCCGGGGAGTTGGGCAGGGTGACGCGTTCCGTTCCTGCCTGTTGTGTCCTGGAGGTGCCCCCGTGCGCCATTTGCCCACCCCGGTGAGATGGGCCGCCACCGCGCTGGCCGTCGCGGCCTGTGCCGGTCTGAGCGGCTGTATGAGTGTGAGCGACGAGGGGGCGAAACCGGCGCCCGGCGCGTCCGGCGGGAAGCGGGGCGTGGCGACCGAGTCCGCGGGCGGTGGCGCCGGAGCCCCGGGCGGCGACGGCGGCGCAGGGGACGGCCGGTCGGACGCGGGCGGCCCGGAGGCGGCCGGCGCCGGTACGGAGTCCCCGGTGCCGAGCGGCTCGCCTTCCGGCAGCGCGAAGCCCTCGCCGGGCGCGGCGCTGCCCGCGGAGGGTCCGGACGGCCGCGGCGGCCCGTCGAAGCCGCAGCCGACCGGCGGCGGCCATGACGGCCCGGGCGGCGGCGCGGGCGGCTCCGCGGGCAGCGGGAACGGCGGCAGCGGCGGGAACGGCGGCGCGGGCGGCGACGGCGGGAGCGGTGGCGCGGGAGGCGGCGCCGGCGGTTCCGGCGGATCGGGCGGTTCCGGTGGATCGGGCGGCTCGGGCGGTGGCGGGGCCACGCCGACGCCGGAGCCGACCGTGCCGAGCCCCGAGCCGACCCCGGAGCCGCCGGAGCCGACCCCCGAGCCGACGCCGGAGCCCACCTCGGACCCCACCGATCCGCCGAGCCCCGGGACCGGCACCCAGATGGGTGACGTGCGGGCGGCGGACGGGCCGGGAGCGCCTCCGGAGCCGACTGCATCTCCGCAGGTCGGACCGGTGTGACGGAGTCCGGTTTGCCATAGGTGGGGGAGGGTGCGTATGGTGGTAGATCGTTTGATCCCATTGCCCGGCGCCGACACAGAAGAGCGCCGTGTGGCGCGTACTCTCCCTAGCCGTGGCTGACCGCATTGAGGCGGTCGATTTGCGAATTCACGGAGTTACGGGCGCGTGCCGAGACTCCGGAAGGTTTCGCATTTCGCATGTCCATTTTCAGCTCTGACCACGCCGTCATGCCCGAGAACGACGAGATCGTCGAGGCCGTAGAGGTCACCGAGATCGTCCACGTCGAGGCCGACGACCTCGTCGACATGGTCGACACCCTCGACTCGATCGACACCGACGCGGACGACTCCGCCGAGGAGCCGGCCGAGCCCACCCTCACCTTCGCGGACCTCGGTCTGCCGGAGGGCGTCGTGCGCAAGCTCGCGCAGAACGGCGTCACCAGCCCCTTCCCGATCCAGGCCGCGACCATCCCGGACGCCCTGGCCGGCAAGGACATCCTGGGCCGTGGCCGTACCGGCTCCGGCAAGACCCTCTCCTTCGGTCTGCCCACCCTGGCCCAGCTGGCCGGCGGACACACCGAGAAGAAGAAGCCCCGCGCGGTCATCCTCACCCCGACCCGTGAGCTCGCGATGCAGGTCGCGGACGCCCTCCAGCCGTACGGCGACGTGCTCGGCCTGAAGATCAAGGTCGTCTGCGGCGGTACGTCCATGGGCAACCAGATCTACGCCCTCGAGCGCGGCGTCGACGTCCTCGTCGCCACCCCGGGCCGCCTGCGCGACATCATCAACCGCGGCGCCTGCTCCCTGGCGAACGTCCAGGTCGCGGTCCTCGACGAGGCCGACCAGATGTCGGACCTGGGCTTCCTGCCCGAGGTCACCGAGCTGTTCGACCAGATCCCGGCCGGCGGCCAGCGCATGCTCTTCTCCGCCACCATGGAGAACGAGATCGGGACGCTCGTCAAGCGCTACCTGGTCGACCCGGTCAGCCACGAGGTCGACAGCGCCCAGGGCAACGTCTCGACCATGACCCACCACGTCCTCGTCGTGAAGCCGAAGGACAAGGCGCCGGTCACGGCCGCGATCGCCGCCCGCAAGGGCCGCACGATCATCTTCGTCCGCACCCAGCTGGGCGCCGACCGCATCGCCGAGCAGCTCGTCGAGTCCGGCGTGAAGGCGGACGCGCTGCACGGCGGCATGACGCAGGGCGCCCGTACCCGCGTCCTCGCCGACTTCAAGGACGGCTACGTCAACGCGCTGGTCGCCACCGACGTCGCCGCCCGCGGTATCCACGTCGACGGCATCGACCTGGTCCTGAACGTGGACCCGGCCGGCGACCACAAGGACTACCTGCACCGCTCGGGTCGTACCGCCCGAGCCGGCAAGTCCGGTGTCGTCGTCTCGCTGTCGCTGCCGCACCAGCGCCGCCAGATCTTCCGGCTGATGGAGGACGCGGGCGTCGACGCCTCGCGCCACATCATCCAGAGCGCCGGCGCCTTCGAGCCGGAGGTCGCGGAGATCACCGGCGCCCGGTCCCTGACCGAGGTCCAGGCCGACTCGGCGAACAACTCGGCCAAGCAGGCCGAGCGCGAGGTCGTCGACCTGACCAAGCAGCTCGAGCGCCTCCAGCGCCGTGCCGTCGAGCTCCGCGAGGAGGCCGACCGCCTGGTGGCCCGCGCCGCCCGCGAGCGCGGCGAGGACCCGGAGGCGGCCGTGGCCGAGGTGGCCGAGGCCGCCGAGGCCGAGGTCGCGGCGGCTGCCGTGGAGGCCGAGCGTGCCGCGCGCGCCGAGGAGCAGCGCCGCGAGGAGCGCCCGGCCCGCGACGACCGGGGCAACTACGAGCGCCGTGACCGTGGCGGCGACCGCGGTGGCGACCGCGGTGGTTTCCGTGGCGGCGACCGCGGTGGTGACCGCGGTGGCTTCCGTCGGGACAACGACCGTCCGTCCGGTGGTTTCCGCCGTGACGACCGTCCGTCGGGCGGCTTCAACCGCGACGACCGTCCCTCGGGCGGCTTCCGTCGGGACAACGACCGTCCGTCCGGTGGTTTCCGCCGTGACGACCGTCCGTCCGGTGGCTTCAACCGCGACGACCGCGGTGGCGACCGTGGCGGCTTCCGCCGCGACGACCGTCCCTCGGGCGGCTTCCGCCGCGACAACGACCGTCCGTCCGGTGGTTTCCGCCGTGACGACCGCCCGTCGGGCGGCTTCAACCGCGACGACCGTGGCGGCCGTTCCTTCGAGCGCCGTGACAACGACCGTCCGACCGGTGGCTTCAACCGCGACGACCGTGGCGGCCGTTCCTTCGAGCGCCGTGACAACGACCGTCCGACCGGCGGCCACCGTGGCAGCGACCGTCCGTTCAACCGTGACCGTCGCGACGACCGCCCCGCCGGCGGCGGCGGCTTCCGCTCGGGCGGCGACCGCCCGTTCGTCCGCCGTGACGACCACCGCGCCGGTGGCGAGCACCGCGGCACCGGCTCGACCGGCGGCTCCTTCGGCCGCCGCGACGACAAGCCGCGCTGGAAGCGCAACGGCTGATCCGGCCTAGAGGCCTGACGGCTCAGAGCCCCAGCGGCCCAGCGGCCTGGAGCACTCGGCAGGGCCCGTACGACACTTCGGTGACGTACGGGCCCTGCTGCGTTCCGCGGCGCGCGGTCCGGCCCGTGTCGGATACCCGATCGGTTCTGCGGATCTCTCGGGCTATGCTGCACGGGTGTGCTTGTCCACGGGCCGTTAGCTCAATTGGCAGAGCAGCGGACTTTTAATCCGTTGGTTGTGGGTTCGAGTCCCACACGGCCTACGTGTGGCGGGGGAGGGGCAACCCTCTGACCTGCTGTGGAGCGCCCCGATCGGTTTCGGCCGGTCGGGGCGCTCCGTCGTTTCCGGTGGAGGGCGTGGCGGTGGCCGGTCGGACTGTCCGAGCTGTGACGTAACGTCAGGCTCTGGGGTGGGGGCCGATCCGTCGGCGCGGGCATGGGGTGGGTGCGATGAGAGTGAAGTCAAGAGGTGTCGGACGGGCTGGGCGCCGCCCGTTCGTCTGGCTGGTGTGCGCCGGGTTGGTGGGCGGAGGGCTCACCGGCTGTCTGTCGCCGTCGTTCCTCAAGACGTGCGAGGGGAGCGAAGCCCTGGTCGAGGAGATGGCGTCGCTCAGGATCTTCGACTCCGCGCCCGCCGGAGCGTCCGTCCTCCGGGGCTTCGAGGAGGTGGAGCCCGAGTGCGTCGCCGACAGCGGTGACGCCTGGGTGGCCGCCGACCGGGTCTACGCGTATCCCGGCACCCAGGCCCAGGTGCTCCGGCACTACCGGACCGTGGCGGAGCGCGACGGCTGGGAGCTGGTCCCGGAGGACCCCGCCCTGGCGGCGCGTACCGGGCAGTCTGCCGGGCTGTGCTTCACCCGTGGCGGGCACGGGGACATGAAGGTGCTGGACGTCTTCTTCCCGACCGCCGAGTACTTCGAGTACGGGGGCCTCACCCCTCCCGGACCCGCGTTCGACTCCGGAGCCGGCTACGTGGTGGCCGTCAGTTCCGAGGTGGACGGCGACGTGCAGGGGTGCTGACGCCGTCGCGGGGTTCGGCCGGTGTTTCGGGGGAAGATCTTGTCGTCGCGAAAGCCTCCGCCGGGGGCGGGACGTGCGGGACCGTGGGCGACGCTGGAACGTGGACGCCCGGTGTGGAGGTAGGACGGTGACGGTGAACGGATCCCGTGATCCGCTGGGCGAGGCCCGGCGGCTCGCCCGGTGGGCGCTGGCCGCGGCCGCGGCGACGGTCGTGCTCCTGCTGACCGGGCTCGGCGCCGGCGGGCTGCTGATCCTCTTCAGCGGGCTCGTCGGGCTCGCCTGCTCCGCCGTGGGGATCTGGTGGTTCCTCGCCCACCGGGGGCCGCTGCGGGTCCTCGGCGCCCTGCTCGCCGTCGGCGCGCCCCTCGCGGTCCTCAGCCTGTACATCGTCGGGGGCCTCTGGCTGACCGCGCTCCTGGCCCTCGGGCTGTGGGGCGTGGCGCTGCTCTGCGCGCGGGCTGCCCTGCGCCGCCTCCGGGACCTGAACGGGGGCGGCAGGGGCGGGCGGACCGACCTGGCGCGCGGCCGGCGGCGGTCCAGACCCCGGCGGGCCGTACTGATCATGAACCCGCGGTCCGGGGGCGGGAAGGTCGCCCGGTTCGGGCTCGTCGAGCGCGCCGAGAAGCTGGGCGCCCGGGTCATCCTCCTCGACGAGACCGCCGAGAGCGATGTCACCGCGCTCGCCCGGGAGGCCGTGGCCGACGGCGCCGACCTGCTCGGCGTGGCCGGCGGTGACGGTACGCAGGCGCTGGTCGCCGCCGTGGCCGCCGAGCACGACCTGCCGTTCCTCGTCATCTCGGCCGGTACCCGCAACCACTTCGCCCTCGACCTGGGCCTCGACCGCACCGACCCGGCGACCTGCCTCGACGCCCTCGTCGACGGCGAGGAACTCCGCGTCGACCTGGGCTCCGTCTCCGGGCGCGCCTTCGTGAACACGGTCTCCTTCGGTGTGTACGCGGACGTCGTCCAGCACCCCGAGTACCGCGACGCGAAGGCGGGCACCGCGCTGGAGCTCCTGCCCGATCTGCTCCAGGGCGGTGAGGGCGACCGCCTCGACGCCCTCGCCGACGACGTCCGGCTGCCCGCGCAGCAGGCGATCCTCGTCAGCAACAACCCGTACGCCGCGCCCGATCCGTTCGGTGCCGCCGCCGCCCGGAGACCTCGGCTCGACCGGGGGCGGCTCGGGGTGATCGCCGTCCGGGTCGACGGGGCGGCACAGGCCGCCGAGCTGGCCGTACGGGGCACCCAGTCGGCCGGACTGAACGTGATGACGGCCGACCGGGTCGTGGTGACGGGGAAGGCCGTCGGCGGGTTCGGCGGCAGCCACTCCCCGGCCGACGGCGGGTTCGGCAGCGGCCCCTCCCCCTCCGGCTCTCCCACCTCCGGTTCTCCCGCCTCCGGCTCCGTCGACGCCGGTTCCATCGCCGTCGCCGTCGACGGCGAGGCGCTGATCCTGCCCACCCCCGTCGTCTGTACCCTCCGACCCGGTGCCCTGCGGGTCCTCGTGCCCCGTAACCGGCCGGGTGCCAGCGACCCCGTGCCGCGCATGAACTGGCGGCGCGTCATCGAAATCGCCTTCCACCACCCTTCCCACCCCTACCCGAGGAGCGGCGCATGACCGGGACGACCACCGAGAGCCCCTACCGGGCCGTACTCCGGGACCTCCGCGCGATCGACGGCGCCGTGTACGCCGCCGTGGCCGCCACCCCGAGCCCCGCGCTCGACGCGGGGCTCCGCAGGCTCTCCCACACGGCCGACCATTCCAAGATCTCGTTCACCCTGGCGGCCGCCCTCGCGCTCGTCCCCGGCCGGCCGCGCCGGGCGGCCCTCGCCGGGGTCGGGGCCGTCGCCGTCGCCTCGGCCACGGCGAACCTGCTGGGCAAGCGCCTGGTCCGCCGCGACCGCCCGGACCGGGAGGCGGCCCGGGTGGTGGCGGGCCGTCATGTGCCGATGCCGGACTCGGCGTCGTTCCCGTCCGGGCACACCGCGTCGGCGGTCGCCTTCGCCACCGCCGTGGGAGTGGTGCTGCCGCCGGCCGCGGTGCCCCTCCAGGTCCTGGCGATGGCCGTGGGCTACTCGCGGGTCCACACCGGCGTCCACTACCCGGGAGACGTCGCCGCGGGCGCCGTCCTCGGCATCGCGAGCGCCGCCGTCGCCCTGACGGCCGGAGCCTCGTGGTCGGCCGCCACAGGATCGGCCTTCAGAGGAGCGGTCGCCAGGGGGTCGGCCGCCCGGGGGAGGTGAACGCGGCGGAGAGGCCCGTCAGTACGCGGCCCGGGCCAGGTCCTCCTCCGAGAGGTCGAGCACGGCGAGGCGCTCCGGGTCCGCCAGGATGTGCAGCTCGACGATCCGGTCGCCGGCGATCGTGAACGCCATGAGCGCGGCCGGGCGCCCGTTCGCGACCGACAGGACCGCGGGCGCGCCGTTGGCCAGGAGCGGCAGTGCCGCCCTGCGGAACTTGGCGTACGTGAGGGCCTGCGCGATGACGGCCTCGGCGCCCCGGACGATCTTGGAGACGGCCGCGAGGGCCCTGCCGCCGTCGGCGCGCAGCACCACGTCCGGGTCGAGCACCGCGAGCAGTCCCTCGAAGTCGCCGCCCTGCGAGGCGGCGAGGAAGGCGTCGGCGATCTCCCGCTGCCGGCGCGCGTCCGGCCCGGCGGCGGGGGTGGCGTCCTGCACCCGGCGGCGGGCGCGGCTGGCGAGCTGGCGGGTGGCGGCCGGGGTGCGGTCGACGATCCGGGCGATCTCGTCGAAGGAGACGGCGAACATGTCGTGCAGCACGAACGCGAGCCGTTCGGCCGGTGCCAGGGTCTCCAGGACGACGAGGAGCGCGAGGCCGACGGATTCGGTGACCTCGGCCGCGTGCTCGGGGTCGGTGGTGTCGGGGAGCCGTACGACGGGGTCGGGGACGTAGTACTCCAGCGGGTCCTCGCGGCGCGAGCCCCGGGAGCGCAGCATGTCGAGGCAGACGCGGCCGACGACCGTGGTCAGCCAGCCGCTGAGGTTCTGCACCGCGCTGACGTCGCTGCGGCTCAGCTTGAACCAGGCCTCCTGGACGGCGTCCTCGGCCTCGCTGAGCGAGCCCAGCATCCGGTACGCCACCGCTCTCAGATGGCCCCGGTCGGCCTCGAAGCGCCGGGCCAGCAGTTCGTCGGTGCCGTTGTCCTGTTCCACTCGTCGTTCTCCCCGTTCGCGTCCCGTCATGCCGTCATGCCGTCATGACGGAGGAAACCTCGCCGATGTGACACGGCTGCGGTGGCGGGCCGGGCCCCGGCGCCGAAGCCGTGAGGTCCCGATACGTGAGATCCACGCCGCCCCCCGGTGAACGCGCGGGTTTCCCCGGCCGCCGCCCCCGACCACCGTGGATCCTCACTTCAGGCCGGTGATCTTCGTCCGTAGATTGATCACCATGACGACGACAACGACGCAGGTCAACCCCGTACTCCGCACGCCGCCGGCCTCCCCCGCCGCCGCTGCCGCGTACTTCTCCGCCAGCCTCGCCTTCCACGCCGACGTCTCCGACGTGGCCTCTGCGCTCGCCACGGCGGCCGCCGAGGGCACCGACCCGGGCTTCGTGGTGATCGACTCGCGGTCGACCGCCTCCTGGGACCAGGGGCACGTCCCCGGCGCGCTCCACCTGCCGACCGCGCTCATCGCCGAGCAGGCCGACCAGCTGCTCGACCGGTCCGTGCCGGTCGTCACGTACTGCTGGGGCCCCGGCTGCAACGGCGCCACGCGCTCCGCGCTGGCCCTCGCCGAGCTGGGCTTCCAGGTGAAGGAGATGCTCGGCGGCTTCGAGTACTGGGTGCGGGAGGGCTTCGCGTACGAGACGTGGGAAGGGCCTGCGGAGAAGGCCGCGGACCCGCTGACGGCGCCGGTCGACTCGGACGACTGCGGCTGCTGATCGGTTGCTGACGTAAACCGATTTCGTGATTGCCCCACCCGTAGCGTAGAGTCAGGTTTACCGACGCGGGGTGGAGCAGCTCGGTAGCTCGCTGGGCTCATAACCCAGAGGTCGCAGGTTCAAATCCTGTCCCCGCTACTCAGTAGCAACGAAGGCCCGGATCCAGTCACTGGATCCGGGCCTTCGTCGTATTGCCCGTTTCCCGGCACTTCTCCGCTTGACCTTGACGCGACGTCAAGATTTAGCGTTCTCGGTATGGAGTGGTCGATCCAAGAGATCGCCAAGAAGGCCGGCACCACCAGCCGCACCCTCCGGCACTACGGAGAGCGCGGACTGCTGGAGCCGAGCCGGATCGGCGCGAACGGTTACCGGTACTACGACCAGGCGGCGCTCGTGCGGCTGCAGCGGATCCTGCTGCTGCGCGAGCTGGGGCTCTCGCTGCCCGCCATCGCCGAGGTCCTCGCGGGGCAGCGGGACACGTCCGCCGCCCTCCGCACCCATCTCGCCCTCCTGGAGCAGGAGCGCGAGCGCATCGGACGCCAGATCGCGTCGGTGCGGACCACTCTCCACAAGACCGAGAACGGAGACGCACTCATGGCCGACGAAGTGTTCGACGGTTTCGACCACACGGTGTACGAGGAGGAGGTCACCGAGCGCTGGGGCCGCGACGCGTACGAGCAGGGTGACCGCTGGTGGCGTTCGCTCGGTGCCGGGCAGCGGAAAGCGTTCATGGACGAGCAGTCCGGCATCGCCCGCGACTTCGCCCGGGCGCTCGGGGAGGGCCTCGCCGCCGGCAGCGACGAGGTGCAGGCGATCGCGCGGCGCCAGGTCGCGTGGCTGTCGCACACGACGGCCCCGAGCAAGGAGTACGTGATCGGTCTCGGCCGGATGTACGTCGACGACCCGCGCTTCACCGCGCACTACGACAAGCACGGTGAGGGGACCGCGGTCCTCGTCCGGGACGCGATGGAGATCTACGCGGAGCGGAACCTCTGACGGAACCGCGCGCCCGGAGTGAGGAGGCCGCCCCGTACGCCAGTCGGCCCCGCGGAAGTCGCCGCACGGCGGGGCGGCGGCCACCCTGGAGAGGCGCGGTGCGGACCGCGGCCGGGTACGGACCGGGCAGGAGAGCACAGGTGGGGCACCCCCTAGGAGCGGGCGGCGGTGGGCGGCGGGGCGGTGAGGGCCGCCGCTCGTACGGGCGCGCCCGGCGGTTCATCCGCGCGCTGCCGCCGCTGGTCATCGCCGGCGGGGTCGTCTTCGACCTGCTGACACCGCCCGCGTACACCGCCGCACCGCTCTTCTCCGCCGCCCCGCTGATCGCCGCGCCCTTCTTCTCCACCCTCACGACGCTCCTGACCGGGATCGCCGCCGTCCTCGCCTCCGTCGGGCTGCACCTCTACAACGGCACCGCCGACGAGGTCCCGACCCTGACCGAGACCCTGACCGTCCTCACCGTCTCCGCGCTGGCCCTCCTCGTCAGCCGGGTCGTACGGAGGAGCGGTGAGCGGCTCGCCTCGGCGCGGGTCATCGCGGAGACCGCCCAGAAGGCCGTGCTGCCGACGCCGGCCGAGCGGATCGGCGGGCTGCAGTGCGCGGCCCGTTACGAGGCGGCGCAGGCGGACGCGTTCATCGGCGGCGACCTGTTCGCCGTCCAGGACACCCCCTACGGGGTGCGGCTCGTGGTCGGGGACGTCCGGGGCAAGGGGATGGAGGCGGTCGAGGCCGTGGCCGTCGTCATCGGGGCCTTCCGGGAGGCGGCCGAGCAGGAGCGGAGCCTGGAGGGCGTGGCGCAGCGCCTGGAGCGGGCGCTGGCCCGCGAGGGGACCCGCAGGGACGGGCTCGACGCCTTCGAGGGGTTCACCACCGCCGTTCTGGCCGAGATCCCGCGCGGCGACGGGAGCGGCACCTTCGACGGTTTCGTACGGATCGTCAACCGCGGGCATCCGCCGCCGCTGATGCTGTACGCGGACGGGCGCCTGGACACGCTGGAGCCGACCGAGCCGGCGCTGCCGCTCGGCATGGGCGATCTGGCGGTGTGGCCGGACCGGGCCGAGGGGCGGCCGTACCCGCCGGGCGCGACGCTGCTCTTCTACACCGACGGCCTCTCGGAGGCACGGAACGCGGGGGGAGTCTTCTACGACCCGGGCGAACGCCTCGCCGGGCGGATCTTCCCGGGGCCCGAGGAGTTGCTGGACGCGCTGGTGGACGACGTACGGCTGCACACGGGCGGCGGGGCGACGGACGACATGGCGCTGCTCGCGCTGAGCCGTCCGGCGACGGGGCAGCCGGAGCGGCGCCGCACGATGCCGGTGGTGCCGCCGGGCGGGCCCGGTCACCAGTCGTAGTCGAGAGGTGTCGCTGCGATAACAATTGACATAACGTCAGATCGCGGAGGTTTGGGCGGCGCCTCCTGAAGGACGGTCAACTCGGACCATTCCCTCCCAATTCAATGAATGATCAAGAGGAACGGCTTGGAATCAGGACCCCCCGTCTATTAACGTTCGATAACGCAGCGCGGTCGTCCCAGCCGCCGCAAGAGGCGGCACCGTGCGCACGCGCCGAATCCTGAAAAGGAACCGGGGAACCACCAATTGGGGTGAATCGGGCCCTTCGCACCTGTGCGACCGTGCCCGTAGGAGACCTTCCTGCTCCGAACCCGTCAGCTAACCCGGTAGGCGAGAAGGAAGGAAAGGAGCGCCCTTTCGTGGCGTCCAACACCCCTGCCCCCGAGGCTCCCTTCGACGCCTTCGGTGGTGGTGCGGGTCCCGCCGCGCCGGGCACCGAGTGGAACCCCACCGAGGATTCCCTCCGCGCCCAGAGCCGCTCCGGCGGCCGGCACCGGGTCGTCAAGCAGCGGTCCAACTTCGCCCGCTCCTCCACCGTCCTCGGTGTCGGTGTCATCGCGGCCGTCGGCGCGGGCGGCCTCGCCACCGCGCAGGAGAAGCCTCCCGTGGCCATCTCCTTGCCGGACCTCCCCGACCTAAACCTGCCCGACGCCCACGACCTCCCCGGCGTCGGCGACCTCCTCCCGGACGAGGACGCGGGTACGGGCTCGGGCGCCGGCGACGACACGGTGGCCGCCGGTGCGGCCCGCTCCAACCCGAACCCGCTCACCGCCGCCACGTACACGACCTTCGACACCGAGCAGGCCGGGAAGACCGAGCAGGCGGGGACGGCCGAGCAGGCCACGAGGACGGCGACCGGCACCGCCGACGCGGGCGAGGCCCTGCGCGCCCGCATCCTCCAGCAGGCCGAGCAGCAGCAGGCGTCCGCGGACGCCGCCGAGAAGGCCGCGGCGGAGAAGGCGGCCGCCGAGAAGGCGGCGGCGGAGGCCGCGGCCAAGGCCGAGGCCGCGGAGAAGGCGGCCGCGGAGGCGAAGGCGAAGGCCGAGGCCGAGGCCAAGGCGAAGGCGGAGGCAGAAGCCGCAGCGAAGGCCGAGGCCGAGCGCCTCGCGCAGCTCGCCGCGAGCTACTCGATGCCGCTCTCCTCGTACTCCGTCAGCGCCACCTACATGCAGTCCGGTTCGATGTGGTCCTCCGGTCACCACACGGGCCTCGACTTCGCCGCCCCCACCGGCACCCCGCTCAAGGCGGTCCACGGCGCCACCGTGAAGTCGGCGGGCTGGTCCGGCTCGTACGGCTACCGGATCGTCCTGGAGCTGGAGGACGGCACCGAGGTCTGGTACTGCCACCTGTCGTCCATGACGGTCGGCGTCGGCCAGACCGTGGGCACCGGCGAGACGATCGGCCGTGTCGGCGCCACCGGCAACGTCACCGGCGCCCACCTCCACATGGAGGTGCACACGCCCGACGGCACCGGCATCGACCCGGCGGAATGGCTCCGCTCGAAGGGCCTGACGGTCTGAGGCCCGAGAGCCCGAGAGCCCGAGAGCCCGGGTGCCCGAGAGCCTGGGGCCCTCGGCTCAGCTCCGGTACGGGTTGTAGCCGTCGTAGTCCAGGTACTGCGGCGGCGACCAGGCCCGGCCGGTGGCCCTGGCCGCGTACGTGAGCGCGGGCGAGGCGACCTCGCGGCGCTGCCACAGGTGGTGGAGCAGCTCCTGCTCGCGGGCCGTGAAGTCGGGCCCGGCCGTGCCGCGCCGGGCCCGGTCCCTGAGGAACGCCAGGGTCGTCGCGAAGGACTCGTACTCGCCCACCGCCCGCGCGGCCGGCGGGCCGTACGTCCGGGCCGCGAACGAACGGGCCAGCTGACGGGCCCGCATCGAGGAGAGCGCCAGCGGCTCCGTGGGGGAGAGCCAGCCGGCCGCCGCGTACGCCGGGAGCTCGCCGGATATCGTCCGCAGCTCCCGCTGCCGGCTCCACACCGCGAGCCAGGTCAGCAGGCCGAAGGCCGGGACCATGAGCGCCCCGTACACCGCGAAGAAGGCCCAGGGGCCGCCGAAGGTGGCCGAGCCGTTCCACGCGGCGTGCAGGCCCATGGCGAGCAGCAGCCCCGCGAGCGGCAGCAGCACCTTCCGGAGGCGTTTCCCGCGCGGGGCGAGCGCGGCGAAGCCGAAGCCGATGCCGGTGAGCACGGTGAACAGCGGATGCGCGAACGGCGACATCACGACCCGTACGAAGAAGGTCGCGGCGGTCACCGAACCGAGTCCTGAGGTGCCGAACTCCTGGTCCTCGCCGAAGGCGGTGCCGAGGTAGAGGATGTTCTCGGTGAAGGCGAAGCCGGTCGCGGTGAAACCCGCGATCACGACCCCGTCGACGAGACCGCCGAAGTTCCTTCTGCGGAAGAGGAACAGCAGCAGGATCGCGGCCGCCTTGGCGCTCTCCTCCACCACCGGTGCGACCACCGTGGCGCCGAGGTTGTCCGCCGAGTCCGGGTCCGCGGTGGCCGTGGCGATCCAGCGGACCGCGAAGGTGTTCGCGAGGATCGCGACGAGCGCGGCGGCGAAGGCGCCCCAGGCGAAGGCGAAGAGCAGGTTCTTCCAGGGGCCCGGCTCGACCCGGTCGAGCCAGCGGAACGCGGCCATCAGCAGCGGTACGGGAAGCAGGGCGAGGCCGAGGCCGACGAGGAAGCCCTCGGTGCCGGTCTGCTCGCGGACCATCGCCAGGATGAGCAGGGCGCAGATCGCGAGCACGGTGATGACGGCGACGGCCCGGACCAGCCGGCTGCGCCAGAAGGCCCGGCGTGGCCGGTACCGCCACTGGGACCGGTCGGCGGCGGCGGGGAAGTCCGGCTCCTCGGTGTCCCGGTGGGGGACGGGAGCGGTCTCCGGCTGGTCGGCGGGGGCGGGGTTCGACACGAGTGCGACCCTAACGACCCCCACCGACAGCGGGCGACGCAGTTACCCGCATCGCCCGCTCACCCGCTCGTGGTCACTTCCTGCGGAAGAGCAGATCGTGCACGACATGGCCCTTGTCCAGGCCCTGACCCTCGAAGCGGGTGAGGGGCCGGAAGTCGGGGCGGGGCGCGTATCCGCCGTCGGCCAGGGTGTTCTCGAAGTCCGGATGCGCGGAGAGCACCTCCAGCATCTGCTCGGCGTACTCCTCCCAGTCCGTCGCGCAGTGCAGTACGGCCCCGGGCTTCATCCGGGTCGCGAGGAGATCGAGGAACTCGGGCTGGATGAGCCGCCGCTTGTGGTGGCGGGCCTTGGGCCACGGGTCGGGGAAGTAGACCCGGCAGCCGTCGAGGGCGTCCGTGGCGAGCATCTCGCGGAGCAGGATGATCGCGTCGCCGTTGGCGACCCGGACGTTCGTCAGGTCGTTGCGGTCGGCGAGGCCGAGCAGATTGCCCTGGCCCGGGGTGTGCACGTCGACGGCGAGGATGCCGGTGCCGGGGTCGGCGGCGGCCATCTGCGCGGTCGCCTCGCCCATGCCGAAGCCGATCTCCAGGACGACCGGGAGCCCGTCGAACATCTCGCCGAGGTCGATGACCCGCTTGCCGTCGATGTCGAGACCCCAGTCGGGCCACCGCTTCAGCAACGCCTCGGCCTGACCGGTGGTGACGCGGCTGCGGCGCGGCTGGAAGCTGCGGATACGGCGCTCGTGATGCGACCCCGCGGGGTCGGGCAGGGGCCCCTCGCCGGGGGCGAACCGCTGGCTGCCGCGCGGGGTGGGGTACGGGCTCTTCTCAGTCTGCTCAGACACAATGCCCCGATTCTACGGCGCGCCCCGGCCCCCATCAGGCCCGGCGCGGGGCCGGTCACAGCAAGGCCAGTGCTCGGCCCGCCACCTCCCGGCCGATCGGCAGCGACGCCGTCGCCGCCGGCGATGGCGCGTTCAGGACGTGGACCGTCCGCGCCGCCTCCCGGATCAGGAAGTCGTCGACCAGCGTCCCGTCCCGCAGCACCGCCTGCGCCCGCACCCCCGCCGAAGACCGCCGCAGGTCGGACTCCCGTACCACGGGCAGCAGCCGCCGCACCGCCTCCGTGAACGCCCGCTTCGACAGCGACCGGTGCAGCTCCCCCGCCCCGTACCGCCAGTGCGCCCGGGCGATCGACCACGAGCCGGGCCACGCCAGGGTGGCGCCCAGTTCGCGCGGGCGGACGACGGACCAGCCGTACCCCTCCCGCGCCAGCGCCGGAACCGCGTTCGGCCCGATGTGGACGCCACCGTCGATGCCCCGGGTCAGGTGCACCCCGAGGAAGGGGAACGCCGGGTCCGGCACCGGATAGACCAGGCCCCGCACCAGCGAGGGGTCCGCCAGCTCGTAGTACTCCCCCCGGAAGGGGACGATCCGCATGCCCGGGTCGTCGCCCGCGAGCCGCGCGATCCGGTCGCAGTGCAGCCCCGCGCAGTTCACCAGGACCCGCGCCCGCACCACCCGCCCGTCCGCCGTCCGCACGGCGACCCCCCACGGCCGCCGGTCGATCACGGTGACCTCGGCCCCGTACAGGATCCGGGCGCCGGAAGCCTCGGCGAGCCGCTCGGACACCGCCCCGTAGTCGCAGATGCCGGTCGTGCCGACGTGGATCGCGGCCAGACCCCGCACCCGCGGCTCGTACTCGCTGATCTGCGCCGGTCCCAGCTCCCGGACCGGGATGCCGTTCTCCCTGCCGCGCTGGACGAGCGCGTGCAGCCGGGGCAGCTCCTCGCGCGCGGTGGCGACGACGAGCTTGCCCGTCACCTCGTACGGAATGTCCCACTCCGCGCAGAACTTGACCATCTCGGCCGCGCCCTCGACCGCGAACCGGGCCTTGAGCGAGCCAGGCCGGTAGTAGATCCCGCTGTGGATCACCCCGCTGTTGCGCCCGGTCTGGTGGCGCGCGAGGGCGTGCTCCTTCTCCAGGACCGTGACCCGGGTGCCGGGAGCGGCGCGCGTCAGGGCGTACGCCGTCGACAGACCGACGATCCCGCCGCCGATCACCAGCACGTCACAGTCAAACACCAGCGCCACCTCCCACCCCCGATAGTGCACTGGCCCACTGACAATCCCGTGAAACCTCGCGCGACGTCACGAGACGCAGGTCACGCCCCAGAGGTGACCGCTCCCCTCACGCCGGGGCGACAAGCAGCGGTCTGGCCCGCTCCCGCAGTTCCATGACCCGCGGCTCGTCCCCGTACGGTTCGAGCCGGTGCAGCAGATCCCGTACGTACTCCGTCGTCCGCGCCGAGGAGATCCGGCCGGCCACCTCCACCGCGCGCGTACCCGCCGCGCAGGCCGCGTCCAGGTTGCCCGACTCCAGCTCGGCCACGGCCGACACCACGAGCCGGAGCCCGTGCGAGCGGACGAACTCCTCGGTCGGCCGGGAGAGCGCCTGCTCGGTGAAGCGGCGCACCTCGCGGGGCGCCTTCAGGTCGCGGTAGCACTCCGCCGCGTCGGCGCAGAACCGGTCGTACGAGTAGAAGCCCAGCCAGGTCGGGTCGGCGTCGCCCGCCCGGGAGCGCTCCAGCCAGCCCTCGGCGGACTTGAGCGCGGCTGCGGCGGCGACCCCGTCACCGGCCTTCGCGTGCGCGCGTGCCTCGACGAGCCGGAAGAAGGACATGGTGCGGGCGGTGGCCAGGCCCCGGTTCCGTTCGAGCGCGGCCTGGGCGAGGTCGACGCCCTCGTCGGCGAAGCCCCGGTAGGTGGCCTGGAGGGACATGGAGGCGAGGACGTACCCGCCGAGGGGCACGTCGGCGGCGGCGCGGGCGAGCCGCAGGGCCTGGATGTAGTAGCGCTGGGCGGCCTCCTGCTGGCCGGTGTCGAAGGCCATCCAGCCGGCGAGCCGGGTGAGCTCGGCGGTCGCGCCGAACAGGGCCCGGCCGACCTCGTCCGAGTAGGAGGCGAGGAGGAGCGGTGCGGCGTCCACCCGTAAGCACTCGGGGACCATGGACGACCGCCAGTCCCCGCCGCCGTACTTGGAGTCCCAGCGGCGCGCGTCCTCGGCGGCCTCGCGGAGTTTGGCGACGTCGCTGTGGCCCACGCGCGCGTGCTCCGCGACGGTGGCGGCAGCGGCGGCCGAGAGGCCCGCCGCCGGGCCCGGCGCCTCGCGCTCCACCGACGGGTCGGCGGGGGTTATCAGCCAGCGGGACGCGGGCGTCGCGTACGCGCTCACCGCGAAGGACCCGGCGAGCGACTGCCAGATCCCGCCACCGCCGGCCCTCCGGCCGGCGAGGTCGAGCCGGTACAGATCGGTGGCCGAGCGCACCGCCTCGCCCACGTCGCGCGGGAAGGCGAGCCCCACCTCGGGTGCCGGGTCGGCGTCGGCGAGTCCGATCTCGTGCAGCGGCACGGGCCGGCCGAGCTTCTGCCCGATCGCGGCGGCGATCAGGTGCGGCGCCGCCCCCTGCGGCACCATGCCCTTGGCCACCCACCGGGCGACCGAGGTCTTGTCGTACCGAAGCGTCAGGCCCCGCTGCGCTCCGAGGTCGTTGACCCGCCGGGCGAGCCCGGCGTTGCTGATTCCCGCGAGGGCGAGAACCGTGCCGAGCTTTTCGTTCGGCCCGCGTTGCTCCCTGGACATGACGCCACCCCTCGACAACACAGACGGCCGCCACGACGCCGGGCATAGGCGTGCGGCATTCGTAAACACAGCGTAGTTCGCCGCATCCCTACCGTTAAGGGGCGGAGTTCCGTATGGCGAGATTGTTGTGTGAAAGACCGATGGGTCGGGCCGGTGGGCCGGATCGTGCTCCTGCCGTGTGGCCGTGCGCCCGGCCGTGCGCTCTCTCCGGGCCGCCGGGGGAGCGCTTCCATGGGGAACGCGTGGGTCGGCCCACTCGGCCGGGAAGGGTGTCCCGGACCAGTGGGCTGGGGGATACCGCCGCCCCGCTCCCCGCGGGCGGCGGACGGCACCGGGAGGCGGGAGCGCCTCCCGGGCTGCCGGTGACCGGTGGGAACGGCTGTGCGCGGGCGGATGCCCGGACGCCTTCCACCCCCGCCGGGGAGGGTCGATATTTGGCCGAATGACGCCGGTGGTCAACTGGCCCATGCCAGGGGCGCATTCGGCTTTCGTACGCGTGCACCCGGACCCCGCCCCGTGCGCCGTTGTCGTGGCAGCATGTCTCCCACCGAAACGGACGTGGAGGCGCCGATGCGATGGCTGGTGGGCTGGAGCAGTGTCGCCGCGAGCTTCGCCACGACGGCCGGGCGCTCGTACGGGGCTGGGAGCAGCGCGCACGGCTCGTACGACGCCGGCCACGACAGCGGCTACGGAACCGGCTACGGCGGTTCCGCTCCCTCCCCCTCCGCCACCGAGGGGCGCACGGTGCAACCGGTGGGCGCACAACTCCTGTGGGGCGACCCCGATCCGCTGTGGGCGGTCGGCGACTGGCGTCCGGACGAGGTGCGGGTGGTGGTCCTCGACGACCACACCCGCCTCGCCGTGCTCGGCTGTTGCGCCGCGAGCGACGAGGAGCTCCGGATCGGCCTGCTCACCGCGCGCGGGGGCGCGTTGCGGCACCTCACGGCCTGGCCCGGCAGCTACACGGCGGTCGTCAAGGCCGGTCGCCGCCTCACCGTCACGGGCGATCTCGCGGGCGCCCGCCCCGTGTTCCACACCCCGTGGCAGGGCGGCACCGCGTTCGCCACCGCGGCCCTGCCGCTCGCCGACCTCGTCGAGGCCCAGCTCGACATCGGCCACCTGGCCGCGCTGCTCGCCTGCCCCGAGACCCCCGAGGCGCTGCGGGACTCCACCCCGTACGAGGGGGTCCGACGGGTGCCGCCCGGCCACGCGCTGATCCTGCGGGAGGGCGCACGCGAGATCACCGGGTACGAACAGGTCGCCTCGCTCGCGGTCGCGGCGGCCCAGACGGACCCCCGGCAGGCCGTCGAAGGGGTAAGGGACGCCCTGGTCGAGGCCGTACGCGCCCGGCTCACCGCCCCCCGGCACGCGCCGGAGGCCGCGCTTCCCGACCCGGGCCCCGTCCCCGGCATGGGGCCCGCCGACCGGCGGGCCGCCCGGGGAGCGGGTCCGGCGCCCGGCATCGGCGCCGATCTGTCCGGCGGCAGCGCCTCCGGCACGCTCGCGCTGCTCGCGGCGGGGCTCCCGGGGGTGCCGGGCACGATCATCGGCCACGGCACGGGCGCGGGGGAGCGGCTGCTCGCGGTCACCTTCAACGACCTGGTGACGCGGACCGGTTCGAGCCGTGCGGACGAGCTGAAGCGGGCCGGGGAGATAGCGGCCGACCCGCGCCTGCACCACGTGGTCGTCGCGGGGGGCGAGGAGGCACTCCCGTACGCCGCCCTCGACGGGCCGCTCACCGACGAGCCGGGGCCCGCGCTCGTCACGGCCGAGCGGCACCGGAGACGGCTCGCGGGCGGCAGCGCCGACCACTTCACCGGCATGGGCGCCAAGCAGGTCCTGGACGCGCACCCGGCGCGCCTGGCCGACCTCCTGATGGACCGCAGGCGCCGCTCCCTGGTGCGTCCCGTGACGGCGCTGGCCAAGGCGTCGGGGCCGTCAGCGGGTTCGTTGCTCGTGCCGCTGACCGTGTACCGGGCGGCGCGGAAGCTGGCGCGTACCCCGTACCGGACGGGTCTGGAGGCAGCGGCCCAGCGGGTCCTGGAGGCGAACCGCACGGCGCCGGACGGCTTCGGCCCCCTGGAGGCGTCCCTGTCCGCCCTCACCTGGTCGCGGCCGGGGCCGGCGGCACGGTGGCTGACGGGGGAGGCGCTGGCTGAAGTATCGGTTCGCCTGAACCGGGCGGCGACCCTGCCGACGTCCGTCCAGCGTCCGGGCGAGGCACGCGCGCGTGCGGCGCTCGTGCGCGCCGCGGCCGACCACCGGGTGCTCGAACAGGCCGCCGAGATCCGCGGCCAGCGCCTGCACGCCCCCTTCCTCGACAACCAGGTGGTACGGGCCTGCCGGGCCCTCCCGGAATCGCTCCGGGTCCAGCCGGACGCACGCGCGGGCGTCCTGCGCACGGTCCTCTCCGGCGCGGGCGTCCACGACCTCCCGCCGGGCTGGGGCGCCCCGCACCCGGCGGTCCCGTCGGCCGCCACGCGCGCGGGCCTGCGTGCGGCGCTGCCCCAGCTCCTCGCCCTCTTCGACGCCCCGCTCCTCGCCGACGCCGGCCTGATCGAGGCCCGCGTCGTCCGCAAGGCCCTCCGCGCGGCGGCCGACGGCGAACCGGTCCCCCTGGACGGCCTGGCCGACCTGGTCTCCACCGAGCTCTGGCTCCGCCGCCTCCTGTCCCGCCGAGGCTCCTGCTGGACCAACACGACGGAACCCCGCGCCCACCGAGCGGTCCAGGGCCCCTTGATCCCGGCGTCGAGGTCCTTGCCGGCGTGACGGCGAGGCCGCCGTCCGTTCCGGGATCTCCGGTGGCGACTACGGCCGCAAGTCCATCCACAAGCTGGGGACAACCGTCGCGCTTCCCCACCCCCTCGGCTTCGAGCTCGACACCTCCGCGTTCCGAGGGCCCGACCCCGAGGCCGCACCCGGGTAAACCCCGAGGCGTACGCGCCACCCACCGGACACAATGACCCGGTGCGGTATCTCATCCTCGGCACCACCGAGGCCCTCGACCCCCGCGGCACCCGCCTCCCCCTCGGCGGCGCCCGGCTCCGCGCGCTCCTCACCGCGCTCGCGCTGCGCGGCGGACGGCCGGCCTCCGCCGCCGAACTCGCCGACGACGTGTACGGGGACGACCCGCCGCAGGACGCGCCCGCCGCCCTCCAGGCCCTGGTCGGCCGCCTCCGCCGGATCCTCGGCAGGGAGGCCGTCGCCTCCACCCCGGGCCCCGGCTACCGGCTCGTCGCAGACCCCGACGACATCGACCTGTACGTCTTCGAGCGCCACGTCAGGGACGCGGTCGCCCGCCTGGACGCCGGCGACCCCGACACCGCCGCCGCCCTCCTCCGCCACGCCCTCGCCCTCTTCCGCGGCCCCGCCCTCGCCGACCTGCCCGACCCGGCCGGCGTCCGGCCCGAGGCCCAGCGGCTCGCGGCGCTCCGCCGGCGCGTCGAGGCCGATCTGCGCCGGGGCGCCACCGAGGGACTCGTACCGGAGCTGACCGAGCTCACCACCACGTACCCGTACGACGAGGCCTTCCGCGCCCATCTCATCCGCGCCCTGCGGGCCGAGGGCCGCCACGCCGACGCCCTCGCCGCCTACGAGTCGGCCCGCCGCACCCTCGCGGACGCCCTCGGCGCGGACCCGGGCCCCGAACTCACCGCCCTCCACCGGGAACTCCTCGCCGCCCCGCCGCCCCGACCCGCCCGGGGACCCCGTACGGGCTCCGGCCCCCGCGACGACGGACCGGCGGAACCGGCCGCACCCGCGTCCAAGCCCCCCGCCCCCGGCAACATCCGCCCCCGCCTCACCTCCTTCGTCGGCCGTGAGCCCGAACTCGCCGCGCTCCACGCCGACCTGGCCCGCTCCCGGCTCGTCACGCTCACCGGACCCGGCGGATCCGGCAAGACGCGGCTCGCCGAGGAGGCCGCGCTCCGGGCGGTCGAAGGGCCGGCCGCCTGGATCGTCGAACTGGCCCCGCTCGACGACCCCGAAGCGCTCCCCGGCGCCGTCCTCTCCGCGCTCCGGCTCCGCGAGATCAACCTGCTCACCCGCGAGGGCGTACCCCTCCAGGACGACCCCACCGCCCACCTCGTCGAGTACCTGGCCCGCCGCCCCCTCCTCCTCGTCCTCGACAACTGCGAGCACGTGATCGACGCGGCCGCCGCCCTCGCCGAGACCCTCCTCACCCACTGCCCGCAGCTCCGCGTCCTCGCCACGAGCCGCGAACCCCTCGGCGTCCCCGGCGAGGCGGTCCGCCCCGTGGAGCCCCTCCCGCCCGACCCGGCCCACCGTCTCTTCGCCGAGCGCGCCCGTGCCGTACGCCCCGCCTTCGACCTCGCGCGGGACGGCGGCGAGGCCGTCGACGAGATCTGCCGCCGGCTCGACGGCCTGCCGCTCGCCATCGAACTGGCCGCGGCCCGGCTGCGGCTGCTCACCCCGCGCCAGATCGCCGACCGCCTCGACGACCGTTTCCGGCTCCTCACCTCCGGCGCCCGCACCGTCCTGCCCCGCCAGCAGACCCTCCGCGCGGTCGTCGACTGGTCCTGGGACCTGCTCGACCCGGACGAACGCACCCTGCTCCGCCAGGTCTCGGTCTTCGCCGGCGGCTGGGACCTCGCCGCGGCGGAGGCCCTCTCCCCGCGCGCCGCCGACTCCCTCGGCGCCCTCGTCGACAAGTCCCTCGTCGTCGCCACCCCCACCGACGGCGGCGAGATGCGCTACCGGCTCCTGGAGACCATCCACGAGTACGCGGCCGAGCGCGCCGCCGAGACCCCGACCCTCCTCGCCGACGCCGAGGCCGGCCACACCGCCCACTTCACGGCCCTCGCGGAGGCAGCGGAGCCCCGGCTCCGCTCGGGCGAGCAGCTTCCGTGGATCGACCGGATCGAACGCGACCTCGACAACATCCGCGCCGCCCTCCACCGCACGCTCGTCACCTCCCCCGACGAGGCCGCCGCCCACCGCCTCGTCTTCGCCATGGGCTGGTTCTGGTGGCTGCGCAACTACCGCCCCGAGGGTCTGAACTGGGTCGATCGGGCGGTCGCGCTGGGCGAGGACCCCGACGACCCCGCCGACCCCCGGTACTGGCCGCGCATGCACCTGCGCATGCTGCACTTCTTCCTGGCGGTCGAGAGCCACACCATGGGCGACTACCAGGAGCCGGAGAGGATCGTGCTCGTGCGGCGCGTCCGGGCCGCGTTCGGCGACCGGCCGGGCCCCGAGGGCGCCCGCTTCCCGGGGCTGCTGTGGCCGTTCACCGCGTACCTCACCGAGGAACCGGTCGCGATACGGCGGCTCCTCGACGTGGCCGTCGCCAACTGCCGCCGCCACGGCGGCGACTGGGAGGTCGGCGTCAGCCTCATGTTCCGTACGCACATGGTCGTCGACATGCCCGGCGGCATGCCCGGTGTCGACGAGGACCTGGCGGAACTCCGGGTCCTCGCCCGGCGCGTCGGCGACCGCTGGATGGGGGCCCAGATCGAGAGCGCGGCGGGCGAGGCCCATATGGCACGCGGCCGCCACGAGGAGGCCGGCGAGGCGTACGTGGAGGCCCTCCGCCTGGCCCGCGAGGTCGGCGCGCACGCCGAGTCCCCGTTCCTCCTGGCCCGCCTGGCCGAACTCGCCTACCGCAAGGGCGACACGGCCGCCGCCGAGGACGGCCTCGACGAGGCCGCCCGCGAGGCCGAGCGCCACCATGTGCGCGACGGCAGTGTGTACGTGCGTTTCCTGCGGGCCGCCCTCGCCCTCCACCGCGGCGACGCCGCGGAGGCGCGCGCCCAGGTGGACGAGGCGGGACGGACGGTCGCGACCGGCGCGCCCCCGCCGCACTTCGCGGCGGTGATGCTCGGGCTCCTCGCCCGGGTGGAGGCCCGGGAGGGCCGGGGCGCCGCCGCCGTGGCCACGGCCGCCGAGGCGCTGCGGAACGCACGGGACGCGCAGTGCGCGGAGTTCGTCGCCGTCGGCCTCGCGGAGGGGCTCGCCGTGACCCTGGTGGACGCGGCCGAGCCGTACCGCGCCGTCATGGTCCTGGCCGCCGTCGACGGCTGGCTCGACGAGACGCCACGCTCGGTCCCGGGGCTCCAGGAGATCGAGGAGGTGACGGCCCGGGCGCTGGCCGCGCTCGGCCCGGCGGGTCTCGCCGCCGCCCGCGCGGCGGGCACGGGCCTCGGCGTCGACGAGGTCCTGGCCCTCGCGGAGACCGTGACCGCCACCGCCCGGGAGGGCGTCAGGAGCAGCTGATCCGGGACTCGGCCCAGTCGGCGACGAGGGCGCGCCCGAACGGCGTGTGCTCCTCCACCACGAGCCGGAGCGTGCCGCGGCCGGTGATGTCGACCCGGACCGGGACCGGCGGGTCGCCCGGCCGGACCACGTCGGACCGCCAGAGCCGCTCCTCGTCCCCGTACACGGAGAAGCGGACACCGCCGACGCCGAGCGGGGCGCTCAGGTCGTCGACGCCGACGACCGCGTCGTAACGCGTGCACTGCCGGTTGAGGTCGATGATCAGCGACGAAGGTGCTTGGACGCTCACCCCGTGCGCGTACGGGGTGTCGGCGATGGAGAGGCCTTCGCGCGGCCACATCCAGCTGCTGCCGGAGAGCGCGACCTCGGGCTTGGTGCCGTCGCCGAAGATGCCGTAATCCAGTTCGTTGACCTGGTAGACCGACGGCGGCGGGGGCGGCGGCTTCGGCTTCGGCGACGGCTTCTCGGGGCTCGGCGTCGGCGTCGGCGGGGGAGTGGGGGTGGGTGTCGGCGTGGGGGTGGGCTTCGGCGGCGGCGGCTTCGGCGACGGCTTCTCGGGACTCGGGGTCGGCGAGGGCTTCGGCGGGCTCGGCGTGGGGGTCGGCACCGGCGGCTCGGACGTCACGGGCGGCGGCGGTACGGGCTCCGGCGGTGGCGTCGGCTTCGGCGGGGGCGCGGGCTCCGCCGGTAGGACGGGGGTGACGACCGGCTGCTTCGGCTTGGGCGCGGCCACGGGCTGCGGGTCCCCGGCCATGGCCCAGACGAGCCCTGCGGCCGCGGCGACGGCCATGGCCGCCGCGATACCGGCCTTCGCGGGCGCGCCGAGCCCTTCGGCGGCGGCGCCTCCGGAGGCCGCGCCTCCCGAGGACCCGGAGGCGGCGGCCGCGGCGCCCGCACCGGCCGCGCCGACGGCGCCTCCCGCGACGACACCGGCCGCCTTGAGCGAGTACCCGGCGGCGAACCAGCCGATGACGGCGATCGGCAGCAGCGCGGGGATCCCGGCGTTGACATGGGCCAGCTCACCGGCGGCGAGCCGGCACTTGGCGCACTCGTCGAGGTGCTTGCGCAGTCCGCGTTCGGCGCGCATCCGCAGGCCACCGCGCGCGTAGGCGCCGAGCCGGTCCGCGTACCGCGCGCAGTCGCCGCCGGCCGTCAGGGACTGGCTGACGTGCGCCTGGAGGTAGGCCTGCTTGAGTCCCTCGCGGGCGCGGCTGGCGAGGACGGCCGTGGCGTTGGCGGTGAGCCCGAAGAGCGGCGCGACCTCGCTCGGCGACTCCTCCTCGACGGTGGTGTGCCAGAGGACGGCCTGCCAGCGCTCGGGCAGCGAACGGAAGGCCTGCATGGCGAGCGACTGCTCGGCCTCGTGCATGGCCCGCACGTCCGCGCCCAGTTCGAGCGTGTCCTGGTCGGAGAACTCGGAGGAGCGGGCGGCGTCCGCCGCGAACAGGGCGAAGTCCTCGACGAGGTGTTCCCGCTTCTGCGTCCTGGCCCAGTTCGCCGCGACCCGCCGGACGGTGGTCATGAGATAGGCGCGTACGGCCTGTTCGGGCCCGGCCCCGCCCCGCACCGCCTGGAGGGTGCGGGCGAAGACCTCGGCGGTCAGGTCGTCGGCGGTGTGCGCGTCCCGGCAGCAGGTCCTGGCGTACCGGCGCACGGCGTCGGAGTGGCGGCGGAACAGTTCCTCGTACGCGGAGTCGTCGCCGTCCCGCATGAGCTGGACGAGCTCGGAGTCGGAGGGCGGCAGCTCGACGGGCGGCGGGAGCACGGTGTCGTGCTCGTGCTCGTGCTGGTGCGCGTGCTCGTGATCCCGCGCGTCGGCATCGGCGAAGACCCCCGGGGGCGCTCCCGCGCCACCCGCCACGGCGCCCGTCCGCCACCCGGACACCTTGCCCTCGCGCTGCGGCGGCACGCTCGCGTCCAACAGTTCGGCCGCCGTGTCCGGGCTGCCGGAGAAGCCTTCCGGTCCACCTTGACTCGGCACCTGCCCGGAGGGCAGTCCCCCGGTCTCGGCGGCACCGCCGTAGTCCAGCGGTTCGTCCCGACCGTCACCGCTCATCGCGGAAGCCCCCGTACGCATGCTCAGACCTGAACACCGGCCAAGCCTGCCACAGAGCGCGGGCGCGCCGAAGCGCCTCGTCCACTTACCACTCGTCCGGGGCGACTTCGTGTATCCGGGCGTAACCGCTCACACGTTCGTGTCATGCTCGCTGGTCCGCCCGGACCACGAAAACGTCACCGCCGGAAACCCCGGAGAGCTACAGAGACCGCTACCGGGACCGCAGCCCCTCGAGAAGGATGTCGAGGAGCCGGGTCGACGCCGCCGCCTGCTGCACCGCGTCCGGCAGGGCCGGGGCGGCGGTGGCGATGACGAGGAGGACGTCCGCCACGGTCACGTCCCTCCGCAGCTCACCCGCCTCACGCGCCCGGTCGACGAGTCGGCCGACCACCTCGAGAAGCTCCGCGGCGCCCGCGTCGTCCCGCTCCTCGGCCGGTACGGGCCGAGGCGAGACCACCCGCGCGTCCGTCGGCTCGGTGACACCCCGCTGGTACGGCACCCGGGCCGTTTCCGTGTCCTCCGTGTCGTCACCGAAGGACGGCACCGCGGCGTCGTCCACGCGCACCCGCAGCACCTGCGGCGGGAGCAGCCGCCCCGCGCCCGAGGCCACCGAGGTCCGCAGGAACCGGGAGAGCGCCGACCACGGCTCCTCCTCCTGGCCGAGCGCGGCCCGCGCCTGCTCGGTCAGCCGGGAGGTCTCCTCCTCGGCTATGCGCCGCACAAGGACGTCCTTGCTCGGGAAGCGCCGGTAGACCGTGCCGACGCCGACCCGGGCGCGGCGTGCCACGTCCTCCATCGGAGCGCCGTAGCCGAGCTCGCCGAACACCTCGCGCGCGGCGCGCAGGACGTGCTCCAGATTGCGCTGGGCGTCCACCCGCAGCGGCGCGGACCTGCCGCCGACCGCCGCCGGTGCGCCGTTGCGCTCGGAGCCGGCGACGCCCGCTCGGAGGCCGTCGTCCACGGTCGCCGTCCCGGCGCCCGTCTGCCATCGTGAATCCTGAATCTGCATAAGCGTTCCCCCGCTCATGATGTCTCCCCCCGGAGACTCCCCGCCCTGACACGGGGCTTCCGGCCGGTGAGCGCTTCGGTCCACGCGCTCTCCTCCGCCACCCCGACGAACTACGAACATAGTTGAGTCCGGGTCAATTCAGAAGGGGCAGTTCCGTACGGTGCGCCCCCCGATCGGAGCAAGGACCGGAACACTCCCGATTCCGGACCACCGCCGGACCCGTCCCGCCCGCCCTGACCTGCGCCGTTTCGCCCGCACCCGACTCGCGCGCCACCCCGCGCCTCCGTACCCTTCCGGTCACACAATTTGTCGGGGCTGTGGACAAACCACGGACGGGAGTGCGTCATGGGACAGTGACCGAACCTGCGCGCATTCTCGTCGTCGGCGGTGGCTACGTCGGCATGTACACCGCGCTGCGCCTCCAGCGGCAGCTCAGGGCCGAGCTGAGAGCCGGCGCCGCCGAGATCGTCGTGGTCACCCCCGAGCCGTACATGACGTACCAGCCGTTCCTGCCCGAGGCCGCGGCCGGCTCGATCTCCCCGCGCCATGTCGTCGTACCGCTGCGCAGGGTCCTTGACCGCTGCCGGATCGTCATCGGCGAGGTCCAGTCCGTCGACCACGCCGCGCGGACCGCGTCCCTCGCGACCCTCGCCACCGCGGAGGAGGGCACCGGCGCCGTCGACCTCACCTACGACGAGCTGGTCATCGCGCCCGGCTCCGTCTCCCGCACCCTCCCGGTCTCCGGCCTCCTCGACCACGGCATCGGCTTCAAGACCGTCGAAGAGGCCATCGGGCTGCGCAACCACGTCATCGAGCAGATGGACATCGCCTCCTCGACCCGGGACCCGGGGCTCCGCGACGCGGCCCTGACCTTCGTGTTCGTCGGCGGCGGGTACGCGGGCGTGGAGGCGCTCGCCGAGCTGGAGGACATGGCCCGCTACACGGCGCGGTACTACCACAACGTCAAGCCGGAGGACCTGAGATGGGTCCTCGTCGAGGCCTCGGACCGGATCCTGCCCGAGGTGGGCGCGGAGATGGGCCGGTACGCGATCCGCGAGCTCCGCGCCCGGAACGTCGACGTACGCCTGGAGACCCGCCTCGATTCCTGCGAGGACCGGGTCGCCGTCCTCAGCGACGGCACCCGGCTGCCCACCCGGACCGTCGTCTGGACCGCCGGCGTGAAACCGGCGCCCGTCCTCGCCGAGACCGACCTGCCGCTGAACGAGCGCGGGCGGCTCCGCTGCACGGCCCAGCTCGCCGTCGAGGGCGTCGCCCACGCCTGGGCCGCGGGTGACGCGGCCGCCGTCCCCGACGTCACCGCGGAGGAGCCCGGCAGGGAGTGCGCGCCCAACGCGCAGCACGCGGTCCGCCAGGCCAAGGTCCTCGCCGAGAACATCGCGGCCTCCCTGCGCGGGCAGCCGCTCAAGGAGTACGCGCACGCGTACGCCGGTTCCGTCGCCTCCCTCGGCCTCCACAAGGGCGTCGCCCACGTCTACGGACGGAAACTCAAGGGATACCCGGCCTGGTTCATGCACCGCGCCTACCACCTCAGCCGGGTGCCCACCTTCAACCGCAAGGCCCGGGTCCTCGCCGAGTGGACCCTGTCCGGCCTGTTCAAACGGGAGATCGTCTCCCTCGGGTCCCTGGAACACCCCCGCGCCGAATTCGAACTCGCCGCCGCACCCCCACCGGCCCCCGGCGACAAGCCGTCGTCCTGACATCACTGTCAGTGCACTCGTCCACACTGGACGTGTGACCATAGGTGGGCTCACACCTGCACAGCGTGACTCTGCACGGCACCGACACCACGAGGCATACAGATCCGTGAACTTCACCCGTTGGAGCGCCCGGCTCCCCGGCACACAGCGCCGCGCGGCGCGGGGGACCGAAGGCTCCGTGCCCGCCGCCCGCGGTGAGTACGCGCGGCAGCTGGGGCAGCTCATCACCAACGCTGCCGACGCGACCGACGCGACCGGCGCCGCCGAGGCGCCAGGCGCCGCCGACCCGTCCGAGACCGCCGACGTCCCCGCCCTCGAGGACTTCTCCGCACGGGAGCTCCTCGGCCGTCTCCCCGGCCTGGTCGCGCTCGTGTACGGCCCGGAGCACCGCATCGCGTACGTCAACGACGCCTATGCCGCCGCCTTCGGGCCCCGCCCCGCGGGTGCCACCCTCGCCGATTCCTGCCCGGAGGCCGAGGAACTCGGCCTGCTGCCCCTCATCGACCAGGTGCTGCGCAGCGGCAAGCCGCGCACGGTCAAGTCACGCCGCACCAAGGACGGCGGCTCGTACACGGTGACGTGCCTGCCCGTGGACAGCCCCCACCCGGACGGCGGCGGAGTCCTCGTCCACGCCACGGACGTCACCGACCACGCCGAGGCCGCCGAGCGGCTGCGGGCCTCCGAGCGCCGCCACCGCGAGACCGCCGTCACCCTCCAGCGCTCCCTGCTCCCGCAGGACCTCGAACAGCCCGACGACCTGCGGATCGCCGCCACCTACCAGCCCGGCGGCACCGACGCGGCCGTCGGCGGCGACTGGTACGACGTGATCACCCTCGGCGCCGGCCGCACCGCGCTCGTCATCGGCGACGTGATGGGCCGGGGCGTGCGCGCCGCCGCCGTCATGGGCCAGCTCCGCACCGCCGTCCGGGCCTACGCGCGCCTGGACCTGCCCCCGCACGAGGTGCTCCAGCTCCTCGACGGCCTCGCCGCCGAGATCGACGCCAGCCAGATCGCGACCTGCGTGTACGCGATCCACGACCCCAACGAGGGCAAGCTGGTCTACGCCTCCGCGGGCCACCTCCCGATCCTCGTACGGGACGAGGACGGCACCGTCCGGTGCGCAGAGGACCCGACCGGACCGCCGCTCGGCACCGGCGGCTGGCTCCACGCCTCCGGCTCCATCGCCCTGCCGCCCGGCTCCACAGCCGTCCTCTACACCGACGGCCTGGTCGAGCGCCGCCGCGAGGACATCGACGAGGGCGTCGCCGCTCTCACCCGCGCCCTCTCCGGCGCCAGCGGCACCCCGCAGGTGGTCTGCGACCGGCTGCTGCGCTCCCTCGGGGTCACCGCCGAGCACGACGACGACGTCGCCGTCCTCGTCGTCCAGCACCCGTCCCGCGAGGGAGCGGACGCGGAGCTCTTCCACAACGCCGCCCTGGAACTCCTCGGCGGCGTCGAAGCCGCCCCACGCGCGCGTGCCTTCGCCACGGGCGTCCTGTCGTCCTGGCGGTTCCCGGTCGAACTGCGGGACCTGGGCGTCCTCGCCACCAGCGAACTCGTGGCGAACTCGCTCCAGCACGGCACCCCGCCGATGCGGCTGCGGCTGCGCCGTACCGACCGCCGACTGATCATCGAGGTCACGGACGGGGACGACCACCTCCCGCGCCGCCGCAGGGCGGAAACCGAGGACGAGGCGGGTCGCGGTATCTCGATCATCGCGACGATCGCCTCGTCCTGGGGGAGCCGCCGCACGCCGGGCGGCGGCAAAGCGGTCTGGTGCGAGTTCGCCCTGCGGGACTAGGGCCCGGCTAGGCGGCGGCGGTCTCCTTCTCCGGCATGTGCTGCGCCACGACCCGCGAGGGCTTCACGGCGAGCGACGGCTGGTTCTGCTCCGGGGTGAGCTGCCGGCCGAGCCGTACGGCGAGGAACGTGATGCCGAGCGAGAACAGCACGAAGGTCACGATGTACGGACCGTGCAGCGCGGCCCCCATCGGCCCGCCCACGGCCGGCCCGACGGCCAGCGCCAACTGCTTGACCAGCGCGAAGGCCGAGTTGTACTGCCCGACCCGCGACTCCGGCGCCAGATCGGCCACCAGCGGCGCCACGGTCGGCGACAGCATCGCCTCACCGAGCCCGAACAGCGCGTACGTCGAGACGAAGGCCGCCGTCGCCATCACCTGGCTGCCGTGCCCGAGGCCCGCGTACCCGGCGATGAGCCAGGCCACCGTCCAGATCAGACCCACGGCCGCGATCACCCGGGTCCGCTTGCGACGCTCGACGAACCTCAGCACCAGGAACTGGGCGGCGACGATCACCGCCGTGTTGGCGGCGAGCGCCATACCCAGCGTCGACGGCTGGATCCCGGCGGCCTCGGTGCCGTACGCGGCGAGACCCGACTCGAACTGTCCGTAGCAGGCGAAGAAGAGGACGAAGCCGAGGACACACAGCTGCACCATCGCCTTGTGCCCGAGCAGCGCACGGACACCGCCGCCCTTCCCGCCCTCGGAGGGACGGGCATCCTGGAGCGCGGGCGACCCGGGCATCCGCACGGTCCCGACGATCCCCGCGAGGACGAGGAACATCGCCGCCTCGATCGAGAACAGCAGGATGAAGCTGCCCGGACGGCTCGTGTCGACCAGCAGACCGCCGATCAGACCACCGACACCGAGACCCAGGTTCTGCAGGAAGAACTGCGTGGCGAAGGCCCGGGTGCGGCCGACGCGCGTCGAACACCAGACGATCATCGTGGCGAGGGCCGGCTGGAGCACGGCCGTACCTGCACCGAGCAGCGCCGCCGCCCCCACAGCCGTGGGCACGCTGAAGGCGAAGCCCATGCCCACCGCACCCACAGCCGCGACGACCGAGGCCACGAGGAGGACCGGCACGGGCCCCCGCCGGTCGATGGCCCGCCCGCTGAAGGGCAGCACCACGAGCGCGGCCATGGCGAAGACGGCCAGGACGATGCCCGCCGTGGCCGCGCCCAGATCCCGCACCTGCGCCACGTACACATAGAGGTACGGCACGGTGAAGCCGAGTCCGAACGCGCTCAGCGCGCTGCCTGCCTGAATACGGCGCATCGCTGCGCCCCTCGCCTCGGTCACACTCACCCACTTCGATCGCGGGTTCAGAGGTGTACCCCTGAACCCTGAAGACTTCAACGCTAAAGTTAACGGCTTAACAGTACACACTGAAGGACTTCAACGCGAACGAGATGCGTGGGATACTCGCCCGCATGTCCGACAACCCCGAGCGATCCGGCCCGCACGCTCCCCAGGAGCCGAGCCTCGACGAGCAGATCGCCGCCTACCAGCGCGAGTACCGCGACCTCGACCCCCAGGTCGAGAAGGTCGTCTCGGCCCTCGGCCGGCTGAACCGCCGGATGAACGTGGCGTACGGACGCCAGCTCGCCGACCTCGGCATCAGCAACGCCGAGTGGGAGGTCCTCAAGACGCTGGTCCTCTCCGGAGAGCCCTACCGCCTGGGCCCCGGCGAGCTGGCCAAGCGTCTGGGCCTCACCCCGGCGGCGATGACCCACCGCATCGACCGCATGGCCGGCGAGGGCCTGGTCACCCGCGACCGGGACGAGAACAACCGGGTCCGCGTGATCGTCGAGCTCACGGACGAAGGCCGCTCGAAGTGGCTGGAGGCGATGCGCATGGCCACGGACTTCGAGGAGGACCTCCTCCAGGACCTCACGGGAGACGAGAAGGGCCTGCTGGGAGAGGTCCTCATCCGTCTCCTCCGCCGCGTGGAGCACACCCAGCCGGACGCCGGCGGCCGCCTGACGGACCTCGACTGAGACCACCGGACGGGGGTTGACACACCCCTGCCGGATGCGTAGTGTTCTCCGAGTTGTCACAGAGCCGGAACGGTTCTTCGACAACCACTCCGCCGCTGATAGCGGCACCCCTACTCAGCACGATCTCCCCACCGGGAAGAATTTCGGCATGCCGAAATTCATTTCGAAAGTCTCGATTATGAGGCGCCGGGGAAATCCGCTAGAGTTCGGGACGTCGGAACGGCCCAACAGCCGCAAAGACAAACCCCGCTGACTGGGAATCAGACGCCAAAAGGATCTGATAGAGTCGGAACCGCCGGAAGGGCCCGGAGCGAAAGCAAAAGGGACCGGAAAGCACCGAGGAAATCGGATCGGAAAGATCTGATAGAGTCGGAAACGCAAGACCGAAGGGAAGCCCGGAGGAAAGCCCGAGAGGGTAAGTACAAAGGAAGCGTCCGTTCCTTGAGAACTCAACAGCGTGCCAAAAATCAACGCCAGATTAGTTGATACCCCGTCCATCTTCGGATGGCGAGGTTCCTTTGAAAGTCCTACCGGCCCTTGTGGCGGGTAGGCAACATACACAGCGAGGACGCTGTGGACAGTCGGCCTTATTCCGGCCTGACTGTCCCGCTCAACGCGAGTGTGACCCGATTACGGGTAAACATTCACGGAGAGTTTGATCCTGGCTCAGGACGAACGCTGGCGGCGTGCTTAACACATGCAAGTCGAACGATGAAGCCCTTCGGGGTGG